>NZ_JBMAIQ010000007.1:0-334696 GCF_048573875.1 Rhodococcus sp. SB1D
TTTGCCCCTATAGCTCCGCTCGTACCAACTTCGCGGCTTCGACGAGGTTACGCAGTGACGCCTCGACCTCGACGGAACCGCGGGTCTTCAAACCGCAGTCCGGGTTGACCCACAACCGCTCGACAGGAACAGCTTTGAGTGCCTCACGCAGGGATTCGGCAATCTCGTCGACGCTCGGCACCCGCGGCGAGTGGATGTCGTAGACACCCGGGCCGACGCCGAGGTCGAACCCGACCGAACTGAGATCGTCGAGGACCTCCATGTGTGAGCGCGCCGCCTCGATGGACGTGACGTCCGCGTCGAGGCCGGCGATGGCGCCGATCACCGCTCCGAACTCGGAGTAGCACAGGTGCGTGTGGATCGCGGTGGAATCCGCGACGCCCGAGGTAGCCAACCGGAAGGCGCCGACCGACCAGTCCAGGTAGGCGCGCTGATCCTCGGCACGCAGTGGGAGTAGTTCTCGTAGAGCCGGTTCGTCAACCTGGATGATTCCGATTCCGGCGGCCTGCAGGTCGACGGTCTCGTCTCGAATGGCCAGTGCGACTTGATTTGCCGAGTCGGCGAGGGGTTGGTCGTCGCGGACGAACGACCAGGCCAGAATGGTGACGGGTCCGGTGAGCATGCCCTTGACCGGCTTGTCGGTCAGGGACTGCGCGTACGTGATCCAGTCGACGGTCATCTGTTTCGGGCGGGAGACGTCGCCGTACAGAATCGGCGGACGCACGCAGCGGGTGCCGTACGACTGGACCCAACCGTTGGCGGTGGCGAAGAATCCGTCCAACTGCTCCGCGAAGTACTGGACCATGTCGTTGCGTTCCGGCTCACCGTGAACAAGAACGTCCAGGTCCAGCTTTTCCTGGAGCGCAACAACTTCGGCAACTTCGGCGCGCATACGGTTGACGTACTCGGCTTCGTCGATCTCGCCCTTGCGCAGTGCTGCGCGAGCGATGCGGATCTTCGAGGTTTGCGGGTACGAACCGATAGTCGTCGTGGGCAGCGGCGGCAGAGAAAGCAGTTCGTCCTGGGCAGCGCGACGTTCGGCGGCGGGCGCGCGACCGGTCGCCGAGTTCAGCACGGCGGCCAGGCGTCCCCGAACACTCGCATCATTGAGTCTGCGATCGTCCTTGCGGGTCGACGCGGCCGCTCGTGCCAGAGCGAACTCGTCCTCCACCGACTCTCGGCCCTGTGTGAGAGCGGTTGCGAGAGTTACTACTTCCTTGACCTTCTCGGTGCCGAACGCGAGCCACGAGCGCAGGGCCTTGTCGACATCGGCCTCTGCGTCGAGAGTGTACGGAACATGCAGCAGGGAGCACGATGTGGAGACGGCAAGAGTATCCACGCTGCCCAACAGAGCACCCAACGTGCTCAGTGCCGAATCCAGATCCGACCGCCAGATGTTTCGTCCGTCGACCACTCCGGCGACGATTAGTTTGCGGGCGAGTTCAGGTACGGAGCCGATCGAATCCTGACCGGCCACCAGGTCGACGGCAAATCCTTCGACGCCGGTGGACGCAAGCGCGGGCAACGCGTCACGCAGCGAACCGAAGTACGACGCCAACAGGATCGACGGCCGCTCGGACAGCGCTGAAAGCTGTTCGTACGCAGCGCGTGCCGCTTCGATTTCCTCATCGGTGCGATCGCCCACGAGGGCCGGTTCGTCGAGCTGAACCCAGCTCGCACCGGCCTTCGCGAACCGACCGAGTAGATCCGCGTAGAGGGGGAGTAGTTCGTCGAGTCGCGAGAGCAGCGGCTCGTCAGTGCCGACAGCCTTCGAGAGCAGCAGGAAGGTGACCGGTCCGATGACGACCGGGCGGGCTGCAATGCCGTCGGAAAGTGCTTCTGCCAGTTCGGACAAGACCTTGGACGGGTCGAGTGCGAACGTGGTGGACGGCGAGATCTCCGGCACCAGGTAGTGGTAGTTGGTGTCGAACCACTTCGTCATTTCGAGCGGCGCGATGGTGTCCGTCCCACGGGCAGCGGCAAAGTAGCGGTCCAACGGATCGGCGACCGACGCGACGCGGTCGGGCAGCGCGCCGAGAAGAACTGCGGTGTCGAGCATCTGGTCGTAGAAGGAGAAGGTATTGACCGGGACGGAGTCGAGGCCCAGGTCACGGAGGTCGGCCAAGCCCTGCCGACGGAGGTCACGGGCGACAGCCTGCAGGGCGTCGGCGTCGATGCGCCCTGCCCAGTAGCTTTCGGTTGCCCGCTTGAGTTCTCGATGAGGACCGATGCGCGGTGAGCCCAGCACGGTCGAAGTGAATGTTGTTGTCACGGAGTTTCTCCAGATTGCCAATGCACTGATGGCCACTGCCGGCAGACGGGTACACCTCACGAGACCCCGAGTTTCAGCGGGCAGCACTGCCCGCACCGCACACGAGGTCCGATGGAGATCTACACGCCCATTCCACGAGGCGGTGGACCGTCGGGCACGGCGTGCCCGACACAGTCGGCAGGTCTTCGGACTCGCGGGCACTCGATCGAGTTGGATCGAACCTACTGGCCGTCGCTTCCCAGGCGGATGCCCAGTGCACATGAACGGCGGTCGTTCCTGCTTACCGCTGCGGGACAGTCCCGGATTTTCACCGGGTTCCCTCTCACCCCGACAGCTTGCGCTGACGGAGCTTCGACGCCGGGACCGGTCTTCGGGGCTCCTCATGACCGTGCCGGGCGAACCAGCTGCATCGACCAGCATAAGGCCAACCCTCCCTGAGCAGTCAAGGAGAGTCGGCGAAGGGCGCTATGCGCGTGACATGTAGGAATTCGAGTCCGGTGGTACACGCGGAAGATTTTCGGAGGAACGTAGATTCTCCGCCATTTCGACAAGCAGATCCTGTGAAGACGGTGAGAGGTCGACGACACGGGAGGTGAGGTTCCGCAGGCGCACGTTGTGCAGCTGTTCGAGGAGGGAGAGGTCTGCCTCGCCACCTGAGATCGCGGGCGGAGTGTGATCGGACGGGGCGTAGAAGTAGTCCGGATGGACGTTGAAGAAGTGGGCGAGGGCGGCAACCACTTCGGGTGACGGATTGGTTCGGACGCCGGTGCGCAGTTGCGACAGGTACGGCGTGGAGATACGGCAGCCGAACTCGGTCATGCCGCGAACGACCATCGCGTTGGTGACGTGAAAGTCGGCAGTCTCGAACAGCGAGTTCAAGCGATCGTTGAACTGGTTCGACATGAGACGTCCCTTCCCCCGCTACGCACAGGCTCCGTCGATTCAATTAACTGCATCATAGCCAGGTATCGAACGATTAGCTGTTTCGGATTCTCGCGAAGCGGTCGTTTGCAGGGAAAATCCCTAGGGTAGAAGGTCCCTACTTTGAGTGATCTGGACAAATCGCCATCACGAATCGAACGGCGAACTATTTGCCGGGGAAGGCTATTCCAGACGCGCGGATCAGAGCCAGCCGTTCGACTCGGCGATTCTGACGGCTTCCGCGCGCGTCGACGCACCCGTCTTACCCATCGCGGATGACAGATGATTTCGAACTGTCCCGGCAGACAGGAAGAGCGCCCCTGCGATGGCTGCCACGGGTGCGCCGTCGTGAGCGGCGCGCAGTACTTGGGTCTCACGCTCCGTCAGGGGCGACTCGCCGCTGACGAGGCTGTCGGCCGCAAGGGTGGGATCGACGACGCGCAGTCCGGCGTGGACACGCCTGACCGCGTCGGCAAGCTGCCTGGCGGGGGTGTCCTTGACGACGAACCCGCCGGCCCCGGCGTGCAGGGCTTTACGAAGAAATCCGGGACGGCCGAACGTGGTGACGATCAGAACCCGGGTGTCGGGTGCTGCCTCGCGAAGGGCCGCCGTCGCGGCGATTCCGTCCATGCCGGGCATCTCGACGTCCAGAAGCGCGACGTCCGGGCGGTGTTCGAGAACGGCGGACACCACCTCGTCGCCGCGACCGACCTCGGCCACCACGGACAGGTCGGATTCCAGATCGAGCAGCGCGGCCAAAGCTCCTCGCACGAGCGCCTGATCGTCCGCCAAGAGCAGCCGTATGGTTGCTCGATCGCCCTGGCTGTTCACTCTGTCTCCTGTTCGACTACCTGAAGTGCAAACCCCTGCGGCTGGGGATGAGTGATGATCACTCGTGCGCCCGACGCTCCGGCGCGCTCGCGCAATCCGATCAGACCGTTTCCGGAAGACGTCGACTCGGCCCCTCGTCCGTCGTCGACGACCGACGCACTATTCTCGTCGACCGTGATCCGGCAGTGGGTCGCACCGCTGTGTCGAACGACGTTGGTGACGCCCTCACGGATCGTCCATGCAAAGAGTTCCCGAAGACGCGTGGGAACCATGTCGGTGCTGCTCGGCACGTCGTCTTCGATACCTGCCGCACGCAAAGCCTCTCGCGCTCGGGCTATCTCGACGGGTAGCGAAATCCCACGAAATCCTTCGACGGCCGAGCGCACGTCTGCCAACGCGTCACGAGAAAGTCTTTCGAGGTCGTCGAGTTCGTTGCGCGCACGTTCGATATCGACATCGAGTAGGCGATTGGCCAGTTCGGCTTTGATCGTGATGACGGTCAGCGAGTGCCCGAGGATGTCGTGCAGATCGCGCGCCATCCTCGTTCGCTCCTCCATGATTGCCCGCTGCTCCTGCTCTTCGCGTTCATGGAGTATGGCGAAGTTGCGGCTGATCAGGGACATGATTCCCCAGGTCGCGAACGCGGCCGCGCAGACTCCGAGTGAGAGTCCGGAGTAGTTCCCCCATCCGGACGAGAGGCTGACTATCTCCACGGAGGCCGCGAACACCAAGGCGAGAATGCCGCCGGCGACGGTCGGCAACAGTGTCACCGCTGTCACCGCGAGGTACGGTGCTGCTGCCAAACCTGTCGGCCCGACGCTCACGATCATCACAGCGGCCAACGCGGTCAAGGCGGACAGAGCCAGTGCAGCTTCGCGAATCGTCGGCCGAGTCATCGTCATTCGACGCCGCTGCTGCGTTGTGGCGAAGGTGTGGAGGTAGAGGGCACTGAAGGCGATCGTCGCGAGAATCCCTGTCCAGCCGCGCAGTTCGTCGCGTAGATTCCATCCCTCGATCAGCGGCCCGCCGAGAAATACCATCCAGACCGCCGCGAAGAGAACGCCGAAACGACTCCGCCGCGGGAGCGCGACGGAATCTTCTCGGTCAGTCGTTTGCGACAACTACACACGCTCCGTATCTCGTTGGAACCGCCAGATCGCTCCGCCGGCGAAGATGGCGAACCACACCAGGATATTGACGATCCAGGTCCAGTGAATGCTATTGCCCGTCAACGGTGCGTGGGCGAGGGCGTTGATGCCGAACATCGGGGTGAACTGTGCGATGGTCGCCCATACGGAACCGTCGGTGAGTGGTACGAAGAGTCCGCCGCCGAATGCGAGCAGAGCCAGTCCCGGTCCGAGCAACTGCATGACGTTCTCACTGGGGAGTAGGTACCCCATGAACAGGCCGAAGGCCGCGAAGATCGACGATCCCAGCCAGGCGATCAATGCCGTTGTGAACCAGAGTGATCCGTCCATCTGCGCTGAGGTGAACGCGCCGACGACGTAGACCACGAGAATCGAGACGAGACCGAGCAGCATCGCCATGATCAGTTTGACGGCGATGTAGGCGACCGGGGTCAGGGGAGTCAGCCGAAGTTGTCGGCTCCACCCGGACGCTCGTTCGATCGAGACCATCGCGCCGCCGCTGGTGGTGGCCAGCATCGCGCCGTACAGGGCCATGCTGATCATGATGTACGCGGCGACATTGCCGTGCCCGATCCCGTGGTCGTCGTCGCCTTGACCGAGACCGAAGACGAGGAAGAAGACAACCGGCATGACGAGCGTGAAGATCATCGTGCGCCGGTTGCGAGTCAGGCGACGAAATTCCAGTCGCAGTAGCGTCGTGTTGAATCCGCCGAGAGGTACGACGGTTCGCTCGGCTCCGTAGGTATTCGCTTCGGTTGCAGTGGTCATCACTTCTGTCCTTCGGAGTTGTTCGACGTGAGTGCGATGAATGCGTCTTCGAGGCCACGCGAGACGATTTCGAGATCGCGAGCCTGGGTATTGGTCAACAGGAACCGTGCAACGGCATCGGTGTCACCCGAGTGCACGAGCAGTGACTCACCGCGCACCTCGACGGCGTCGGAGTTCGGTATGGCTCGCAGGAGTTCGTCGGTGATGCCTGGAACAGTCGCGCGCAGGGTGCGTCCGGACGCCATCGCCTTGACCTCGGCGGTGGTCCCGTCTGCGACCACGGTGCCTTGCCTGACCAGGATGATGCGGTCGGCGTAGACATCGGCCTCTTCGAGGTAGTGCGTCGCAAAAAGCACAGTGCGACCGTGATCTGCGTCGGCGCGGATGGCGGACCAAAAGTCCCGACGCCCTTCGACGTCCATGCCGGTGGTGGGCTCGTCGAGAATGAGCAATTGCGGGTTCGACAGCAACGCCATCGCAAATCGCAACCGCTGTTGTTGTCCGCCTGAGCATTTGCTGACCAGGCGATCGGAGATGTCGAGGATTCCGGCTCTCCCCAGCACTTCGTCGACCGGACGGGATTGGGAGTACAGGCTGGCGGTCAGCTGCACAGTCTCGGCAACCGTCAGCTCTTTCAGTAGTCCGCCGGTCTGCATGACTGCCGAGACGAGTCCGCGGGCAATCGCCGATCGAGGTGACATTCCGAAGACGCTCACCTCGCCTGACGTCGGCCGGGACAGGCCGAGGATCATGTCGATGGTTGTCGTCTTGCCTGCGCCGTTCGGGCCGAGGAACGCGACGATCTCGCCGGGGCGGATGCTCAGGTCGATACCTTTGACGGCGTCGACGGTTCCGAAACTCTTGCGAAGTCCGGTCAACCGGACGGCGTCGTGTGCCGATCCTTCAGTGCGTGTATGCAGTGCCTGTGGTGAATGCCGTGCCTGTGTTGAGGTCATACATAGAATCTGCTCGCTTCGAGGTCGTGATCCCTCGTCCGTCCGTCATTCTTCTGCCATGACATTTGTCATCGGGTCGGCCGGTATCTGTTTCGGTGCAACCTGACCGAGGCGCGCGAGGACCAACCCCGCGATGATTGCTGCGCCACCTACAGCTTGGAGTGCGGTGACGGATTCCCCGACCAGGATCCACGCGGCGACGACCGCGCACAGCACTTCGGTCAGCGCTACCAGAGACCCGATTGTCGGCCCCAGCAGCGTGATCGCGGCGATGCCGGTGAGATAGGCAATGACAGTGCTGACCAGGACCAGGACCACCACCGGCAGCCACACGTTCACCGAATGGTCTGCCACGACTGCGTTCGAGGCCGAGAACTGGAGGGGGAGGACGCCTACGAGTCCGAGCGCGCCGATGACCACTGCACTGACCGTGAGCCCCGATGCCGCGAGCACAACTGGATGGAGATCACCGTCCGCACGTTCGGAAATGACGAAATAGACTGCAAGGCATGCCGCGGCGGCCAGTCCCCAGGCGACTCCGACGGCACTGATCTCCGCCGATCCGAAGACGTCGATCACCACGGCGGCGCCGATCAAGGCCACCGCCGCACCGAGAAGCGTCTGCACGCTCGGACGCGCGCCCTTGGTTATCCACACCCACCCGATGACGATGATCGGTGCAAGGTACTCGAGAAGCAATGCGACGCCGACCGAAAGATGTTGCACGGCATTGAAGAAGCACAGTTGAACGCCCGAGATCGCGAACACCCCGTACAGCAGTAACGTTCGCGTGTGGGTGCTCACCTGTCGTAGGCGAGGCCATTGGGTGGCTACGGCGATCACCATCATCACCAGTGCGCCGCCGGCAACGCGCGCGAACACTGCGCCGCCGGGGGACCACCCTGATTCGATGAGAGATTTCGCGAACGGGCCCGATACGCCGAACGTTGCCGCGGACAGCAGAGCGAAGATCAAGCCGTTGCGAGAGTTCACGTCGTCACCCGTCAGGAGTAAAAGCGATTACGATGCTGACATTAGGTTGATAGAGCTCAGGAGTCAAAGTGCATTTTGCTGGTGACACGGAATCGGCGCTCGTCTTCGCCGCGTCGTTGGTCAACACGGCCCGCGGCGGGGCTGAACTGCTTCCGGATCAAGAGGAGCTGACACGGTTTCTCGACGCGGATCATTGGACCGGCAGGCGGGACGGCACACCGGAGGAATTGACGGCGGTTCGTGCGCTGCGTCCACGACTGCGAAAGTTCTGGGAAGCCGCGGGAGTGGACGACGCCGTCGAGGTGGTGAACACACTGCTACTCGAATCGGGCGCGAGGCCGCGGCTCACCAGGCACGACGACCTCGGCTGGCATCTGCACGTCACCGCTGACGATTCGCCACTGGTGGACCGGATGGCCGCAGAAGCGGCGATGGGTGTGCTCGATCTGATCCGAACCGACGAATTCTCGAGGTTGCGATGGTGCGAGGCCCCGGACTGCGAAGCGGTCTTCGTGGATTTGTCGCGCAATCGTTCGAAGCGATACTGCGACACCGGGAACTGTGGGAACAGGGCGCACGTCGCCGCCTATCGTGCCCGTAAATCCGGGGCGTGACCAAGCGGCGTTCGGAGGGATAGAACCAGGCTGAGTGAATACCTTGTCGGGAGCCAGGATCGGTCTAGCGTTGTGAATTCGGAACAGATTTCGCGAAGCCAGGAGGATGGTCGGTGGCCGATCGTAGGCGTCCACTCAAGACGGTGACCGGTGTCAGCGGGGCGGTGAGTATCTACGACGCCGCGATCGATCCGACGACTTCGACGGTCGCGTCCGCGATCGACGTCGCAAAGACGGCCGAGGCGAACAAGATCGACGGACTGTTTGCCGCCGACCTGCTGAGTTTCGGTGCGCAGGGCGCGATCGGTGCGCAGGAGCCGTTGATCTTCCTTGCCGCGCTGAGTGCGGTCACCACCCATGTGGGGCTCATCGCCACCGTCACGACGACGTTTCATCACCCATTCAACCTGGCACGGTTGTTCGGCACCCTGGACCACGTCAGCAATGGTCGAGCCGCATGGAATGCCGTCACTTCCTCACTCGGAGAAGAGAACTACAGCGACCTGGACCTGCCGAGTCCGGAGGAGCGGTACGCCCGAGCGGCCGAATCGCTCGAGGTGGTCAACGCGCTCTTCGACAGCTGGAAGCCCGGCGCCTTGATCCGGGGAGAGGGCTCTGCGGTGCTAGATCCGTCGAGGGTGGTCCCCATCGAGCACCGAGGCAAGTACTTCACCGTGCAGGGGCCGTTGAACATTCCATCCCTGCCGCAGCGTCGTCCGGTCCAATTCCAGGCAGGCCAATCTGCCGGAGGTATCGAACTGGGTGCTCGCTTCGCCGAGGTCGTATTCACTTCTCTCGCAACCTTCGAGGACGCGGTCACCTACACGAAGACGATCCGCGCCAGGGCGGCAGAGTTGGGGCGTGGGGACGAACTGCCACTGATTTTCAGCTCGTTCCACGCAACGTACGGCGCTACCGAAGCCGAAGTCGAACGATTGGTCAGAGAAGCCGAGGAATCGACGGACTTCGACGCCGGACGCACCAGGCTTGCCGACATGTTCGGCGGTGACGTGGATTTCTCGGAATTGCCGCTGGATCGGCCGATCCCGGAGTCGTTGTTGCCGGACCCGTCGTCGGTGAATCGACGACGGGGCCGGGTCGAGATCTTCGGCAAGCTCGCATCACAAGGAAAGACTCTGCGTGAGTTGATCATCGCGTCCAAGGACACCGGCCACTGGGCAGCGGCGGGCACCCCGGAACAGCTCGCGGACGCGATCGAGGAACGATACGACGCGGGCGTACTCGACGTCATCACGCTCGGTGACCTTGCCGATCCGCGTACACGCGATTTCGTCACGAACGGGCTGCTGCCGGAGCTGCGCAAGCGCGGAATCGTGGGATCCGACTACGTCGGCGATACCTTTCGCGAGAACCTCGAGTTGCCACCGCTGCCACCGGTTTCCGGTGTCTAGTTGTTGGAAGCGAGTGAGCGCATGAAGAACATGAGGTTGGCCGGTCTTTCCGCGAGGCGACGCATGAAGTAGCCGTACCACTGGCTGCCGTAGGGAACGTAGACCCGCAGGTGATTGCCTTCGGCTACCAATCTGCGTTGTTCGCCGTCGCGGATGCCGAAGAGCATCTGGAACTCGAAATCCTCGGCTGTCCGCTCGGTCAGTGTGGCGAGTCCGAGGGCGGCGTCGATCATGGTGGGATCGTGGGAGGCCACCATCGGGTATCCGTCACCCTCCATCAAGACCTTCAGGCAACGCACGTACGACGCGTCGACTTCGGCGGCCTTTTGGAACGCGACGCCGGCCGGTTCCTTGTATGCACCCTTGCACAGCCGAATTCGTGAACCTGATCCGGAGAAGTGCCGGCAGTCGGCCTCGGTGCGGTGTAGGTACGCCTGCAGGACCGTGCCGAGCGTCGGGAAGTCGCGGCGCAACTCTTCGACGATGGACAGTGTCGAGTCGGTGGTGGTGTGATCCTCCGCATCGACGGTGACCCACGCGCCCACTTCGTCTGCCGCTGTGACGATTCGGTGAGCGTTCGCCAGGGCGATCTTCTCGCCGTCACCGGGAAGCGACTGCCCCAACGCGGAGAGCTTGAGCGAAACCTCCAGGGAGTGTTGCGTCCCGGCAATCTCGGAAAGCGTTGCGTACGAGCGGAGAAGGGAGAGATAGGCATCGACGGTAGCTGTTGCCTGAGCCGGATCGGTGGTGTCCTCGCCGAGGTAGTCGACCGTCACGAACCGGCCACTGGTGAGGATGTCGCGCACCGCTGACATCGCTGCGGGTTCCGCGTCCCCGGCGACGAACCTGTCTACAAGCTTGCGGGTCAAGGTCATCCCGGAGACTGTCTTCTCCAGTCGCGACGAGCGTGCCGCCGCGAGGAGCACCGGGCGCAGTGGGTTGCTCAGCGAGACGGCACTCATCAACGGTTCTCGCTCTCGGCTGGATCGACGTCTTGGTGGGGGTAACGATGATCGGTGGGAGGAACGAAGGTTTCCTTGACGGTGCGTGTCGACGCCCAACGGAGCAGATTCTGCGGCGAACCGGCCTTGTCGTTGGTACCCGAAGCCCGCGCACCTCCGAAGGGTTGTTGTCCGACAACCGCTCCCGTCGGCTTGTCGTTGACGTAGAAGTTTCCGGCGGCGAACCGCAGGCCATGATGAGCTTGATCGACGGCCGCACGGTCGGTGGCGATCACGGCGCCGGTCAGGGCGTAAGCGGATCCGCTGTCGACGCGCGCGAGGATGTCGGCGTAGGCATTGGGTGCGGAGTCGTCGTAGACGTGAAGCGAAAGGATGGGACCGAAGTACTCGGTGCTGAAGGCTTCGTCGCTCGGGTCGTCACCGAGTAGGACCGTCGGTGAGATGAAGAATCCTTCACGGTCGTCGTAGTCGCCGCCTGCTGCGATGGTGAGGCTGCTGGTCGACTTGGCGCGGACGATCGCGGCGGCGTTTCGGTCGAACGAACGTTGGTCGATGACGGCGCCGCCGAAGTTCGTCAGGTCGGTGACGTCTCCGTACTTCAGCGACGACACAGTGTCGATGAACCTGTCGCCCATCTTGGCCCACACCGACTTCGGGATGAACGCCCGTGATGCGGCCGAACATTTCTGGCCCTGGTAGTCGAAGGCCCCGCGAATCAATGCCGTCGTGAGTACGTCCGGGTCAGCGGAACTGTGTGCGAGTACAAAATCCTTGCCGCCGGTTTCGCCGACGAGACGCGGATACGTCCGGTAGTTCGAGATGTTGGCTCCGACCTCACGCCACAAACGCTGGAACGTTGCGGTGGATCCGGTGAAGTGGATACCCGCCAGTCGGGGGTCGGCAAGCGCGACCTCGGACACCAAGGGGCCGTCGCCGAGAACAAGATTGATCACCCCGGGCGGGAGGCCGGCAGCTTCGAGTAGTTGCATCGTCAGGTACGCCGCGACGGCCTGCGTTGGTGACGGCTTCCAGATCACGGTGTTGCCCATCAGGGCCGGTGCTGTGGGGAGATTTCCGGCGATGGCGGTGAAATTGAAGGGAGTGATCGCGTAGACGAAACCTTCGAGTGGACGATATTCGACGCGATTCCACACTCCCGGAGCGGAAACGGGTTGGTCGGCGAGTATCTGACGTGCGAACGCGACGTTGAAACGCCAGAAGTCGATCAGTTCGCAGGGCGCGTCGATCTCGGCCTGGTATGCGGTCTTCGACTGGCCGAGCATTGTTGCGGCGGCGATGGTTTCGCGCCACGGGCCGGAAAGTAGATCGGCGGCGCGGAGGAAGACCGCAGCGCGGTCGTCGAACGAGAGGTCGCGCCAGGCCGGGGCGGCGAGTGTAGCGGCGTCGATGGCATCACGAACATCCGAGTGCGTTGCGCCCGCAAACGATCCGATGACCGAGCTGTGACGGTGTGGTTGAACTACGTTCTGTCGCTTACCTGCCGCAGTTCGGTGGATGCCGCCGATGACCTGCCTGATGTCGGTCGGCGATTCGGCCAGTTCGGTCAGTTTCGTACGGAGGCGCGATCGTTCCGGGCTTCCCGGCGCGTAATTGTTCACCGGTTCGTTGGCTGGGTGGGGGACATTGGTAACGGCGTCCATGACGATCCTTCGGCAGACTCAGGAGTGGGCAGTTGTTGTGTCGTGAACCAGTCAAGTCGAAAGACGTCGGCGAGTAATCCGCTGAGCGGCCAAACATCGGTGTCCGTGTTTGTCCGATCGGCTGAACCGTTTTCGCAGGAAAATGCACTATTCTCGAAGTTGAGGCGTTGCGACGGTCCGGAGAGTGGGTGGTACGTGTCTATCCGTGGGGTCAGGCTCGACGCGGTCCTTCGGGCGCTGGGCGGAGCTTTTGTCGAGCTCGTCCTCGCGCCGTCAGGTGATGACGTCTTCGTCGACTCCGTGGTGTTCGCAGAGGTCGGGGACCTCACGCGCCCCAGAACCGCGGCCGTCGAATCCTCTGAGCTCTGGCTCGCTGTCGGTATCGGCGCAGCCGAATTGGCGGCCTGGCTGAACCGCCTCGATCAGAAGGGATCAGCGCCTCGGGCCGTCATGTCGAAGGAGGCCTCGGACACGTCGGTGCGTGCGGCGGCACAGCGCGCCGGGATCGCCTTGATAGCGGTCCATCCGGATGCTCGTTGGGATCGATTGTTCACGACCATCCGGGGCGTGCTCGATCATTCGGTGTCCCGACAGGATTCGGACGACATCGTATTCGGGAGTGACACAGACTTGTTCGAGCTGGCGCAGAACGTCGCCGCAATCACGCGGGGGATGGTCAGCATCGAGGACGAGCATTCCCACGTCTTGGCCTATTCGGCATCGGGAGATGCTGCGGACGAGCTACGTCGGCAATCAATCCTCGGCCGCGAAGGACCTCGCGAATACCTCAGAAAGCTACAGGAGTGGGGCGTCTTCGAGAGCCTGCGGCGAAGCGACGACGTAGTGGAGGTGCCCGCTCACGACGACCTTGCGATCAGGCGACGGTTGGTGGTTCCGATTCGGAGAATATCCGACAATGTCAAGGGGGAGAGCGGTTTCAGCTCTGATCTTCTCGGCACGATCTGGGTGCAGGAAGGCCCGGTTCCCATTGCCGGCGATGCCGACAGCGTGCTCCGCGGTGCCGCGGCCGTTGCTGCTCGGCTGATTTCGCGCATCCGAGACGCGCCGAGTAACGAGGCGATACAGATTCAGCGGTTGCTCGGGGTTCGCGGCGGCGGTGTCGACGTTCCTTCGCTCGCGGCCTCGTTGACCATCCCGATGTCCGGACCGGCGATGGTGGTCGGAGTGGCGAGTATCGGAAACGGTGGGCTGCCGTCTTCGGGCGAACTCGTGTCGTCTTTGCGACTGCACGCCAGCGCCTTTCAGCGTGAATCGCTGGTGAGTGCCGTCGGCACCCGGATCTATGTGCTGTTTCCGCGAACCCAATCCGTGAAATCCACAGTCTTGTGGACCCGCGAAGTTGTCGCGCGTTTGGACAAGGTGTCGCCTTCGGGGCTACGGGCCGCGGTCTCGTCGCCGGTTTCGACGCTTGCGGAGGTGGCCCAGGCTCGGGCCGAAGTGGATCGGGTCTTGGACGGAACGTCGGGGGATGTTCGTGTGACCACCCTCGCGGACTCGCGCACACCGGTGCTGCTGGGCGAAATCATGGACACCATTGCGGCCGACGAGCAACTGCACGATCCGAGAGTCGACGCCCTGGACGTCTACGACAGACGCAACGGGTCGAACATGCGCGAAAGCATCTCCGTTTACCTCGCACATTCGGGCGATGTCCGACGTGCATCCGAGCAGCTTCGGATTCACCCGAACACCCTCAGGTATCGGATCAAGAGGGTCGAGGAGATCACGGATACCGACCTCTCCGAGCCGTCGGCCAGGCTGTTGATGGAGATTCAGTTGGCGGCGTCTGCTCGGGCAGTGAGTTCGCCGAACCTGTCGGACCCCAGCAGTACTCTTCGCGAATGATCGACTCAGCGAAGGTGCCAGGCGCAGCGCGCGCGTATTTCGACGGCGGCGACGTCCGCGGCGTTTTCACCGAAGACGCAGTGGTTCGTGACGACGGCCGGACGTATGTCGGGATCGAAGAAATCGTGGCGTGGAAGTCGGCCGTGTCGACGGCGTTCACCTTCACCCAGAAGATCGAGTCGGTCAACACCCCAGGCTCGGCCGTTGTCGTGTCGGTGAAGGTCGAGGGTGATTTTCCCGGAAGCCCCGTCCAGTTACATCACCATTTCACTCTCGACGGTGATCGGATTTCCGCTCTCACGGTGTGCCCCTGATGCCCACCGCTGACGAACTGCTCGGGAAATCCGTCGTCGCCGATCTGGCAGGCTGTCTAGAGCGAGCCTCCGGTCACACACGCCTCGCCCTCGTTCGGGGTAGTACATCCGAATTCGACGGTATGAGTCTCGGCGAACGTACGCGCGTTGTGCGGGACGCGATGACTGCCGAACTGCCTCAGGATCTTCCGGCCTTCGCCGAGATCATCCGCCGTGCGCTTTCAGAAGAGACCTTCACCGGTTGGATGATCTGGCCGGTGACCGAAGCCGTCGCCGTCACGGCGACACGAAGTGGCTCCGAGTCGGATTTCGACGAGGGAATGGCTCTGCTTGCCGAGTTGACGTCGCGTCTGACGGCCGAATTCGCAATTCGCTCATTTCTCGAAACGAACCTTGACCGTTCGCTGGCGATCGCACTCACCTGGACCGGCCATGAAGACGAACACGTCCGGCGCTTGGCGACCGAAGGCACTCGTACTCGTTTGCCCTGGGGAAGACGAGTGAAAGAATTGACGGCGCGTCCCGAGTCGACAATCGTCATTCTCGACGAGCTGTATCGGGATGATTCGGAATATGTACGACGTTCGGTCGCAAACCATCTCAACGATCTCAGTCGTGCTGACGCTGCGCTCGCAGTATCGACTGCGAAGCGTTGGCTGCAGACACCGGATTCCAACACACTGAAAATCGTCAAACATGCATTGCGGACGTTGATCAAGGCCGGCGATCCAGATGCTCTGTCCCTCTTGGGGTTCTCGCCGCCCACCGACGTCGTGCTCGAGGGGTTCGTCATCGACCGCGAAACAGTTCATGCGGGTGGAGAACTCACCTTCGACTTCGCCGTCACGAACAACGGCAGCGAGTCCGTCACCGTCGTGATCGATTACATCGTCCACCACGTGAAGGCCAACGGGACCACGACGCCCAAGGTCTTCAAACTGACAACACGAACGCTGGAACCCGGGGTGCCGGCCCGTATCGCGAAGAGGCATTCCTTCAAACCGATCAGCACCCGGAAGTACTACGCCGGCGAACATGCCGTCGAGGTGCAGATCAACGGCGTACGCCAGGTGCGAGGTGTATTCCGTTTGGACGTGTGAGGAGATCCGGCCTAGACGCGGAGACCGGCAAATATCGGGATCGGGGCTATGCGGACCGTCGTCCAGATCAACACGAGTGTCAAGATCACAGCCGGTGACCAGCGCAACTGATGCCAGAGCATGACGGGTCTTCCACGGGTGCGGGCGGTCGTCCACGAGACGTACGTGAACGCCAGTGCAAGCAGCATCACGAGGCCAAAGGCATTGAAACGCATCGCTGCACCGAAATCGCCGTGGATGAGGCTGTACACCATCCGAGTGCTACCGCAACCGGGACAATTGACGTTGAACAGCGCTTTGGTCGGACAAACGGGAATGACCCCACCAGGTGTGGTGGGGTCACTCCAGGAGATGAAGGCGCACAGCGCAATTGCCGTGAACGCAACTGCCGCTGGCGCCTTCAGTGCGGCGAGTCGTGATATGTCATCGTTCTCGGTGTCACCACAATTCGGTGTCATTGCAGTTCGGTGTTTGGCCGTCGATCAGTGTCGCCGGTCGGCGTCGGCGGTCACAGGGAACTCGATCCGGCAAGGACGACGACAAAAAGGAAGTACAGAACAGCGACGGCAACACCTGCGCCGACTGACCACAAGGCGAACTTCTTGGCATCGTCAGCTGATTTTCGCGCAGCGTCGAACTGACCTTGCGCCCACAAAGTGTTGACCTGGCTTGATTTGACGATCGATACGATGCCGAGCGGGAGGCAGCAGAACACTGTCACGAGAATCGCCCAGACCAGATTGTTGTCCGGCGGAGGGCCGACCGGTTGTTGCTGGCCGTAGTACGGGTTCTGCGTCATTGGTCACCTAGCGTTCGGAGAAACAGGGCGTTCGGAGAAACACCCTCTGACGTGCGAAGAGCACGGGCAGGTGACAACATAATCCGTTTCCGAGTGAGTCAGTATCGACTGTTCGTATGACAGAGAATCCGGTTGATTTCTGATTCGGAAGGCGATCCCGAAGACGTCAGCGCATGACCTGTACCTGCTCGGCGATGTCAGCGGCCAGGGCCATCGCAGTCAGAGCGAGGCCGTTGTTGAGGTCGTATCGCAGATGCCCGACATGGCCGTCCTGGACAGCGCGGACTCGTTTCCACGTGGGCGACTCGGCCTCCACAGCGTCGGGGTTCTGTAGCAAGACGAAGTCGGCCTGGTCGAAGATCGCAAGCTCCTCGAGGCTGTAGAAAGTCGAATCCTTCCGATCAGGTGCGGCATGGGCAGCGTCGGTCAAGACGTTCAAGCCGAGGTCCTGCGCAACCGAGACGGCGAACGTGTTGTTCTGCAGCCAGATCTGACCGCTGTCTGCGCCGGCGATCGCAATCGACTTGCCTTCGAGGAGACCACCGATCTTGGCCCGCGCTTGCGCAAGTTCGGCGTTGTATCGGGCGATGACGCGTTCGGCGACTTCGCGGCGATCGAGAGCCGTGAGCTGCGCGGTCATGGCCTGCTTCCACGACGAGCCCGTCGTGCCCTCGTCGACGACGAGCACCGGTGCGATGTCAGTGCCGAGCAGGCCCTTGTCCTGGTAGTAATCCCACCAGCCTTTCCCGACGACCAAAAGATCGGGGTCGTGGCTCAGTATCGATTCGGCATTCGGTTCGTTGTTCGTCCCACCGAGGCGAGCCGCGCCGGCGGGTACCTGGCGCATGAGTTGAGACTTCGGATCCCAATTGGTCGCGACGATCGGGTACTCGGCAAGTAGTGCAAAATCGAGGGCGCCTCGAGCTTCGAGTACCACGACGCGCTTGGGGTCCCGCGGGAGGCGGTAGGCCTGGTCCGCGACGACGATGTCGACCCACTCGTCGGAGGCTTCGGTGCCGCTGGATTCGCCCGAACATGCAGAGAGTGCGCCTAGTGTACCGAGCGCCGCCGCACCGGCCAGGAATCCGCGTCGTGTCAAGGAATCGATCAGACGGGTGAACTCGCCGTCCACATCTCTTGTCGACTGCAAGGGGGTATCGGTCGCAAAAGGGGACACCGTCGGGTGGAAGGTTTCGGTCGATTCGATCACAGGCATGAGAAGGCGCAGCTCCATCTGATGTTCCGGGCATTGGCAGGTGCCTGACCAACGTATTCGAATTCCGTAGCCGCAGCCTTGCTCGAAAGCGCCAATCGCTCAGCGGATTTGGCCATTCGTCACGGGCTCGTGCCACGGGACTCTCCCCTCGGATTCGGCTCGTTGTGGAGGGGCGCGCCCATCTGATCCGAACTCGAGGTATCGTGGCCGACATGCAGCGCGTCTATTTCTGGTTTAGCAGGCCGGCCCCGGGTGGGCCTGCCGGCGTAACCACGCGCTGACAACCTCCACCCAAGAGCCGGACTACAGACCGGCTCGCTGGAGTTTCTCTTCATCTCTGGGGTCGGCTTGAGAACAGGAAACCGAAAACCCCATGACTGTCACCATCGACACCACCGCAGCTTCGGACAGCCTCGACGATCAGCGCACTGTGAGTATCAGTCCGCTCGTGTCACCGGCGACTGTTCGTGCTCAGCACGCTCCGGACGAGGTCGCGGCCGCCACTGTGCGCACCGGTCGGGCCGACACCATCAACATCCTCAACGGTGACGACGATCGTTTGATCGTCGTAGTCGGTCCGTGCTCTGTGCACGATCCGGAAGCGGCGATGGACTACGCCCGCCGGTTGGCCGCCAAGGCCGAAGAACTGCGGGACGATCTGCACATCGTCATGCGCGTCTACTTCGAAAAGCCGCGCACCACACTCGGGTGGAAGGGCCTGCTCAACGACCCCCACCTCGACGGCACGTTCGACATCAACACCGGGCTCGGTATCGGCCGCAAGTTGCTTCTCGACGTGTCGAGCCTGGGCCTGCCTGTCGGCTGCGAGTTCCTTGATCCGATCATGCCTCAGTACATTGCCGACCTGGTCAGCTACGGTGCGATCGGCGCCCGGACCGCCGCCAGTCAGGTTCACCGTCAGCTGTGCAGCGCGCTGTCCATGCCCGTCGGTATCAAGAACTCCACCGAAGGTGATGTGCAGGTAGCCGTCGACGGCACCCGCGCCGCGGCAGCGAGCCACGTGTTCCCCGGAACGGACCTCGACGGCCAGGCTGCCTTGATCCGTACCGCGGGCAACCCCGACTGCCATGTCATTCTTCGTGGCGGTAGCGACGGACCGAACTACGATGCCGAGACAGTCGCGGACACCCTTGCCCGCCTGCGTAAGTCGAACCTGCCCGAGCGCGTGGTCATCGACGCGAGCCACGGTAACAGCAGCAAGGACCATGAGCGTCAGGTCATCGTGCTCGACGACATTGCCCGACGTCTGACCGAGGGCGAGCAGGGAATCGCCGGCGTCATGTTGGAGAGTTTCATCGAGGCCGGCCGTCAGGACCTGACCTTGGGCAAGGCGGACGAGCTCACCTACGGCCAGTCGATCACCGACGCGTGCATCGACTGGTCCACCACCGCAGCGCAGTTGGATCGTCTGGCGCAGGCCGTTGCGGCTCGGAGGGGCTGACGCCCCCGTGCGCCTTTTTGGTAGCGCCAACTACCAAAAAGGCGCACAGGGCCGCTAGGCCAACACTTCTCGCGTGGCCTCGACCAGGCGTTCCAGCCAGGCATCCGTGCCGACGGCCTGACGCAGTGGCTCGTTGGGCAGTTCGATGCTGACCGGCAGTCCGGCAGGCAAAGTCGACCAGATGTCGGCCAGGGCTATGCCGCCGGTGCCGGGCACCAGACGCTCCTCGCGGGCCTGACGGATCAGCTCTGCGTCCCCAGTGGGAGCGGGGGTCGAACCGTCGCACATCTGGGCGTAGTGCAACCACTCGCGCGGGATGGACGCAAGATCCTCGAGCGTTGTCGCCGAGCGGTCGGTGTGCAATGCGTCGACGAGGACACTGCGAGCCGGACCGTCTGCCGCCGAGACGATCTCGATGGCCGCACGCGCATCGGGCACCGCAGTCCACGGCATGAATTCGAGCGAGGCGACGATGCCGTAGTTCGCGCACAGTTCAGCGAGGCGGGCATAGGAGTCCGTGAGCCGAGCGCGGTCGCGGTCGTCGCCGCCCACCAGAACGGCTTTGGCTCCGAGCTGTGCTCCGGCTTCGAGCAGCGGAACGTAGTCGGTGGGGTCGAAGTCGGCTGCAAGACGGATGATTTCGAGGTCGAATACCTCGACCGGTGAATCGCCCAGTCGACGCACCAGTTCGTCCAACGACTGCTTGTCCTCGTGCAGAGGGTAGGCCGTCGTACCTGGTGCCGCGGGCATCAGACGGATACCGATGGTGTCGAAGCCGTGCTTTTCAGCCAAGGCGACGTGCTGCATCGGTGCGGTGTCGAGCACTGTGAGGGCTGCCAGTCCGAGTGAGAGTGTCATGCGTGCGCTCCAACTGTCTTGGCTCCGGCCAGTTCCCGGCCGGCCAGGTAACCGAATGTCATGGCCGGTCCGAGGTTGATGCCCCCGGACGGGTAGTGCCCGCCCATCACGCTCGCCTGATCGACGCCGACGGCGAGCAACCCCTCGATGGGGCGGTCGTTGTCATCGAGAACCTGCGACGACGAGTCCGTGACCAGTCCGGCGAAGGTGCCGAAACTCCCTGGCACGACTTTCACCGCGTAGTACGGATTCTTCTGCAAGGGCGCGAGCGACGGGTTCGGCCACGGATTGGAAGCATCTCCGGAACCTCGGTTGAACGGTGTTGTACCGCGACCGAACTCGGGGTCTTCACCGGCCACGGCCCCGATATTGAAAGCTGCGACGGTTTTCTCCAACTGCACGGGGTCGACGCCGATCTTCTCGGCCAAGTCCCGAAGAGTGCGCCCACGCGTGAGGTACCCCGAGCGCAGGTACGGCTGGATCGGGATCGGCAAGGGCTTCGCCATGCCCAGCGGGAGGTATCGCACATACTGTTGATCGGCAATCAACCACGAGCACACCTCTTCGCCCTCGGGAACCTGCTCGACCATCGCGAGTGTGTAGTCGTGATAGCCGAGTGCTTCGTTGACAAACCGCTTGCCGTTCGCGAGAACTCCGATGACACCGGGCTTTCCGCGATCGAGGATGTGCGGGAACACACCTTCCTTGCCGTTGCGGTAGCGAACGATGGAGACGGGGCAGTACGCGACGGGGGAGGCGAGGGTGCGGTCGAGTCGGCCGCCCACGGATTCGCCGAGGGTGATGCCGTCGCCGGTGGTTGTCTTCGGAGTGAGTGACCAGTGCTCGTTTCCGGTGGGGGTACGGGGGAACAGTTCACGTCGGCGGTCGATGTCCTGGGCGAAGCCGCCGGTGGCTAGTACGACGCCGCGCGTGGCAGTTACCGAGTACGCGCCATCCGGACCTTCGAGGCGGACGCCGACAACGCGGCCGTCGTCATCGGTCTGCAACGCGGTCGCGGACGTCTTCACCCGAAACTCGACGCCCAGATCGAGTGCCGAGCGCAGCATCATGCCGACAAGCGCGGTGCCGTTGACGAGTTGCTGGCCACGACGCTTGGTGGCGAGATCGAACATGTGCTTAGTCACCCGAACACCACAGTGCACAAAGGCTTTTGGTGAGCGGGTCGAGTGCAGGAAAGCCTGCAGGTCGGGCCCGGCCATGATGCCCATACCGAGGAACGACGTTTCGTACAGCTGCCGACGCAGTAGCGCCGCGACATCTGGTCCGAGCTTTCGCAGACTCACCGGTTTCGGTCCGACGGAACGGTGACCCGTGCCGGCGCCCGGTGTGTCACCGTGAATATCGGCGATCTTGGCTCCGGGCACGAACTTCAGAGCAGTCGTGCGTTCGAAGAACTCGACCATCTTCGGGGCGCCGTCGAGGAGTGCATCGACCTTGGCGGCGTCGAAGTTGTCGCCGAGTCGGTTTTCCAGATACGTCCGCGGCGCCGAACGATCCTCGACAACCCCGTCGGCGATGGCAAACATGTTGCGTGGGGTCCACATCCACCCGCCCGACCAGGCCGTTGCGCCGCCGCAGGTGTCGGCCTTCTCGACAACGAGTACCGACGCGCCGCCATGTGCTGCGGCAATTGCTGTGGAAAGCCCGCCTGCGCCGGAGCCCACGACAACCACGTCGTAGGTGAGGGGGGTACTGCTACTCATTTCTGCTCCTTGGCAGTTGTTGCGAGGGTCGGTGTCGATGTCAGCTCGACAACCTTGCCCGTTCGTGACGATTCGTAGATTGCGGCGATGATGGCAAGTGACGCGCGCGCGTCTCGACCGGTGACGGCGGGTTCGCGCCCGGTCAGGACGGCGTCGGCGAAGTCTTGCACCTGCAGGGTGTGGAAGTCGGTCAGTGCCGCATTGACCGCTCCCACATCGAGATTGGCGTCGATGTCGGCGGAGTACGGCGACCGGAACTCGACTTCGCCCGGCACGGTCCAGATTTCGTTGACACCCTCGTGCCCTTCAGGAAATTCGAGGACGCTGGCAATGGCGCCGGTGCGCCCGATCACCGTGACGCGGTTGCCCAGGTTGTGATTGGCACCCGTTGTCGCGGTGACGGTGGCGGTGCCACCCGAGGCAAAGGAAATCACAGCTGACGCGCTGTCTTCGGTCTCGATGTGCTCACCGTGGGTGTGGGTGCGGATGAAGCCGCTGACCGAGACGGCCTCGCCCATGAACCAGGCCAGCATGTCGATCTGGTGCACGGCCTGTGTCATGAGCACGCCACCGCCGTCGGTGTCCCAGCGTCCACGCCAGGCGTCGGCCGAGTAGTAACTAGACGGGCGGTGCAGGATCACCGACGCCTCACCGAGCATGGGTAGTCCGATCCGCCCGTCGTCGATGGCGTCGCGGATCCGACGTGCTGCCGGCCAGAATCGGCGTTGGAAGAGCACCCCGAACGTGATACCGGCGCGGTCGGCGGCCTCGATCATGCGGTCGGCGGCAGCAACATCGACTGCGATGGGCTTCTCGCACAAAACATGTACACCCGCTTCGGCAGCGGCCACGACTACCTCTTCATGTACCGGGTGCGGCGTGCAAACGGTGCAGGCGTCGAGTCCGAGGGCGAGAAGTTGCTCCACTGAACTCACGGCTGCGGGAATGCTGTGCGCTGCCGCGAACTCCTGGGCGCGTCCGAGATCGGGATCGCAGCAGCCGATCACCTCGACACCGGGGACTTGTTGCAGCGCGCGGGCATGGTTGCCGGCGATCTTGCCGCAGCCGACGATTCCGACTTTCAACGTCATCAGAAATGTTCCTCTGCTTCGACGTCCCGCGCCGCAGATTCGCCGCGGTCGAGACTGTTCAGTGCTTCGATGTCCTCGCCGGATAGGGTGACGTCGAGTGCTGCCAGGTTCTCGGCCTGACGCGTCGGGTTCGCTGATCGCGCGACCGGAACCACACCCTGCGCGACGTGCCATGCGAGCACCACTTGAGCTGGTGTGCAACCGATTCGACCGGCGATCTCCCCGACCACGGCGTTGTCGAGCACGTCACCCCGGCCGAGCGGACTCCACGACTGAGTGAAGATGCCAAGTTCGTCGTTTGCGCGGCGAACCGGGATCCGAGCGAGCGACGGGTCCATCTGAATCTGGTTGACTGCCGGTGCCTCGCCGGTTTCGGCGACGACGCGGCGCAGGTGGAGCTCCAGGAAGTTCGACACACCCACGTACCGAACCAGTCCGGCGTCGCGGCAGGCCAGCATCGACTCGAACGACGCGACATAGCGATCGATTCGCGGGAGTGGCCAGTGGATCAGGAACAGATCCAGCTGGTCGAGTCCCAGTAGTTCCAGACTCTGCTCGAGGGCGCCCCGAATGTCGCCGGAAACCTGGTCGTTGCCACGAAGTTTGGTGGTGACGAATAGTTCTTCTCGCGGCACACCTGATTCCGCCAGCGCCACACCGACGGCGCCCTCGTTGCCGTAGATCGCGGCGGTGTCGATGAGGCGGTACCCGGCCTCGATGCCGGAGAGAACCGAGTTCGTGGCGTCGGCACCGACCAGGGGCCAGGTTCCGAGTCCAATGGGCGGCAATGCAGTTGCCACGGGTGTGGCTGCCTGTGTGGTCATGCGTGAACCTCCTGACGTGCCGCAGCGGCGGCGGTGATCGCGACGGCAACGTCGGCTGCGGTCACGAGTGCGGCATGGATGGACCCGCCGTCACCGCTCGCGTCGCCGACGGTATGTACTCCGAGTCGTGGTGCCAGTGAACGGAGTTCGGCAAGAAGTTCCGAACGCGGCTCGACGCCTTGCGAGATCAGCAGTTCGCCGGGAGCATCGACCTCGCTCAGCACACCGGCCGTCGAAATCGTGACGCGGTCAGCGGCGACTGTGGTGACGATCGAGCTGAGGTAGGTCGTGAGGTTCTCACTTGCGGCCAGGCGCGGCAGCAGCACGATCTTTCCGCGGCGTCCGACGTCGTGCGCGATGGTTTCCTGCGGGCCGATCATCACGACCTGGGTGCCCTTCTGAAGGAGATCGTCGGCGACGGCCGCAGCCTCACGGTCGGCGCCGAAGATGGTGACAGCGGCAGGAGCTGGATCGCCGGAGACGAGGAATTCGCGGACGTCGCGAACGGTACGGGTAGCTGCTCCGGGGAGATCGACCACGGGGCCGACGCCGCCGGCGGCAAGAACTATGGCGTCGAAATCGACACCGGAGAGCAAAGCAGCATCTGCCCGGGTCGAGGTGTGGCAGTGGACCCCGAGTTCAGCCAGTTCCGCGGCGTACCAGTCCACGATCCGTCCATATTCGGGATACTCGTGCAGCTTCGATGCCAGAGCGAAGTCGCCACCGAGGCTGGGTCGCTCATCGTACAGGTCGACGCGGTGACCGGCAAGTGCGAGGTCGCGTGCAGCGGCCATTCCCGACGGCCCGGCACCGATGACGGCGACCCGCACGGTGGCATCAGCCGGCTTGGTAGGCTGATCCAATTCGCGGCCGACCCACGGGTTGACGGAGCAGGGAATGGGGCCGGCGGCCAGGCTGTCGATGCAGTAGTTGCAGGCAATGCAAGGGCGGTACCGGCCACCGTCGATGGCGCGATTCGGGAAGTCCGGATCTGCGTGCAGCGTACGAGCCATGCTGACGAAGTTCGCCTGCCCGGATTCGATGATCCGCGCAGCGATCTCCGGCGACGTGATGCGTCCGGCCACTCCCACCGGGATGTCGAAGTCGCGCTGGTACTGCTCGGAGTACGGCGCGAGGAGACCGCGCGACCATTCACCGGGCTGGATGATCCACTGTCCCGCTTCGTAGTTGCCGGCCGAGACGTCGAGGAAATCGAGTCGGTCGGTGTCGATGGCGCCGATGCGAGCGCGAGTCATCTCGGCGTCGAGTCCGCCGTCGATGCCTTCGAAGGCTGAGAATCGGAGTCCCAGAGTGATTCCCGGTGCGTGCTCGTGGACGGAGGCGATGACCTTGTTGACGAACAAGGTGGGGTCGGCCCACTCGTCGTCGCGGTGATTGTAAGCAGGGGAGAGGAACTGGTGGATCAGATACCCGTGGCCACCGTGCAGGGAGATGACGTCGACGCCGGCCTGCTGGCAGCGTGCCGCGGCTTCACCGAAACATTCGATGATGTGCTCGATGTCGTCGCCGTCGAGTTGTTCTGGCATCTCGCCGCCGACAACCAAACACGGAATCGGTGTCGGGGCAACAGGAACAAACCCGCTGACAGAACCTTGCGCCGTACGTCCACCGTGGTTGAGTTCGACTCCGACGAGGGCGCCGTGAGCGTGGATCGCGTCGGCCATCTTCTTGATGCCGGGAATCCGTTCGTCGACGTCGACGCCCATCTGCCGGATGCGACCCTTGCCGTCGGCGCGCACGTAGCTTGCTTCGGTGAAGATCAGTGCAGCACCACCTTCGGCGCGGCGAGCGAGGTACGCGATGTACTCGTCCGTCATAGTGCCGTCGACTTCGCAGTAGTTGCGTTCCATCGGGGCGGACACGAACCGGTTCCGGAGGCGGACGCTGCCCATGTCGAGAGGTTCGGCGAACGGCGCAGTCACATTCATCAGTGCTCCTGGTACTTCGCGAGAAAGTAGGTGTTCGGTTGTGCTCATGCGCATGCCGTCTCGGAGAGCAGCTCGCTCAGATGGCTGCGCATGCGATCCGTATCGGCTTCGACACCAGTCAGGAGTGTGAAGGTGTCAGAGGCTTGAGCCACCAGCATCTGCCCACCGTCGAGAACTGCGCATCCGAGAGTAGCTGCAGCGTCGAGCAATTCGGTGCGCATCGGTCGATAAACGATGTCAGCGACCCACAATCCGGAATGCAACGCCGCAGGGTCGAAGGGAGTTCCGGGGTGACCCACCATGCCGATCGGAGATGCGTTGACGACGCCGTCGCACGTCGTCAGGTTGACGGCGATCTCATCGATCGCCAAAGCCGTTGTGCGCGTGCCAGGGAAGGCCGAGGCGACGCGAGAACACACATCGGCAGCGCGAGCGGGATCAATATCTGCGATGCGAAGATCCGTGGTGCCGGCGGCGGCGAGTGCGTATGCCACAGCGGAACCCGCCCCTCCTGCCCCGGCAAGCACCACTCGGTCCAAGGCGGCGTCGGGCAAACCGCGCTGCAGTGCTGTGAGGAATCCGCTGTGGTCGGTGTTGTGGCCGATCAAACGGCCGTTGTCGACCACAACCGTGTTGACGGCACCGAGCAACCGCGCGTTGTCGGACAGCTCGTCGAGCGCGTCCACGACAACCTGCTTGCACGGGTGGGTGATGTTCAGTCCGGTGAAATCGCCCGCGACGGCGCCACGCACCACCTCACCGGTTTTCTCGACCGAGATGTTCAGGTTCTCGAGATCTACCAGTTCGTAGCTGTAATCGTCGAGTCCCAGTGCTGCTGCTTCGTGTGCGTGCAACGCGGGCGAGAGTGAGGTGGCGATACCCGACCCGACAAGGCCGATACGGTGACGTGTGTATTCGGTGGTCATGACATTCTCCTGCATAAGTGGGGACGGCCCCTCGCGGCAATTCAGCGCGAGGGGCCGGTCCGGTCAAGCGTTGTTGCTGGTGAGCTCTGAGTCCTGCTTGATCGGCAGGCTCGGCTTCGGTTGGCCCAGTTCTGCTGTGGGCGTGCGGTACGTTTCCGGTCCGGTCATTGCCGCGATGGCGGAGACGACGGCGAAGCCCAGGCACATCCAGGCAACCGGTGTCCAGTTGCTCTTGTCTCCGGCTGAAATCGCCTGAGCGATAGCCGGTGTGAAGCCGGCAACAAGGAGTCCGAGCATGAGGCTGACGGCCATTCCGGTGTATCGGACCTTCGCGGGGAACTGCTCCGGGAAGTACGCCGGGTACGTGCCGTTGGGCATGGCGTAGAAGATGCCGATCATGACGATTCCCGAAGCGAAGACCATGGGGACGCTTTGGGTTCCGATCGAATGGAAGAAGACGAAGATCATCAGGCCGGCTCCGATCGCGCCGACGACGAAGATGGGCTTGCGTCCGTAGCGATCCGAGAGGATGCCGAACAGCGGCTGAGTCAGTACGGCAACAAAATTGGCGGTCGCGATTGCCCACAGCATCGTGGAGCGCTCGAAGCCGGATTCGACGGCGTACGCCAGGGCGAAGACGTTGACGATGGTGTTGATCATCGCGAAGGTCGAGCTCATGCTGATACGGATCACGGTGCGCCAGTGCGAGCGGAACATCTCGACGACGGGAATTCCGGCCGTCTCGTCCTGTTCCTTGAGTTCCTCGAATACCTCCGGCTCATCCAGGGCGCGACGTAGCCACAGCGCGACGACGGTCACGATGATGCTGAGCCAGAAGGGAACTCGCCAACCCCACGAGTAGAGGTCTTCGTCGGGCAGGCTCGCCACTGGGATGAATACCAGGCTGGAGACGACGATGCCGAACATGATCCCGCTCATGGTGAACGAGGTGAAGAACGAACGACGGTGATCAGGTGCGTGTTCGAGCGTCAGTGCCGAAGAGCCGGGTGATTCACCGCCCGCAGAGAGCCCTTGAAGAAGGCGAAGCAAGACGAGAATGATCGGCGCGGCGATGCCGATCTGGTCGTAGGTCGGCAGGCAACCGACGATGACCGTCGCAACACCCATGAGGAGCAGGCAGGCGAGAAGCGCGTTCTTGCGTCCGTACCGATCGCCGAGGTGTCCCCAAAGCACCGCGCCGAGCGGGCGGGCGACGTAGGCGACACCTAAGGTGCTGATCGAGAGCAGGGTTGCCGTTGATCCGCCGCCGGGGAAGAAGATCTTGGGGAACACCAGCGCGGCCGCGGAGCCGTAGATGAAGAAGTCGTAGTACTCGAGGGTGCTGCCGAGGAAGCCCGAAACGGCGGCGCGGCGCGCGTTCGCATTCGGATGTTCCTCGGTCGCGTTCGTGGATCCGGTGGAGGTGGTCGGAGGTGCCATGTGAAGTCCTTTCGTCCCGATGGGCCGGCCGTGGCGGCACGTTTGGAGATGCACCACGCATCGGTGACGTCCCTCACCTTTCGGCGGCTGAGACGACAGTGCCACGAAGGACTATGGCGCGTCCAACACTAAATGAGTCTCAGATAATGACGTTTTTGGTCTCAATCTCCGGCGTCGGCAGAATTTCCTCGGATGTCTCCAATGCGACGGCGAGCGCATCGGTCATGTGCCGCGGTGACCAGGCAATTCCGTGATTCATGAACGTCGGCTCGCCGGTGAGTGGGACGAACACACTGCCAGGTGGGGTGATAGCAGCCATACCGGACGTCATCAGCGCTACACCGACGCCGGCGGCAACGAGCATCAGGATCATGTACGGATCGGTGATCTCCTGAACCACGCGAGGCCTGAAGTCTGCGTTCATGCAGGCGCGCATCGCGGTTTCCTGGAGGGCCGAGCCGGCCGAGAGCGGGGTGGTCACGAATCCGTCGTCGGCCAATTCGCGGAGGTCGATCGCGTCTCTCTCTGCGAGGGGATGGTCGATCGGAAGCACAGCGCCGAATGCCTCCCGTCGGATGAGTCGGGTAGACAGTGATGCGGATTCCACGGGTAGTCCGACGAAGGCGAGATCGAGGGCGCCGCTCTCGAGTTGGATGACCGCGTCGCGCGTCATGATCCGGCCGAGGAGTGTCAGTTCGACTTCCGGATAACGCTGACGCAACGCGCGTGTCAGTGGCGGAAGTGCTTGATAGTTGAGCACTCCGGTGAACCCGATTGTGACTCGTCCGTAGACGCCTCCCGACGACGCGCGCGTAGCGTGTCGTGCCGTCTCCATGTTCTCGATGACGCGATAGGCGTGGGGGAGAAAGGCATGTCCGCCGGATGTGAGTGCGACGCTGCGAGTGCTTCGTTCGAACAACTTGACGCCGATGTCCTTTTCGAGCTTTCGGATCATCTGGCTGAGCGGCGACTGGGCCATCTGGAGCCGTGATGCGGCCCGCCCGAAGTGAAGTTCTTCCGCAACCGCGACAAACGCGTGCAACCAGCGGGTTTCCATCGGCAAGGCCTCCAGGTATTTGACGTTGACAACAAACGCCATATATTCAGAATTTCTACACAGTGTGACGGCAATTATGCCTGTTTGCAACATAAATTGAGTGCATAGCGCACAGAAACTCAGGAGTGAATGCGATGCGGGGTTACCCAGAGGGTGTCACAGCGCTCGTTACCGGCGGTGCGAGCGGAATCGGCGCCGCCAGTGCAAAGCTGTTGACGGAGAGGGGAGTTCGGGTGGTAACGGCAGATCTTGCCGACGGCGCGGACGAACAACTCGACGTGAGTGATCCGACAGCAGTCGATGCGCTTCGAACCAGGCTCGGCAGAGTCGACATCTTGATCAACAGTGCGGGAATCGTCGGACCATCAGCGCCACTCGTCGACGTCGACCTCGCGGCTTGGCAGCGTACGTTCCGCATCAACGTCGAAGGGACATTCCTGATGTGCCGGGCGTTCGTGCCGGGGATGGTTGCGTCGGGGTGGGGGAGGGTCGTCAACCTCGCAAGTATTGCGGCCAAGGACGGAAACCCGAATCAGAGTGCATATTCCGGGTCCAAAGCGGCCGTCGTCGCGCTGACGAAATCACTCGGCAAAGAGGTCGCCACCACCGGTGTGCTGGTCAACGCGATAGCTCCGGCGGCCGTGGAAAGTCCTATGAATGCCGGCACCGATCCGGCCATCCTCGCCCGTTCGCAGTCTTTGACGCCGATGGCACGGATGGGGAAGGCGGACGAAATCGCCGAACTGATCTCCTGGCTGTCGTCGTCGGCGGTGAGTTACTCGACCGGCGCCGTGTACGACGCCAGCGGCGGCCGCGCAACATACTGAATTACTTTCTGGGAGAAATCGATCAGAAATCGAGCAGTGACTGCCACAGTTCGCGAGATGCGTCCTGGTACTCGAGCATGTGCGAGATCAGTTCGCGCAGTGGCTGTGTCGGTTCGAGTTCTTCCGGAAGGAGCGGATTGCGCACGATGACCGCGATCACCGCGCTGCCCAGAGCAAGTGATTCGCGGGCCGCCTCCTCGCGACTGATTGTCGCCAGGCGTGTTTGCGCCTGTGTGAGTGCTTCACGGGCCTCCGCGATGTCGGCCAACAGCGCTTCGGAGTTCCAGAGTGTGCGGATTGTCGAATCATCCTCGGGGGCAAGGTGAGCGATTTCCATGACGGCCGATTCGGAGGCGGCGCCGAGTCGGTGGAGAGTGCGGCGGGCGCTGCCCGTGCCGCCGAGGAGATTGTTCGGTCGGACTGCGAGTGTGGGCTTCCACTCCTCGAAACCCGCCAGTCGCAGCGCTTGATCGTGCCGGCGGGCGGCAGTGCGGTCGCTTCGTTTGAGCCCCGAGTGCTCGACGGCGATCCAGGTGCCGTCCCAGGGGCGTATGCGATCGGTACGAGTTCGCCACCCCTCCACTTCGCTGTAGGTGGGGATACCGTCCGGGTTGAGGACGTACGTTCCACGAGCGGTACGACGCAGTTTGTTCTCTCGGCACAGGCGGCCCGCTGCCACGCGAATGCTCGATGCGCTGACGCCGACGATCTCGCCGGCCCGGGTCAGCACAGCGGTGCTGAACTCGGTGTCCGGGCTCGCTGTTGCGAGGTCCAGCACAACTCGGGTTGCGGACATTCCTCGATCAGTTTGTAACAACTTTTGAACAACTCCTGACAAATTCTGTTACAAGTGGCATGGTGGGTACCGGGAAACCTTATCCGCGAGCAGTGAGGAAATATCGTGACCGACTCCGATCGACCAGGTGGCGATGTCTATGTGGAGCGTGACGGTGGCGTCACCGTCATCGTGATGAATCGCCCTGATCGCAAGAATGCGGTGGACGGGCCGATGGCGGCGCAGTTGCGTGATGCCTTCCTGGAGTTCGAATCGGACGAGAGTCAGAAGGTGGCGATTCTGTGGGGCGCGGGCGGCACATTTTGTGCCGGTGCGGATTTGACCGCAGTCTCCGACCCCGCCCGCGTGCATGAGTTGCATCCGGAAGGCGGCGGCACCGGCCCGATGGGGCCGAGTCGGTTGGTGTTGTCCAAGCCATTGATCGCCGCCATCAGCGGATACGCGGTTGCAGGAGGGCTCGAGCTTTCATTGCTCGCGGACCTGAGGATCTGCGAGGAGGATTCCGTGTTCGGAGTCTTCTGCCGGCGCTGGGGAGTTCCTCTCATCGATGGTGGGACCGTGCGACTGCCGCGAATCGTCGGGCAGGGGCGAGCGCTCGACATGATCTTGACCGGTCGCCCGGTCGACGCTTCGGAGGCGTTGGCCTTCGGACTGGCCAATCGTGTTGTTCCAGTGGGGCAGTCACTCCAGGTAGCCAAGGAGCTTGCGCACCAGTTGTCCGCTTTCCCACAACTCTGCATGCTCGCGGATCGCGCATCGGCCTACCGATCTTTTGATCTACCACTTGCCGAAGCACTGCGCGCCGAGGGTGTCGCAGGAAATCCCATTGTCATCGCCGAAGGTGTGCGCGGCGCTGCTGCGTTCGCCGCGGGCGCCGGCCGGCACGGCCGATTCGAGAACAACCCGAATTCGAACGAGGAAACTGAACCATGATGCCCATGACCCGAGATCTGATCGCCCGTGGTGCGCGACAGCACGGACCGCGAACAGCCGTCGTCTTCGGCGATCGATCGATGACGTTCACGGAAGTGGACGAACTCAGCAGCCGATTGGCGCATACATTCATCGCGCTCGGTATCGGGCGTGGCGCACGGGTTGCGTTGCTGGTCAACAACTCTCTTGCCAGCGTGCCTGTCGATTTTGCGTGTGTCAAAGCCGGCATCAACAGGGTTCCGCTCAACTCGCGACTCTCGCTCGACGAGCACGCACGAATGCTCGAGGACACCGACACTTCGCACGTCGTTTTCGGTACTGACCTTGCCGGCCGAGCTGCTGAACTGTCCGCCAGGTTCCCGGATCGGACGTTCGTCGGGCTGGAAACAGGTGCGGAGGGGCAGCTTTCGCTGTTGGATCGAGCACAGGGCATGTCTTCGGCCACTCCGGACGTCGAGGTAGATCCCGACGACGTGATCCTGACGCTGTTCACTTCCGGGACCACGGGAACGCTGAAGGCCGCGCAGCACACTCAGCGCAGCTACGCCGGAATCTGCCGCAATGTTCTGCTCAATCTGCTTCCGGCGACTCAGGACGACACGATGTTGCACGCAGCATCACTGATTCACGCCAGCGGTGTCTTCGTGCTTCCATTCTGGCTCCGTGGCGGTAAGACCGTCATCCTCCCCGGTTTCGACCCGTCGACCTTCTTGGACTCGATAACCGAGCATCGGGCTACGGCAATCAATCTGGTGCCGACGATGATTCAGATGCTCCTCGAACGCCCTGATTTTGCGAGCGCAGACATCTCGAGTCTGAAATCCGTGATCTACGGTGCGTCGCCGATGCCGCTGGCCACCATCGAACGGGCGATGCAGGCGTGGGGGCAACACCGTTTTCTCCAGTACTACGGGCAGACCGAGGCACCGCTGTGTATTGCAGTCTTACGGCCCGAAGATCACACGGAAGATCGCCTGCTGTCCTGTGGTCAGCCGGCCATCGACGTCGAGATCAGGCTGCTCGACGGCGAGGGAAACGAAGTGCCCCAGGGAGAACCGGGTGAAATCGTGATCCGCTCGCCATCGGCGATCGCCGGATACTTCAATGCACCGGAACTGAATGCGGACACCTTCACCGAAGACGGCTGGGTTCACACCCGTGACATCGGTCAGTTCGACGCCGAAGGATTCTTGTTCTTGAAGGACCGAGCTTCGGACATGATCATCAGCGGCGGATACAACGTCTACCCCCGTGAAGTCGAGGATGCACTCCTGACGCATCCGTCTGTCCGTGAGGTCGCCGTGGTGGGTACCGCCGACGCCAAGTGGGTGGAGGCGGTCACGGCTGTGGTGGTGCTCGAGGACGGGACCGTCGAAAACGACGTACTGCAAGCATCATTGGTCGCGCACGTCGGCGAGCGACTGGCGTCGTACAAGAAGCCGCGTCGGGTTGTTTTCGCAGAATCCATACCGAAGACGGCCGTCGGCAAGCTCAATCGGAAGGCGCTGCGAGACGAACTCCGCGACGCTATCTAACTCCGCGAGTGCGGAATTGAACGCTGATTCTCGGCCCGAGGGCCCGCGCACTCTTCGGGACACAGTGTTCCCACGTGCGTTGGCAGGATCCGCCCATGACGAGTAGATCTCCGTGTCCGAGATTGAAGCGGATGGATTCGCCGCCCCCACGAGGGCGCAATAGGAGCGGGCGAGCCGCACCGAGAGACAGGATGGCCACCATCGTGTCCTCGGTGCGACTTCGTCCCGTATCGTCCCCGTGCCAGGCAACGCTGTCGGAACCGTCGCGATAGAAACAGAGACCCGACGTGGCGAATGGTTCGCCGAGTTCGTCGAAGTAGTGACTGCTCAGCGCGTCTTTGGCTTCGGTGAGAAGTGCGTCCGGCAGTGGTTGATTCTCTGCGTAGAAACACACCAGACGAGGGACGTCGACAACGCGGTCGTACATCTGACGCCGTTCGGAACGCCACGGCACCGTAGCTTCCAGATTGTCGAACACGGCCTCCGATCCGGTCAGCCAGGCCGGGCGATGGTCGACCCATGCGCCGGCGGTGAGAATACGTCGCTGCACCGTGCCGTCGAGATCGGCCAAAGAAACGCCCAGGTCACCGTTGTCGAACAGAGACGGTTGCATCGTGGCGGTCATAGACTCCACCGTACACCGAAATCGAACATATGTTCCCATGAAATTTGATTGCAGTGCTGGACGGCTGTTCATCCTTGCTGGGTGATGTCCGGCGGCGTGAACCTTTGAATACTGTTCTCACGCTATTTCGCCGAAGAAGGGGATGTCATGACTGCTCCGCACCAATCTCATGCGAACCACCCTGTCCGACAAGGCTTTGCCATCGGGACCACGGTGGCGGCAGCATGCCTGCTCTTCGTCGCGGGAATCGTCGCGTTGCTGCAGGGCATCGCGGCTCTCGCGGACAACGATCTGCTGATCGTCGGAGTCAATTACACCTTCGAATTCGATGTCACGACATGGGGTTGGATCCACATCGTGCTCGGAATCATCGGCATCGCGGTGTCGCTGGGATTGTTCGTCGGCATGGCGTGGGCCCGCGGGATGGCATTCGTCATCGCGGCACTTTCGATCGTGGCGAATTTCCTGTGGATGCCGTACTACCCGCTGTGGTCGATCGTGATCATCGCCCTCGACGTCGCTGTGATCTGGGCCGTCACGACCTGGCGACCTGACGAGGTGTGATCCTCTGACCGAAGTGAGTGGTTCACCTGCGGTAGGTGAACCACTCACTTCGCTGTGTCCGGGCCTCCACGGTTGGCCTCATCCCTACGCGGCGTCAGCGCCGTTTCGGTGACTCGCGATCCTGGTTCTCGCGCGGACGCATGTCCTTCGTCGATCGGTGTGGGAAGCCATGGATCATCGAGCAAGAGATCCAGCAGATCACTACCGTTGCGATTCCGAGTCCGATCGACGCGAATGGTTCCTGCGTAGCCAGCCAGACGCTCAGTCCGATTGCCGTCCCGACGATCAGAATCAGGATGGTGTCGAGTCGTGTCGTTTGCATCGAAATCATCGCCTGGCACAGATAGTTTCTGGCGGCCCGCTGGTTTTGGCGGCCCGCCGCCCGGCGAGTGACAGCCGGGGGCAGACCTTGCGCGGCTGACCCCTCGCTCTGGAAATCGCCGCCGCAAGTGATCAATACCCGCGAAATTCGTCTGCGAAACTCCACACAGGAAGAACAGGACCTTATGCCTCAAGGCCCGACATGCCGGGCCTTGACTATGACGTAGCGTCATAGTTAATGCTGTTCGTATGCGAATCAGCGACGTGGCCAGTGCGGCAGGCACCACTCCGCGGACCGTTCGGCACTATCACCGACTGGGGTTGCTGGCCGAGCCGAGACGACTGTCCAACGGTTACAGAACTTACGAACTTCCCGATCTGGTCAGGCTGATGCGCATTCGTTGGCTCACCGCCGCCGGCGTTCCACTCGGATCCATTGCCGCGATGATCGAACCGACGCCGATCGATGCACGAGAACCGGACGACTTCGCCGAAGATCTTTCCTCCTTGATCGCGGAGATAGACCGGAAGCAGCGCGTCCTCGCAGACCAGCGAGTGCGCCTCCAGGAAATGCTCACGGCGCGAGGTGCTGGGAGGGTGGTCTCGCCGCTTCCGGTGGAGTTGCTGTCTGCGTTCGACGAGTTGATCGCGTCGTCCCCGACGGATTCGGTTCGGCGTCTGTTCGAGCGTGAACGCGACATGTGGGAATTGGTGGCGATCTCGGGAGCAGCGCCACACGAACTGTTCTCCACGGCTGCGCGATTGCTGTCCGACGAGGGCGACCGGAAGAGAATTGTCGATCTGTACCGTCGTTTCGCCGCTCTGGCTGGGCGCGAGGTAGCCGAGGTTGTAGACGAGATCGCGTACTTGTCGGACGAACTGGAGGAATCACTGGACGGGGTGCTCGGCGATGTGTACGCAGACGGAGACTCCGCAGGCGTGGGATTCTCGGTTGGGATCGCGGATCTGGTGCCTGATCCAGCGCAACGTGAAGTGGTCGCGCGCGTCGCAACACGTCTCATGTCAGGCGGTACGGCGTGATCCGATGACTGTGGTTGCTCTCGACGGGTCGGAGAGACGGAGGTTCCAGTGATACAGCGACTTTCGGCTACGCGAGGGGGACAATGTCGATACCGGTGGCATTTGTTGCGGCGAGTGTGATCGAGGCCGTGGCGATTCACTTCCTGGTGCCGTGGCAGTGGCTTCGCGTCGTGCTGCTCGTTGCAACGGTGTTGTCGCTGATTGCGATTGGCGGTTGGCTTGCCGGACGCGTCGTGCACCCACATCTCGTGTCCGCTCGAACGGTGGTGTTTCGTTCCGGCACGGGCGTTCGTATCGAGGTGGACCGATCACGGATTTCGCGGGTGAGCATGGTCCGAAGATTCGGTGAGACCGCAAACGCGATTGTCGACGACTGCCTGGTTCTACCGGGGCCCGACGGCACTGTCGTGGACGTCGGCTTCGACCGACCCGTCTCGGTCACGCTCCCGAAACGGCTGTCGAAGGGATCTAGCTCCACTCTGATCGATGGGTTGCGGTTGCATGTCGATCAACCCGGTGAATTCTGTGCAGCGTTGTCGCGGGACTGAACTCGCAAAGATCGTCTGGAGTCGGTCAGAGCGGAGACCTCGATGGAAGACCTTCAGGGAAACGGCTCGACAACCAGCCACTCCACCGTTCCACCGACATTCCATAGTGCATCGGGGTTGTCGAGCGAGGCCGCGTACGTTGCCGCAGCTTGGTCGCCGGCGATCTCACCGCTCTCGCCCGACGGCGGGTTGGGCTCGAGGAATTCGGAGGGGTGCGGCCCTGGCCATGCAGGCACGTCGAACGGGGAAATGCTGGTGTCGATGAGGCCAGGTCGATGCACGGTCACCCGGTCGGGAACTTGCTTGGTTTCCGCCGCCACGGCGATCCCTGGTCCCTCGGCAGCTTCGCCGTCGCCGCTACCGCAGCCTGCCACTGCAAGAACAAGTCCCGTGATTGCCACACCCACTACCGCATGACGTATCCGCACCGTTTTCTCCTAGCCGGGGCTGACCCCGTTCGAACTCCACTATTGCATCTCGCCAACTCCGCGGGATGCGTCTTTCGATAAATGTGAGAAACGCACTGAATGTGCTCGACAGGAGAATTGGATTGTATTGTGAGCCATGCCGACCCTGCTTCGACGTGCATTCAAGATCGGCGCGGTAGCGCTGGCAACGATTGTGGTGGCGGCCTACCTGTATCTGGCCTTCACTTATCGCAGCGCTGATGTCTTTGCGCCGCCAGGGCGCATCGAGTCTCTCGGCCGGACCTACCTGATCAGCAATTTCCCGCCGCGCACTCGTGAAGATCTCGAACAGCGATTCGCGCAGGGCCATCGTGAGCAGTACACCTTGGAACAAGTGAGTTCCGTATTTCCGTGGCGCGCTGTCTACCAGTGGCAGAACGACCAGATCCGCGGCCAGGCGACGTCGAGCGCGTACCTGAAATGGGGCGAGACGTACATCAGCTATTCGCTTTCGGGTGGCCCATGATTCTGCGTAGACCGAGTCGAACTCACATCGCTTCGTCTGCTGTCGCTCGTCGTGCTACTGCTGCACCGGACTGAGCCTGCCACCGTTCTTCGATGCGGCCGTACCGCCACACGAGTAGAGCAATCAGCCAGGTGGCGACGAAGAGTCCGACGATGATGAAGCCCATCGCGCCGAGATCCAAGTTCCCGATGGCGCCGATAAACCCGTCGTGAATGTCGAGTTTGTCGGTGAAAATCGAGATGATTTCCTGGGTCCCGATCAGCAGTGCCACTGCCACCGAGAGTCCGGTGATCACCATGTTGTAGTAGATCTTTCGGACCGGCTGAGCAAATGCCCAACCGTAGGCGAAGTTCATGAACGATCCGTCGATCGAGTCGAAAAGCGACATCCCGGCGCAGAAGAGGATCGGCAGAACGAGGATCGAATACCACGGGAGCCCTGTCGCCGCCGCGCCGCCGGCGATCACCAACAGCCCGACTTCGGTGACGGTGTCGAATCCCAATCCGAACAGTAGGCCGACCGGGTACATGTGCCAGGGCTTGCGAACCATCTTCATCACCGGGCCCAGAATCTTGTTCAAGGCGCCGCGGCTGTCGAGTTCCTTCTCGAGTTGTTCCTCGTCGAAGGTTCCGGCCTTGTACTTCGTGTACACCCGATGAATCCCGATGAGAGAGACAAGGTTCAAGATTCCGATCAAAATCAGGAACGTGCCGGAAATGGTGGTGCCGAACAAGCCGGTCCACTTCTCCAGATCGGAGTTGTCGTCGGAAAGGCTGGTGGCCAGTTGCCGCACACCCAAAGCCAAGAGGGCGACGAGTACGAAGACGATGGTCGAGTGTCCGAGCGAAAACCAGAACCCGACGGACATCGGTTTCTTGCCGTCCGCTACCAACTTCCGAGTGGTGTTGTCGATAGCGGCGATGTGATCGGCGTCGAAAGCATGGCGCATGCCGAGCGTGTACGCCGTTACGCCGAGTCCGACGCCGAAGACACTGCCTTCGATCGTGTAGTGGCCGGGGACAACCAGGCCGAGAAGAACTGCCCACCCGACGACGTTGAGCGCTACGACGGTGACGGTCATCCCGATGATGCTTCGACGCTGGCCTCGATCCAGACTGTGCCAAGCACCGGCGATTCGAGTGCCTGTCGTGGTCATTGTCGTGGACATCGAACCTCACCGATCCTTCAGTCGCGGCCGGCGGCCACGCTACTGAAATCGTATAAGTGTTCAACTGTTCAGATAAGCGCCTGGAGGTTACAAATTGCCCATTCGGGAGTAAAGATATTTTGCTCGTCGATGGGAAATGCTCAGGCGAACACGGTATTGACCAGCGCGACGTAGATCGTCGTTCCGACGACGATGCTCAGGACGGCATTCTTTCGCCAGAGGTGCGCGGCGATCGTGGCGCACACTGCAATCAGTTCGGGTAGGCCATGAGAAGGGGCGGTGATCGACACCCCTTTGAGTGAATACATGACGAGAATCAACATGACGCCTGCCGGCATGTAGATGCCGAGGTAGCCGACCAGGGCGGAGGAGCGCAGCGGCATGAGCGCGGCGAAGGGGATTGCGCGCAGCGCGAAGGTGACCACGGCCATGACTGCGACCGCCGCAAAGATGTACGAGGTGTCAGGCATCGATCTTCGCCTTTCGTGAGTCGTAGACAAAGCGCCCGATCAGGAAGAGCACGAAGGCGCCCATCGCAATTGGCAGCATGTGGTCCGGCGCTGCGAGCCGGGCGACCAGAGCGCAGGTGACCGCGGCGACCGGCACCGCGAATCCGTTTTGTGCGCGAATCGCTTCGATCGAGAGGACGACGAACAACGCCGTCAGGGCGAAGTCGAGGCCGACGATCGAGTCCGGAATCCACTGTCCTGCCGTCGCGCCCAGGATCGCGCCACCGATCCAGTAGCCGTGCAGGTACAGCTGGGAGTAGACGATGACGCGTCCGGTGAGTGCCTTGGGATCGGCAGTTACCGACATCGCATAGGCCTCGTCGGTCAGCGCGAACATGCTGTAGAAGCGGGCGAAGGGGTTGCGAATCTTTTCCAGCGGAAAACTCAAGGCGTAGAACACATGTCGAAAGTTGACCAGCAGTGCGGTCAGAGCGACGTACGGCAGCGGTGTCATGGCCGCGACCATTCCGACCGCGAGAAACTCCAGCGATCCTGCGTAGATCAGCGAGGTGAAAGCGACTGCCCACCAAGGGCTGAGCCCTTGTTGGACCACAAGAACGCCAAGTGCGATCCCGAGTGGGAGCAGGCCGAATCCAACCGGTAGCGACAGCTGGAAGGCGTGCCGCCACGCCGGGGTTCGCGGTGGGAGTTCGACGGCCGGTGCGGCCGTCGACGATGCTGGTTCGATCACGACGCAAATCTATAACAAAGATCGAGGTGATCGATTGCTCAGAATGCCCACATATTGAACAGTGCGCAATAATAGTGCGATGGATGCCATGGATGACGCAATTTTGTTTCACCTACGCCAGGACTCGAGTTTGACCAACACCGAGTTGGCGGATCTGGTGGGTCTGACACCCTCACCTTGCCTGCGTCGGGTGAAGAAGCTCGAAGCCGACGGAATCATTACCGGGTACCGGGCGATCGTCAGTCAGGAAGCGCTCGGTCGAGGATTTCAGGTGATCGTCACCGCCGAGATCGGAGTCAACGACCAGGCCACCATCGAGGACTTCGAATCCCAGGTCGCCGCCTTCGACGAAGTGATCGAATGTCGGCGGTTGTTCGGAATTCCCGACTACTTCATTCGGGTCGCGGTGAAAGATCTCGCGACGTACGAGAACTTCATGGTCACCAAGCTCAGCGGGCTTCCGGCTGTCTCGCGGGTGACATCGCTGATCACCATGAAGACCATCAAGAGTGTCGACTGATGCCCGGGCTCGGCTGAACCTTCACTAGGTGTCGGTGGTCGGCGTTAACGTCGGAACATGGGATACGAATTTCAAGTCACAGTAGATTCGGCACATCCGCACGAACAGGCGAAGTGGTGGGCCGCAGCACTCGGGTGGGCAGCGGAGCCCAGCGACGAAGACTTCATCAGGGGCCTCGTCGCCGCTGGTCACGCCAAGGAATCCGACACCACGACATTCGAGGGAGTCCTCGTCTGGCGCGAAGGTGCGGCCATCAGCGATCCGGAGCATCCCGAACGTCCCCGCGTTCTGTTCCAACTGGTTCCGGAATCGAAGACGGTGAAGAACCGGCTCCATTTCGACATACGAGTGGGCGACAAGCGCGAGGATGTCGCAGCGCACCTCGAGACGGTGGGGGCGACGATCCTGCACCGGGGAGCGCAGGGGCCGAGCGTGTGGATCACGATGACCGATCCCGAAGGAAACGAGTTCTGCGTCAGCTAGCGGTACGAACTCGGAGTGTCGCCGGTCCATCGTTTGAAGGCCCGACGGAAGGCGCTGGGCTCGGAGAACCCCAATCGCGCCGAGAGTACTTCGACGGATTCTCCGCGCCGCAAACCAGCGATGGCTACGTCGCGGAGCACTTCCTCTCGCAGTTGATTCAGTGATGTTCCGTCACGCCGCAGCAGTCGACGCAGATGGGGAACGCTGATCGAGAGCATCTCCGCGATCTCCTCGGCCGTGGAGGTTCGCCCCTTCACCCCGAGTTCCAGGACCCGTCGTACCTGCGCCGACGCAGTGCTGTCGTAATCACGTTCGGACATGAGCTGAATCGGAGATTCTCGGAGGTACTCCTCCAACGTCTCCTCGGTTTGGATGATCGGTGCACGCATGGCCGAGTTGTCGAACTCCAGTGCCGCGCGCTTCGCGCCGAAGGTGACCGGCGCTCCGAAGATGTAGTCGTAGTCCTGCGCCAACCGTGCATCCGGTGCCGAGTACGGAAACTCGACCGCCCGAAGTCGGACGCGCTTTCCGATCAACCATGCGGAAAATCGGTGCAGCAAGATCAGGACGAAATCGGTTGTGACACGTTCTGCGACATCAGGTTCGGCGACGCCTTCGCGAGCTCGGACAGCGAAACTCACCCGAGTGCTTTCCTCGCCCTTCTCGATCGACAGTGGGGCCAGAGCCGGTAGCGCACGGATCACGTCGGACATTCGAGCGAAGGCCGATCCGAGATCAGGGCAATGGATCAACGTCAGGCAGATCAATCGGAAAGTGCCACGGGGGACCGGGGCGGATCCGAGGCCGAACAATTCGTCGTCGGTGATCTGCCAGGTGGATTGGATGAACGTGGTGACCTGAGTCGGGGTCAGCCGGGCGCGCGGGTCGGACAGTGTCTCGAGGTCGATCCCGGCAGCGCGCAGTGCACCCGACAAGTCGACGTCGTTGTCCGGCGAGAACGCGAGATAGCGGTGGACGAATGCGGTCGGGATGGTCCGCGCTGTCATGGGTGCGCTGCTCCTTGGAGCAGGTGGAGACGGCGTGCAGCTTCGGACAGAATGTGGTCCTGCTTGCAGAAGGCGAAGCGCACCAGGTGCTTCCAATCGTCGCGGTTGTCCGCGAACACGTCGACCGGAACGGCCGCGACGCCGATCCGCTCGGGCAGTGCGCGGCAGAAATCTCCCGCATCGGTTTCGCCCAACGGTCTGATGTCGGCAAGGAGGAAGTACGTGCCGCCACCGGAATGCACCGTGAAACCGGCCTCGGTCAGAGCTTTACCGAGCACGTCGCGTTTGCCTTGCAAGCTCTGTCGAAGTTCGACGACCCACGGCTGTTCGTTGGTGAGCGCGTAGGCAACGGCCGGTTGGAACGGTGCACCGGCAACAAATGACATGAACTGCTTGGCGGCACGGACTCCGTCGATGAGTTCGCGCGGGCCGATCGCCCAGCCGGTTTTCCAGCCGGTGACATTGAAAGTCTTTGCGGCACTGGACACCGTGACGGTGCGCTCACGCATGCGCGGGAGCGACGCCATCGGTGTGTGGGTGAGGCCGTCGAAGACCAAGTGCTCGTAGACCTCGTCGCTCAACACGATCAGGTCGCGTTCGCACGCGAGTTCGGCGATCGCTCGAAGTTCGTGATCGGTGAATACGGTGCCGGTGGGGTTGTGAGGACTGTTGACGATCAGCATCTTCGTCTTGGCGGTGATCGCGCCGCGCAATGCATCGAGATCGACCGCAAATCCGTCTCCCGCGGTTACCAACGGAACTGTGCGACGTACAGCGCCTGCCAACGCGACGGATGCAGCGTAGGAGTCGTAGTACGGCTCGATCAGCACTACTTCTTCGCCGGGTTCGACCAGTCCGAGAATCGCAGCACTGATCGCCTCGGTGGCGCCGACGGTGACCAGAACTTCGGAGTCGGGATCACTGTCGAGTCCGTAGCGGATGCGCCGATCCTCCGCGATGGCCTGACGCAAGACGGGCATGCCCGGACCGGGCGGGTATTGATTGACGCCCTCGGCGATGGCTCGGCGCGCTACCTCGAGCATGGCCGCAGGACCGTCGGTATCCGGAAAGCCCTGACCGAGGTTGACCGCGTCGTGAAGTGTGGCCAACGCTGTCATCTCGGCGAAGATCGTGGATGCGAACGGCTGCAGACGCGAGACGGTGCGGTTGCGGGGCGTCGAAGGCATCTTTGCAGCTTAGTCGGCTGACACCGCATCCTCACATCCGCTCGGACGCGGTGCTTGTCACGTTTGAATCGCCGCCATCGTCCAACTCTGTAGAGAGCATCGAATCCGGTGCCCCAGAACATACGGAGGCTTGCCATGACTCGCATTCCCGCAGTGACACCGTCAGAAGCCAGTCCGTTGATCAAAGTGGCATACAAATTCGCCGCCAGGCAGTACGACGAAGTCCCCGAGCCCTTTGCCGTCCTGGCCAACCATCGGAAATTGTTCGTAGCGGCTGCCCGCCACGAAATGGCTGTGCAGAAGGCGTCGAAGGTGCTGCCGTCGAACATTCGTGAACTGGCCGTCTATCGCGTCGCCTGGACTGTCGGCTGCTCGTGGTGTGTCGACTTCGGGACGATGCTCTCGCGCTTGGACGGTTTGGACATCGACAAGTTGAAAGAGATCGCGAACTACCGGGATTCATCGAAGTACAGCGAAGACGAGCGGGCCGCGATCGCCTACGCCGACGCCATGACCGGTGACCCCCATGGGGAGAACGGGGTGACGGACGAACAGGTCGCGGATCTCGAGCGCAGGTTCGGGCGAGCGGGCGTCGTGGAACTGACCTATCAGATCGGGCTCGAAAACATGCGCGCCCGGATGTATTCGGCGTTGGGGATTACCGAGCAGGGGTTCAGCACCGACTCCTGCCGTGTGCCCTGGGCAGAAGAATGATGCGCTGATTCGTCTACGGCAACTATCGACAATACTCCGCAGATACGTGATCATGATTGACTAGTTCACGCATCTGCGGAGCATTTCGGCTTGTTAGGTCCGCACTTGCGACCTACGATCACCTGGTGCCCAACATTCGAATCCGCGAAGCTGCCGGCCTGCTCGGTGTCAGTGACGACACCGTCCGGCGGTGGGTCGACGGTGGGCTTCTCACCGCGACGACGGACGACTCCGGCCGCAAGGTCATCGACGGTGCCGAGTTGGCGGGCTTCGCCCGGTCCAACGCCGGACCCGCACCGGCCGATCCGCTCACGGGTGCGAGTTCGGCCCGCAACCGGTTCGCCGGCCTCGTCACCAAGGTCGTCACCGACAAGGTGATGGCTCAGGTCGAAATGCAGTGTGGGCCCTTCACTGTCGTCTCGTTGATGAGTACCGACGCGGTTCGGGAGCTCGGACTCGAGGTCGGGAGTATCGGAGTCGCAATCGTGAAGGCCACCACGGTCATCGTGGAAACGCCGTAGTTTTTGAACATACTGGAGGAAATTCGTGAAGCGTGTAGTCGGACTTGTTGCAGCAGGTGCCTTTTCGCTTGCCCTGGTGACCGGTTGTAGTTCCTCCGACAATTCTTCGTCGGAGACGTCGTCGGCCGCTCCGACCACAACCACTTCCAGTGATAGTGCCACGGGAAGCATCACCGTCTTCGCAGCGGCGTCACTCAAGAACAGCTTCACCGAACTCGGCAAGGAATTCGAGTCCGAGAACCCCGGTTCATCGGTCACATTCAGCTTTGCCGGGTCCTCGGACCTCGTCGCTCAGATCACCCAGGGCGCACCGGCTGACGTGTTCGCCTCGGCTGACGCCGCCAACATGACCAAGGCCACCGACGCCGGCGTCGTCGCGGGGTCGCCCTCGGACTTCGCGAGCAACACCTTGACGATTGTTGTGCCGCCGGGCAATCCGAAGGGCATCGCGTCGTTCGCCGATCTGGCAAAGGAGGGGACGCAACTGGTGATCTGCGCTCCGCAGGTCCCTTGTGGCGCGGCTACGAAGAAGGTCGAGACGGCCACAGGCGAGACCCTCTCGCCCGTCAGCGAAGAATCGTCGGTGACCGACGTTCTCAACAAGGTGACGTCCGGGCAGGCCGATGCCGGCATCGTTTACGTCACCGACGCGAAGTCCGCTGGTGACAAGGTTCAGACCGTCGCGTTCCCGGAAGCCACCACGGTGGTCAACCTGTACCAGATTGCGGTGCTGAAGGATTCGAAGAATTCGGAAACGGCAACGAAGTTCGTCGATCTCGTGAAGGGCCCCAAGGGCTTGGCAGTTCTGGGTGACGCGGGATTCGCTGCTCCGTGACACGCCTACGACCGTCAGCCCGAGCCCCGCTCGGGTTGCCGGTATGGATTTACCTTCCCGCGCTGATCGGCGGGGCGTTTGTCATCGCGCCCTTGGCGGCGATGCTGGCCACCGTGCAGTGGTCGCAGTTCTGGGAACTCGTGACTTCCGAATCGTCGGTTGCCGCGTTGAAACTGAGTTTGAAGACAGCGGCAATGAGCACGCTGCTGTGCATCCTGTTCGGGGTACCGATGGCCGCGGTGTTGGCGCGCAGTCATTTTCGGGGACTGTCCGTTCTTCGATCCTTGATTCTGCTCCCGCTGGTTCTGCCGCCAGTGGTGGGCGGTATCGCGTTGCTGTACACGTTCGGGCGCAAAGGGTTGATCGGTGAGCAGTTGGAAGTGCTCGGCATCCAGATAGCATTCTCGACAACCGCGGTGGTCCTGGCGCAGACGTTTGTCGCGCTACCGTTCCTCGTCGTCAGCCTCGAAGGTGCGCTACGCACTGCGAGCACACGATACGAGGCTGTAGCCTCGACGCTCGGAGCCCGCCCGACCACCGTGCTTCGCCGGGTGACTTTGCCGCTGGTGCTTCCCGGTCTGGTGTCAGGGGCAGTGCTGGCTTTCGCTCGCGCACTGGGGGAGTTCGGTGCAACGCTGACGTTCGCGGGAAGTCTGCAAGGGGTCACGCGTACCCTGCCGTTGGAAATCTATCTCCAGCGTGAGACCGATCCGGATGCAGCGGTAGCGCTTTCGCTGGTGTTGGTCGTAGTCGCGGTGGTCATCGTGGTTGCGGTGCGTGGACGCGGATCGGCGGGTTCGTTGTGAGTGGCCTCCACGTCGACATCGAGATTCCGGAGCGCGATGTCGTTGCGACGTTCGACGTCGCGGCCGGTGAGGTGACCGCTGTCCTCGGACCGAACGGCGCAGGCAAGTCGACGGTACTGGCGGCGGTTGCCGGACTACATCACCCGCGGCGTGGGTTGATCGAACTGAATTCTCGCGTTCTCACCGATACCGGTAGGGGAGTCGCGTTGGCGCCGCATCGGCGCGGCACTGCTCTACTCGCGCAAGAGGCACTTCTCTTTCCCCACCTCAGTGCGGCCGCGAACGTGGCGTTCGCGCCGCGCAGTGCAGGGCGGTCGCGTCGCGATTCCGCCGATTCCGCGCGCCACTGGCTCGACGCAGTCGACGCCGCCGAATTGGCTGACCGCAAGCCGTCACAGCTCTCCGGCGGTCAAGCGCAACGAGTCGCAGTGGCGAGGGCATTGGCTGCTGAACCCGAACTACTCCTGCTCGACGAACCGATGTCTGCGCTCGACGTCGCCTCCGCCCCGGCATTGCGGTCGTTGCTGCGTAGAGTGCTCCGAACAGGAGATCGCACGGCCGTGCTCGTCACGCACGACGCTCTGGATGCGCTGGCCCTTGCCGACACCGTTGTCGTGCTGGACGGCGGCCGGGTCGTCGAACGTGGTGACGTACGAACAGTTCTGACTCGCCCGCGTAGTGCATTTGCAGCACGCATCGCAGGGATCAACTTGCGCAGCGGCACGATGGCCGGAGACGGAATGCTCAGAAGTCCGGTCGGGGTGGATATCGCGGGCCAGACGGAGACCGACCTACCGGCCGGCAGTGCCGCCGTGGCAGTCTTCGAGCCGCGAGCAGTGTCGGTCTACCTGGATCCGCCTCACGGGAGCCCACGAAACGCGTTTGCGGTCACGATCGCGGAGATCGAAAATCGAGGCGATGTCGTCCGAGTCCGAGCCGAGGACGAAGCCGGCCAGCCGGGCTTGTCTGCCGACATCACGGCGAGCGCAGCGGCCGAGCTCGATCTGGTTCCGGGATCGGCCGCTACGTTTGTGGTCAAGGCCACCGAGACGCTGATCTATGCGCAGGGCGCAGGCTCGTAGACGTCCTCTACGACCGAATCCGCATAGAGGGCTGCAATTTCGGACGCGTACTTCTCGGCTATCGGCTTGCGCCTGAGCTTCATCGTCGGTGTCAGCTCGTCGCCGCCTGGCTCCCAGAACGTGGTGAGTACGTGAAACCGCTTGATCTGCTCGGCCCTCGACAGACGCGAGTTTCCCTCGGCGACAGCAGTTGCAACGATGTCGACGGTCCGAGCGTCCTTGGCGAGTACCGCGGCCTCGGCCGCAAGTCCCAGTGAGCGTGCCGCTCCGACCGCGGCGTCGGCGCTGAGAGTGATCAACGCTGTGTTGAACTTTCGGCCGTCTCCGATTGCCACGACCTCACCGATCAACGACGACGACGTCTTCACTGCGGTCTCGATGGCAGCGGGGGACATGTTCTTTCCTGACGCATTGATGATCAGCTCCTTCTTGCGATCGATCACCGTGAGGTATCCGTCTGCGTCGGCCGTGACGATGTCTCCGGTCGAAAGCCAACCGTCTGCACTGATCGCTTCGGCCGTTTTTGCCGGTTCGCCGCGGTACCCCTTCATGACCAACGGTCCTCGAACCAGTAGCTCACCGTCCGCCTCGATGCGCATTTCCATGCCTGGAAGCAACTTTCCGACCGTTCCCAGCTTGGTCGGCTCGGCCGGTGCGGTGCTCGCAATGCATGTCAGCTCGGACATTCCCCAGATCTCCGAGATCGGAACTCCCAGGGCTGCAAAGAATGCCAAGGTGTCCGGCGGAATCGGTGCAGCGCCAGAGATGGCCCACTTCAGTTCGGCAAAACCGAGTTTCGCACGCAGAGCGGAGAGGACCATTGCATCGGCTCGGGCGTAGTCCGCTTCCAGTTCGGCGGGGACTGTTTCACCGGCTCGCAAGTGTGCGAGCCGAGTGCGACCGACGTCGAGTGCCCACTGCAATGCCGCTCGCCGCGCGTCGTCCGGTTCGTTGGCGACGGCCGATTCGACTGCAACCTTCAGCTTTTCCCACACGCGGGGGACACTGCCCCAGATCGTGGGGCGACAGTCCGGAAGCGCAGCCGCTACCTGGCTCGGATCCGGCACGACAGTGATCTGGGTGCCGAACACCATTTGCATGTACAGGCAGGTGAGCCGATCGGCTATGTGCGCCGACGGCATGTACGAGGTGATGCGGTCACCGAACTCGACGGGGAGTACAGCACTGACGGCGGTGGTTTCGAACAACAGACAGGCATGAGTCGTCTCGACGCCCTTGGGGTTGCCGGTCGTGCCGGAGGTGTAGATCAACGTGGCGACGTCGTTCGGTTTCACCGCACGCCAGGTGCTCTCGAAATCGAAATCGGCGGCAGCAGTAGCAGAGGACTTCATCTGCTCCAGCGTCAGGGTGCCGGACTGCTGGGCAGACGGTTGCGCGTCGACGACCACGATCGTGTCGAGTGTGGCACCGGATCGGCGAACGGTATCCACGTACTGGGCCTCGCAGACGAGCACTCGCGCACCGGAATTGGCGAGGATGTACTGGATGGCTTCGGGTGCCGACGTGTTGTAGATGGAGAAGGATGTCGCGCCGAGGTGTTGGGCGCCGACGTCGATCGGGTAGAACTCGATGCGGTTACTCATCATCAATGCAACCGTATCGCCATGTCCCACGCCGATTCCGGCCAATCCCGCGGCAACATCGCGAACCTGTTCGCCGTACGCGCGCCACGTCAGTGTTCGCGCATCGCCGATGTCTCGCAGGGCCACCGCGTCGGGCGCTACCGCCGACACTCGCTGGAAGGCTGCACACAACGTAGTCATGATGTTCTCCTGGATGCCTTTGTCAGGGCTGACGCATTCGTCGGGGCCGCAGCGGTGGTTCTGTCTTCGAGTTCGCGGATCAGGTCGTGTGCCTGTTTGTCTTTTGCCAGGTAACCGTCGGCAAGGACATTGATGAATCCGCGTCCCCACGCCCAGGGTTCCCAGGCAGCGGGGGCAAGGGTCCGGGCGGCGCGGCGCGCGATCGCGTCGGCGATCACGGTGGCGGCACGGTCCGGGGAGATTCGATGACGGAGGGGACCGGGTAGTCGAGCGTCGAGTTTGCGCCCGATCTCGTCGTCGTCGAGTGTGGCGCGTGCAAGTTGTGTATCCACCATCCCGAAGTACGCGATGCCGGCAGTAGCGCCGTAGCCGGCAACCTCGAGACGCAGCGCCCGGCCGAGCGCTTCGACCCCAGCCTTGCTGATCATGTACGAAGCGCCGCCCAAACCGGGGGCGAACGACGCCGCCGATGACACGACGACGATGTGCCCACTGTTGCGGATCACCTCGTCGATGGTCGGATGCACGGTGTTGAAGACGCCGGTGAGATTGACGTCGAGCACACGATCGAAGGCGTCGGGATCGATCTGGCGCAATGTTGCCGGGGGAGGGGTGATTCCGGCGTTGGCCACTACGACGTCGATTCTGCCCAGCTGCTCGATGATCGTTTGCACGGCTGCGGTCATGCCGTCCCGATCTCGGACATCGGCCGTCACCGTCACGACTCGCTGTGACTCGAATGAGCGCTCGGCCGTTGCCAATGAACTCTCGTTGACGTCGACCAGTGCCACGGTGGCCCCACGCCGGTGGAGAGTGCGCGCCAGCGCTGCACCGATACCGTCGCCTCCACCGGTGATCAGTACGACCTTCCCGGCGACGTCGTAGTCGAGTCGGCGTCCGGGCAGTGGAATGCCCAGATCGCGGACTGTTCCCGCAATTGCGGACAAGCGTCCCGTCATTGCTTCAGTGCCTTCCGTGTAGTGCGCGGATGAGAACCTTGACCAGCCAGTCGATTCGGGCGGTCCTTCGAAACGTCGTCAGTGGTAGGGGCGAACGGAATCGTTGCCGAGTCGTCGAACGAGCGTAGGTGAACTCCTTCAGACCATCTGGGCCGTGAACGCGTCCGAAACCGGATGCTCCGACCCCACCCAGTGGCAGGTTGGGAACCGCGGCATACATCACGTAAGAGTTCACCGACGCTCCTCCGGATCGGAGCCGATCGGCAACAGCCGCTCCGTCCTTGCCGAACACGCTTGCTCCCAATGCGTATGGCGACGCATTGACCAACTCCACCGCCTCGTCCATCGAGGCGACCTTGGTGATCGTCATCGTCGGGCCGAAAGTTTCCTCCGTGACGGCGAGGCTGTCTTCGGGGACGTCGACCATGATGGTCGGTTGCACGTACTGGCCGGAGATCGAGCCGAGCCCTCCGAGAACGACACGTCCACCCCGCGACATCGCGTCGTCGATGTGGCGCCGGATGACGGAGACTTGCGAGGGCATGGTGATCGGACCGATCTTGTCTTCGGCACCCGGACCCGCATGAACTCGGGCAGCCAAAGTGATTGTCTTGTCGATAAACTCGCCGTAGACATGTTCGTGCACGTATACACGCTCGACGCCCAGACAGGTTTGACCGGAGTTGGACAATGCTCCCCACACCGCAGCATCCGCGGCGGCACCGACATTTCCGTCGGCATCAAGGATGAGCGCGTCCTTACCACCACATTCCATCAACACCGGTGTGAGGGTCTCGGCGCACGCTGCCATGACTTTCTTGCCCGTCGCGGTCGATCCGGTGAACCCGATCTTGTCGACACCGGCCAGGCACAGTGCCGCGCCGACCGAACCATCGCCCGTGACGACCTGCAGCACAGGATGTTCAGGGACGACCTCGGCGAAGGCGCGGCCCAACCATTGCCCGACTGCCGGTGCGAACTCACTCGGCTTGTAGACCACGGCGTTGCCTGCAGCCAGCGAGAACGAGAGCGAACCGAGTGGGGTGAAGACCGGATAGTTCCACGGACCGATCACACCGATCACCCCGAGAGGTCGATACTCCACCGAGGCGGCCTGATTGACCGTCAACAAACTGGAGCGGACGCTGCGCCTGCCCAATACCTTTCGGGCATTCTTCGACGCCCACGCGAGATGTTCTAGTGCCATGGCGATTTCGAGCATCGCGTCAGGGTGCGGCTTGCCCATGTCCCGGTGCACGACGTCGGCGAGTTCGGATGCGCGACGAGCGATGATTCCTCGCCACCGATCCAGTCGACGAGCGCGTTGCTCGAATGTCAGTTCTGCCCACCATTCGGAAGCAGTACGGGCGTCGCGCACTGCCTGTGTCACTGTGTCGTCGGACGCCTGTGTGGTCGTGTCGATCTCGGTCGCCGTCATCGTGGAGTTCCTTGAAGTGTGTGGTGGACGGCGCCGTCGGCCCAGCCGCGGGTGACGCGTTGGAGGATCGGTCGGGACAGAGTCAGAATGGGGGCGAACCACGGCTGCGCTTGCACAGCGAACGTCCAGGTGAGGCGGCTGCCAGTCGAAGTCGGTTCCAACACCAGATCTTCAGCGAAGCGTTTGAACCCCGGAAGTGACGCCGACTCCACGTAGAACGACATCCGGCGCCCCTCGTCCCAGCGGAAGAATCGCTCGTTCAGTGCAGCAAAAGCGCCGGCTCGCACGGTTCGCGTAGTCCCGACGCCGAATGGTCTGTCCGAGGTCCAGTCGGCTCCGGTGATCCCGTGCGCCCACGACGTGAGCGCTCCGTCCGAGGTCAACGTCTGCCACAAGCTTTCACATGTCGCTTCGGATTCGATCCGGTGAGTGATCACCAGCGGAGCGGAGCGGATGAAGGCTGCGTCGGCCGCAGAAAGAGAGAATTTTCCCTTCACAGGTCCACCACCAAAGACCCACCGGTGGAACGTGATCGACAGGTCAACATCGAACCAGTACGTTCGGATTCGGTGAGGAGGGTGTCTCGATGCTCGACGGTCCCGGAGAGCACCCGGACCTTGCATGTACCGCAGAAGCCCTGTTGGCATGAATACGCTACTCCGGGAAGTACGCGTCGTATTGCAGCCAATGCACTTTCGGACTCGCCCACATCGACGGTGAGACCGGTGCGCGCCAGATGCACCGTGAACTCCTTGCCGTCGACTACCGGGAGTGGGGAGAACCTCTCGCTGTGCACCGATCCGGTCGGGTTGGCGGCGAAAGTTGCCGCACGCACCGTGTTCATCAGCGGAACCGGTCCGCACGTGTACACCGCGGCACCTGGATCCGCAGCAGCGACGAGTGTTCCGATATCCGTCGGACCCAGCTCGTCGTCGGGTCGGATGGTTACCCGGCCGCTGGAATACTCCTCGATCTCGTTCAGGAATGGCATAGCTGCCCGAGTTCGTCCGAGATAGTCCAATCGCCACGGGACTCCGCGGCGGTGACAGCGTTGCACCATGGGAAGTATCGGAGTGATCCCGATTCCGCCCGCAACAAAGAGGTACGACGGAGCAGTGACAAAAGGAAATGCATTCCGCGGCCCTCGTACGTCGACAACCATTCCGGGTTTCAGTGACTCGTGTATCTCGCGGGAGCCACCCCCGCCCTCGTCGATCCGCCGGACGGCGATCCGATACGAGGTCAAGTCGTCGGGGTCTCCGCACAACGAATACTGTCGTTGCCTTCCCGAGGGGAGAATGACGTCTAGGTGAGCGCCGGGAATCCACGACGGCAGGGTGATTCCTTCCCTCGGGGTCAAGGTGACACTCAGGACGTCTGCGCACTCGAACCGGACGGACTTCACGTCCAGCGTCATGTCGAATCCGCTGTAGCGGACCGGGTTGGGACGCGAAAGTATCTGCGCTGCAGGACTTGACGCAAAGATTCGACGGTATGCGCTCGTCGCCTGTGCGGCAATCCTCAACGACCGGGTCGGTGTGAAGTCTTGTGCGTCGTGAGGACGGTCGGCAGTCGTCTTGTTCATCCTTCACTCTTTTCGGAAGAACGATTGGCGGCAGGTGAGCGAGCGAGGTAGCGCATGGCTACGTCCATGTCCCCGATCTGGGACGGATGGAAGCTCGGCCGCAGATACGGAGGAATCTCGGTGATCAGGAATTTCATGTTCGGGACCAGGCCGCGGCGAGTGGCGCTGATCAGTTGCAGAGGCCACAGGCGGCCCTTCGCCTTCGACGGGTCCTGCCGGAAGAGGTAGTTCATCGAGGCGATGAACAACACGAACAACGTGAAGCTGGCGAGCAGCGCCGTGCGAACGCGGCGGGCGTAGCTACCGTCCACGTACATGTAGGCGTCGAAGGCCACGTTGCGGTGCTCGACTTCCTCGGCGCCGTGCCACTTGACCATGTCGAGCATCGTCGGGTGCATGCCGGCATCTTCGAGGGCGGGATCGGTGAGCAGCCATTCCCCGACCACCGCCGTGTAGTGCTCCATCGCGGCAAACAAGCCGAGACGTTCACAGAGCCAGGCGTGCTTGGCTTTTCCGGTCAATCCTTTGTCGCCCAATATCTTGTCCACGAGCCAGTCCATCCGGCGTGACATCGGTTTCATGTCCATGCCGAGGTCCGCAAGATGCTCGCGTGCACCTTTGTGCGACGACGCGTGTGTTGCTTCCTGGCCGACGAATCCCACCACCTCTTCGTGCAGGCGGGGGTCCTCGATGAGCGGGAGCGCTTCGGCGAGCGTTGCGGACATGGCCCGCTCTCCCTCGGGCAACACGAGATGCATGAAGTTGATGACGTGGGTGACCATCGGTTCGTTCGGCACGTAATGCAGTGGTACGCCGTCCCAGTCGAATTCGACGTCACGGGCGGCGATCGCATGTGCTTCGTCGGTGTAGCGGCGCGCGCCGGACGGTGCGACGACGGGTGTGCCTCGGAAGGCGTTGATGCCGAGCATTATCGGCTCCTCACGGTTTCTCGGGCAGTGGTGAGTGATTCGGACGAGACGGGTTGTACTTGCGCGTAGTGAGCGAGGTCGGCTCGTTTGGTCCTGGTGCGGAAGGATCGGTTGAATCCGGGATAGAAGGTGTAATTGCGGCCGCCGTCGACGAGGTAGTAACTACTGCACCCGCCGGCGTTCCATACGCTGGTGGCGAGTCGGCGGTCGGTCGCGCGCACGAACTCTCTCTGCACGTCTGCCCGGACGTCGATACTGCCGATGCCGCCCTCGTCCATTTGAAGAATGCAGCTCACGATGTACTCGACCTGCGCTTCGATCGTGACGACCTGCGAGGTGTAGACCACGGAATTGGGGCCGAGGATCATGAAGAAGTTCGGAAACCCGCTGATGGTGGTGCCGAGGAAGGCCTCGGCACTGCCGTTCCACGTCTGCGCGAGGCTGCGGCCGTCCTTGCCCCGGATGATGTCGAACGACGGGTTGTCTCCCATACGAAAGCCGGTTCCCATGACTATGGTGTCGACTTCCCGGAAGGCGCCGTCCGCGGTGAGGACTCCGCGCTCCTGCACCTCGACGATTCCGTCCGTCACCACCTCCACATTGGGTGACGCCAGCGCGGGATAGTAGGTGTTCGAGAACGTCGGACGCTTGCATCCGAATGCGTAGTGGGGGAGCAGCTTTGCGCGAAGCTCCGGGTCCCGCACCTGCCGGCGAAGGTGTGCTCGGCCGAGTGCGGCCAGCCCTTTGAGCAGTGACGGCTTGTACACGAATCCGGGTACCAGGGCTTCTTGGAGCAGGTCAAGTCCCTTGCGTGCCAGTCGTTGGGTGAGCGGCACCCGCTCGAAGAGAGCGCTCGGCCAGCCGGTCATCGGCTGATCCGGGTGCGGCAGGATCCACGTCGGTGTCCGCTGGAACACGGTCAACGTGTCCGCGAGCGGTTGCAGTCTGGGGATGATCTGCACCGCAGAGGCGCCGGTGCCGACCACGGCTATCCGCTCACCGCGAAGGTCGTGGTCGTGGTTCCAGTCCGCGGTGTGGAACATCTGACCACGAAACGATTCGAGCCCGGGAAGGTCGGGTGTGGCGGGGGCACTGAACGGGCCGGTGGCCGCGACCAGGAACTGTGCCTCCCACATGGTTTCCGCAGTGTGTACCCGCCAGATCTGGGCTTGCTCGTCCCACGAAGCTTCTGTCACGTCCTGGTTGCAGTGGAAATGACCGGCCAGTCCGAAGCGATGGACGCAATCCCGGAGATAGTCGTAGATCTCGGGCTGTAGCGGATACAGCCGCGTCCAGTTCGGATTTGGCGCAAACGAGAACGAGTACAGAATCGACGGGATGTCGCACTGTGCACCGGGGTAGGTATTGACCTGCCAGGTTCCCCCGGGCTCCGCGGCACGTTCCAGAACGACGAAGTCGTCGATCCCGGACTGCTTCAAGCGGACAGCCGTTCCGATGCCGCCGAAACCGGCTCCGATGACGACGACTCGTGTTCGGCGAGTTCGAGTTTCCTCGTCACCGGCCGATGGCCCCGAGGTTGGGTCGATGTCGACCATGTGTGACGCCTCCTGATTGGTGCGTGAACAACTGAACGAAGAGTAAGTCTGACATCAAGTGATGTCAACAGCGGTTGATGTCAGAATTCAACTGATTGACATCGGGCGATGTCAGTTCGCTTGCGGAGGTCGCCGCGATAACCTGAGGTCGAGAGCGCTGCCGGTCAGTGAGAACATGGGGACATGACGGATACCGAGGCTCGGCGCACCGGCCCGCGCAGGTGGCGTGGGCAGGAACCGGAAGATCGCCGCGCCGCGCGCCGGACACAGCTGATCGAAGCCGGGTTGCAGATCATGGGTACCGAGGGAGCGGCCGCCGCGACCATGCGTGCGACCTGCCGCGAGGCCGCGCTGACCGAACGGTACTTCTACGAGAGCTTCGCCAACCGTGACGAACTGCTGGTCGCCGTGCTCGACGAGGTCGTTCTCGGTGCGCGTGACACTATTCTGGACGCTCTCGAGGCGGCGCCTTCCGAACCGTCGGCCCTGATCCGCCACGTGGTGAAGGCCTTCACCAACTACGTATTCAAAGATCCTCGACGTGGACGCATCATGTTCGTCGAATCCCAGGCGGAACCTGCGCTGTGGGATCGAGGGCGAGAATTGATGGCGGAGTTCACGAATCCGATTTCCGCGTCGCTCGAGCTGATGTACGGCGGCGAGGCAACCGACTCCGCGAACTCCGAACTCAATTCGGTGGGGCTGTTCGGTGCCCTCGCGTTCATCTATCAGGCGCACACCCCGTCCTCCAAGATCTCTCGAAAGCGTTTGGTGGAGCACATTTCGCTCATGGTCGAGGCGCAGGCGACGGTCAACAGCACGCCCGCGAGAAAAGAATGACGTCCGCGTCGGCCACAGGCGGAAGGCGTCTCGGTCCCGAAGACCGGCGTGAGCAGATCATTGTCAGCGCGGCAAAGGTTTTCGAGGAGAAGTCTTTTGCCGACGTCTCGATGACCGAGTTGGCCAAGGCGGCTGGGGTCGGACGTCCGCTGCTCAATCATTACTTCGGCTCCAAGCGGGAGTTGTATCTCGACGTCGTGCGGCGGTTCGTCTTCATTCCCGAAGTGGCGGTGGACCGCATTCCGCGATCGGCGAGCCAGGAGAAGCGGATCGGCGCCGTGATCGATCGGTGGCTCGACGTCGCCTGGCGTCATCGCGACATGTGGATCTCGACAGTCATGTCCGACGACCTCCGCCGTGATCCCGAGATGGATCGGATCCTGCAGGATGCTGACGACGTTGCTGCGCGACGCATGATGGATGCGCTCGAGATTCGACCGAGTGAAGGCAGCGAGGCTGCTGTTCATTCGATGATCGTGGCGTACGGAGGCTTGGCGAAGGCTGCCAGTAAGCAGTGGTTGGTGACGGGAGCGCTCGACCGCGAACAGGTGCACCTTCTGCTGGTACGCAGTTTGCTCGCCATCGTGCGTGACGTTCTGCCGGCGTGCGAGGCGGATTCCTGATTGCTCAGAGTGATCTCGCCACGAGGTCCTTCATGACTTCGTTCGATCCGGCGTAGATTCGCTGAATACGAGCGTCGGCATACATCTGAGCGATGGGATATTCGAGTATGTAGCCGTACCCGCCGTGTAGTTGCACGCAGCGGTCGATCACGGCGCACTGCTGATCGGTGAGCCAGTACTTGGCCATCGCGGCGGTAGTCGCATCGAGCTGCCCGGCAAGGTATTTGACGATGCAGTCGTCGATGAACGTTCGTGAGATACGAGCGATGGACGCGCACTCGGCAAGTTCGAAGCGCGTGTTCTGCAGATCGAAGAGCGTTTGCCCGAACATGTTTCGGGATTTGGTGTACTCGACGGTGAGGGCGACTGCACGCTCCATTGCCGCAGTGGCTGCAACTCCGCAGATCAATCGTTCGGGCAGTAGCTGCTGCATCAGCTGGGCAAACCCTGTGCCTTCGCGGTCCCCGAGCAGGTTTGTTGCAGGCACCCGCAAGCGGTCGAAGAACAGCTCGGTGGTGTCCTGGCCCTTCTGTCCGACCTTCTCGAGTATTCGCCCGCGCTCGAAACCCGGTGTGTTGTCATCGACCTCGGCCACGATGAGCGACACTCCACGCGCTCCGAGGCTGGGATCGGTCTTGGCGGCAATGATCACCAGATCACAATTGCGACCGTTGGAGATGAAGGTCTTTGCGCCGCTGATCAGATAGTCGTCACCGTCGCGGACGGCTCGGGTGGTGATGTTCTGCAAGTCGGATCCGGTGCCGGGCTCGGTCATGGCGATTGCGCCCACCCACTCGCCACTCACCAGTTTCGGTAGCCAGCGCAGTTTGTGCTCGTGATCGGCGTAGGCATTGAGGTAGTGCGGCACGATTCCCGAGTGCACGCCGAGTTGGAGTGAATGATCACCCGCCATGACCTGCTCGTGGAACAGCACGGCGTCGTGCGCGAAAGTTCCTCCTCCGCCGCCGTACTCGGTGGGGATCGACATGCCGGCGAGCCCGAGCGCCCCGAGTTCTCGATATGCGGATTTGTCGGGAAAACCTTGGGACGCGAAGCGTTTCTGATGCGGTGTGACGTGTTTGGCGAAGAAGTTCCTTGCCAGGTCGGCCACGGCCTCCAATTCGTCGTCCATCCACGGGGACCGTCGTTCTGCGGTCCGGGTTGCGGTAGATCCTTGCGTCATCGTGATTCTCCCGATCGATGAAGTGCGACCCGCGAGCGGATCCGACTCCACCTATCATCCACACTGTTGACATAGTGTCAATAAAGGGGTGGTCGAATCGACCTCCGGACCCGCCTCGAATTCCACGTCGGCCGCCCGCAAGAATGGGACGACACAGACACGAACAGGCCGGCGCGAAGGATGGGCAGTGGACCCCGAAGAAACATCAGCGGGTCACGAGTCCAACCTCCCGGCTCCGCGGCCGGCGCGCAGCGTCCTGTTCGGATTGCCGCCGGTGGGAAACAGGTACCCCGGAGCGGTTCGCGTCGCCCTCGCCCTGGCGATTCCGGCGGCCATCGCCACACTGCTCGGATTCGGGTCTGCTTCGCTCCTGGTCGGCCTCGGTGCATTTGCATCGATCTACGGTGAGGGTCGTCCGTACCGGAGCAGGTGGAAGGCAGTCGGTATCGCTGCGACGGCGCTGACGATCCTGTCCTTCGTCGGGGCATCGGTGGGTGAGCCCGTCCACCGAGCCATCGCTGAGGGAGCGCCGACGGTGCTGCTGGTCTTTGTCGTGCTGATCATGGCCGTCGTGGTGTCGACCTGCGCCTTCACCGTCGACGCGCTTCGATTGGGTCCACCGGGCGCGTTCTTTCTGTTGCTCACCACCGAGATCAGTTCCGTGATCGCCACTCCCGGTCAGCCGCCGGTCGAGGTCGCGATGTGGACGGCAATCGGTGGGATCAGCGCGGTGGTCGTCTCGATGACGGGAATCCTGTGGGCACCGAGAGCTGTCGAACGCAGCGCTGTACAGGCAGCCGTCTCGGCCGTTGCGGAGTACACGGACGCTCAGGCGAGGTACGCCCCACCCGAACTCACGCGAGACAAACGCCACGCTGCAGCACTTCGGCTGCACGACGCGTGGCAGTGCCTTTACCGCGGCGCAATCGTCGGGAAAGACCACCCGTTGACCCGTGAACTCGAACGAGCGCAGATCTCGATGGCCAGAGCGATCTCCGACGACCACGATCCGGAGCTCATGGCGGACCCCGCGTTCGACGTCGACGAGGTCGGGGCCCACCCGCCTCTGCCCGACCCGACGATCCGATATCGGTTCCTCCGCGCCTGCAATCCGTCCAGCCGAGCGTCGGTGACGGCACTTCGGCTGTCCATTGCCTGTATGGCGGCGGGAACCCTCACCGTCCTGCTCGGCATCGATCGCCCGGACTGGGCGGTGATCGCCGCGGCGATGGTCCTTCATCAAGGACCGGATCGAATACTGGGCACCTATCGCGGAATCCACCGCATCGGCGGAACCGTCCTCGGGTTGATTCTGTTGGGTGCCATCTACTCCTGGAGTCCGACCGGTCTGTGGTTGGTGGCGGTACTTGCAGTCCTGATGGCGGGGATCGAGCTGTTCCTGGTGCGGAATTACGGGATAGCCGTCATCTTCATCACCGCCCTCGCGATTCTCCTCGGCGCGGCCGGTGGTGCGCACGGGACCGTCCGACATCTGATCCTCAGCCGCATGCTCGAGACGGCAATCGGCGTCGTCGTGGCGTTGGTGGTCCTGTGGACGGTGGGGCGCGGTGCGCATCGACGCACTCTGATCTGGGTCGACGAACGGGCGGGTAGCGTCCTGTTCAAGCTGCTGACCGAAATTCGCGCGAGGCACTATGCACCACAGGCGAATTGGTCGGAGCTTTCGGAGCTTCGACGGGACCTGGACTTCGAACTGCGAGGTAGCGCGATGGCCGGGATCGACGCCGCCCACAACGAACCCGAGTGGGCGTCGCAGCAGTGGAGGACGCACACCGAATTGCACCATCTGGGATCGGATGTACTGCACCGACTGTGGTTCGGCACGCAGGTGTCCAGATCACACCTCGAGGAATGGGAGTCTCGCTACTTGCGTTCGGGTTCGGTGTGATCGAGCATCGGCACAGCGCTGAACTTGGCTGGATTCGCAATGTCGTAGGCCGCGCACACGACTCCGTCGCGGACAGTGAAGCCGGCAACGCGAGCGGCGAACTGCGGGTACTGGTCGTCCCCTGGTGAGCCGGCGAATACACCGCCGAGCTGTCCGTTGACGAGAACCGGTGACATCGAGAACACCGCTGCCGGTCCGTACTTGCGGGCCAATCCCAGATAGAACCGCGCGACACGATCGCTGCCGCGCACAATGTTGACAGCCGTGCGGGTAGTTCCGCCTGCGTCACCGATCAGGACGGCATCGGGATCGAGTGCACCTATCACGGCGTTCAGATCTCCACTCGCGATAGCCGTCACCAATCGCTCGACGGCAGCAGCATGCTCCTCGCTACTGACCGGGACCGGCGCCGACGCTGCGGCTTTACGGGCCCGCGAGGCCAACTGACGGGCAGTGGCTACTTCGATGTCGAGGATGCGCGCAACCTCGGCGAAGGGCACGTCGAAGCCGTCATGCAGGACGAAGGCAACGCGTTGAGCGGGAGTAAGGGTGTCCAGGACGACGAGGGCAGCAAAACGATTCTGTTCCTGCGTCACGACGTACTCCAGCGGATCGGGTGTCGCTGAGGGTGTGCCCGAGGTGGCGTCGACGGGCGTGACGATCGGCTCCGGAAGCCACTGTCCGACATAGCTTTCTCTTCTGACCGCGGCCGATTTGAGATGATCGAGGCAGATCCGACCGACAACAGTGGTGAGCCATCCGCGCAGCTCGCGGATCTCGAGGTCGCTTCCTTGTCTCGATTGTGCGACTTGCAAGCGTATCCATGCCTCCTGCACCGCATCCTGAGCGTCGCTGAAACTTCCGGTGAGACGGTAGGCCACCGACGTCAGGTGGCCACGGTGTTGCTCGAAGTCCTGCGCAGTCGTCGGCGAAAGCATGCCCTCATGATACGGACCTCACACATTAAATCCGGCATGAATGTAACCGTTGACCCAGGTAGTGGGTGCCGACGTATGGTTTCGGCACTGCCCACGGCTCGATCCTGTCTGCACATTCATTGGAGTCTCACGTGTTTCGGTCTTTCCCGCTCATGTCGCTCAACTGTTGTCGTTGAACTGACGTTCCAACACCTGCCTGTGCCGAGCGCCGCACACGGCGCTCCGGACAGGTGTAGCCGAGAACTGAACCAATCATCTTCTACAGGAAGCAACTTCATGATTCGCCCTCGTTTCGCGCGCTCGGTAGCCGCGGTCGTCGCTCTTGTCACTCTGTCCAGTTTTGCCGTTGCCTGCTCGGGCTCCTCCGACGAAGTGGTCAAGACCGCCGACGGCAAGACCGTCCTGCGGTACGAGGGCAGCACCGGACAGGTCATCTACCCCGAACTGGCCGCTGACCTCGGCTACTTCAACGACGTGGAGCTCAACTGGATCGGCGATACGACCAGCGGCCCTCAGAGCATTCAGAACGCAGCGACCGGTCAAACCGAGTTCGGCGGAGCGTTCAACGGGGCGGTGGTGAAGTTGGCTTCCGCGGGTTCACCGATCACCTCGGTCATCGGGTACTACGGCTCCGACAAGGAGAGCTTCAACGGGTACTACGTTCTCGACGACAGTCCGATCAAATCGGCGAAGGACCTGATCGGCAAGAAGGTCGGGATGAACACCCTCGGTGCGCACCACGAGTTCGTCGTGCGTGAATGGCTTGCGCGGGAGGGGCTTACACCGGACGAGATCAAGCAGGTGGAACTGATCGTGGTTCCGCCGGTCAACACGGAACAAGCTTTGCGGCAGGGACAGATCGACGTCGCCACCCTCGGCTCGGTCTTCCGTGACTCCGCGCTCGAACGTGGTGGCCTTCGCGAGCTGTTCACGGACGAATCGTTGTTCGGCTCGTTCACCTACGGCACGTTGGTGTTCCGTGACGACTACATCGCGCAGAACAAGGAGGCGGTCGCCGATTTCGTGCAGGGAACAGCGAGGGCCATCCGCTGGACGCAGACACACCCACGAGAAGAAGTGGTCGCGAAGCTGACGTCGATCATCAACAGCCGCGGACGCAACGAGGACACCAAGCTCATCAGCTACTGGAAGAGCCCAGGAGTCGCCGGCCCCGGCGGAACGATCACCGATACCGAGATCAGCACGTGGATCGACTGGCTCACCCGTAACGGCGAACTCGAAGAAGGAAAGTTGAAGCCGTCGGACATCTACACCAACGAATTCAACCCGTACGCCAACGGAACGTATTCACCCGACAGCGGCGCTGACGGACAGGCACTGGAGGCAGCAAAATGAGCACAGAACCGAAACTACGGCTCGAGCACGTCACCAAACAGTTCGACATTCGTGGGACCGACGAAGTTTTCACCGCGGTCGAGGACATCAACATCGACGTGGCGCCGGGGGAGTTCCTGGTCCTCGTCGGGCCGAGTGGTTGCGGCAAGTCGACTCTGCTGGACCTCCTCGGAGGACTCAGTTCGCCCACTTCCGGTCGAATCCTTCTGGACGGCAAGCAGATCACGGGCCCAGGCTTGGATCGGGGAATCGTCTTCCAGCAATACGCGCTACTTCCATGGCGAACTGCACGTCACAACATCGAGTTCGGACTCGAAGCGAAGGGCGTGAAGAAGAGCGAGCGACGCGAGCTCGCCGAGCATTACCTCGAACTGGTCGGTCTGCAAGGTTTCGCGGATCGCTATCCGCACGAGTTGTCCGGTGGAATGAAGCAGCGAGTCGCGATCGCCCGCAGCCTGGCATTCGACCCCGAAGTGTTGCTGATGGACGAACCATTTGCTGCGCTGGACGCACAGACGCGAGAGTCGCTGCAGGACGAGCTTCTGCGCATCTGGAAGGCCACCGGCAAGACCATCTTGTTCATCACCCACGGAATCGACGAGGCCATCTACCTCGGGCAACGTGTTGCAGTACTGACTTCGCGGCCGGGGCGCGTCAAGACGATCGTCGACATCGACATCGACCGGTCCGGCGACGACGTGCGATCAGGTGAGGAGTTCCGAGTGTTCCGGCACCGGATCTGGACGCTGCTGCACGGTGAAGTCGAGCGCGCTCGGGCCGGCGAACTCGATCCTGCCAAGGAGGTTGCACATGTCTAGCGCATTGGCGACGCCGGAGGTGGTCGCCACCCCGAAACCGTTGGCCGACATAACACCTGACATTGCGCAGCGGAGCCAGGCCGGCGGCAAGGCGGCGCGCTACATTCGTTCCACCGCCTGGCGGATTGCCAAGCCGTCGATTGCGATCGCGATCTTCCTCGGGATCTGGGAAGCGGCACCTCGGCTCGGGCTGGTGGACAAGGTCTTCCTCCCGCCCTTCACCGAAGTTGTGTCCGCATTCTTCACTCTCGCCGAGAACGGACAATTGCAAGAGCATGTTTCGGCCAGTCTGACGCGTGCGCTGACCGGATTCTTCGTGGCCATCGCGATCGCGATTCCGTTGGGAATCGCGATCGCCTGGTACCGCCCGGTCTCCGACTTCCTCAACCCGATTCTCGAATTGTTCCGCAACACAGCAGCCTTGGCTCTGCTTCCCGTCTTCGTGCTGATTCTCGGAATCGGTGAGGAATCGAAGATCGCCCTGGTGATCTACGCCTGCACCTTCCCGATTCTGCTCAACACGATCTCCGGTGTGCGAACAGTGGACCCCCTGCTGATCAAGTCCGCTGCCTCGCTGGGGTTCTCCTCGATTCGGCTGTTCCAGAAGGTGGTTCTGCCCGCCGCTGTTCCCACGATCTTCACGGGTATCCGCATGGCAGCCGCGTCGTCGATTCTCGTGCTGATCGCCGCCGAAATGGTCGGGGCCAAAGCCGGTCTCGGGTATCTGATCACCGCTTCACAACTCAACTTCCAGATCCCGAACATGTACGCGGGCATCGTCGCGATCTCGTTGTTGGGTCTGACAATCAACGCGATTCTGGTCCTGATCGAACGTCGGCTCTCGCGCTGGCGCGTCACCACCTGACCACACATTCACGGAAAGATTCTGCGAACTCATGTCCGAACGACAATTTCATCTGAACGCCTTCCTGATGGGCGTCGGCCATCATGAGGCGGCGTGGCGCCACCCACGCACAAATGCGGCCAACCTCCTGGACGTCAAGCACTTCCAGGAATTGGGGAGAATCGCCGAGCGTGGAAAGCTGGACTCGGTGTTCTTCGCCGACGGTCTAGCAGTCGGCCCGCGGGTCAAGTACAACACCCAGGCGATCTTCGAACCCGTCACCTTGCTGTCGGCGATCGCGGCGGCCACCGACAAGGTGGGGCTGATTGCAACCGCGTCGACCAGTTACAGCGATCCATACACTCTCGCAAGGAAGTTCGCTTCCCTCGATCACATCAGTGGCGGACGAGGCGGGTGGAACATCGTGACGTCGGCCGGCGCCGACGAGGCCGCGAACTTCGGCCTCGATGCGGTACCGACGCACAGCGGTCGTTACGAGCGCGCCGAGGAGTTTCTCGACGTGACGCTCGGACTCTGGGACAGCTGGGAAGAGGGGGCAGTTGTCCTGGACGAAGAGACCGGAATCTTCGCCGATCCTGATCGTGTCCATCGCATCGACCATGACGGTCAACGATTCACGGTGGCTGGCCCGCTCAATTCGCCGAGGTCTCCACAGGGACGTCCGCTGCTTGTACAGGCCGGTTCCTCCGAGAGCGGTAAGGATTTCGCGGCGAGGTATGCCGAAGCCGTGTTCACCGCTCAACGAACACTCGAGCAGGGGCAGGATTTCTACACCGACCTCAAAGCGCGGCTGATCAAGTACGGGCGTAGTCCCGACGAGATCAAGGTGCTGCCAGGCATCGTTCCCTTCATCGCGGATACGGAAGACGAAGCCAAGGCACTGGAGCAGTCGTTCACGGATCTCATCTCACCTGAGTACTCACTGCGCCAACTCTCGAACATGGTGGGCGTCGACCTCACCGAGCATTCGCTGGATGCCCCGCTGCCACCGTTGCCGGACATCGATCGCATCCAAGGAAACAAGAGTCGATACCAGCTCGTCAAAGACCTTGCAGAGAGCGAAAACCTCACCGTCCGTGAACTGATCGGCAAACTCGGCGGTGGCCGTGGGCATCGGACATTTGCCGGGACACCGGAGCAGGTCGCGGACGAGTTGACCGAATGGTTCGACAAGGGCGCCGCGGACGGCTTCAACATCATGCCGCCCTATCTGCCTGGAGGGCTCGAGGTGTTCGTCGACCGGGTCGTGCCGATTCTGCAGGCGCGTGGGATCTTCCGGACCGAATACACGGAATCCACCCTGCGGGGTCACTACGGCCTCGATCGTCCGGCGAATCGGTTTTCGCGGGCCGCTGACGCGGCAGAAGTGAGCGCGTGACGGAAACACTGCCCAAGGAACAGCCGGCGATTGCCGGTCTCAAGCCACTCGTCACAACGGTTTTCGTACCGGCGGCCATCTTCGGGATCGGTCAGGGAGCGGCTGCCCCCATCATGGCCGTCACCGCGCGCGACCTGGGTGCATCGGTTGCCGTCGCCGGCCTGATCGTTGCACTCGGTGGTTTGGGCGCCGTACTCGGTGACCTCCCCGCCGGCAGGATCGTGTCGCGTTTCGGTGAGCGCAGGTCCATCATCGGCGGGAGTTCCTTGGGTGCAACAGGAGTGGTGATTTGTCTCCTTGCGCAGACTCCGTGGATGCTCGGTATCGGCGCACTGTTGACCGGATTGGCGAATGCGGTGTGGGGCCTTGCGCGGCAGAGCTACCTCGCCGAGACCGTGCCACTCGGTCTTCGGGCCCGAGCAATGTCGTCGTTCGCCGCGATGTGGCGGTTGGGTTTCTTCCTGGGACCGCTCATCGGGGCCGGCGTGATTCTCCTGGTGGGAGCGCGCGGAGGATTCCTCGTCCAGTTGGTGGGCGTCGTGCTCGCCGGGGCGCTGATGGCCCGCGTTCCCGACCCGCCACGAAAGGTGCAGGCAGGCAACAGCGATCACGGACACGTCACGCTCCCGGAGATCCTTCGCCGTCATCGTGCCGCTCTGTCGACGCTCGGGACAGGCTCCCTTCTGATGGGCGCCGCCCGCGCTTCGCGTGAGGCCGTTCTTCCATTGTGGGCATTGCACCTCGGATTGGATGCAGCCCAGGTGAGTGTGATCTTCGGTATCGGTGCGGCCGTGGACCTGCTGTGCTCGTACCCGGCCGGACACATCATGGACCGATACGGCCGCAGGCTGGTCGCGGTGCCTTCGCTGACGGTGATCGGTGTGTCGTACCTACTGTTGCCGTTCTCGACGGGTGCAGTGGGATTGACCGTGGTCGCTGTCGTGATGGGGATCGGCAACGGACTGGGCAACGGCGTGATCATGACCCTCGGTGCCGATATCGCCCCGCCCGAAGAACGCGCCGAGTTCCTCGCTGCATGGCGATTGACTCACGACACCGGCATGTTCGGTGGGCCGCTCGCGATCGGTCTACTCGCCGCGGTGCTCCCACTCGGGTGGGCATTCGCCGCCCTGGGCGCGACGTCGTTCGCCGGCGCGGCGATGATGTTCCGCTTCATTCCGGTCTACTCTCCGCGGGTGTCACCCCGGTCGCGCGTCGGGAAACTGTAGGTAGGCTCGCTACATGCGATTCGGACTGTTCGTACCTCAAGGCTGGCGTCTGGACCTGGTCGGCATCGACCCCGCGAAGCAGTGGGAGGTGATGCGAGACTTCACGCTGCGCGCGGAGGCAGGGCCGTGGGAGTCGGTGTGGGTCTACGACCACTTCCACACCGTTCCCCAGCCGACGGAAGAAGCGACTCACGAGGCGTGGACGTTGATGGCCGCACTCGGTGCATCGACGTCGCGTATCCGACTCGGCCAGATGTGTACCGCCATGAGCTACCGAAACCCGGCGTACCTCGCCAAGGTCGCCGCGACCACCGATCTCATCACGGGTGGACGCGTCGAGATGGGCATCGGCGGCGGTTGGTACGAGCAGGAGTGGCGTGCGTACGGCTACGGTTTCCCCTCTGCCGGTGAGCGTCTGGGCCGCCTCGACGAAGGAATCCAGATCATGCAGCAGGCGTGGTCGACCGGCAGCTCGACGCTCGACGGCAAGTACTACCAGGTCGACGGAGCGCTGTGCCGTCCACTTCCGTTGCAAGAGGGCGGAATTCCCATCTGGGTTGCCGGTGGCGGCGAGAAGGTCACACTCAAGATCGCGGCCAAGTACGCGCAGTACACGAACTTCGACGGCACCCCGGCCGGCTTCGCGCACAAGTCCGAAATCCTGAAGAAGCACTGCGACACCGTCGGTAGCGATTTCGACGCCATCGTCCGTTCGGCCAACTACAACGTGGCCATCGGCGCGACGGAATCCGAGGTGGCTCAGCGGTTGGAGACACTGAAGGCCCGACTGACGCCGTTGGTCGGCGAAGCTGCCGCCGATGCGTCGCTCGATGCGTTCCGCGGAATGCCTGCCGTGGGTACGCCCGAGCAGATCATCGAGAACCTGTCGGCGCTCGCGGCGCAGGGACTCGAGTACGGAATCTTCTACTTCCCCGAGGCCGCGTACGACACGTCGGGAATCGAGATGTTCGAGAAGGAAGTGCTGCCCGCGCTCGCGTAACCGTTTGGGCTAGCGCAGCGAGTCAGGAAGATCGGCCGGGTTGATCAGAACCCGGCGATCGGGGTGGGTGCGAACTTCTTCGGAATCGGGAATCCGGCTCTGCAGGAAGTTCCACTCGCTCGCACTGACAGCAGCGATCGCGCGTGCCAGCACTGCCGAGTCCTTGGTCCCCCACTCGATCGGCATGGGACTGACCATCTGCCACGTGTCAGCCTTGCTGCGGGTGGAACGATCCGAACGCAGTGCGACCGACGGAATGCGGTCGCCGACTCGCCACTTCGGATTGAGTCGAACGTTGCGGCTGACGAGCGCGTACTGCGGTGCTCCGGCCGCCGGCTTCGCGATGTCGATCAATGCCGTCAAGGTCGCCGCTCGAGGATGAACCTCGGTGACGATCGCGGGAACCAGTGGGTTGTCCGCATACAGAGATTCGACGCTTCCCACCTTGCGAGGTGCCCACACGGCGACCCACAGGGAACTGGCCGCACCGATGGCGAGGACTGCGCCGATGATGATGGACCACACCTCGCCCATGCTGATCAACCAGGCCCCGACCGCGGCGAGGACGATCGCGAAGATCACCGCAGAAATCTGCAGGCGGCGTACATCGGCCAGTGTGTCGTTGACCGACTTGGCGTGAGCCTTGTCGACGGTGAACTGGAAGTCAGCCACGAAAAATTCCTTCGGGTGGTGCCGGACGATCTAGGACCGGCCCCCGATCGCCCGGGGACCGTCCACCAGCGTAGCTAGTTTCGCGCGCGCTCCCACATCTGCAGGTAAGCCTCGGCGCCACGGCTCATGTCCTCGATGATCGTGTCGCCGTCGGCGCCCGCAGCAATACGCATGTCCGCGATCCAGTCGGGAATCATCCCGTACTGGGCAACGCCGTCGGTGTTCACGTCGAAAACCCGGGTGCCGGCGCGCTGCTGGTCCATGACCGTGCCGTCGAAGGCGGTGTACGGATATTGCAGCGGATTTTCTGCGGCGTCGCCGCGCGGTGCGGCCTGCGGCCCGAAGCCGTTGGTGTCGGCGCCGTAGCCGAAACCGAAGTAGTAGTTCTCGCTTCGCATCGCCCGTGCGTCCCGCCACTGGTCGATGAACCCACGCTCTTCGGGCTTTTCGTCCGATGCGTCGAGTTGTCCGGCGTACAGGGCGACAAATCCGCCGAGTGCGTAGATCCGCTTGTACAGGCTCGGGTCGCTCCAGCTGTGACTGGAAACGACGCCGGAGTAATTCGCAGCTTCGAGAATATCGAGAGCCGCTTCGGCGGTCTTGACGCTCATGTGATCGATGTCCACGATCATCCCTCGGTCCATCAAACCTCGGATCGTGTACGCGCCGAGGTCGGTCAGGCCGTGCGAATTGCATTGCGGACCAGAGGGGTACACCGGAAGCGTCACTCCGGGTGGGAGTACCGCGAGAAGATTCTGTGCGCCGTCGACCTTGGTGGGCAGCACATTGTCCTCGGCAACGCCGGTGCATGGTTCCGACTGCCAGAACTCCCCGGTGCCCAGGTAGTTGCCGATGTTGACGGCCACTCCGGTGACGCCGCCGTCGAAACGGGCACCGCCGAGGGCGTTGTCGAACTTGTGCGTGACGATCATCTGCCGGACACCGAGGTCGTACAACTCGTCCAGGCCGCGGTCGATGTCGTCCTCGGTGCACTGCGGAATACCGTTGCGCACAGAGCAACCGAAGGGTTCGGACACCTCCACCCCGAGGGTGACGGCCAGCTTTCCGTCGGCGGCCACCTGCCTGGCCTGTTCCGGCGAGCTCACGATGCGGAACCAACCCCGGCCGGGACCGCCGTACTGGGCGTCGATGTAGTCCTGGAGTTCGCGTGTCTGCTGCGCCTGGATCCGGACGGTCTCCATCTCGTCACAGGGATTTCGCTTGCTCGGATACAGCTCGCACAGGACACGATTGGCGACAAAGAGATTGGTGAAGATTCGCAGCCCGCCGCGCCAGGCCCGCTCGACCCACTTGTAGTACGTCTGCTCGTGCGTCAGTGAATCGTGCGCCGGCCAGTCGGCGAAACTCGGCCAGCCGGTGGTGTCGTGAGTTTCGAAGGGATTGCCGTACGACAGAACGTTTTCGAGGAGCGCCGGTATCCCGTCAGGTTGATGGTCCGGGCAGTCGACGAGCGCTGCGGTGACGCCCTGAGGATCGAAAGGTCGGCCGCAGTGCAGGTTTCCGCCCATGAACTCGGAAGCATTCATGTGCACGTGTGTGTCGATGAATCCGGTGACTTCACCGTTCGGTCCGATTTCTCCCGGAACGCCGTTTGCGCCCACCTCCGCTTCGGGGAAATCGGCGCAGCCGTCGCGCGGGATCAGCGTGAACGCAGATTCGGGAACGTCACCGGGATCGGACATCGTGAGCATCAAGTCGCGCGAGATCAGTTGACGGCCGTTCGAGGTCGCGGTCAGAACGAACGATTCACCGGTGGACATCACGGTCCAGTCGGTGGAGGGAGTTGCTTCGGAAGTGGCGAGTACCGAGTTCGCGCCGTCGTGCGAGAGCATCGACCCGTCCGGGCCGTACAGCATGAAACGACCCAACTGGGCCGCATGTAGCCGGAACGGTTCGGCGTCTGCGGCTTTCGTTACGTCGGTGAGGTACGCCGATCCGTCACGACGGACGAAATCACCAGACTCGGTGCGCAGCGCGAAGCAACCGTTCGCAAGTGCGTACACCGAGTTCTGCGCAGTAGGAGCAGGACTCGGTGCCGCGGCGCTGACGCCGGTCGTGGCGACGACGACGGCGGCAGTCAGCAGCGAGATGGTTCCGGCGAGCCGACCCCGTAGACGTGGAACTGAGCGCATGGTGCTGGTGACCCCCGGCCGATGGACACGACTGTGACAGGGGACACTCTACAGATAACTGGACGTATGTCCATTTGATTCTGCAACGTGTTGCAGAAATGCTCAGCCGATGGCAGGTCCGAGCAGGTCATCGGCGTCGGTGATCCGATAGGCGTAGCCCTGTTCGGCGAGGAATCGCTGACGATGTGCCGCGTACTCCGCATCGAGAGTGTCGCGCGAGACCACCGAATAGAAGTGAGCCTGACCGCCGTCGTGCTTGGGTCGCAGTAGGCGTCCGAGTCGCTGCGCTTCTTCCTGTCTCGACCCGAAGGTTCCCGAAACCTGCACGGCGACAGACGCCTCCGGAAGGTCGATCGAGAAGTTCGCGACCTTACTCACCACCAGCGTCTGGATCTCACCGTTACGGAACTGATCGAAGAGGATCTCGCGTTCCTTGTTCTTGGTGGATCCCTTGATCACCGGGGCGTTCAGGGCTTCGCCGAGTTCGTCGAGCTGATCGAGATACGCACCGATCACCAAAGTCGGAGAATCGGGGTGCTTGGCCAGGATCGACTTCACGACAGCAATTTTGGTGTGCGCCGTCGAGCACAGTTTGTAGCGCTCCTCCGGTTCGGCGACGGCATAGGACATGCGCTCGGCGTCCGTCATCGTCACTCGCACCTCGACGCAGTCGGCCGGCGCGATCCAGCCCTGCGCTTCGATGTCCTTCCACGGAGCGTCGTAGCGCTTGGGGCCGATGAGCGAAAAGACGTCGCCTTCGCGGCCGTCCTCACGAACCAGCGTTGCGGTCAGGCCGAGACGGCGGCGCGACTGCAGATCTGCCGTCATCCGGAAGACAGGCGCGGGCAGCAAGTGGACCTCGTCGTAGATCACCAGTCCCCAGTCGCGGGAGTCGAAAAGTTCGAGGTGCTTGTACTCGCCCTTCGTGCGACGTGTGATCACCTGGTAGGTCGCGATCGTGACCGGCCGAATCTCCTTGCGCTCGCCGGAGTATTCGCCGATTTCTTCCTCGGTCAACGATGTACGCGCGATCAACTCACGCTTCCACTGACGACCGGCAACGGTATTGGTGACGAGGATGAGGGTGGTGGCCTTGGCCTTTGCCATCGCTGCGGCGCCCACCATCGTCTTGCCGGCGCCACACGGCAGCACGACGACGCCCGAGCCGCCGGCCCAGAACGAATCCGCTGCCATCTGCTGGTAGTCGCGCAGTTCCCAGTGGCCCTCTTCGAAAGCGAGATCGATCGGGTGCGCTTCGCCGTCCACGTAGCCGGCGAGGTCCTCGGCCGGCCAGCCCACCTTGAGCAGCATCTGCTTGAGGCGGCCGCGTTCGCTCGGGTGGACGATCACGGTGTCGTCGTCGACCTTCTCACCGAGCATCGGCGAGATCTTCTTGTGTCGCATCACCTCGGTGAGGACTGCGCGGTCGAGGCTGACCAGGATGAGGCCGTGCACCGGGCTCTTGACCAGCTGTAAGCGTCCGTACCTGGCCATCGTGTCGACGATGTCGACCAGCAGCGGTTGTGGAACCGCGAATCGTGAGTACGACACGAGCGCGTCGACAACCTGCTCGGCGTCGTGTCCGGCGGCGCGGGCATTCCACAAGGCCAGGGGAGTGATGCGATACGTGTGGACGTGTTCGGGGGCCCGTTCGAGTTCCGCGAAGGGGGCGATTGCCTGCCTGGCATCGCCGGCGCGCTCGTGGTCGACCTCCAACAGCAGCGTCTTGTCGGATTGGACGATCAACGGTCCGTCGGTCACGGAATCCTCCTAGTGAAGCAAACGCGGCAGCCACAGAGCGTTGCGCCGCGTTGTCGGCTGACGCCAACCCTGCCATTGTCCTGGTATCGGGGCGCAGACGCCAACAGGCGACGCTCGCACAGCCCGAAGTAGAGGTGCCCGAGTGCGAGCACCCCTACGTCAACAGGGCAGGATCGACCGCTATTCCGGGAGGCCCGCGGGTAGTACGAGGATCTTCACGTGTTCGTCGGGTGCGCGCAGAGCTGCGAAAGCGTCCGAGACTCCATCCAGACCGACCCTGCCGGTGATGATCGCTTCGGCGTCGATCTCGCCGTCGGCGAGCCTCTGCAGGGTGATGTCGTAGGCATTCTCGTAAGGACCGTGACCGAAGTTGATCGAGATCCTCCGGAACTGCCCGACGACGGGAATGATCGTCTCGTCGCCGAACGGCGCAGCCAGAACCTGAATCCGCGAGTTGAACGGCAGAGTGTGCATCAGTTCTCCGATGACTCCCGCCCGCCCGCTGCATTCGTAGGCGATCAGAACTCCGTTCGCGGCCTGGCCGACAAGCTGGTTGCCTTCGGCGATCATTCGATTCCACAGTTCGATCGGATCCTGCTCGGCCGGATCGACGACGATGTCCGCGCCCATCTTCGCGGCGAGCTCGCGTCGTTTGGGGGAGGGCTCCGACGCGATGACGATCTGCGCTCCGCGCGCTTTCGCGGCGACGATGGCGCCCAGTCCGATCGTTCCGCAACCGATGACGAGCGCCGAATCGGCCGAGGTGAGGCCGGACTGTTGGAGATGCATCTCGCCGACGTGGAGAGGTTCGGCAAGTGTGGCGTGCTCGAGTGACAGGTGGTCGGGAACTTTGCGGACCCAGAACGCGTCGACGACTATGTGATCGCCGAACGCGCCGTGGTACTCGTTCGAGTAGCCGATGATCGTCGGGATCCCGGTAGCGGTGTCGGTGGCCAAGCCGATGCCGGCCACCCGATCGCCGATCGCGAAATCGTCTACTGCAGAACCGGTCTCGGAGACGATACCCGCGTATTCGTGCCCCAGTACCACTGGCGCGTCCGGATCGAAGGTGGCGAGCGGGTAGCCCCCGTCGTGCGCGACCTGAACGAAGCGGCACGGGTCCTTCGACATGCTCAGGTCGCTGCCGCAGATCCCGCAGGCGACGACGTCGATGCGGATCTGATGGGGTGCCAACGGCGGCGGGTCGGCGATCTCGGTGACCGCGAATTCTCCCTGCTGGAAACGGACGGCCCTCATGCGCGCACGGCTCCCGTCTCGGCCGGCCGGCCGTAGTAGTCGGTATGGGCTTTGGTGATCGCTCCGACCAGCCCGCCGATCAGGTATTCGCGATTGTCCTCGGCGAACTGCATGCTCGCCTGACGCCCGACATTTCGCTTCCGGAAGTGCGGGACCACCTCGGAGGCGAACAATTCGTAGCTGCGTTTGGTGTCCTCCCAGCTCGCCATGTCGACGTGAAGGATCAAGAACGTGCCGAACCCTCCCGTCTTCTCGATCAGACGCTCGATCTGTGCGATCGCATCTTCGGGGGTACCGATGATCGCCTGACCGAACTCGCCGAGCGTGTCGTTTCGCCACTGATCGATGATTCCGGCAGGTGTATCTGCCCAGGCCGGGTTCTGGCCGGTCTGTCGATTCACGTAAGAAGCCATCGATCCGATCCGCCGGCTCACGGCGCGCTCGGCCTCCGCTCGGGTCTCGGCGATGAACATCGGAGTGACCACACGCCACGTCGCTCGGTCGGCGTGGTGGCCGTGCTCGGCCGAGACCTTCTCGTACACATCCCAGTTGCGATCCAGTGCGTCGAAGCCGCTGGGTGAACTCGCCGCGAGTGAGAGCAGGGAGAGCCCGTTCTTGCCGGCGAGCACCGAACCGTTGGGGGAAATCGTCGACGCTGTCACGGTCTCGATGCCGTCCGCACGGTAGGTGGGCAGTTGCGCACGTGCGTCACGCAACGTGAACCAGTCGGTTTCCATGTTGACGACCTCGCCGCGAAGCAACGCGAGAATGGCCTCGAGCGCTTCGCCCTGGCGACGACGCTGGTCCGACGGGTTAATGCCCATCATGTGCGCATCGAGGGGGATCTTGCCCGGGCCGGTGCCGAAGATGAGTCGTCCGCGCGTCTGCAGATCGAGCTGAGTGATGCGGTCGGCCGTGATCAACGGGTGGTGATAGGGCAGAGACGTCACGCCTGTGCCGAACTGGATGCGCTCGGTTCGCTCTGCGGCGGCCGCGATGAACATGTCCGGGGCAGGCACGATCTCGGCGCCGGTCGAATGATGCTCACCCATCCACGCTTCTTCGAATCCGAGGTGGTCCAGGTGTGTCATGAGGTCGATATCGCGTCTGAGTTGCAGGGCGGGATCGGCGTCGAGCGGATGGTACGGGGCGAGGAAGGCTCCGAAGCGGATGGACGATGCGGACCACACGATGACAACTCCTGTCGACAGGGGAGTGATTTGGATCACTCGCTCTGATCGAGATGTCTAACATGGATCAACTGATCCAATAAGTTGAGCCTCCCGCACAGTGGGAGATTTGTAATCACCTGTAGTTCAACGTTATCTGGTGCAATGACGTCGGATATCGTTGTTGCAAGTCGATCGCCTGAACCAAGTACTTTCCGAAGGAGTATTGAAGAGGTATGCAACTGGCCGTCACAATCACCCCCGACTCCTCGACCGTCGAACTGAACAGTGTCGACGACTTCACCAGTCTCTCGGTCGTCGTTGGCGGCGACGATCGATCCGAGACTCTGAGTCGGGTACTGGAACCGTGGGGGGAACTCGAGGGGGATCACGTCTGGCTCGACATCGGCCACTTGGAGCAAGCCGTCGCTGCCCGGATCGGAAACACCGAGTGGAGACAGAAGTTCTCCGCGATGGTGGTCTACGCACGCGCCCACGGCTGGGTGGATCGCGACAACAGGGTGCGAGCACACCGTGAATCACTCTGACTCCGCGTTCGCCACGGTTGAGACATTTGTCGAGCCCGTGCGAAGCTCGTTCGTATGACCGACTCCCGGCAGAACCGTCAAGGCGACGCGACGCGTCTGCGTTTGCTCAAAACTGCTGAACGGCTTTTCGCGACAGAGGGATTGGATGCAGTTTCGCTGCGCTCGGTCAACGCCGCGGCCGGTCTCGGGCCGTCATCGGTCCACTACCATTTCGGAACCAAGGACGATCTGGTCGCAGCGGTGCTGTTGGACATGGGAACGTCGGTGCGAGATCAGATCAGCGCGAACGTCGACGCCCTCTCCGCCGACAAGACGCCGCCGACGGTCGAGGCGCTGGTACGGGCCGTCACTGCGCCCTACAAGGCATTGCTCCTTCGCCATCGCACGCGGGGAATGCGATGGATCAGAATCGTCACGCAGATCTCGCAGCCGCAGATGTCACGACCGGGCCATCCAGCCCTCGAGGCGACCGAGCTGCACCTGCGTGAACATCTTCTCGACCAGGTCCGTCGTACTTTTCCTGCTACCGATCCCGAACGGCTCGAGACTCGCTGGGCGATTGCCTTGATGGGCTTCCTCCAGGCGTTGAGCCGGGCGGACGATTGGAGCGGAAGTGGCAAGCCGCTCGCGCCGGAGCGGCTTGCCGACTTCTACGAGGACCAGGTCGTCTTTCTGGTGGGTGGTGTGCGGCAGTTATTGGGGTGAGCGCCTAATCGATGCGTCTCCTATTTCTGCGCGACCACTGACTTCCGCATTTCCATTACATGAGTAATAGCTTCGGAAATTCCGGACCGGTAACCGATATTCTTTTCGGAATCACCCGGAGTGGAATCAAGCTCCGATTCGAGTCTCGTTTGAATGCGGTCCAGGGTATGGATTGTTCTTTTCACGATGGTTGATTCTCTTTCTGCGGTAAATCCGATAGAAGTATTCCGGATTGCCGAGCGTGTTCGTCGAGGACGCAGAGTGAAGCGAGGGTCATGCCCGCTGCGTACCCGCGCGAGCGTGCGTCAGTTCCTCGATTACGTGACTTGAACAGGTTGAACGTTTCGTGCAGGTGCACGAGGGTGTCGGTGGAGGCAGGCATTGGTCAGCTTCGCAATCAGCTCGTCTTCTCTGGACTTTGCTGTCAGCTCCGCTTCCGCTTACGGATGAACTCGGAAGACTCCGCAGTTTTCGCCCGCTTCTCCGCGCGGCGTTCCTTGATCGACTGGGCGGGTTTCTTCATGTTCTTACCCGGCGCCTTGTCAGCCATTGTCGCTCCTCATTTTTCGAAGTGGCAATCACAAACTGACCTCGACCATACTTCATTTACAGAAAAAAGCCAGTTGCTTCTTTTTTGCTACTTTTTTCCGGAGTCGACGGGGCTGACGGAAGTAATTCGGTGCAACGTGAAACGGCGAACCGCGCCGCTCGCGGGGTCGAAGGCGTCCAGCTGTCCGCCGCCCACGCTGACGGGGTCGACGATGCGATGCGTCGCGACCCCCTGGGCGTCGACGTAGCCGATGTTGACGCTCGAATTGTCTCGGGCCGCCGTGGCCAGCAAGGCGATGGTGGCGGCGTTGTTCTCCCGTGAACCGTCCGTTCGCACTCCGCCGCGGCCGGGGGCGGAAGCACGGTCTCCGGCCCGCATCGTGCGGACCAACGACGCCAGCTGATCCGCCGACGGGCTCGCCGGCATCCTCGACGCCGGTCGGCTGCGACGGTTGGGTACACGTGCCCCATGTGGGCGGAGATCGACCAACGTGCCCGAAGAGTCCTCACCTGCCGGCGCGAATCCGGCGGCTCGCAGCTCGGTCAGGACTTCGCGGAGAGGGGCCTGCGAAATCGCGACGGTGGGAGCCAAGGCGCGCAGTGCCAACGGCTCGGCCACTGCGGATGCGAGGACCTCCGCCAGCAGTGACGCGTCCTCACATCGAATGAACGACGCCGCCACTCCGGCACGCAGTCGTCCGTGTCGACGGGCGACATCGTCGATCAAATACGAAAGTGATTGGGGGACAGGAGTCTTCGATTTCGAAGCGAACATCGCATGCAGTTCGGTGGCCGTCAGACCGGCGTCGAGCGCACGACGCACGCTGTCCTCGCTGATGCGGTACATGGACGCCGATCCGGCCGACTCGATGTCTGCGACCAGGCTCACCTGCTCGAGCAGGTCCGGTACCAGCGGGCCGGGCGCAACCAGAGTCAGATCTGCCTGGACCAGGATGTAGTCGATGGGCTCGGGTAGGGCGGACTGCATTTCGGCTTCGGCGTCCCCGCCGTGCAGCAAAGCTCGTCCAGGTGACGACAACGCGCCGCGGGCCACCAGCCCGAGCGCGGCGGCCTCGTCCAGAGTCCGCTCGATCGCGAACGTCCGTAGGCGCCCGCTCCATCGCGGGCGTCGCCACGCCAGCAGCCGACTTACCTCGACGGCCGATGCAGTCTGGCCGCTGTCGAGTTCGGAGAGCAGCCCCAGAATGGCCTGACGATCTCGCGGAGCCGCCGGAGCGCGGCCCTCCTCGGACAACGCCGCGATCGGCTTGTCGGTGGAATCGCGCAGCCCGATCATCCACGGAACTCGCGGTACGTCGACCCAGGCGGACGCCAGGACCTCCCACCGTCGCGCTGTGGATGCGTTCAGCCAGCCGTCGACCGCAAGCGTGGGCGTCCAGTATTCGTCCGCGTTGTCCGAGACCGGCGCCGGATCTGGTGTTCCACTGGCGATGAGTCCGGCTGCCGAGAGCAACTCGACAAGTAGGCTCACGCGCGCTTCGTCGAGATCGGCCGTCTTGGCCACGCGTCGTAGTTCTCGAACACCGAGCCCACCGGCTCGCAGTGCGGGGGCCGGCGCTGCGCCCAGAACAGCGATCACGTTCTCGCATTGGCGTACCAACTCGAGCGCCTCGCCGGCTGCTGCGGCGTTCACGTCCGCCGGCTTGAGTTTGTCGCCCCCGATGACGGGTGCGGTCAGCGTCGTCGGATCGAAAACCGGCTCGCCGCGGATGACCTGACGAACCGTCGCCGGAAGCTCGACAGTCTGCTCGTCGAGCCACCGCAGCAGGCCGGCCGCCAGCAGTCGTTGAACCGGGCGCTCAGGCGGCGTTCCGGGGGCAGCGTCGCGGGTGCGACCGATCGGGCTGGAGTTGGCGAGTGTCTCGAGGAGATCCCGCTCGCGGGTGTCCAGAGCGTTGAGCGCAGCCGAGATCTCGGTCTCGGTAATCGCCTCGGCAGGTTCGAGGGCGCGCCCCACACGCCACGGAATCATCCCGATGACTGCCGGGACGACGCTGATGGGATCGACACCCCAGATGAGGGCGGACGCGCGCATCTTCGACAGAGACTTGTCGACGGCCTTCTTGGTGACCTTGCCCTTGCCGGTCAGCGCTCGTTCGGCGATCGCACTGTTGAGCTCCGCCCGCGTCATCGGAGTTTCCTCGGCGCCAGCCAGTGCCAACAATTCGAGAAGACCGAAATCGAGGGTGTCGAGTTCGTCCGCGGCTCGGCTGACCGACGCGCGTTGCTGTGCCCGACCGCTGAGAACCACCATCGTGCTCGGCGGCGGTACGGCCAGATCGGGGCGCAGACGCAACAACTCCGTCAACTCGGCGTCACTGCGCGCCGAGAGCCAATCGGTCAGACTTTCGGCTGCGGAACTGCCCGCCGGGGTGCCACGTGTTTCGGTCATCAGGTATCAGATTAGAGACCTGGTCTGTACGGCGTAACGGCGTCCTGTCAAAATGACTTCGTGGCCAACAATTCGAAGCAACACTATGTAGATCCAGGATGGCCGGAAACTGCAGACGGAGATCACGCAGTGACCGAATTGTCATCGACCCGCGCAGGTGGACTTTCACCCTTCGGCGAGGACACCACCTTTCCGGTTCCGGTGGAGTCACTTCCTTACGTACACCCGCACACCGTCATCAACCGATAACAACTCGACACGAAGAAGGCCCGCACCGAATCGGTGCGGGCCTTCTTGATGTTCGAGCGTCCGAGCGGACAGTCTTGCCGGTGTTACTTGAGGAACGACTTCGCGGTGTCGGCGACTGCGAGGATCTGCGGGTCGACCGGGATGCCGTTGGCCTCGGCGAATGCGATTGCCTGATCGATGGCGTCGGCGACCGGGTGTGCAACGGTCTGTGCGACCTGCTGCGCCGGAGCCGGAGCTGCCTGAGGAGCCGTCGTGGCCGGAGCGGAACGCTCGGTGGCGCCGCTGCTCAGCCCGAGGCTGGAGGAGCAGGACGGCCATGCGCCCCAACCCTGGTTTGCGAGAACACGCTCGGCAACAACGATCTGCTGCTCGCGAGTGGCCTGGTTTGCGGTGGCTGCGTACTGTCCGCCGCCGTGTGCGTTCCACGTGCTGGGGGAGAACTGCAGTCCGCCCTGGTAACCGTTGCCTGTGTTGATGGCCCAGTTTCCGCCGGCCTCACACTGGGCGAGACGATCCCAGTCGGAGTCGGGGGCAGCGTTTGCGGTTCCGGTGGCTGCAATTCCTGCTACGCCCATGATGGCGCCGGTGACGGCGACCTTGGCGACAGTGCGGCCGGTGGTGGTGGGCTTGCGATGGCGTCCGCTCATGATGGTCGAAATCCTCTCCACACGCGCCTGCGAGGTCAGCTGTCGGGTTCGGGCTGAGAGGTCGCCCGGCCTCGCCTTTCCTGGCTGGAAAGGGTCTGGCTTCACCCCAAGATTCGGTCTTGCGATCGAACCGGTGTCCACTGGAGAACTTTTCTGTTCTCACAGAGGACTTTGGGTCCCCCGTCCTCGTCCCTGGAATGCTCTGTCGGAAGTCCGGTACCCGCGGGACAAGGCTTGGCGCGGCGGGCCGGAGGTGGCCGAGTTTCCCGGCCGAAAACGACGGTAACGGCTCGAGTCGCTCGTGTCACCATTTGATAACGCGGCGTGGCGAAAGACGTACAACGCGTCACACAAAGCGCAGGAGACTCTTCCCAGGTAGGTGGGGGTGCCCGAGTGAATGTCCGGTTGTGTCCGTTCCGTTATCCATCCGTAATGTGAGCAAGGTCACACGTTATGCGGAAATAGAATTTCGGGCGATTGAGAGGTGCGTCGATCCGGACCCAAGGTTGTGGCCCGTGTCTCAACATCGACTTTGGAACTTAGGTTAGGTTTGCCTGACTTGCCTCGCTTGGGCAGGTTTCGCAGAGTCTTCCAAAGAAGTAGGGCACCCCTCATGAAACTGCAATACCGTCGGCGTGCGGTCACCGCGTCACTCGCCGTTGCCGCTGCTGCTGTCGGCCTGGCCGTCACTGCTCCCGCTGCACACGCCTCACCCGAGGATCCGACACACGGTGTTGTCGGAAGCTATTCCGCAACCCAGCCCGGCGACATCGTCGTCGACGCGGCAACCCACCGCGGATACATCACGCAGTACGGCGGACCGACCAGCTCGTTGTCCGTCGTCGACACGAACACCGGCAAGTCCGTCGGCGCCATCGACGGCGTCGTCGGTTACCCGTCGGCACTTGCCGTCGACTCAGGCCTCGGACGCGCATACGTGTCCTCCTCCTACGGCGGCGCGATCTCGATTGTCGACACGAAGACCGGGAAGGTCGAAAAGACGGTCACGCTGAGCGAGAAGAACCCCGACGGCTCGCGTCCGCAGATCAACGATGTCGTCGTCGATCCCACAACACACCGCGCGTACTTCTCGGACTACAAGTCCGGCAACATCCGAGTCGTCGACCCCAACGCCGCCGACGCCGTGTCGAGCATTCTGGTCCACAAGTCGGCAACGCCGACCAAGCTCGCCTTCGACAGTGTCCGCGGCTTCCTCTACATCGCGGACACCAACTTCTTCGACGAGAATTACGGCCGCACGCTGTGGCAGGCGGACGTACGCAAGGGCGGAGCACTCAAGTCGATCGTGCGTGCCGACAACCTCTACCCGGTCGACGTCGATGTCGACACGAACACCGGCAACATCTACATGACCGACACCCGGGCAACCAACCTGTGGGCGATCACCCCGGCCGGCGCGATTCTGTCGAAGACCACGCTGTCTCCGACCGCGATTCCCAACGGCGTGGTCGTCGACGCTGCGGCAGGCATTGCATATGTCGCGGACGTCATGAACGGACACCTGTGGTCGGTCGATCTGACGACCCGCGCCACCACCGCTCTGACCGATACCAAGGTTCCGGCACTGGAGAAGGTCAAAAACCTCGCGCTCGACACCTCGACCGGCGCCATCGCGTCGACGACCAACGGGGGCAAGGTGACAGTCGTTGCTGCGTACCCGCTACCCGCCACCGTCGAATTGCCTGCCGCTCAGGTAGGTAAGGCGTATTCGCAGAAGCTCACTGCCGCCGATGCGCGCGCAACGTTTGCACTCACCAGTGGCACTCTGCCCGGCGGACTGTCCCTCGCACAGGACGGCACCATCTCGGGTACCCCCACCGCTGTCGGCAGCGTCACCGTCGAGATCACTGCGAAGAGCGTGCTTTCGCGTGCTTCGAGCGTGACCATCGTGGTCTCCGAGGGGCCGGTCGGCCCCGTCGATCCGGGCAACCCGGGAACGGGAACCGGTTCGCTCGGTAACCTCCCCGGACTCGGTAGCCTCGGCCGCTGATACGACCTGATACCAGAGAACCCGACCACAGCAACTGCTGTGGTCGGGTTCTTCGGTCCGCGGGCCCGCTATGCGTAATCGACGCGGTCCACGACTATGCGTAATTCACCCGGTCCACGTCGACGATCTCCTTGCCGAGCGGCATCAGCGAGATCGGAATCATCTTCAGGTTCGCGACCGCGAGCGGAATTCCGATGATCGTGATCGCCATCGCGACGGCGGTGACGATGTGTCCGATCGCCAACCAGATACCGGCGATGATCACCCAGATGACATTGCCGATCATCGAACCGACACCAGCGGTCGGCTTGTCGACGACGGTCTTACCGAACGGCCACAGTGCGTAGATGCCGATGCGGAATGCCGCGATTCCGAAGGGAATCGTGATGATGAGGATGCAGCAGATGATGCCTGCGGCGAAGTAACCCAACGCCAGCCAGAAGCCGCCGAAGACCAGCCAGATCACGTTCAGGAGGATTCTCATGGTCAGTGACCTTTCGGTTCGAGGCGGGAGTGATCAGCGCACGCGTCGACCGGATCTGAGCGTGTAGACGATGGCCAGAAGGAAGCCGATCGGGCACGCGAGTGCTACCAGGTACAACGCCAGGCCGGGTGGGGTGTCGCTGAAGATATGGACTGCGAAGATGGCCACGATCGCCAGGAATCCGACGATGAACAGTGCCATCGCCGTACGGAACAGACCGTTTCCGGTGCCGGAAGTGCGCGGGTTCGGTTGAGGGTCCACACCTACGAGGATAGTGCCTGTAAACCTGGGTGCCGACCCGGGTTCGTCACAGGTAGACTGTTAACAGACTGCGCGCCCCGCTGAAGCAAGTGTGGGGCGCGTTCTTTTGCATTCTTCCACCGGAAGCGATGCGAGCAAGGCCATGAGGCTCTTCCGAGAGCCTCCCGAGCACATTGGGGCAGACGCCCCAGTCGAGTGATGAGCAGGTGAACGCGGTGCCGACCGGCAAGGTGAAGTGGTACGACGTCGAAAAGGGTTTCGGCTTTCTGTCGCAGGAAGAGGGCGAGGACGTCTACGTCCGTGCTTCCGCTCTCCCCGAGGGCGTCGAAGGCTTGAAGGCCGGCCAGCGCGTCGAGTTCGGAATGGCTGCGGGCCGCCGCGGTCCGCAGGCACTGAGCCTGAAGGTACTCGAGCCGGCGCCGTCGTTGCGCGGCGCGACGGCGACGCGTCGTGAGCCCGTCGAGCGTAAGCACACCCCTGATCAGTTGCACGGCATGGTCGAGGACATGATCACGTTGCTCGAGGCGAAGGTCCAGCCGGATCTGCGCAACGGCAAGTACCCGGACCGCAAGACCGCTCAGCGGATCTCCGAGGTCGTCCGGGCCGTCGCTCGCGAGCTCGACACCTGATCGCTCGATACGAGCTGCCGTACACGGCTTCGAAACAAAATGCCCTGCACACCAATCGGTGTGCAGGGCATTTTCGACGTTCCGGGGATCAAGCGGTCTTGATCGACCAGATCAGCAGTCCCTGTTCGCTTCCCTCACCGACGGCGAGGTGGATTTCGACGCCGACCAGTTGCTTGACGGGATCGCTCGAAGACTCGACCGTCACTGCCAGGGCCTCGCCGGGCTCGAAGACTCGGGGCTCACCGGTCTGGTTGCCGTCGGCATCCTCGTAGACGGCGAGCAGTGCCCACTGCGCATCCGAGACGTCCGTCGACAACGACAGCTGCAGCGGGTAGCCCGCTGGAACGTCGAGTGCGTAGATGTCGCCCACCTGGGCGCACTGGGACAGGTCGATGGTGCAGAAACCGGCAGGGTTCGTTTCGATCGTCTTGCCGTGTGCGTATGCAGTGATGACCGGTAGCTTTTCGGGGTCGTCGTTGATGTTCTTGATGATCACGAAAAGAACGGAGACGTAAGCAACCAGTGCCACCACCATCAGGACACTGATCGCTGCCACGATCTTCTTTGTTCTCGAGCGCATCATCACTGCGGAGTACTTCCTTGTCCTCGGTTGGATTTACCGGTGTAAATCACTTCGGTCACTTCTTGTTCGGCCAGATCGGGTCGCTTCCCGCCGAGGCCGGGCAGGAGGCTGCTTCCTCGGTAGCTCAGGAAGGTCTGCAGAAGCCCGATCGTCAGGAACACCGATACAACAGTGAACCCGATCCAGTATTCGGTCGGAAGCAGAACCCCCAATGCGCCGCCGAGTACCCAGCTCAGCTGCAGAACCGTCTCGGATCTACCGAATCCGGACGCGATCGATTCCTCGGGCAGGTCGTGCTGGAGTGACGCGTCGAGTGAGACCTTGGCGAGCGCGCTGGCGGCCGATGCGATGAGCGTGGCAAGCGCGGCCGTCATGAGGTTGTCCGTCAGCGCTGCGATCACCGCGATGATCCACACCGACGCAGTACACCGGAGCACGATCAAGGCAGGCCGGCCGAGCTTGAGGCGCGCACCCGTGGCATTTCCGGCGAAGTTACCCAGACCGGCTGCTGCGCCGACCAGGCCGAGCATCATGGCCTGCTGGAGCGGCTCGTGATCGGTGCGTGATTTGGCGACGAACGCGATGTAGAGCGTCAGGAAGCCGGTGAGCACGCGAATGGTGCCGTTGCCCCAGAGTCCGATGATCACGGCGCGTCCGAGAGGCTGACGGACCTTGGCAGGTTTGGCGTCCGGCTGCGGTGGGGCGCTGCCGGCGTGATGCGCTTCGTCCGGGTGGTAGGTGATGGTCGCGGGAACCTCACCCTCGGTGACCTCGACCCACGACGGGATTCGCATGCTCAGATATGCGCCGAACACGGTGACGGCGACCGCGAACCACAAGGCGCCGGTGGAACCGAAAGCGAGCGCGAGCGCACCTGCGACCGCGCCGGCCCCGATCGTTCCACCGATCAGCCCGAAGACCGTCAGACGCGAATTCACGCGCACCAGGTCTATTTCCGGTGGTAGGACGCGTGGTGTCACTGCGCTCTTGAGCACCGAGAACGATTTACTGAGCACCATCATGCCGAGCGCGGCCGGATAGAGGATCCAACTGTCGAAGTTGAAGACCAGGATCACCGCGAGGAGCGTCCGGATTCCGAACGACGACGCGAGTGCGATGCGGCGTCCGCGCTGCAACCGGTCGAGCATGGGGCCGATGAGCGGTGCGATGACCGCGAACGGTGCGATCGTGATCAGGAGATAGAGCGCGACCTTGGTCTTGTCCTCGCCCGTCGCCGCCGAGAAGAACAGGGTGTTGGCCAGAGCGACGGAGATCGCCGCGTCGGTCGCGTTGTTCGTCATCACCGCGTAGGTGAGAGCGGTCAGACCGGACTTGTCCGCGCCGTCGGCCTTCGCCGCGCGCTGGAAGGTCGCGATGCCCTTGTTCGTCAGTTCGCGGCTGCGCATCGCTGCGACGCGAGTGACGGTGAGCTTGCGAGGCATCGGTGGAGCCTTGGGAGCGTCCGCCCCCGGCGTCTTCGAACCGGCCGCGGATTCGGAGTCTCCCCGCGATTCGGGAATCGGATGCAGCGGTGGCAAAGGCGTGCGACGGGCAGCGGGACGGGCCGAAGGTGGGTAATTGTCCGGGCGGGCCGCGGGTGGGTAATTGTCGTAACCGGGGTGCACCTGTTGCCCCTCCGGCTCGTCGTGGATTCGCCGAGTTTCGGGGTCGTAGGGTTCGCGCGGTCCGGTCACCACTCAATTCTGTCCTAGTGTCGGCGCGGCTACCACGCACACCCCTGCGAGTCCTGTGTCATGTCGGACTCAGTTAACAAAACGGACTTCGAACATCTGCGGCCAATACTTGCCGGTGAGCAGGAATCGATCGGTACCGGGAATCTGCGCGATGCCGTTGAGAACGTCGACGGTGCTGGTCGATCCATCCGTGACGAGTTCTTCGCGTAGCGCCGATGCGTCGTACACGTTCGTCACGCTGCCGTCCGACGGGTCGATTCGGACGACGGTGTCCGTGGTCCAGACATTGGCGTAGACGGAGCCGTCTTCGGCGCATTCCAATTCGTTCAGCTTGCCGACGGACTCCGAAGATCTGGTGACGTCGACGGTCGAGATCGGCGCAAAGGTTTCGGGATCGCGAAAGGTCAACGTGGCCGAACCGTCGCTCGAGACAATCCGATCCCCGAGCGAACAGATTCCCCATCCCTCGGTGTCGAGTGGGAACCGCCCCCGTTCGGTCAAGGTGTCCTTGTCACGGGCGATGGCAACGCCGTCTTTCCAGGTGAGTTGCCACAGTGTGTCTCCGGCGACCGTGATGCCCTCACCGAACAACGGCGGGTCGAGATCGGCACGCGCAACTTCCGGTCCCGAAGCGGGGGACTGCTCGTCGGAGATCTCGCTCGAGCGCACCCAGGACTGCCCGACGCGTCCGGTGCTTTCGTACAACCGGTTTCCGTCGATCTCGAGGCCCTGCGTGAACGCGTCGGGATCGTGCGCGGACACTCGAACGATCTCGACGGAGCCGGTTTCGGACGTGAGGTTGTCGGGAGCGCCGGGGGAATCGGAGCACCCCGCCAAGGCCGAGGCGATCACCGCGACCACTGCAAAAGTGCGCACGGAATTGGCGTGTGACCTACTCATCTGCCCAGCATGGCAGCCCAGTGCGTTGCGGACTTGCGGTGGTGCGGCAAACTGGAGGAGTGAGTGTTGCTACTTCTCCAGAGCGTGCAGTGCCGCGCCCAGTACTGGCCGATGCGGTCGAGCTTGCCCGAAAGGCAGTCGTCGACCTGCATGAAGGCGGTGTGGGGGCATACCTCGGCGTGACGTCGGAGGACGAATTCGCCGCCACCCATCGATTTGCAGCAGACATTCCGGGATACCGCGGTTGGCAGTGGGCGGTTGTCGTCGCTGCCGGACCGGAGGACACCCACGCCACGATCAGTGAGTTGGCGCTGTTGCCGGGTCCCGACGCGTTGGTTGCGCCGGAATGGCTCCCATGGGATCAGCGGATTCGTCCCGGCGATCTGTCCGTCGGTGACCTACTCGCCCCGCCGGCCGAGGATCCTCGCCTCGTTCCCGGCTACGTCGCCACCGGTGACCCGGAAGTCGACGAGGTAGCTCTCGAAATCGGGCTCGGCCGCAAACAGGTCATGAGCCTCGAGGGCCGACTCGATGCGGCGCAGCGTTGGTTCGACGGTGACTTCGGCCCGGAGTCGGAGATGGCGAAGGCCGCGCCGTCGACGTGTGGACTGTGTGGATTCTTCCTTCCACTCGCCGGTTCGCTGCACGCAGCGTTCGGTGTGTGCGGAAACGAACTCTCCGCAGACGGCCGTGTGGTCAGCGTGTCCTACGGTTGTGGCGCGCACTCGGACACCAGCCTGCCGCTCGGTGCGGGCTCGCCGCAGTTCGACGCATTCGACGACGGGGCCGTCGAGCTGATTGCGGTGCCCGCTCGCCCGTCGAGCGCTGTTGCAGTTGAGGATTCGGTATCCACCGAGTAGAAGATCCGTTCGGTACGGACGCACTCCGCGAGGCGACGCTGCGCGCGTGGTCGGAATCTCCGACGCGATTGCGTGAAGACGCGGCTGCGGAATCCGACCTCGCAAAGGCCGGGTACCGCGACCGTCTGCTCACCGAACTGGCGCAGAACGCTGCCGATGCAGCTGCACGCGAGGGCGTCGAGGGCTCTTTGTGGGTGGATGTGGACGGTCGGACGCTGACGGTGGCGAACACGGGCCGTCCACTGGACGAATCCGGTGTACATGCGCTGACCGCGCTGCGCGCGTCGAACAAGGTCGACGCCGACGAAGGTGTGACGGGACGGTTCGGCGTCGGATTCTCGGCAGTTCTCTCGGTCAGTGACGAGGTGGAACTGCGCTCGTCGACGGGATCGATTCGATTCTCTGCCTCGCACACTCTGCGCGAGATCGAGTCTCGCGAACTCCCGGTACCGGAAACCAGTGTCCCCGTACTTCGTTTGGTGTGGCCGTCTGGCGAATTGCCGAGCGATGGTGCTGATTCGGAAGTGGTGCTGACGCTTCGGCCGGACGTCGATGCCGCGGCGCTGCTTTCGCAGATGACACGTGAGGCAGTCGACCTGCTGCTCGAACTCCCGGCTCTCGGGTCAATTCGTCTGGGTGAGAAAACTTTTCGGCGATCGGAACGGGTGCTGGATTCCGGCCTCGTCGAGATCGCGATCGGTGATCGCACGTGGTGGCAGTACACCGCGCCGAACGCGCGATGGTTGGTGCCGGTCCGCGACGGGGTCGTCGAGCCGGTCGCAGACGACGTCCTGCGGGCGCCGACGCGATCCGACGAGGAGCTGTCGATCCCCGCGATCATCATTGCCGACATTGCAATGCAACCCGATCGGCGACGCATCATGCCCGCTGCACCGATCGCTCCGCTTGCCGAGGGGTACGCGAAGTTCCTTGCTGCACTACCTCCTCGGCAGCGAACGGCACTCGTCCCGATCCCTGCCTTTGCCCGCAGCGAAACCGATTCGCTTCTGCGCGAAGCGCTTCTGAAGGAGCTGCAGGAAAACGAGTGGCTTCCGGTGGTCGGTGAACCCGACCGCGCGCCGCAGCGAGCATCCGTGGTGCCCGGGCTCGGTGATGACCTTGCCGAGTTGCTCACCGACATCATCGGCGGCCTGGTTGTCCCCGAGCTCTCCGGCCCCAAGCACGAGCGAGCACTCGCGGCAGTGTCGACGCACCGCATCGGGCTCGCGCGCATCGCGGAACTGCTCAGCGGTTCGGAACGTGAACCGAAGTGGTGGAATCGACTCTATTCGGCTCTCGAGCCCTTGGTGATCGACACTCTTGCGGTGGAAGAGCTTGGAACACTGCCGGTTCCGCTCTCCGACGGACGGACGGTGACCGGGCCGCGGACCGTCGTCGTCGGCGTCGAACTGGGCGAAGACGCGCCGTCGGTGCAGTGGACGAGGTTGGTTCATCCCGTCGCGGTTCACCCGTTGCTGTCTCGATTGGGAGCGCAGACCGCGAGTGCCACCGACCTGCTGTCCGATCCGGCGCTGCGCGCATTGATCGAAGATGCTGCGGACCAAGATGATTCGGTAGCGACGGAGTTGGCGCAGGTTGTACTCGGATTGGCGGCCCACGTGGCGCCAGGAGCGCTGCCGTCGTGGATCGGTGAAGTGCTGCTTCCTGATTCGGAGGGCGAATTGCGGTCCGCCGACCAACTTCTGCTTCCGGGAGCTCCCCTTGCAAGCGTCCTGGTCGAGGATTCTCCCTTCGGCATCGTCGACGCTGATTTTGTTCAGCAGGTGGGGGAGCAGGCGCTACGGGTAGTCGGTGTCGGGTGGGGTTTCACGGTGGTCCGTGAGGAATTGCCTTCCGGCCCCGATCACGATCTCGACGCCGAAGACGCATGGTGGGACACCCTCGACGAGGACCCCGAATACATCGAAGCCGTGCGCGATCTCGACCTCGTGGACGAAGACCGCTGGCCGCAGGCGTTGTCGCTGCTGGTCGAGTCGCCGGCGACGCGGGCGCTGCTCACCGACCGTCGTGGATACACGGCGTGGTGGTTGCGTTCGAATGCCGAACTCGGCGGTGAGGTGCTGGGCTTGCTGCGCGCTCCGGGCGATCGCACCTTCGAGGGATTGCTCGATGCTGCCGAACACCCCGACGCCGGATTCTTCTCCGGATTGCTGGCATCGGATACCGTCGACGATCCGGAACTGGCTCAGCTGCTGCTCGATCGGCTTGCCGACCCACTACGGATGCCGGCCTCCGCCGTCGTCGCGCGGACGCACCGGCTACTGGGGGAGGCAGCGCAGCGACGGGTTCTCGACCTGGAGGAACTGCACTTGCCGCCGTTCGTGCGAGGCCTTTCCGGCGATCTGGTCGATCCCGGCGACGCCCTTGTTCTCGACCGACCGTGGCTGGGAGCGGCACTGCCTGCACAACGAGTCGTGCTCGGCAGCTTCGAGACGGCCGACGCACTGGCAGATCTGCTCGACGTCGCGACGGCGTCTGCATCCGTTCACGGACGAGTGAGCAGCACCGGCGTCGTGACGACGTGGGCGAACGAACCGCAGGCAGTTCTCGGCTTCGCAGCCCTCGGCCGTGAGGTTCCCGGCGGCGAGGTAGTGATCCATCACGAACTGTCGGTGGAACTGACGGGGGCGGTCGAGACGACGGTGATCGTGCCGTGGTGGGTGGACTCGGACGGCGTTCATCACGTGATGCGTACGTGGACTCTGCCGCAAGGAATGTGAGGGCAGATGTCTTTTGATCAGTGGGTACTCGACAGCGCAGTGAGTCAGCGGACGGCGTGGCTCGTGGACGTCGTCGACGTCATCACCGACAGCGGCGGAACCCTCGCGTCGTGGCTGATCGCGACGCTGCTCACTATCGTGCTTCTGGTTCGGGGACTGCGTACCGAAGCTCTGCTGATCGCCGGATCGATGTTGACCGGTCTGCTCGTGATGAGCGGATTGAAGCGCATCTTCACGCGAACCCGTCCACCCCTGCCGGAGCGGTTGATCGAAATCGATTCGTATTCGTTCCCGTCGGGCCACGCGATGATGAGCGCGATCCTGGCGACTTCGGTTGCCGCCGTGATCCTTCGTCTTGCCTTGCCGAGGCTCGCGAAGACGGCAATGCTCGCGAGCCTCGGCCTGTACACGATCGCCGTCGGATTCTCCCGCGTCTACCTGGCTGCCCATTGGATGACCGATGTACTGGCAGGTTGGGCGTTCGGGATGATGTGGGCCGGGGTGTGGATCTGGGGAACCGCGCAGATCAGAAAGCGCCGGGCGCTGGTTACTTCGTGAGCTCGGCGAGTAGTTGGCTCGTGGCCCACGGCAAGCTCAGTGCCGAGCTTGCGGTCAAGGCCGCACCGACCTGCGGAGCCTGATCGTCGTTGACGTAGACGACGCGATTGTCCTTGACCACGTCGAGTTGCTGGAAGCCAGGGTTGTTTCGGACCGCCTGTGCGGCATCGGGATTGCCGATGACAACGAGACGGTCCACGTCGAGAAGATCCAGTCGTTCGGTGGAGATCGGCGCGTAGAACTCACCGTTCATCAAGGCCTCGACCGCGGGAGCAGGTTTGAATCCGAGACTGCCGAGAACCCGTCCGCGGGCGTCCTCGGAGGAGAAGGCGTAGAACTCCGGGGTCGCGTCGACGCTGATGATCACCGCGGTCTGGTCTGCAAATTCCGGGTGAGCGCTTCTGGCGTCGGCGAACTGCTTGTCGATATCGGCGACCAACTTCTCGCCGTCGGCTTCGCGACCCACTGCCTTCGCTGCGGTCTTCGTCGTGATCTGCCACGGAGTTGCGTAGTCGCCGTAGGCCGGATCCTTCGCGACGGTCGGGGCGATCGCGGAAAGTGTGCTGTACAGGTCTTTGTCGATGCTCGAGTAGAGCGCGAGGATCAGGTCGGGCTCGAGCGCAGCGATCTTTTCGACGCTGATCGTGGTTTCGGGATTGCTGCCGACGACGGTCGGTTCGGTTCCGCCCCAAGGGCCGGTGACCCATGGCCACGTGCGGTTGACGTCCGGTTCGCCCGGGTACTGGTTGACCATTCCGACGGGCTTGATGCCCAGAGCCAACAGAGCCTGCTCGTCGTTGTAACCGACGGTGACGATCCGTTGTGGTTCGGAATCGATCGTGGTGCTGCCGAAAGCGTGATCGATCGTGACGGGGAAGGCGCCACCACCGGAACTCGACGGACTACTTGCTGCGTCGTCGTTCGAACTGCAGGAGACGAGTGCTGTGCCGACCAGGGCGACCACAGCAACGGATGTCAGTCTCGTCCAACGTCCTCGGCTTTTCCAACGATTTCGGTGGGAGATCTTCACGGCTACGTGGTTCCTTTCAGCATTGACAAGCTAAGACCGACACTGGAGTGCAGGGTAGGCTTACCATACTGAAAGGGTGAATCGACCTGCTCAGTCGACCAGACCGGCGCCCTGCTGTGCGCCCTTGTCACCGCGCACAGCTGCGCGTCGTTGAATGGAGAACAGAGCGAAGCCGAGGAAGCCGACTCCGATACCCGCGTAACAGATCGGGAGTGCATCCGACCAACGATCGCCGCTCACCGCGACCACGATCGTGGCGATCACCCACAACGCGGTGCCGATGATCAGTGCCGGCGCGGGTGCGGACAATTTGCCGATCAGGCCTGTTGTGTTGCGAGTCTCCGTCACAAAATTAACGCTACCCGTACCCCGGTGGCCTACTCTCCCTAGTGCGACCGGCTTCATGTGCGCCGGCACACGGCGACCTACAGCGATGGGGAAAGAACAAACATGGCGGCACCCGGCAAGATCCTCGACACCTATTTCAAGATCAGCGAACGAGGGTCGACGATCTCGACCGAGATTCGCGGCGGTGTCGTCACCTTCGTGGCGATGGCCTACATCGTGGTCCTCAACCCCCTGATCCTCGGCAGTTTCTCGGCTGACGACGCTGCAGCGAAGACCGACGTTCTCGGCAACATCCTTCCGGTCAACCAGGTGGCTGCGGTCACCGCTCTGGTTGCCGGCCTGATGAGCATCGTCTTCGGTGTCGTTGCCAACTATCCGTTTGCCATCGCCGCGGGTCTCGGCATCAACAGCCTGCTCGCCGTCACAATCGCACCTCAGGTCACCTGGCCCGAGGCGATGGGCCTGGTGGTCATCGACGGTGTGATCATCGTTCTGTTGGCACTCACCGGCTTCCGAACTGCGGTGTTCAATGCGATTCCCTCGGCATTGAAGTCCGCGATCGCGGCCGGTATCGGCATGTTCATCGCCTTCATCGGACTGGTCGACGCCGGATTCGTCCGCCGTATCCCCGATGCCGCCGGTACGACGGTTCCCGTCGGACTCGGAATCAACGGCTCCATCGCTTCGTGGCCGACCGTGGTGTTCATCTTCGGTGTGCTGCTCATGGGTGTTCTGGTAGTGCGCAAGGTTCGTGGTGGACTGCTGATCGGCATAGTCGTCACGACGATCCTCGCCGCGATCATCGAGGCAGTTGCCGACGTCGGACCCTCGCTCGGAACCAACCCCAAGGGCTGGAACCTCAGCATCCCCGCGATCCCGGAGATGCTCGGTGGTATGCCTGATCTGAGCCTGGTCGGCGACGTCAGCATCTTCGGCGCATTCACCCGCATCGGTGTTCTGGCCGCCAGCCTGCTTGTCTTCACCCTCGTGCTCGCGAATTTCTTCGACGCCATGGGCACGATGACGGGTCTCGGTAAGGAAGCCGGCCTGACCGACAAGGACGGAAACCTCCCCAACGTCGGTCGCGCGCTTGTCGTCGAAGGCGCGGGCGCGATCGTCGGCGGTGGCGCTTCGGCGTCGTCGAACACCGTGTTCGTGGAATCCGCGTCGGGTATTGCCGAAGGCGCCCGCACGGGCCTGGCAAACGTCGTGACCGGACTGCTCTTCCTCGTCGCGATGTTCCTGACGCCGCTCTACTCCGTCGTGCCGATCGAGGCAGCTGCGCCTGCCCTCGTCGTCGTCGGTGCGCTGATGATCGGGCAGGTCCGAGACATCGATTTCACCAAGTTCTCGGTTGCTCTCCCGGCGTTCCTGACCATGATCGTCATGCCGTTCACCTACTCGATCGCCAACGGCATCGGCGTCGGCTTCATTTCATGGGTGGTCCTGCACGCTGCCAGCGGTGGTATCAAGAAGATCCACCCGTTGCTCTGGATCGTGGCGGCACTTTTTGTGGCCTACTTCACTGTCGGACCCATTACCGACGCCCTTACGTGAAATCAGGGTTGACCGGTATTCGATTACGTGAGCTACCGGCCAGCTCTTGACGTATTGTCTGACGCGTGACCACCGAAACTCGTGCGCTGGCCAGCGATCTTTCCCTGGCTGTAGTGCGTCTCACCAGGCATCTGCGCGGCCGCAGAGTCGACGCTCAGGTATCGCTGACGCAACTGTCCGCCTTGGCGAGCCTGGATCAGTACGGCCCGATGACTCCTGGCGTACTCGCAGCACGTGAGAAAGTGCAGCCGCCGTCGATGACGCGCGTTGTTGCTTCTCTCGCCGAGCTCGGTCTGGTCGAGCGCTCGCCGCATCCCACGGACGGTCGTCAGATCATCGTGAATCTGTCCGACGCCGGGCAGGCGTTGCTCGCGGACGAAACCCATGCGCGTGAGGCGTGGATGAACGAGCAGCTGGCCGGGCTGGGTGGCGAAGAACTCGCGACGCTGCGCGGTGCCGTCGAGATCATCACCGAGATGGTCAACAAGACGGAGTAGCTCCGTGAGTTAGAGGTCGCGTAGCTCCGCTACCTAGAGGTCGTTGCCCAAACGAATTACTCGAGGGGCAAGATAGTGGGGTGCCCCGAGACCCCGATTCCGGCATGTTTGCCGCGCTCCACAACCGCAACTACCGCCTTTGGGCTTCCGGACAGATCGTTTCTCTGGTCGGCACGTGGATGCAACGCATCGCCCAGGACTGGCTGGTACTGACGCTCTCGGACGGCAATGCGCTGGCGGTGGGCATCGTCATGGCCTTGCAGTTCGGCCCGACGCTGTTCTTGTCGGTGTGGGGTGGGGTGCTTGCCGATCGGTACGACAAGCGTCGGATCCTGATCTTCACGCAGTGGGCGAGTGCGGTATGCGCGCTGGTGTTGGGTCTGCTGGACGTCGGTGGGCTCGTCGCGTTGTGGCATGTCTTCCTGATTGCCTTTGCCCTCGGCTGTGTCTCGGCGCTCGACGCACCCGTGCGTCAATCGTTCACCATCGAAATGGTGGGCAAGGAACACCTGTCCAACGCCATCGCGCTCAACTCCATGACGTTCAACACGGCCCGCATCGTCGGTCCGGCCATCTCGGGTGTGCTGATCAACCTGATCGGAACAGGGTGGGTGTTCCTGCTCAACGTCGCGACATTCGGTGGGGTGCTCATCGCGCTCTACCTGATGAACAAGAAGGAGTTGATCCCGTCGGAACCGGCCCCGCGCACCAAGGGGCAGGTGCGCGACGGGTTCCGATATGTATGGGGCCGCAAGGACCTTCGCGTGATAATGGTGTCGGTCTTCATGGTCTCGACCTTCGGCCTGAACTTCGCGATCAGCCTGGCGGTGATGGCGCGCAACACGTTCGGCCTCGAGGCCGACGGTTACGGATTGCTGTCCACGACGCTCGCCGTGGGCACCCTTGCCGGCGCTGCGTACGCCGCAAGACGGAAGGAAGCGCCGCGGTTGCGGACGTTCCTCGGTGCCGCCGTGGCTTTCGGTGTGTTCGAGGTCGCGGTGGGATTGATGCCCACCTACGCGTTGGTGGCGCTGATGTTGATCCCCACGGGCGCACTGACGTTGACGTTCACGACGTCCGCGATGAACATCCTGCAGATGTCGGTGCCTTCCGAGATGCGCGGGCGGGTGATGGGTATCTACATGCTCAGTTTCCTCGGTGGCACACCGCTGGGAAGCCCGTTGCTGGGTTGGCTCGCCGACTCCGTGGACCCACGTGCGCCCTTGATCGTGGGCGGAGTGATCTCGCTCGTCTCGGGAACTGTGGCCGGGGTGTACCTGCTACGCAGCGAAGGGCTGAAACTTCGTCTTGCGCGACCGGAAGACGGTGGCAGGCTGCCGGTTTTCGTCCTGCGTCCGGTGATCGTATGCGACGCGACCGAACAGGCAGTCGAGGCTAGCCGCGCGCCGTGACCTTCTCACGCTTGGGAAACACCGTGTAGCTCAGGGCGATTGCTCCCCAGATTGCGAGTACCACTGTCAGCTTGCTGATCCATCCGTCGAGGGCTCCAGTGCGGGTGGGGTCGTCGACGAGGAAGATGGCCGCGCCGAGAAGTCCGCACGCGACGGCCCAGGCGATCGCGGCTTTGCCGAACTCGCGCCATTCGCGCAGTGCTCGCGCACTCCCGTACTTGGGTGGTGCGACGGGAGCCGGGCCGCCGGCGAATCGGTAGGCGAACCTGGCGTCGGCCCAGGAGATGAGGCTGTGTCCGAACGCGACGGAGAATCCGATGTAGGCCGCGGCAAGCCCATGGGTGAAGTTCGCCTCGCCACCGCCACGAAGATCGAGGGCTGTGGCGACGAGCAGTACGACATCCACCAGGGGCGCGCAGATGAGCAGTGCGGCGCCCAGCGTTTTGCGGCGCAGTAGATAGCGGGCCGCGAGACCTGCGGCGATGAACACCCAGAACATGATTTCGCACGCGATGATCAAGTGGACGATCATGACATCAGCTCATTTCTAGTACGACTGTGTTAGTGATTGAAAACTAGCACAGCTGTGTTAGTTTTGTGAAGTGGTGAAACGTAGCAGTCCGGATGAGCGGCGTGAAGAGATCGCCGAGGCCGTGTGGCGTGTGATCCGTCGAGACGGTGTGGCGAGCGCCAGCGTCCGGGCGGTCGCGGACGAGGCGAAGATGTCGACGGGGTCGCTACGGCACTTCTTCGCGACGCAGTCCGAACTCTTGCTGTTCGCGATGACGCTCGTGACCGTCCGGGTGGAGGAAAGGATTGCCGGCATCGACTTCGATCCCGACATCCGCCGCGCGATTCGTCAGTTCACCGATCAGTTCGTTCCCCTCGACCAAGATCGGCGTGAAGAAATGCAGGTTTGGGAGGCCTTTGCTGCTGCCGCCCAGACCGATTCGGCGTTGACGGCGGTGCGTGACGAGACAGACCGGACCTTGTTCGAGCACTTTCGTTCGTTCGTGGAAGCGGCGCATCGAGCGGGTTTTCTACGGCCGGGTGCCTCGGTCGACATCGAGGCGATGAGATTGCATGCGCTCGCCGACGGGCTCGCGTCGCACGGCGTCGACAATCCCGAGCGAACCAATCCAGAGGTGATCAGCCAGGTGCTCGACGCGCATTTTGTCACGCTGTTGCGTTAGGTCGGGAGTAGTGGTGGGGGCTCGCGGTGCGTACGGCACGATAGACCCGTGGTTCACGTCATCGACATCTCAGATCCCGCCGACCCCCGGCTGGATGACTTTCGCGATCTCAACTCTTCGGATCGGCGCCCCGACCTCCCGGAGGGCAAGGGACTGGTCATCGCCGAGGGAGTGTTCGTCACTCAGCGACTGCTGACTTCGCGGTTCGAGCCGATCAGTCTCCTCGGCGTCGAACGACGGCTCCTGGAGCTCGCTGACGATCTCGACGGTGTGGACGTGCCGTTCTACCGTACGAGCGCCGAAGTGATGGCCGAGGTCGTCGGATTTCACCTCAACCGCGGCGTCCTCGCTGCAGCAGCACGCCCGGCACCGCTCGCGGTCTCGGACGTGTTGAAGGACGCGAAGACCGTCGTGGTCCTCGAAGGCGTCAACGATCACGAGAATCTCGGCTCGATGTTCCGCAACGCGGCGGGGCTCGGTGTCGATGCAGTTCTGTTCGGGAAGGGTTGTGCCGACCCGCTGTACCGGCGGTCGGTCCGTGTGTCGATGGGGCACGTGCTGCGAGTGCCCTTCGCGCATGTGGCAAAGTGGCCACACGACTTGGATGAGCTGCGTGGCAACGGTTTTCAGCTCATTTCCTTGACTCCGAATCCGGAAGCGGTCACTTTGGCCGAAGCGATGACCGGGGAGAAGGTAGCGCTACTGCTGGGCGCCGAGGGGCCAGGTTTGACCGAACATGCGATGCGGGCCACCGATATTCGTGCCAAGATACCCATGGCGCCCGGCACCGACTCGCTCAACGTCGCGACCGCAGCGGCGATGGCCTTCTACGAACGTGTCAGGACCGGCCGGTGACTCAGGACCGCACGCCCTGGTTCACCGGAATCGCGGTGTCGGTGTTCGCAGCCATGCTCTCGACCAGTGCCGTCGCGGCGTTCTGTGTCGCGCTGGGCAACGTGAACGTGCTCCTGGCGGTTGTCGTCAATGTCATTGCGGTAGGCGGACTTGCGCCGACCGTCTGGCGCTGGCGAGCCGTCCCCGTCTGGCGATGGGTGGTCTACGGCGCGGTAGCCGGCGTACCGCTCGGGTGGATCGCAGCGATAGCCGCGTGAACCTGTGAGGCTGCTCGGCGCTACTTGAAGCCGAAGTACCGAGCGAGGCGGCCGCGCGGCTTGGCCACCGGTGCGTCGTGGATCGGCGGCATGTTTTCGGGCATGGGTACCTCTGTCGGCGCCTGCTCGGGCATCGGCGCGGGGGCTGGGGGTGCAGGTTTGGGTGCCTCGCCGGGTCGGTGAATCTTGAAGCCCCACAGGAGAATCTGCGTTGTGTCGAGTTCGTGTTCTCGCGGCGCGCCGGTGTATCGAAATCCCAGCCACTCGAGGTTGGCGGACTCCGCGAACTGTTGCGGGTGGAACGGAAGTGACTGCGGATCAGGCAGGATCCCGGGCGGGTAACGCAGGGGATGGTTGCCGGCCCAGAATTCCAGTTCCCAGGTCTGTGGGATCCCCAGATTTTCGACGATGTCGATCGGGATGGCACTGAACGAGCGTCGTAGCTCGCCGTCCTCCCACAGTGCAAACGAACCCTGCGCGGTTTCGGGGACGGAGCTGATCAACAGCGTCGAGCCACCCTCTGCCGAAAGGTTCCAGGAATCAGGCAGTTTCGAGGGGACGAAGGTGCTGAGTTCGGAGCTGCAGACGACACTCACTCGACCGTACGCGCCGACGAAGACGTAGCCGGGGCTCACCGTCGCGGCCATCGACAGCGGCTGAGGCCCGAGCGACTCGAACTCCTTGTCCGGGTACAGCGACATGGCGATTTTCAGGGCCTCGGTCTGATCCGGCTGTGGGTACCTGCTCAATTCGGTGCGAGCGTCTGCGCCGCCCAGAAACCAGATCGTCGATACCCGTGCAGCCACCGGCAGCCCTCTCTCCTCAGCCTCGCTCGAAAGAAGAATACTTTCCTTCGGGTCAGCGACCGCTGCTGCGGACCCCGAGGAGTACGTCGTCCCACGAGGGAAGAGCAGGCCGTCCGCGCTTGTCCTTGGTCTGCGTCTGCTGCGGAGCGGTTTTCGGGGTCACATCCGGTGCGGGTTCGGGAACCTCTTCGGTGACGTCGGTTTCCGGCTCGACAGCAATCGGTTCGGGCGCCACGATCCGTTCCGCCACCACCGTCCGCTCGGGGACTACTGTGCGCTCGGAAACTGCTGTCCGCTCGGAAACTGCTGCGGGCTCGGGCTCGATCTCCGCCACCGGTTCGACGTCGAATCGGGACAGTTCGAGCTGTTCCGGTTCGTTCGAGACCACCGGTACCAGGCCGCGGAGCGGGCGACCGAAGTCGGGATCGATCAAGTCGAATGCCGCGTCGTCGAGTGCGACGATCGTTCCGCCGTGCGCGTCGGGCTGGTAGCGCCAGTGCGCGGCGTTGGTGGTGCGGCCGGCCTGCCACTGCAACTGCGCGACCCACTGATTGTCCTCGTCGCGCCAGGCATCCCAGGTGGCCTCGTCGATACTGTGGCCGCGGGCGCGGAATGCGTGGGTCACGATTTCGGAGAGGGTGGGAACTGTCGGACCGTTGTCGCGCACCGGGTGTCCGCCCTGCGCCATTTCCGCGGCGCGGGAGCGCTCGAGCAGAACGGGGTACGCAAAGCGCTCGACCTTGCTGATGGGGATCTTCGCTTCTTCGGCGACCTGCTCTACGGAAGCACCGGAACGAATGCGCGCCTGAATTTCGCGGGGACGGAGTTGGCTTTCCATTTCGATCTCAATCTGGCCGAGTCGAGCCACGTCTCCGCGGGAAGCTGCACGAAGTTTGTCATCGGCGGGAAGCCGGAATTTCTGGCCGGTTTCAGCATCTGCGCACACCACATGCGATCCATCGGGTTCAAGTCCGATCACTCGAAGCTCTCGCACATTGACCTCCTTATCGCGCCGGCTCGCGACTTTGCGCCGCGCTCAACTGTAATTCATTCGTGACCATGGACTCGGCAGGACACGCAGGGCGAGATGACCTCGGATCCGCCCACCGGTGTGGTAGCTCACAAGGCCTGGCGCAAACGACGCTCGGCCCCCGACGTCATGCCGGGGGCCGAGCGGTGAAGCAAATGTGAAAATCAGCCGAGCTGAGAAACGACCCAGTCGATGCTCTTGGTGAGAGCGGTGACGTCATCGGGGTCGATGGCCGGGAACATGCCGACGCGCAGCTGGTTGCGGCCGAGCTTGCGGTACGGCTCGGTATCGACGATTCCGTTGGCGCGCAGGATCTTTGCCACCTCGGCAGCGTCGACGTCGTCGTTGAAGTCGATGGTGCCGACAACCTGCGAGCGGTGTGCCGGATCAGCGACGAACGGCGTTGCGAACTCACTGGCCTCGGCCCAGTTGTACAGGCGCGAGGACGAATCCGCGGTGCGAGCGGTAGTCCAGTCGAGGCCGCCGTTGCTGTTCATCCACTCGATCTGGTTGGCGAAGAGCAAGAGGGTGGCCAGGGCCGGGGTGTTGTACGTCTGATCCTTGGAGCTGTTGTCCACGGCGATGGGCAGCGAGAGGAAGTCAGGCGTCCAGCGTCCCGAATCCTTGATCTCCGCGACGCGTTCGAGGGCGGCCGGGCTCATCAGCGCGATCCACAGTCCGCCGTCTGCAGCGAAGCACTTCTGCGGAGCGAAGTAGTAGACGTCGGAATCGGCGACATTGACCGGAAGTCCGCCGGCGCCCGAGGTGGCGTCGATGGCGATCAGTGCGTTCTCCGAACCCGCGGGACGCGAGACGGGGATCGACACACCGGTGGAGGTCTCGTTGTGCGCCCAGCCGATGAGATCGACGGACGGGTCGGAGACCGGCACCGGTGCGCTGCCCGGATCGGCGGAAACGACGATCGGGTCACCGATGAACGGGTTGGCCTTGGCGACCGAAGCGAACTTGGAGCTGAATTCGCCGTTGGTCAGGTGCAGCGACTTCTCGCGGATGAGGCCGAATGCGGCCGCATCCCAGAACGCAGTGGTTCCGCCGTTGCCGAGGACGACCTCGTAGCCCTCGGGCAGTGAGAACAGATCGGCGAGGCCGGAACGAATGCTGGCCACAACGTTCTTGACCGGCTTCTGGCGATGGCTGGTGCCGAACACCGAAGCGCCCACCTCGACCAGGGACTGCAGCTGCTCGGGGCGAACCTTGGAAGGACCGCAGCCGAAGCGTCCGTCGGCGGGCTTGAGGTCGGCGGGGATGATCGGTGTGGAGGTCATCGCTTCTTTCTGTTCCTTCACTTGTGTTCTGTACTACCGTGATTGGCGAATTCGAGCGGGGTACTACGCGTGGCTGATCTGGTCCCAGCCCTCGACCGACTCCGGAGTACGGGGCGCCGGGCCGGTGTAGATGGCGGCCGGGCGTACCAGCTTACCGAGACGCTTCTGCTCGAGGATGTGTGCACACCAGCCGGCGGTGCGGCCACAGGTGAACATGGCAGGCATCATGTGCGCGGGAACCTCGGCGAAGTCGAGGATGACGGCGGCCCAGAACTCGACGTTGGTCTCGATCGCGCGATCGGGACGACGCTCACGCAGTTCTGCCAGTGCAGCCTGCTCGAGAGCTGCGGCAGCCTCGTAGCGGGGAGCGTTGAGGCGCTTGGCCGTGGCGCGGAGCACGCGTGCACGGGGATCTTCGGCGCGGTAGACGCGGTGTCCGAAGCCCATGAGCTTTTCCTTGCGGTCGAGGATTCCCTTGACCAGTGCGCGGGCGTCGCCGGTCTTCTCGGTCTCTTCGATCATCGGAAGAACGCGGGCCGGTGCGCCGCCGTGCAGCGGGCCGGACATCGCGCCGATGGCGCCGGAAAGCGAAGCCGCGACGTCGGCGCCCGTGGAGGCGATGACGCGGGCCGTGAAGGTGGAGGCGTTCATGCCGTGCTCGGCTGCCGAGACCCAGTACGCGTCGATTGCCTCGACGTGTGCCGGATCGGGCTCACCCTTCCAGCGAACCATGAAGCGTTCGGTGACGGTCTTGGCCTCGTCGATGCGGCTCTGCGGGACTGCCGGCTGGTAGATGCCGCGAGCGGACTGCGCGACGTACGACAGCGCCATGACGGATGCGCGGGCGAGCTGGTCGCGGGCGGTCTCGTCATCGATGTCGAGGAGCGGCTGGTAGCCCCAGATGGGAGCCAGCATCGCCAGTCCGGCCTGAACGTCGACACGGACGTCGCCGGTGTGAATGGGGAGGGGGAACGGCTCGGCCGGCGGGAGGCCGGGGCCGAAGCGGCCGTCGACGAGAAGGGCCCATACGTTGCCGAAGGTGACCCTCTGGCCGACCAGGTCTTCGATGTCGACTCCGCGGTAGCGCAGTGCGCCGCCGTCCTTGTCAGGTTCTGCGATATCGCTGGTGAAGGCGACGACGCCTTCGAGTCCGCTCACAAAATCGTCCGGTATTGCTGCGCTCGCTGCCATTCTCGTGGACTCTCCTCGTTCGAGTGCGCCAGGTCTACAGTCGCACTGCCTCAGCTTCAGTGACTGCGCCTCGGTGCTCGCAGGGATGAGCACGCACCGTGTTTTGTACTGCGCAATCGTCTCGTCCCGATTCGGCGCTGTCGCTGGTGCGGCTCGCGGTCCGGGTCGGGTCTAGCCACGGCAAACTTTAGCGCGTGCCGCGTAGCCGTTGGCCAGTGAGTACCCGGGAGTAGCGTTCTCGGCTGTGTCGAATGAACGTCAGGACCCGCAGGCGGTGGACAACGAACTCGCGGCCATGCGTGTGGGCTATCCGCAAGCAGGCAGCGAATCGGAGTCCGTCGAGGACCGCATGAGTGCGGAATTGGATACTTCGGTTGTCGAAACCGGTTGGCTGCCCCTCATGCGTCAATGGCTCGTGGACGCCGTCGAAGCTGACGCGCCGGAGCCCAACGCCATGACTCTGTCGACGGTGGACGACGGTGGCCGTCCGGCGTCGCGCACCGTGCTCTGCAAAGGGCTCAGCGAGGACGGCGTCCTCTTCTTCACCAACTACGGATCCGACAAGGCTCGTCACCTCGACGCCCACCCGTACGCGTCGGCGAACTTCACGTGGCTGACCCTTGCCAGGCAGGTGATCGTCCGCGGCACCACCGAGCGGGTGAGTGCTCAACTGACGCAGGAGTATTGGCGAACCAGGCCTCGAGGTTCACAGCTCGGCGCGTGGGCGTCGTCGCAGTCTCGTCCGATCGACTCGCGTGCCGATCTCGACGAGCAACTGCGTGAGGTCGCTGCTCGATTCGGCGTGGACGGTGAGATTCCGGTGCCACCGAACTGGGGCGGGATTCTGATTCGGCCCGAGTCTGTCGAGTTCTGGCAAGGACGCGCGAACCGCATGCACAATCGAGTTCGCACGAGCCTGGTCGACGGACAGTGGTCCGCCGTCCGTCTCCAGCCGTGAGCCGGCTACTCGCGGACACGACTCCGCTCGAGAATCGCGACTATCGACGGCTGTGGACGGCCGGCATCGTCACCGTCATCGGCGCTCAGCTCAGCGTGGTCGCCGTACCGCAACAGGTGTACGAGATCACCCGAAGCTCGGCCTACGTCGGTCTGACGGGAATCTTCGGTTTGGTCCCGCTGGTCGTTTTCGGTCTGTGGGGCGGCGCACTGGCCGACGTCATGGATCGACGACGGCTGTTGATGATCACCTCGATCGGACTCGGCGTCACGTCGGTGCTGTTCTGGATCCAGGCTGCCCTGAACGTGAACAACGTGTGGTTGGTGCTCGGATTGTTCTCGGTTCAACAGGCGTTCTTCGCGGTGAACCAGCCGACGCGAGCGGCGATCATCCCTCGGTTGATTCCGGGCAGGCAGTTACCGGCCGCGAACTCGCTGAACATGACTGTCGTGCAGTTCGGTGCGATAGCCGGCCCGCTACTGGCGGGTGTCCTCATACCGTCGGCCGGTCTGCAACTGCTGTACCTGCTCGACTCGATCTTTCTTCTCGCCACACTGTGGGCGGTATGGAAGCTCCCGGCGATTCCGCCGACCGGAACGTCTCGGCGAGCCGGATTGAGCGAGGTCCTCGGCGGTTTCACGTATCTCGCGACGCAGAAGGTTCTGCTCGCGTCGTTCGTGGTGGACATCATCGCGATGGTGTTCGGGATGTCGCGAGCACTGTTCCCGGAGATCGCTCACGAATCCTTCGGTGACCCCGCCAGCGGCGGTTTTGCGCTGGGACTGCTGTTCGCGGCGATGTCGGTGGGAGCCGTTCTGGGCGGAGTCTTCTCGGGTTGGTTGCCACGGGTTCAGTACCAGGGGCGAGCCGTTCTGGTCTGCATCGCGCTGTGGGGGCTGTCCATGGTCGGCTTCGGCGTTGCCGTGTACTTCGCGAGTCCCGGTTCCAGTGTGATTCTGCTCTGGGTGGCGGTCGCATTCCTGGCATTCGGCGGAGCCGTCGACATGGTCTCGGCGGCTTTCCGCAGCACGATGCTCCAGCAAGTGGCAACCGACGACATGCGCGGACGACTGCAGGGCGTGTTCATCGTGGTCGTGGCAGGTGGTCCGCGTATCGGTGACGTGCTGCACGGCGGTGCAGCCTTCCTGTTCGGGACCGGTGTCGCGGCAGCGGGCGGCGGCTTCCTGGTGATTGTCGGTGTTGTCCTTTCTGCCCTCGCATTTCCGGCATTCGTTCGCTACAAGGTGGGACGCGCCGTCTGACGTCCTGGTTAACCGGTCGCTCGTGGTGGAAACTGGTACGTATGACTGCGCCGCACAGCACGGGTAGGGGAGGGTTCGAGATCCGTGGTGGAGGCTATCGAGCCGAGATCGCCGCGGCCGGTGCCGGGTTGCGGCTACTCGATCACGAAGGACCGAACGGTCAGCGCGCGCTGACCGAGACCTGGGCACTCGGATCGAAGCCACCGCTGTCGGCCGGATTGGTTCTCGCGCCGTGGCCCAACCGAATTCGCGACGGGCACTTCATGTTCGACGGGATCGAGCATCAACTCGAGATCACCGAACCTGCGCTGGGGAACGCGAGCCACGGGTTCGTCCGGCGTCGCAATTGGAGCCTCGTGGACCACACGTACGAGCGCGTCGAACTGTCGGTCGACGTGGGACTTCACAAGGGTTGGCCCTATCCGTTGCAGCTGACGGTCGCCTACGAGGTCGGTGCCGACGGACTGACCGTCACGCACACGGCCACGAACAAGGGTGCGACCTCGTCGCCGTTCGGGCTCGGAATGCACACCTTCATTCGCGCCGGCGACTTTCCGCTCGACGAATGTGCTCTGCATCTGGCAGCAGGCACACGGTTGCCGATCGATCCGGCGAGGATGCTGCCGAACGCGTATTCGCAGGCAGTCGCCGGTACGGACTACGACTTCCGGACACCGAGACTGCTTGCCGGGGTGCAGTTGGACACTCCGTACAGCGCATTGGACGTCGTCGACGGCAGTGGTCGCACGCAACACGAGCTGCTGGCTCCGGATGGAACCGGCACTGCCCTGTGGACCAACCGCGAGTTCCCGTGGATTCAGGCCTTCATCGCAGATCCCGCCAACGACAAGGGGTATCCCGATCGCGGCCGCGCATTGGCTTTGGAGCCGATGACCTGCCCGCCTGACGCCTTCAACTCGGGCATCGATCTCCTGGTGCTTCATCCGGGTCAGACGTGGACGGGTAGCTGGGGCATCAAGGCGCTGTGATCCGGCTCTCATAACGTGGGATCGTGTAACACCAAGTAGGCATCAGCCGATAACAATCGGTTTTCGGTACCCCGTGTCAGTGGTCCGGAAGGTCCGACGTTGCTCCCATTTGCGAATTGCAGCCGAGATTTGCAGATCAGCGTGGGTAAATGCGCGATTCCGTAGACTGGAGTACCGGTCACGCGAGTGGGAAAGCCCAGACTGGAACATGTTTCAGTTTCGGTGGGTATGTCGGGTTCGTGAGTACCCGAAAAATAGCCGTGGAGCGACCCTCCTTCGGCACGATCTCTCCCGTGCGACTAGTTTCTAGTTGATCGCATGTAGTTACTCGTTGGTTCGAGCTTGAGAGGGATCCTTCGTGCCCGCTGACAATGACACAAAGCCCACGCTTACTTACCCCGGTGGTGAGTACACGATGTCCATTGCCAGGGCAACAGAGGGCAATGACGGCATCGAGCTGGGAAAGCTGCTGGCCACAACGGGGTACACCACCCTTGACCCCGGTTTTGTGAACACTGCATCCACCAGTTCTGCAATCACCTACATCGACGGTGAGAAGGGAATCCTGCGTTACCGCGGATATCCCATCGAGCAGTTGGCAGGTAAGTCGACGTTCATCGAGGTCAGCTACCTGCTGATCTACGGCGAACTGCCGACCGACGCCCAGCTCGAGTCCTTCACGGACCGCATCCGTCGACACACCCTGCTTCACGAGGACCTCAAGCGGTTCTTCGACGGATTCCCGCGCAACGCTCACCCGATGCCGGTTCTCTCGTCCGCAGTGAACGCATTGTCGGCGTACTACCAGGATTCGCTCGATCCCGAGGATCCGGAGCAGGTGGAACTGTCCACCATCCGTCTTCTCGCGAAGCTGCCGACCATCGCTGCGTACGCGTACAAGAAGTCCGTCGGACAGCCGTTCCTGTACCCGGACAACTCGTTGAACCTGGTCGAGAACTTCATGCGTATGACGTTCGGCTTCCCCGCCGAGCCGTACCAGGGTGATCCCGAGGTCGCCAAGGCACTCGACATGCTGCTGATCCTGCACGCCGACCACGAGCAGAACTGCTCCACGTCGACCGTGCGTATGGTCGGCTCGTCGGACGCCAACCTGTTCACCTCCGTCTCGGCCGGCATCAACGCGCTGTGGGGCCCGCTGCACGGCGGCGCCAACCAGGCAGTGCTCGAGATGCTCGACGAGATCAAGGCCAGCGGCAGCACCGCAGCCGAGTTCGTCCGCAAGGTCAAGAACAAGGAAGACGGCGTGAAGCTCATGGGCTTCGGGCACCGCGTCTACCGCAACTACGATCCGCGCGCTGCGCTGGTCCGCGAAACCGCGCACACCATCCTCGCCAAGCTCGGCGGCGACGATGAACTGCTCAACATCGCAATGCAACTCGAAGAGGCCGCCCTCACGGACGACTACTTCATCGAGCGCAAGCTCTACCCGAACGTCGACTTCTACACCGGCCTCATCTACCGCGCGATGGGCTTCCCGCCGCGCATGTTCACGGTGCTGTTCGCCATGGGCCGTCTGCCCGGCTGGATTGCGCACTGGCGTGAAATGCACGAGGATCCGGCTACGAAGATCGGCCGCCCGCGCCAGATCTACACCGGCTACACCGAGCGTGACTACAGAGACATCACGTCCCGCTGACGCGTGACCTAGCGATATCACCACCCGCTAGTCTTCTGTACCCAACATTTCGCCTCAACGAGGAGGACCCATGAGTAGCAAGCCCGTAATCGAGTTCCAGGAAGGCCCCGCGCCGACCGATCTGGTCATCAAGGATCTGGTTGTCGGAGAAGGCGCCGAAGCCGTTCCCGGTGGCACCGTCGACGTTCACTACGTCGGTGTCGAGTTCGAGTCCGGCGAAGAGTTCGACTCTTCCTGGAGCCGTGGCGAGTCCATTCAGTTCCCGCTTCGTGGCCTGATCAAGGGCTGGCAGGACGGCATCCCGGGCATGAAGGTCGGCGGACGCCGTCAGCTCACCATTCCGCCGGAGCTGGCATACGGCCCCGCCGGTGCAGGGCACCAGCTTTCCGGCAAGACCTTGGTCTTCGTGATCGATCTGCTGGACGCCAAGTAATCCACTGTGCGCCTTTATTAACCCCCCGCGGCTAATAAAGGCGCACAGCACAAGCAGCCCCGCACCGTCAGGTGTGGGGCTTTCTTGTGTGGTCAGCTCGCGGTCTTTCGTCGGTAGAGCCAGTTCGACCACACGAATCCCACGGCGGCGATGCCCAGGCACCACGCGAGGGCGATGGCCGCGCTGTTCCCGATCGGCGTGCCCATCAGGAGTCCGCGCACAGTCTCGATGATCGGAGTCACCGGTTGGTGCCGGGCAAACCCCTGCAGCCAGGACGGCATGGTCTCAGCCGGTACGAAAGCAGTGCTGACGTAGGGCAGGAACATGATGGCGAAGGTGAATCCGCTTGCAGCCTCCGGGTTCTGGGCCAAGAGTCCCAAAGCTGTCGAGAGGTACGACATGGCAAAGACGAAGGCGACGATCGCAGCGGCGACGCCGAGCCAGCGCAACGGATCGCTGGTCGGGCGAAATCCCATGATCAGCGCAACCACGACCACGATCGCCGTAGTCAGGACGTTGCGGACGACGCTGGCCAGTACATGACCGGTCAGGACCGACGACGGAGAGATCGCCAAGGTCCGGAAACGGTCGATGATCCCGTCCTTCATGTCGCTCGAGACGCTGACCGCGGTGGTCGAGGCGCCGAAACCGGCGCACAGAAGGATGATTCCGGGCACTACGTAGTCGATGTACTCGCTACCGGTGTTGATGGCGCCGCCGAAGACGTAGACGAACAGCAGCATGAGCATGACCGGAAGGGCTATCGCGGTGATCATCGAATCCGGACTGCGCAGAACGTGTTTGAGATTCCGGCGGAGCATCACCGCGGAATCGATTGCAATGGTGGAGGTCATCGAACGCTCGCAATCTCGGGCTGGCCTGATCCGGTGAGCGCGAAGAACACGTCGTCCAGATCCGGAGTGTGAACGGAGAACTTCTCGACGGTGATCGACGGATCGTCGATCGAGTCGAGGATCGCTTTGATCGACGGAACTGCCCCGTCGGAAGGGATGTGCAGGGTCAAGGTCTCGGCATTCGAATGCGCCTGCGGCAGTGATGCCGCGGCGAGTTCGAGTTGGGCCAGGTTCTCGAATTGCAGTGCGACGTGGCCGCCGGGAACAAGGCGTTTGAGTTCGTCCGGTGTTCCCTCGGCGACGATGCGGCCGCCGCTCAGCACGCCGACCGTATCGGCCAATTCGTCTGCCTCGTCGAGGTATTGGGTGGTGAGGAAGATGGTGACGCCTGACGCTGTGAGTCCTCGAACGATCGACCACATGTCGTGGCGGCTTCGCGGGTCCAGGCCGGTGGTGGGTTCGTCGAGAAAGACGACGTCCGGTCGGGCGACGAGGCTCATTGCGATGTCGAGTCGTCTGAGCATGCCGCCCGAGTAGTTGCCGGCGCGTTTGTCGCCGAAGTCCGTCAAAACGAACTGGTCGAGCAATTCCTCGGCACGGAGACGGGAGTTCTTCCGGCCCAGGTGATTCAGTTCGCCCAGTAGGGTGAGGTTCTCGAATCCGGTCAGCAAGGTGTCGACGGCTGCGTACTGCCCGGTCACGCTGATGCGCCGCCGAATGTTCTGTGGATCTCCGGGCAGTGAATGCCCCGCGACCATGACCTCGCCTCCGTCGAAGGGGATGAGGGTGGTGAGAATTCTTACGGCCGTGGTCTTTCCGGCGCCGTTTGCGCCGAGGAGGGCGTACACCGATCCGGCCGGGACCGCCAGGTCGAGTCCAGCCAGTACCTGTTGATCGCCGTAGTGCTTACGGAGTCCGCGGACCGAGATTGCGGGGATCGTTCCTGACATCGAGACCTCCAACAAAAGAACTGTGTATGTCATAAACTCGTGTTTATAGCGTACACAGTTCTAGGATGATGGCAAGAGTGAAGAGTGGGAGCTTATGGATCGCGGAGCGCTACCGAGAGCAGTTGAACTGGCCTGGGGACTGGACCAGCCGGGAACGCGGGGTCCGAAGAAGGGGCTCAGTCTCGAGCAAATTCTCGACACCGCGATCGAATTGGCCGACGCAGAAGGCGTCACCGCTCTGTCGATGGGCCGCGTGGCCAAAGCGCTCGGGTTCACGACCATGTCGCTCTACCGCTACGTGGCAAGCAAAGACGAACTGATCGAACTGATTTCGGATCGGGTGATCGGGCCGCCGCCGGTGATTCCCGACGGCGTGACCTGGCGCGTCAAGCTCGAGGCGTGGGCGAATCAGGAGTATGCCACGATGCTGAGTCGACCGTGGTGGCTCAAGCTGCCCATCACGGCTCCACCGACCGGGCCCAACAACATGGCGTGGCTCGACGCGGGTCTGAGCGCCCTCGACGGGGTCGCCCTGAGCGCCGCGTCGAAGTTCCAGGTGGTGACCAACGTGTCGTTGTTCGTCATCGGCCGCGCTCGATTCTCGGCTGACCTGGCGTCTCGTTCAGCGCAGTCGGCAGACGACGACGTCGCATACGGCGCTCTCATTGCTCGTGTCATCAATCGGGAGGGATTCCCCTACCTGAGTGCCGCAATCGAGGAAGGCGGCTTCGAGGACGGCAGCCCGGAGGGTGAGGCCGGCGGCGACGATGCCTTCGATTTCAGTTTCTCGCTCGGCTTACTTCTCGACGGAATCGAGAAGCTGGTGCAGCGGTCAGGACACCAGCGCGGTGGCGCTGACGTCGTCGATGATCAGATCGGTGATCAGCCCGCCCCGTAGTGCTCCCTCCAGGGCCGGCAGTTTTGCTGTTCCGGCGACGATGCACACGCGCCTGGCGACCTTCTCGAAAAGGTCCAGTCGCGGGCCGCTCGCGCGCTCGTTGAGTTCGATTCCGCGGTAGCTCCCGTCCGACCGGAAGAAGACGGTTGCGATATCGCCGACCACTCCGTCGCGTCGAAGTGCTTCTGCTTCATCGGGTTCGAGGTATCCGGCGGTGTAGACGTGACTCGGTACGTTGCCGCCCGGTACGCCGATGCTGAAGACTGCCAGGTCCATTCGCTTCTGCATGTCCAAGACGCGTTTGATGCTTCGTTCGCGCCACAGTTGCTCCCGGGTTTCCGGGTAGTCGAAGAAGGCAGGCACCGGAAATCCTTGTGGCAGAGCACCGTAGGCGTCGGCGATGGTTCTGATGATGTCGCTGGCGTAAGAGATCCCGGTGGTGCGAGTATTCGCGGCGCCGTTGAGTTGCACGACGTACGAGTTGTACGTGCGTTTGGGGGCAAGGTGCTTGCTGACTTCACTGAGTGTGGTTCCCCAGGCGATCCCCATCACCATGTCGCTGTCGAAGAACGACGCCAGCAGGCGTCCGGCAAAGGTTGCGACCTTTTCGAGTCGCTCGAGATCTCCCACCAGTTCCGGCACGGTCACCACGTGGGCGCGCACTCCGTACCGTTCCGAGAACTCGCGTTCGATGCGAGGAGCCTGGCCGTGCGGGGTGCTGATCTTGATCTCGACGAGACCCGAGGTGCGCGCGTAGGTGATCAATCGGGAGACGGTGGATCGGGACACCCCCATGTCGCGGCCGATGGCAGCCATGGTCTGGTCCTGGAAGTAGTAGAGGCGTGCGGCCTGAACTGCGTCGGCGATGCGCGGGTCCGCCGGATCGGAGGTAGCGGAGTCCGAAGTGGGAGTTTCCATGGGTTCGTCCTATCTGCACGTACGTGCAAGAGCATTGAACCGAATCTTATCCGAGTAGGCCCAGGCCGAGGCGCTCGATCACGCAAAGTCCCAGAAGTGTGTCTGTTACCCGCGTTACGGTGCGCAAATGGGGCATTTGCACATATGTGCATGAGCTATGCGTGAATGTGCAAACGGCCTTACGCTACGGGTGTAGCAATCCAAACTATGACATGCATCACAACGAAGTGAGGGTGGGGATGGAGAAAGCCAAGCGATTAGGGCTTCCAGGCGAGTTGGCAGCCGAGTTCGCCGGAACGATGATCTTGATCTTGTTCGGCGTCGGAGTTGTGGCGCAGGTTGTGTCCGGCGGGAGTGGTGGGGGTCTCGGCGGACACGACAGTATCGCGTGGGCCTGGGGACTCGGCGTCATGTTCGGCATCTATGTCGCAGGCCGGGTGACGGGTGCTCATCTGAACCCCGCAGTGACCTTCGCCTTTGCGATCTTCCGGGGATTCTCCTGGCGCAAGGTCCTGCCCTACACGCTGGCGCAGACCGCTGGAGCCTTTGTCGCGGCCCTGATCGTCCGGTGGAATTACAACGACATGCTCAATGCCATCGATCCCGGACACACAACGGCGACTCAGACGATCTTCTCGACGATGCCCGGAAACGGAACGCTCCCGGTCAGTCTGGGATCAGCGCTGATAGATCAGATCATCGGCACGGCGATCCTGTTGTTCCTCATCGTTGCGGTGACCGATACTCGGGGAACTCCGCCGCTCGCGAATCTTGCGCCCTTCGTCGTCGGTTTGATCGTGGTGGCAATCGGATTCGCATGGGCGACCAACGCGGGTTACGCCATCAATCCGGCCCGTGACTTCGGTCCGCGGCTGGCGTCGTATCTCACCGGTTACGGCAGCGCCTGGCGAGATCAGTACGGGAGCCTGTATTTCTGGGTGCCCATCGTGGGGCCGCTGATCGGCGCTCCGATCGGGGTGTTCCTCTACGACAAGCTGATTGGTCGATTCCTGCCTGACGAGTCGGTGGAGAAGGCAGCCGAGGAGCCGGCCACGATACCGGCCTGATGGCGAATCATCATCTCTGACAGTAAATCTTTCGCACTTTCTTCGACACCAAAGGGGTAGCACGATGGCGCAGTTCGTAGCCGCGATAGACCAGGGAACCACCTCCACGCGATGCATGATCTTCGATCACAGTGGGCACGTAGTCGCTGTCGAACAGCACGAGCACACACAGATCTTTCCGCAGGCAGGCTGGGTCGAACACGATCCGATCGAAATTTGGGACAACGTCCGCAACGTCACCGCGGGCGCCTTGGCCAACGCAGATCTGACCGCGGCCGACATCGCATCCGTCGGCATCACCAATCAGCGTGAGACGGCAGTGGTCTGGGAACGAGCAACCGGAAAGCCCGTTTACAACGCCATCGTCTGGCAGGACACACGCACCGATCGAATCTGTACTGCACTCGCCGGCGAAGACGGCCCCAGGAAGTACACCGAAGTCACCGGATTGCCGTTGGCCACGTACTTTTCGGGCCCAAAGGTCAAGTGGATTCTCGACAACGTCGAGGGCGCGCGTGAGAAGGCCGAAGCAGGCGAGTTGTGCTTCGGCACGATGGACACCTGGGTGCTGTGGAACATGACCGGCGGCGTCGACGGCGGAGTGCACGCTACCGACCCCACCAACGCGTCGCGCACTCTGTTGATGGATCTCGACACTCTCGCTTGGGATTCGGCGATCTGCGCCGACATGGGCATCCCCGAATCGATGCTCCCCGAGATTCGCAGCTCGTCCGAAACTTTCGGATTCGTGCGCGAACGCGGAACGTTGTCCGGCGTGCCGATCGCCGGAATCCTCGGCGATCAGCAAGCAGCGACTTTCGGTCAGGCCTGCCTCTCGCCCGGAGAAGCGAAGAACACCTACGGAACCGGCAACTTCGTGCTCCTCAACACCGGCACCGAAAAGGTGATGAGCAAGAACGGCTTGTTGACGACGGTCTGTTACAAGATCGGTGAGCAGCCAACGGTTTACGCACTGGAAGGATCGATCGCCGTGACCGGTTCGCTGGTCCAGTGGCTTCGGGACAACCTCGGCATGATCGACAACGCGGCCGACATCGAGGTGAACGCGCGCTCTGTGGACGACAACGGTGGCGCGTACTTCGTGCCCGCGTTCTCGGGCCTGTTTGCACCGCATTGGCGCGCGGATGCACGCGGTGCGATCGTCGGTCTGACAAGGTTCGTGAACAAGGGGCACCTTGCCCGGGCGGTGCTCGAAGCGACTGCGTACCAGAGTCGTGAGGTGATCGAGGCGATGAACCTCGACTCGGGTGTCGACTTGAAGGTTCTCAAGGTCGACGGCGGAATGGTCGCGAACGAACTCCTCATGCAATTCCAGGCCGATTTGCTCGACGTCGAGGTGATCCGCCCTGTCGTTGCGGAGACCACGGCATTGGGCGCTGCGTACGCCGCTGGTCTCGCGGTCGGGTACTGGGAGAGCGAGGACGACATTCGCAGCAACTGGGCGAAGGACAAGAGCTGGACGCCGTCGATGGATTCGGCCGAGCGTGAGCGCCTGTATGCAGGCTGGCAGAAAGCCGTCACTCGGACACTCGACTGGGTCGACGCAGACTGATCGCGGCGCCCCCATTTCTACCTATTTTCAAGTGAAGGAACAGTTTTCATGAGCACAGCACAAGCATTGAGTCCGTCCTCGCGGGCGGAGTCGCTGAAGAAGTTGGAAGAAACCGAACTCGACGTCCTCGTTATCGGCGGTGGCGTGGTCGGAGCGGGTAGCGCGCTCGACGCCGCAACTCGCGGTCTGAAGGTGGGCTTGGTGGAGGCTCGCGACTTCGCGTCCGGAACCTCGAGCAGGTCGAGCAAGCTGTTCCACGGCGGACTGCGTTACCTCGAGCAGTTCAATTTTGCGCTCGTGTTCGAGGCACTGCGTGAGCGGTCGCTGGTTCTGAATTCGCTGTGCCCGCATCTCGCGAAGCCGGTGCCGTTCATCTACCCACTCGAGAAGTTGATCGACCGGCCGTACGTCGGTCTGGGCATCGGCGTCTACGACGTGATGGGCGCAGGCCGCGGGGTTCCCTCACACCACAAGCATGTGGGCAAGAAGAAGACTCTCGAATCGTTCCCGTCCGGAAAGCGCTCTGCTATCCGGGGTTCGGTCAAGTTCTACGAGGGTCAGGTAGATGACGCCCGCCACACGATGATGCTGGCGCGCACGGCGGCCGAGTACGGCGCGCTGTGCGTCAACAGCACCCGCGTAATCGGCTTTCTCCGTGAGGAGGACCGCGTAGTCGGGGTGAAGGCCGTGGATCTGGAAACAGGTCGCGCGTTCGAGATCCGTGCTCGTCAGGTCATCAACGCCGCCGGTGTGTGGACTGACGAGATTCAGGAAATGGTAGGTGGTCGAGGACAATTCCAGGTTCGCGCTTCGAAAGGTGTGCATTTGGTCGTCCCGCGAAACCGCATCAACTCTGCGACCGGAATCATCACGCGGACCGAGAAGAGTCTGCTGTTCGTGATTCCGTGGGGAAGCCACTGGATCATCGGTACGACGGACACCGACTGGAACCTCGACCTCGCCCATCCGGCAGCGAGCCGAAGCGATATCGACTACATCCTCGGACATGTCAACAAGCTCCTTCAGGACGAGTTGACGCACGAGGACGTCGTCGGTGTGTACGCGGGGTTGCGTCCGTTGCTGTTCGGCGAATCGGATTCGACCAGCACTCTCTCGCGTGAGCATGCGGTGTCGAGTCCGGTCCGAGGTTTGACGGTGGTCGCCGGTGGCAAGTACACCACTTACCGCGTGATGGCCAAGGACGCTGTCGATTCCGCGGTGCACGGATTGGAACAGAAGGTGCCGAAGTCCTGCACCGAGCGTATCCAACTTGTGGGTGCCGACGGCTACTTTGCCGCGCACAACAATCGGCATCTCACCGCTGAGCGCACGGGACTGCACGTTTCGACCATCGAGCACCTACTGGGTCGGTACGGCACTCTGGCTGACGAGTTGTTCGAACTCGTCGAGGCGCGACCGGAACTGGGGCAGCCGTTGGACTCCGCCCCCGAGTACCTCAAGGCGGAGATCCACTACGCTGCGAGCCATGAGGGTGCACAGCATCTCGACGACATCCTTACCCGTCGTACCCGCATCTCCATCGAGGTTACCGATCGCGGCGACGCGGCAGCAGCGGAAGTAGCCGAACTGGTTGCGCCGGTGCTGGGTTGGACTCCCGAGCACATTGCCGAGGAGATCGAACACTACCGGTTGCGTGTCGCAGCCGAGCGGGAATCTCAGGAGCAGCCCGATGACCTGACCGCTGATGCGGCGCGCCTCGGTGCACCGGACGTTCGCACCGGAGTCGCTGTCGGACAGGTTTGAGTCCGAGACACCACCAATGATCGGCCGGGACCCTGTGTCCCGGCCGATCGACCGAACTGCCTCGGTGTCAATCGAACTCGTCTGCCGAACATTCGGGGAGGTCGATCGTCACCACCGCGCCCCCGTTCGGATGGTTCGCGAAGTCGATACGAGCGCCGATGACCGCCGCTTGTCCCACTACGATCGTCAAGCCGAGGCCCAGGCCCGAGTTCGGGCCGCGTTCGACGGAGTTGGTCTGAAATCTCTTCGGCCCCTGGCGAAGCCACTCTTCAGTGAACCCGACGCCCCGATCCCGGACCGTGATGCGGGAGTGGTCGACGTGGACATTGATCGGCGACTTTCCGTGATTGCGAGCATTCAAGATCAGGTTGGCGATGATCCGCTCCAGTCTGCGCGCGTCGGTGTACGACACGGGGGTGCCGTGAACACTCACTTCACACTCGACTCCTGTGGTGGAAATCGCGTGACGCACCACCGGTGCCAGTTCCACCGATTGGATGTCAGCCTGCTCGGAGGTGGTGTCGAGGCGTGCCACTTCGATGACGTCCTCGGCGAGCCTCCTGAGTTTATGGACGCCGTCGCGCACCAATTCGGTTGGCCTACCGGGTGGCAGGAGCTCTGCGGCGCCGACCAGTCCGGAGATGGGTGTTCTGAGATCGTGCGCGATATTGGCTGTCACGCGCTTCTCGGCGTCCAATTGTCCCCGTAGAGCATCGGACATCGCGTCGACCGCATCCGCCAGCTCGGTGATCTCGTCGTCGAAAAGCGACCAGGTGACCGAGCGGACGCGGATGTCCGCTCCGGTAGACACTTTGCGAGCCGCACGGGCGGCCGAGCGCAATCGATACGACATCGCGAGTCCAAGCAGAACACCCAGGACGGCACCCGCTGCGATCACTGCGATGGTGGCGTTGCGAAGTGTCCGATCGACGCTGGCGATCGATTCCCGCTGCGCGGTGTACGGGACGCGAATCGCCACCACCTGAGTGTTGACGTCGGCAGCAGCCCAGACAAATGGCTGGTCCCCGCTGTCGACAAGGTAGGTGGCACGTTTGCCGCCCGCCACGGCCTGACGCAACTCTTCCGGAACGTCGAGACCATCTGTGGTGGCGCGGAACAGTGCACGCATGCTGCCCGTTTCGTCCTGCAGCACCAGTTGGAGATTGCGATCAGCTGCCGCCCGCGCTGCATCCTCTTGGTTGTGTGAAAAGGTTTGATGCATCACGGTACTGAGCGTGATCGAGGCGACGGCAATCACGAACGTGATGGCCGCCGCGATCTTCCACTGAAACGACAACCGCCTCCCGGTGGACGGGAGCTTGGCGGCGAGATCCCGCGATCTCACCGATGGTTGTCCATCGTGTAGCCGAACCCCCGGACGGTCCGGATCTGTTCGGAGCCGATCTTCGTGCGCAATCGCTGAACGTGAACGTCGACGATGCGCGTATCGCCGCCCCAGTCGTAATCCCAGACGTCCGAGAGCAGTTCGGAGCGAGACCAGACTTTGCGCGGCACACTCACCATGACCAGGAGCAGCTTCATTTCGGTGGGTGTGAGAGCCACTTCGGCGCCCGAACGCGTGACGGTCACCAACTCGCGATCGATCTCCAGATCGCCGAGAGTCACGATGTCTTTCTCCGTACCGGAATGGGATTCGACCCGCCGGAGCACACTTCGGATACGGGCCACCAGGACACCGCTGTCGAAGGGCTTGGTGACGTAGTCGTCGGCACCGGCTTCCAATCCGAGAACAATGTCGACCGGGTCGTCGCGCGCGGACAGCATGATGACCGGCACCGACAGTTCCTCACGAATGCGTCGGCACAGGCTGATTCCGTTCAGGTCGGGAAGCATCACGTCGAGGACGGCGATATCCGGCTTGGCGTCGACCGCCATATCCATTCCGGTCAACCCACCCGATGCGGTGATCACCCGAAACCCGTTGCGTTCGAGATTCAATTGCGTTGCTTCGCGGATGACAGCGTCGTCTTCGACCAGCAAAATCAACGGATCGGTCATCGGCCTTCGCTTTCATGGGAACGGAACACTCTCAAACCCTTCACCGGTCCACTTGTATGCAGTCGACGATTGACAGAACTCCGGAATGCCGGGGTCTTTGCACAGGTCGACCATGACCGACAATCCTCCGGTTGAGCCGACGACGTAGCGTCCTGGGTCTTGCACTCCGAAGACTTTGTGAGCGCCCGATTCGTCGATCTGGTAGACGAATCCGGCGACCATGAAGCTGACCGGTGGGGCGGGTCGTCCCCAGATGCCGACAGACTCGCAGGTGAAGACATTGACGACGGCATCTTGCCAAACGGCGCCTGTCACGGGGGAGTACCGGATTTCGTAGGGGAAGTTCGCATCACCGCACAGTCGGAGACTGTCCTTGACCGCATCGGACACTTCCGGGTCTGCTCTGAGGAGGGCAACAGGATCGATGCTCAAGCCCTGTGAGAGATCCGAGGGGTCGAGTGATGCTGCGATATTCGGAGTGGGTTCTGATTCAGGCTCGGTGGAACAGGAGGCGAGAGCAAACGCGACCGGCAGGCAAACACCGGCGAGCATTGCGCGGCGACGGCGATCAATCACGGATGAACTCCATTCCATCCCAGTGGAACTCGGTCCGAAGCGGTGGACGGGGGCAACATTCGAACTCCGGTGGCCGCGGATCCGTTTCCAGGACAGACAAACTCGCGGCGCGTTGACCGCTGACGATGAACTTTCCGCGCTCTTCGACGGAGAACAGGCGCTCACCCAGTTCGGGATCGTCTTCACTCGAACCGGCCTTGCCGCTGCGGTAGACGTAGCCGGCAAGGTTGACCGAAATCGACACTCCGGTCCCGGGTTGGTGGGCCGGTTGGCACGGATACACATTCATGACGACGAGTTCGGTCTCCGGCACGATACGCGGTGCGCCTGGATCGAGAAGGATGGACCCGACCGAGATCGGATACCAGTCAGGGCACGACCGAAGTTCTGTCTTCACTCCCTCGGACACCCCAGGATCGTCGAGGAGCGCCCGGCCCAACCTCGAGTTTTCGGCAACCCGTCTGGCCAGGTCTGCAGGTTGTGTGACGGGCAACCCGGTGGAAGCGACATCGCCTTCGATCACAACGCCCTGGGTGGACGCGCAGCCGGTGATCACGGACGCTCCGAGGGTTGCTGCCGCGAGCGCTGTACCGAACAGGCTGCGAGTACGGTCTGATCGACCGCCGCAGATGTCACTCCGATACAACACGTTCCCCTCCCCGGCCGCTGCGAACCCTCTCATCGGCATGTGCGTTTTCATACGATCACAGGTGATCTCGATATCGGAGTTTTGCCACCCACCGTTACGTAATCGTATGAATGTCAGGACCGTCGAGAGTTGGTACGCGACCGACGGAATTCTGTTACGAAACCGATGGAATCAGGCTCCTAGAGTGAGTCACGTCGGTGTTCACCGCTTGGGCGGAACGACCTGATCCGCGTATCGAGGAGTGTGAGAGCAAATGCCTGAACTATTGCTGACCAACAAGACTCGGCGTCTGCGAGTGCTGCTCGCCGTACTGACGATCGGGGTGGTGTGCGCGATGACAGGGTGTTCGAGTGATGACAACAGCGCTCCAGGAGACGAACCGACGACTACATCGGTGGTTGCGGCGTCTACGACCCCACCGCCGCTGACCGCAGCGACCACCTCGGAGACAGTCGAAGGCTCGAACTCGGTGGGCGGCGGTACGGACGCATCCACCCCCGGAGTCCCGGCGGGCGGAGCAGCGCCGGCCTGGACCCCGGTCTCGACCAGCGCGGTTGCCCCTGCGGCCCCTGGTCCGGCTACCGAGTCGACCAAGTGCACCGATCAGATCAACTATGTGGGTGACCCTCGTTCGAATGCGGAGATCAACAGCATCGGAGAGCAGATGGGTTCATGCCCGGCGCCGCTCCCGCCCGATGCCGTCGAGCCCTCCGAGAAGTGCACCGACCAGATCAACTACGGCGCTGACCCTCGTTCCAACGCCGAGATCAACATCATCGGGGAACAAACCGGGATCTGCCCCGAGCCGATACGCCCCTAGCGACTTCAAAACCTGAGCAGTAGTCGGGAATTCGACCAAGAGCCGAAGCAGGGGGAGATCGGAATGACAAGCAGGGCAGGTGGACGTTCGATCGACAGTGTTGCCGACGATGCGTCCCGAGGGGATCGGGACGCGATTGCAGAACTCCTTCAACGCATCGTGCCTCTGGTGACGCGGCGCTGCCGTGCCGAACTGCGACCGCTCGACGCTGATCGTATTGCCGTCGGTATCTGCCGATCCGTCCTGTCCGACATTCGGCGACGTAGACGTGCCGGAGAAGCGTTCCTCGCGCATCTGTACGACGCGATCAGTCGCGAAATCGATTCGCTACCCGCCTCCAGTCGACTCACTCTGCCCTTCGGTGATCTGTCGGCCGCAGAACGCAACGTCTTGGTAGCTCGCATCGTTGTCGGCTTCGACGTGCGCGAGACGGCGCTGTCACTGCGAACGACAACGAGCGCCGTCGAACTCGCCCAACACCGCGCGCTGGCCAAGATCAGACGCGACAGCCTGAGCGGCGCCTGAATCAACGCTCGAAAGTCAACAGCTGCAACCCTTCGCAACTCCCGGCAACCTCACGCAACTCTTTCCCTTCGCCCGTGACCTGCACGACACTGCATGGCGACGAGTGATCGAGAACGAGGAGTGTGACTGTGGTTCAACGGACGGCGCAGAAGCCGACAACCCCAGGATCGAAAAAGACCGGCGCCAAGCCTCATTCGGGGCTGGACCGGGATGCATTGCTGAAGGCGTACGAGAAGATGTCGCGCATCCGTGCGTTCGAGGATCGACTGCACGAAGAGAATGCAACCGGTGACATCCCCGGCTTCATTCACCTCTACTCGGGCCAGGAAGCCATCGCGGTGGGAGTGTGCGAGAACCTGAGCGACGCCGATTACATCGGATCCACTCACCGCGGTCACGGGCACTGCATCGCCAAGGGCTGCGATCTGAACGGCATGATGGCCGAGATCTTCGGCAAGGACGACGGCCTGTGTCGCGGTAAGGGCGGCTCGATGCACATCGCCGACCTGTCCGTGGGAATGCTCGGCGCCAACGCGATTGTCGGCGGAGCCCCGTCGTTGGCGATCGGCGCTGCACTGAGTGGTAAGACGCTTCGAAACGGTGTCATCGCAGCGTCGTTCACGGGTGACGGTGGATCCAACCAGGGAACCGTCTTCGAGGCGATGAACATGGCTGTGGTGCTGGATCTTCCGATCGTCTTCGTGATCGAGAACAACGGATTCGGTGAGGCCACCGGAACCGACTACGCAGTTGGTGCACCCGACATCGCCGCGCGCGCCGCATCCTTCGGCATGCCTGCCGTCAAGGTGGACGGCACCGACTTCTTCGCGGTCTACGACGCGATGGCGGAAGCATCGGAGCGCGCCAGGACCGGCGGTGGCCCCACCACGATCGAGGCGGCGGCATTCCGTTGGCACGGCCACTTCGAGGGTGACGCGCAGCTGTACCGCACGGCGGAACAGGTTGCGCAACTACGGGAAACCAAGGATCCGCTCAAGAATTTCCGTAGCAGCGTGGATGTGAAGAAGGTCAGCACCGCTGATCTGGACGCGGTGGACGAGCAGTCGCGAGTGCTGGTGGACGAGGCGGTAGCGAAGGCGCGTGCCGCGGCGTATCCACCCGTCGAGAATCTGCTGACCGATGTCTACGTGTCGTACTGAGGAGCCCGAGATGACAAGCGTGGAAGCCGAGAACGTGTCGAAGAAGACCTACCGCGAGGCCGTCAAAGAGGCCATCGCCCAAGAAATGCAACGCGACCCGAGCGTCGTTCTCATCGGTGAGGACGTACGGGGTGGGCATGCCGGTACCAATCCCGATCTGGAGACGAAGAAGATCGAGGCATTTGGCGGTGTCCTGGGTGTCACCAAGGGATTGTGGACGGAGTTCGGATCGGAGCGTGTAATCGATACCCCGATCACCGAATCCGCGATCATCGGAATGGCTGCCGGAGCCGCACTGACCGGACTGAGGCCGGTCGCCGAGCTGATGTTCATGGACTTCTTCGGAGTCTCCTACGACGCGCTCTACAACCAGGCTGCCAAGTTCCGCTACATGTTCGGTGGCAAGGCCAGAACCCCGCTGGTGGTGCGAGGCATGATCGGCGCAGGGTTCTCCGCCGCTGCGCAGCACTCTCAGTCTCCGTACAACGTGTTCGCGGCGGTGCCTGGTCTGAAGGTAGTCGCTCCGTCCAATGCCTACGACGCCAAAGGCCTTCTCATCCAAGCCATCCGGGACGACGATCCCGTCGTCTTCTGTGAGCACAAGGTTCTCTACGACCTCAAGGACGAAGTGCCGGACGAGCCGTACGCGATTCCGTTCGGCGTCGCCAACTACACCAGGCAGGGCGACGACGTCACGATCATCGCGTTGTCCGCAATGGTGAACCGCGCCAACGACGTAGCAGACAAGCTGGCCGCCGAGGGTATTTCGGTCGAGGTTGTCGATCCTCGTACCGTCTCACCATTGGACGAGGACGGCATCCTCGAATCCGTCGCATCGACTGGAAGGGTCGTGATCGTCGACGAATCCGCCGCCCGCTGCGGTTTCGGGCACGACGTAGCCGCGCTGATCGCCACCAAGGGATTCAACTACCTGAAAGCGCCGATCGAACTGATCACGCCGCCGCACACGCCGGTTCCGTTCTCCCCGACCCTCGAAACTGCCTGGCTGCCTGACGCGGCGCGCATCGAAGAGTCGGTTCGCAAGCTGGTGAGAGCCTGATCATGGCTGACATCAAAGCTATCGACATCCCCAAATGGGGGCTCTCCATGGAGGAGGGGTTGGTCAACGCGTGGCTCATCGAGGAAGGTGACTCGTTCACCAAGGGCCAGTTGATCTGTGAGATCGAGACCAGCAAGATCACCAACGAGCTGGAGGCGCCGTTCGACGGTGTTCTCCGCAAGATCGTCGGCACACCGGGGCAGACTCTGCCCGTCGGCGCCGTGATCGGTGTATCCGCCGATGCGTCCGCGACGGATGCGGAGATCGAGCAGTTCCTCGCCGCCCGCGGCGCAACCGCGCCGGCGGAAGAGCCGGCACCGTCACCAGCTGCTGCGCCGGCGGCTCCCGTGACACCTGCGGCTACACCGGCTGCGAAGGTGGTTGTTGCACCGAAACCTGTACCAACCGGTTCGACCGTCGTACCGAGCGTTCTGCAAGGCACGACGCAGGACGATGTGTTTGCGAGTCCTCGCGCACTCCGACGTGCGGAATCGCTCGGAATCGATCTCGCCGCCGTAGTGGGTACCGGTCCCCTCGGGCGGATCAGTGTCCGCGACATCGACGACGCGATTCGTGACGCCGGTGGCACTGTTGCGCCGGTAGTGCCGGCCGCGAGATCCGGCCTCCCGCTGCGATCGACCGCCGACGACAGTGCCGTGCCTGCCACCCCGGTCGCACGCAGAACTGCCCGATCACTGGGCGTCAACCTGCATGACTGTCGTCCGACGGGTTCGCGGGGGCGCGTCTGCGTCGCCGATGTGCACGACGCCGCTCGTTCCGCGCAGCTCCTGCCCGAGGCGGCGGCTGAGACCGAATCTGTTGCGGCCGAACCCGAGTGCGACACAATTCCTTTCACCCCCATGCGATCGGCAATCGCCGGTAGGTTGCAGGCGTCCAAGCAGCAGGCACCCCATTTCCGGCTCACCGCAGACCTCGAGCTCGATGCGCTTCTCGCTCTGCGCAAGGAGATCAATTCGACCGTCCCGGCGGTCAAGCTGTCGGTCAACGACTTCATCGTGAAGGCTTGCGCCGCTGCACTGATGAAGGTGCCGGACGTGAACGTCCAGTTCGATGCCGCGAACGAATCGGTTCTTCGATTCGCGTCGGCGGATGTCTCGGTGGCAGTTGCACTTCCGACCGGGCTGATCACGCCCATCGTGCGTAGCGCGAATACCAAGTCGTTGGCGGACATCTCGGGTGAGGTGCTCTCGTTGGCCACCAAGGCGAAGACCGGCAAACTTCGTCCCGAAGAATTCCAGGGCGGAACCTTCACGGTGTCCAACCTCGGCATGTTCGGGATCAAGGCATTCGACGCGATCATCAATCCGCCCCAGGGAGCGATCCTTGCCGTAGGTGCGGGGGAGAAGCGCGCGGTGGTGGTCGGTGACAGTGTTTCTGCCCGGACCGTGATGACCGTGACCCTCTCGTGCGATCACCGGGTTATCGACGGAGCCCTGGGTGCGACCTTCCTTCGGGAGCTCCAGCGCTTTGTCGCTTCTCCCGCGCTGATGTTGGTGTAAGGGGCTGTGGTGGAAAACAATACGTCGCATAAGTACGACGTTCTTGTCATCGGTGGCGGCCCCGGTGGTTACGTGGCGGCGATCCGGGCTGCCCAGTTGGGGTTGAACGTCGCGCTGGTAGAACGTGATCGCCTCGGAGGTATCTGCCTCAACTGGGGTTGTATCCCCACCAAGGCGATGCTGCACGGCGCGGACGTCGCGCATACCTTGAGTGAACTCGACACATACGGATTCAGTTCGGCGTCTGTCCAGTTCGACATCTCGAAGTTGGTGTCGTTCAGCCGAGGGGTTTCGGAGAGGTTGTCCGGCGGTGTTGCCTATCTGATGAAGAAGAACAGCGTCGACGTCATCTCAGGCGCCGCGAAGTTGGTGGACAAAGGCGTCGTATCCGTGGGAGGACAGACGTATCGAGCCGACCACGTGGTCATTGCAACCGGTGCCCGGCCGCGTTCGATTCCCGGCGTTGCCCCCGACGGTGATCGGGTGTGGACCTACTTCGACGCGCTCGTCCCGAAGGAACTGCCGAAGTCGCTGCTCGTGATCGGGTCCGGCGCGATCGGAGTCGAATTCGCCAGCCTGTACCGCGATCTCGGAACCGAGGTGACCATCGTCGAGATGGCACCACACATCATGCCGGTCGAGGACGAAGAGATCTCGGCCTTCGTTCGCAAGCAGTTCGAGAAGCGTGGCATCACGATTCACACCGGAGCCTCGGTGTCGGCGGTGACCGTCGGCGACGACGCCGTCCAGGTGAATGTGCAGACGAGCGACGGTGTCGAGTCGTTGACCGTGGACCGGGTGTTGGTGGCGGCCGGAATCACCGGCAACGTCGAGGATCTGGGGTTGGAGGCTCTGGGCGTCGAGATCGAGCGCGGTGCGATCGTCACCGACCAGTGGTGCCGTACCAGCGCTTTCGGGATCTATGCGATCGGTGACGTCGCGGGCGCTCCATGTCTGGCGCACAAGGCAAGTCACGAAGCTGTCCTGTGCGTCGAAAAGTTGGCAGGCGTGCCCGACGTTCATCCGCTCGATCGCGACTACGTTCCGGGATGCACGTATGCCCGCCCACAGGTGGCGAGCCTGGGTCTGACGGAGAAGCAGTGCGCCGGTACTGGTCGCGCGCTGCGGGTCGGACACTTCGACCTGCAGGCGAACGGCAAGGCACTGGCGATCGGCGAGGCCGAAGGCTTCGTCAAGACGATCTTCGACGCCGATACCGGGGAACTTCTCGGCGCGCACATGGTCGGTCCGGATGTGACCGAGCAGATTCAGGGTTTCGGTATCGCTCGATCCCTCGAAGCCACCGGCGAGGATCTCGCCGAGGTCGTGTTTGCTCATCCGACGCTCTCGGAGGCAATGCACGAGTCTGTGCTCTCGGCGCTGGGGAGACCCCTCAACGCGTGAGTACCGTTCGCGTGCGTGAACGCCGTCCTTTCGTTCACGCACGCGAACAACTCTGCAACCGGGTGCAACGCTCGCTTTCGTTGACCCCGTCACATAGGACTGGAGTGTGATCGGCGAAACGAATCGACTCGAACCGGCCCTGGCCAGTGGTGAAGACCCGGCGCAGTACGCACGTGTTCTCGAATCCGTGTACGAAGCAACGATGTCGGGACGCAAGCCGCCTGCGCGTCCGCGCTCCGTCATCGCGAATTCGTGGTCGCGTTTGCGTGCGCTCGGACTCGATCCGGACCGGTGCTCGATCACCGAGACGGGCCGCGAATCCGAGATCGAAGAAGGCAGACGCGCAGCCGGCATGGCGGAGATCTTCGACGAGGCGGTGCACGGTCTGGCACCACTCGTCGGCCCGGACGACGCGAATCTGATCGTGGTGGCGGACCGCTACGGACGTATCCTCTGGCGACACGGGTCCAGTCGAATGTTGGATCGGGCCGAACGGCTCGGGATGATCGAGGGTGCGTCGTGGACCGAGGAAGCTGTTGGTACCAACGGGATCGGCACTTCCTTGGCATCAGGTTCGGCAGTGCAGGTGTTCTCGGCCGAGCACTACTCGCGCTCGCAGCATCCGTGGACCTGCTCCGGGGCGACGGTTCGAGATCCGCGTAGTCGCCGGGCCATCGCCGTCGTGAACGTCGCCGGCGCAGCAGACACGGTCCACCCGTCGACTCTCGCTCTGGTGGACAGTGTGGCCAGGCTGGCGGAATCCGCACTGCGGGAGAAGCATCGAATCGGATTGGATCAGCTCCGGATGATCTCGGCATCGACGCTGGCTCGTGCGAGTCAGCCGACAGTGGTCTTGGACCGCAGTGGCTGGGTCGCGGCGGTGGACTCGATGGCGCCGATCTACAGAATCGCACTGCCGAAAGTGATGAGCAGCGGCGAGCATTGGCTCCCGTCGCTCGGACTATGTATGTGCGAGCCGCTTCCGGGTGGTTGGCTCGTCCGCCCTCAGATGGATCCGGCGTCCGGAACGGTTTGTGCAGAAGTCGAATTGGATGTGCAAGATCCGAATGCGATGGAATTGCGGTACTCCTCGGCAATGGGGAGCTGGAGTATCGACCTCAGCCCGCGCCATTCGCAGATCCTCGTGGCTCTGACACAGGCGCCCGAGGGCCTCACGGCCTCGCAGCTCGCCTCACAGTTGTTCGGCGATCCGCGCAAGACGGTGACCGTCCGGGCCGAGATGTCGAGGTTGCGTAAGCGATTGGCCGGAATCCTGTTGGCTCAGCCCTATCGCTTCGACCCGGCGGTGAGGGTAAAAACCGCCCCTGCTGTGCGCCTTTATTAACCGCGGGGGGTTAATAAAGGCGCACAGCAGAGCGGCGCGAACGCCGCACCTGCGCGTACTCGTAGCCGTTCTGCCAGGACACGGTGGCCACCAGCACCCAGATGATCCACGTGGCGCTCATGTGCGTGCCGACGATGCCCATGACGATGGGGATGGCGGTGCACGGGAGCGCCCAGCCGAGCAGCCACCGTCGGTCCGATCGCGCGAACAGCCCTGCCACCAGGCTGATTCCGAAATAGACTGCGATGCTTCCGCACAACAACCACCGCAGGTTCGCGGGCGTGTGCTCCGCGCCGTGTTCGGTTGCCGCTCCGAGCCCTGCGACCAGAACCGCGATAGCGCCGGTGGTGAAACAGTGCAGCGCCATGTCGATGCGAGCGGGAAACTTCTCGGCCTGCAGGTGCGGAACACCGGCGTGGCCGTAGAGAAGCGAGAGAGCCCACATGCCCGAGAGCAGGACAAACGATCCGACTGCGAGGCTGACCACCGTCGAGTCCCAGGTGAGCTTCGAGGCCGCAGAAATCACGAGGATCACACCCTCGCCCAGCACGATGATGACGTACAGGCCCAAGCGCTCGGCAAGGTGAGCCCGATCGGAGTGCAGGGCTTCGAGTTCGGGCATCCGGTCGTCCTTGAACCCCCGAACCTTGATGATGCGGTCGAGCTTTTCCTGCGCGTCTTCCATGATCGCGCTGCCGGAGACGACGAACATGATCAGCAGGTCGATGGTCACACCGGCGGTCCAGAGCCAGAACCGAGTTTCGCCCTCGAACCAGAACGAGACGATCCACGGGATCACACCGAGAGACATCTGGGCGATCGGCCAGTCCACGACTATCTGGCCGTTGTGCCACACCCGACTCGCCAGCAGACGTACGGCCACGTAGGCGACAGCGAAGGCCAGCGCATGGTTGTCGTGGATGCCGGCCACGGCCGCCATCATGACGGCCAGTCCGAACATGGCGATCAGCATGCTCGGGATCCGGACACGGTCACCGGCAACGTTGCCGTACATCGTGAACGTCGCCCACGCGGTCCAGAACGCGAGATAGAGCAACGCGTAGAGCGCGACATCCGACCACGACGGCGAACCGTGGAGCAGGTGAGCCAGCTGACCGATACCGGCAACCACGACGAGGTCGAAGAACAATTCGATCCATGACGCGTGTCGCTCGAGCACCGCCTTCTGCTTCGAGTCTGGTTCATTTCCGAGTTCCGACATACAGCTCAGTATCGGCTATCGGCATCAACAGTGCTGGTAGGCGGCGAAGTTGTCCGTTCTCTCGAAGTAATGCATATGCTGTCCGATGAGTGATCTGGATCATAGTTCGGGTGAGGTGGTAGACGTGCACGGTAGCGGTGACGTCGCTCTGTCCGCTGCGGACTACGACCGTGTCTTCGCTGTCTTCGACTACTGCTCGGCCGCGAGAACGCTCGATCAGCTCAAGGATCTCCTCATGGTCGCGCTCCATGATCACTACCGCTGTCCCAACACCACCTTCCTTGCCGGCCCGACCTTCACGACGGCTTTCGCCGACCCGGATCCGGTGACGACCGGGCGGATCACGCCGATCCTCGACGAGTACCAAGCGCACTGGTACCTCGACGACGTTTTTGCGACGGCGCAATCGCGGGCAACGCTGTTGGCATCTCCCGCCATCACGCACACTCAGTTGGCCGACGTCCCTTCACAGTCGGCGACGTACCTGCGAGATTTCCTCTATCGTAAACGCCTTCACAGCGCGTCGGTGATGCATCTCCAGTTGGCCCACGGCGGTCACGGTCTGGTGGGGATTTTCGATTCAGAAGGCAAGGATCTGTCGGGGCGCGACATCGTGGGCTTGGGCATTCTGGGCAAGCAATTGTCGCTGTTGTGTCAGACGCTGCCCGGGCAACGCGAGCCGGGATGGCGAGAGAAGCTGACGCCCCGGCAGATCGATCTCGCGGAGTTGTTGGCGGACGGCCATACCAACGACGAGATCGCGGTGATCCTGTCGCTGAGTCCGGACACGGTGAAGAAGTATGTAAGCCGCATCCTTGCTCTTCTGCGCGTTCGCAACCGTGCCGAGTTCGTGAAGTTGGTCTACGCGCAGAAACTTGCCGATCAACGCGCTTGAGATTGTCCACTTTCGTGCACTGTGACCGCGGTCACGGCACGGATAGCGTTTTCGGTGCACGGCCAGGAGTTGGCCCACAGCACTAGGAGAACTCATGAGTAGGCTTCGTTTCGGGTATTTCATGGCACCGTTCCACGTCCCCGGACGCAATCCCACCGCCGCACTGCAGCGTGATCTCGAACTGGTCGAGTACCTCGACCGGTTGGGCTACGACGAGGCGTGGTTCGGTGAGCATCACTCTGCCGGAAGCGAGATCATCGCGTCGCCGGAAATCATGATCGCTGCAGCCTCGCAGCGCGCACCTCGGATTCGTTTCGGCACGGGTGTCACGTCGTTGTCGTATCACAACCCGCTGTGGGCAGCGGATCGAATCATGCAGTTGGATCACCTGACTCAGGGGCGCACCATCTTCGGAGTCGGGCCCGGTTCGTTGCCCACCGACTCGGCGATGATCGGTCTGAACCCGACGGACACCCGAGAGTTGTTGCAGGAGAACCTCGACATCGTCGTGCGCCTTCTTCGTGGCGAGACGGTTTCCGCGAAGACACGAACCCACGAGCTGTACGACGCCAAGCTGCAGCTCGCTCCGTACTCGGAGAACGGCATCGAAATCACCGTGGCCGCAGTGGCCTCCCCGACAGGACCTCGCCTGGCCGGTACGCACGGTCTCGGTCTGCTCTCCATCGGAGCAACCTTGTCCGCCGACGGTTTCGACGCCTTGGCGCACCACTGGAATGTGATGGAGGAACGCGCTGAGGTCAACGGGACGACGGTGGATCGTCGGCAGTGGTCTCTTGCCGGACCTTTCCACATCGCCGAAACCGAGGCGGAAGCACGCAAGCAGGTCGAGTACGGCATCGAGGAGTGGTTCGACTATTTCCAGCACGTCGCGGCCTTCCCTCAGATGGCGGTCTCCGGTGCGCGTCTGAGCGAGATGATCGACTTCATCAACGAGGCCGGGATCGGTGTCATCGGCACACCGGAGCAGGCCAGACGTCAGGTACAACGGCTGTGGGACCAGTCCGGTGGTTTCGGCTGCATGCTGCAGATGGGTCACGATTGGGCGAACCCGCAGGACACCCGACGTTCGGCAGAGTTGTTCGCGCAGGAGGTCTTTCCGCACTTCCAAGGGCAGGCGCAGGCGACGCTCGACGCGGCAGCTCACGCGCGCGCTGTCAGGGAAGGGCATGCAAAGGCGCAACTCGACGCCGTCGACCACATGACGAAGAAGTACGCACAAGAGTTGGCAGACAAGGGCTGACATCGTGAATGTCCCACAGGGCAACCGGGCGTTGCGTTTTCGAGAAGCCATGGCGCACGTGTGCTCACCGGTCGCCGTCGTCACGGCAATGGACGGCGACCGGCCGCACGGCACGACGGTCAGCGCATTCATGTCGTTGTCGATGGACCCGCCGATGACCGCGGTGGCTCTGGATCGACAGTCGGAAGTTCTCGGCCTCATCGAAGGAACGCGGAGGTTCGCGATCAATGTCCTCGGGACCGCGCAAAGCTCACTGGCGGTTGCCTTTGCGAGGAAGGGCCGTGCGAAGTTCGACGGTGTCGAGTGGGCGGAGCATCTCGGTGTTCCGAGACTGCCGGACGTATCCATCTGGATCGCGTGCACCGTTGATGCCGTCGTGGACGGTGGTGATCACAAGATCGTGACAGGATCGGTGGACGAGGTCGAGCACCGCGAGTCGAATCCACTGACCTACCACCGGCGTGTATTCGGTACGCACGCACCGACGTCAGTGCTCTAGGAAGGAGAGCCATGTATGTACTGGTGGACGACGGCCGCGTCAGCATCCACGATGTGGACAACCTGAAGGCCTTTCACGTCGAGGTGAGTGCCGACATCTCCGAAGCCGACCTGGACGAACTCTTGCGCCTTCAGGATTACGGATACGTCAGCGGTGGTAGTGCATTCATCTCGGTAGCCCGCGTTCGCGAGAGCACCACGGACGTCGAAGGTGTTGCCGCGATGGTCGACTACGCCCAGAGCAAAGGCTGGGTGGACGAGGACGGCGAAGCACTGCAGGCTCACGTCGTTCGCCAAAAGTAGCGGAACGGCTCAGACCATGTCGTTCTTCTGCAGCCACCGCAGTGTCGGCCAACCGCAGAACACCGGGAGCCAGCAGGTCAGCACTCGGTAGAGCAGGACCGACGGGACCGCGATACTTGCCGGCAGTCCGAATGCGGACAGACCACCGATGAGGGCGGCCTCGACGGCTCCGACGCCACCCGGTGTCGGAGCCGCCGAGGCGAGCGTCCCACCGATCATCGTCACGATGGTGACGGTGATGAACGTCGTTCCGCCGCCGAATGCTTCGACGCTCGCCCACAGAGCCAGGGCGGCACCGAGAGTTGTTGCGGCGCTGCCGCCCACGATGATGAGGAAGCGCGTGGGATTTCGCGCGAGTTGGCTCAGTTCACCCAACACCTCGGTGATCTGAGGACGCAGGTCGTCGCGCAGCCACCCACGGAGTTTCGGGATGAACATGAATGCACCGAGAACTCCGAGCGCGACGCCGCCTGCCAGATACAGAACAGTGGATCCCGGGATGAAGTGCGAGAGGTTCGTATCACGTCCGGCGACGATCGAGAAGAAGATCAGCAAGCCGACGTGGGTGACCACCTGGACCGTCTGTTGCAGCGCGACTGCGGCCGTTGCACGGACGGTACCGAGCCCGCCCTTCTGCAGGAACCGCACGCTCAGCGCTAGCCCGCCGACTCCGGCCGGAGTTGTCGTCGCCGCAAAGGTGTTGGCCACCTGCATGATCAAGAGGTTGCGGTAACTGACCATCGACGACGCACAGGCCCACAGGGCCGCAGCCGCGCCGACGTACGTCAGTGCGGAGACGCCGAGGCCGAGCAGTGCCCACCACCAGTTGGCCGTCTTCAGTTCGGTGATGAACGCGGGGACCTGGCTGATGAAGGGGTAGGCGACGTAGACCAGACCGATGAGCAGAACGAGCTGGATCAGCTGGTTGCGACTGAATCGGGTGACCTGTGCGGGAGCGACCTTTTCGATCCCGTTCTTGGCACCGACCTCGTCTCGGATCTCGGTCATCAGTTTCGCGGAATCCGTGACCGTCCGCCGAATTCGGTTGGGCAATGCAGCGGTGGTCAATCGGCCGGAGGCGGCGAGAATCGTGTCTGCGCCTTGCGCTCGAATCGCGGCGTCCACCGCTGCATCGACCCCGAACAATGATGCGGTGGCGAAGAGAAGTTGTGCGTTGTCGGACTGCATCTGAACTTCGGTGGCGCCGAATTCGGAGTACGCGTACCCGCCGAAGAGGATGGTTCCGCCTTCGACACGAATTTCGGAAGCGCGCAGGTCGCCGTGCGCCATCTGGTGCACGTGAGCGGTATGCAGTGTTTGCCACAGCGCGTCGATCAGTTTGGTGGATTCTTCCTCGCCCGCCTGGTTCTCGACGGCGACGGCAAGGGGGATGCCACGAGGACTCGGGCGCGCGTACATCTCCCACCCGCGATCGAGTACCGAGATTGCGACGGCCTTGGAACTGGCCAGACCGATGTCGGCGAAAGCGATACCCATGAGCGCTCGGTGTTCGACGGCGCGACGAAGTGATCCGTAGGGCGGCGGAGTTTCACGGTTCCGGAACGAGATCCAACGGAACGTCTGTCGAATTGCTCCGCTGCTTCGCTGGTTCTGTCCGTACAACTCGACGACGAGTTCGTCGAAAGGTTCGTCGTCCGGTGCTTGATCGATGGCTGCGGACATGACAAGAGGCCCGATTCCCGAGGGACTCACGACGCGGAACGCGGTGACGCGGTAACCGCGCCGCGCGAGTACGCGTACTGCCGAGTCCAACGGCACTTCGAGGGCAGGGGTGCCGACGGCGAGAACGATCACCGCGCCGATCAGGTAACCGACGGCGAGACCCAGCATCGATCGTGCGGGAACGATCGAGCTGACGATCAGATGGATGGGAGCGAAGAGCAGAAGCAGCGTCCACCAGGCTCGTCGCCACTTCTTCGGAAGCCACGGGCCCGAGACGGTGAGCACCGCCGCGAGCATCGCGATCCATCGCGGATCGTCGAGGAATTGAGACAGGAAGGTGGCGTCGAGTCGGTCCGGCACGTCGAGGTGCCATTTCGGTGCCGCCAGGCCTGTTCCGGTGAAGGACAGCGCGACACCGGCGCACAGGCCGGCGGCGGCGTATCCGGCCAGCAACTTCCACCGGCGCCCGACGATCAGGCCGATCAGGATGGCGAACGGTAGCGCCAGAATTGCGATGCCGTAGAGCAGGTACACAGTGTCGGACAGGCTCGGCGAGAGAACACCGACGATGTTGGACACCGACGTTTCGAGGGCGTCCCACTGACTTCGAGTGATCAGAGATCCCGCGATCACGCCGCCGAGCAGCACAGCAGCGATCGCAACCCGCATGATGTCGCTCGTACGGCGGTGCAGTGGTGGCAGGAGGCTTCCCGTTACCGGGATCTCCCGTCCGTCTACTCGCATCTCGCCAGAACTCTCTTCTCTCGGGGTTACCGACCGTCTCAGTTACCTCGATCAAGGTACCGCGTGAGGGTTCGGCGACTGGGAAGCCGGACCTGTCGTTACCTCCTCGATGCCAAGCAACATTCTCTTCGGACCCGCGGGAGCGGGCTTCGGCGCGTAAAATTCACTTTCCGGACGTTCGTTCATTTCGACGACAGGGAGTGCGTATTCATGAGCCCCGACGCCAGCGGTGTGGACGGTCGGGTTCCTGACCTGCCGACCCCGTCGACCAGAATTTCCGTCACCGAGGATTACGCGGCCGAGATCGACGAGCTGTCGAGTCTCAAGCACAAGCTCGGCGTGCTGGAGCCTTCGGAGTTCGCGGATGCCTGGAAGCAGGGCTATCCGTACGAGAAGAAGATGTCGCGCCGCGAGTACGAGCGGAAGAAGCGGCGTCTGCAGATCGAGTTGCTCAAGCTGCAGTTGTGGGTCAAGGAAACCGGTCAGAAGGTGCTCATCATCTTCGAAGGTCGCGATGCTGCCGGTAAGGGCGGGTCGATCAAGAGATTCACCGAGCATCTCAATCCCCGTGGAGCCCGCGTGGTCGCGCTCGAGAAGCCCACCGACATCGAGCGGACGCAGTGGTATTTCCAACGCTATGTCGCACACCTACCCAGCGGCGGCGAGATAGTGATGATGGACCGGTCCTGGTACAATCGCGCCGGCGTCGAACGAGTGATGGGTTACTGCACGCCGACGCAGTATCTCGAGTTCATGAGAGAGACCCCGGACTTCGAGCGGATGCTCGTCAACTCCGGGATTCATCTGCACAAGCTGTGGTTCTCGGTCAGCCGCGAAGAGCAGTTGGCGCGGTTCGCGGCCCGCCGAACGGACCCGGTGCGTCAGTGGAAGCTCTCACCGACCGATCTGGCTTCGCTCGACAAGTGGGACGACTACACCCAGGCCAAGGAAGCCATGTTCTTCTACACCGATACCGGGGATGCGCCCTGGACGGTGATCAAGAGCAACGACAAGAAGCGCGCTCGCCTCGAGGCGATGCGTCACGTGCTCGCCAGCTTCGACTATCCCAACAAGGATCACCGGGCTGTCGGTACTCCGGATCCCTTGATCGTCGGGCCGGCGTCGGCCGTATTCGAAGAGGGCGAGCACGTGAACGTGGAGTTGCCTCAGCTCTAGCGCAGGTGATCGCTCAGATCGAACTGGCCTCTGCCCACAGATTGATGCCGCTGTCCTTGGCGTGCTGATCTATGGAGGCCAGTTCGGCTGCGCTGAATTCGAGATTGTCGAGCGCGCCGACGTTGGCTTCGAGTTGGGCGACACTGGACGCACCGATCAGTACCGAGGTGACCCGCGAATCGCGGAGTGCCCAGCTCAGTGCCAGCTGAGCCAGCGACTGGCCGCGGTCTGCCGCGATGTCGTTGAGCGCGCGGATGTGGGTGAGAGCGTCGTCGGTCAACCACGACGGATCCAGTGACTTACCTTGAGCTGCACGGGAATCCTCGGGGACGCCGTTCAGATAGCGATCGGTGAGCATGCCTTGAGCGAGTGGTGAGAACGCGATGACGCCGACGCCGAGATCGTCGACAGCCGACAGCAGGTCCTGCTCTATCCAGCGGTTCAGCATCGAATAGCTCGGCTGGTGGATCAAGAGCGGAACCCCCGCAGCGGCGAGCAGTGCGGCGATTTCACGGGTGCGCTCCGGCGAGTACGAACTGATACCCGCGTACAGGGCCTTGCCCTGCTGGACAGCGCTGATCAGGGCGCCTGCGGTCTCGTCGATCGGAGTTTCGGCGTCAGGGCGATGGCTGTAGAAGATGTCGACATAGTCGACGCCGAGTCGTCCGAGCGACTGATCGAGGGAAGACAGCAAATACTTGCGGGAACCACCGAATCCGTAGGGGCCGGGCCACATGTCCCAGCCGGCTTTGGACGAGATGACCAATTCCTCGCGGTACGAAGAGAAATCCTCACGCAGGATCCTGCCGAAGTTCGTCTCGGCGCTTCCGTACGGGGGACCGTAGTTGTTCGCAAGATCGAAGTGGGTGATTCCGAGATCGAATGCCCGCCGCAGAACTGCGCGCTGGTTCTCGATCGGTACGTCGTCGCCGAAGTTGTGCCAGAGGCCCAGCGAGATGGCCGGGAGTTTGAGACCGCTCCGACCGGTTCGGCGGTACGGCATGGCTTCGTAGCGGTCCTGCGTGGCGACGTACTGATCGGACATGGTGCCTGCCTTCACATCGTTGTGTCTGCGGTTGAGCGTTCACTCCCGACCATTATCGCCGACGGCGCTCAGGTGTGCCGGCCGCTGGAGGTGTGTCAGTCAAAATGCTTGCGGTTTAAAGCAATTCGATCGATCTTTTGGACCGATGTTCAGGTTCGAGTCACAGTGCGGGGCGGCGGTGACGTCGACCACGTCTGGGCTCGCATCTAAGGGAACGGTAAGGAATCGCGGTTACCATGGTCACAGTCGATCGGCGATACCGATCGCCGATTCGCTTCGAACATGTTGCCCAGCAGCCGGATCCGGGGTCCGGCGAGGAGATCTATGTCGACGCAGTCCGTAGTGCACGCACAATCATCCGCTGACGAGAGCGTCGTGGGGGATTCGTCTCCGCCGGGTGGTGGAAGCCGGCGATATCTCGAGCAACTGATCAGATACGACGTGCCGGCGTCGCTGGTCGTATTCCTGGTGGCGCTTCCCCTGTCATTGGGAATTGCGATCGCCTCCGGGGCGCCGATCATGGCAGGTCTGATCGCCGCAATCGTCGGCGGAGTGGTGGCCGGAGCTGTGGGAGGTTCACCGCTGCAAGTCAGTGGTCCCGCAGCCGGCCTGACCGTGGTGGTCGCCGAACTGATCGGCAAGTTCGGGTGGAAAGTCACCTGCCTGATCACCGTCGGCGCCGGAATTCTGCAGATCGTGTTCGGGCTCAGCCGAATTGCCCGTGCGGCGCTGGCTATTGCTCCAGTGGTGGTGCATGCGATGCTCGCCGGTATCGGCATCACCATTGCGCTACAACAGGTTCACGTGTTGTTGGGTGGAAGCTCGGCCAGCTCGGCGCTGGACAATCTACGGCAGTTGCCCGCACAGATCGGTGCCTTGCATGTCGAGGACCTGATGATCGGACTCGTCGTCATCGCCACCCTTCTCGGGTGGCGCTATCTCCCTGCCGGTGTCCGCAAGGTTCCGGCGGCGTTGGTGGGCATCGTATTGGCAACTCTCGCTTCGCTGGCGCTGCCGATCGACGTCGAGCGTATTGCTCTCGACGGATCTTTGCTGGACTCGATCGGACTCCCCGCTCTGCCCGACGGCCAGTGGCTCGGCGTCGCAACCGGCATCCTGACCATCGCCCTGATCGCCAGTGTGGAGAGTCTGCTCTCGGCCGTGGCCGTGGACAAGATGCACTCGGGCCCGCGGTCGAACTTCGATCGCGAGATGCTCGGCCAGGGCACCGCGAACATGGTGTCCGGGGCCATCGGCGGCCTTCCGGTCACCGGGGTGATCGTGCGCAGTGCGACCAATGTCGAGGCCGGGGCGAAGTCCCGCGCGTCGTCGATCATGCACGGCCTGTGGATTCTGCTGTTCTCGGCTGCGCTCGCCGGGTTGGTCCAGCAGATTCCGAAGTCTGCACTGGCCGGACTGTTGATTGTCATCGGTATTCAACTGGTCAAGCTGGCGCACATTCGGTTGGCGCGACGGACCGGTGATCTGTGGGTGTACGGCATCACGGTGGTCGGCGTCGTGTTCTTGAATCTGCTCGAGGGCGTCCTGATCGGGTTGGCGCTGGCCATCGCCCTCCTGGTGTGGCGTGTCATCCGCGCAACTGTCACCGCAGAAGAGTTGGGCGACAACGATTCCGGGAAGTGGCGCGTCCTGGTCGAAGGCTCGTGCACCTTCCTGGTGCTGCCCAAGCTGACGTCGGTGCTCGCCGGACTCCCACCGCGGTCGGACGTCACCGTCGAGCTGTCTGTCGACTTCCTCGACCATGCCGTCTTCGACGTCATCGAAGAGTGGGCGAGGCAGTACGAGTTGGCAGGTGGTTCGGTGATCATCGACGAAGTCGGCTCGGTGAGTATGGAGAGCGCGACCACCGGTCCGCCGAAGCGCGGCGCCGCAGTCACCGACCTGCGCGGCTTGCTCGCGCCGTGGGGCAGTTGGCAACCACAGGCTTCGGGGAGGAATCTGAGCAGCCCGCCGGCCTTGCGGCCCATTCTCGACGGGGTGTCCAACTATCATCGCCATCGCGCCGAAGCGATACGGCCGCACATGGATCAGTTGCGCGACGGGCAGAACCCCGACTCTCTTTTCCTTACCTGCGCAGATTCGCGAGTGGTGCCGAACATCATCACGAGCAGTGGCCCCGGTGACCTGTTCACCGTGCGCAATGTCGGAAACCTGGTTCCTGCCGGCGGCCGCGATACGTCGGTGGAAGCGGCACTGGCCTTCGGGATCGACGAGTTGGGTGTCAGCTCGGTGGTCGTGTGCGGACATTCGGGCTGCGGCGCGATGCAAGCACTCCTGACGAACGGTTCGTCGGAATCGGGAGTCGTCGGGGAATGGCTGCGGCATGCGGAGACGAGCTTGCAGGCCTATACGAGTGGCCATCCGGTCGCGCGTGCTGCGGCCGAGGCAGGTTTCTCGGAGGTCGATCAGCTCGGAATGGTCAATGTCGCAGTCCAATTGCAGACTCTCGAACGCCATCCTCTCGTCGGTCAGGCCCGTGTGGATGGTCGCCTGCGTATCGCCGGACTGTTCTTCGACATCGGCTCGGCTCGGGTCATCGAAGTGACAGCGTCAGGGATCGGCCAGTTGATCGAGACCTGAAGGGGCTATTCGGGTCCGGGCTGATCCCTGAGTTCGACCAGCAGGCGAGCCCCGCCGAGTGGACTGTCGTGAAATGTCGTCCGTCCGCCGTGCAGGGCCGCCTGCTGCGCCACCAGCGCCAGGCCCAAACCGGAGCCTGTCTTGCCTGCCGTCGATCCGCGAGTGAAGCGCTCGAACACGCTCGAGCGTTCCTCGGCCGGTATTCCGCAACCGTTGTCGTCGATCGTGATCGTGACGGTGTCCGGTGAATCTGCCGGGCGAGCGAGGGTGATGCGCACCGCGCTCGCGCCGCCGTGGCGGACTGCATTGGTGATCGCGTTGTCGAGGATCAACCGGATTCCGCCGGGAAGGGCCCGGATGCAATAGGGGAGTGGGGAATCCACCGTGACGACGCCGACGTCGAGCCCAGGATGATGTCGGCGTGCGTCGTCGGCAGCGATGTCGCAGACCTCGGTCAAATCGGTGTCCTTGAAATCCTCGGCCGTCGAGAGTTCACCCTTCGCCAGGCGCTCGAGGTCTCTCAGAGTTGACTCGACGCGGCCCTGCGCGCGGGCCAGATCTGTGAGGATCTCGCGTCTTTGTTCGTGATCGAGGTCGTGAATGGACAACACTTCGATGTCGGTTCGCATTGCTGTCAACGGAGTTCGGAGTTCGTGAGCCGAGGCGGACGCAAAATCTCGGGCGGCGGCAAGGGCGGAGTTGGTTGCGGCTTGCGCTCGAGCGACGTCGCTGAGCATCGATTCTGCTGCTGCGGCAAGCTCGTCCGCTTCACGGATTCCGGAAACCTCGGTGGCGAGATCGGGATCGCGCCTGGCGATCCGGCGGGTCAACTCCACGAGGGGGCGCACCGCCGGGCCACCGAACAACCATCCCAACGCAGCTGCGGCCGCTACGGCCCCGACGCCGAAGAACGCAACCTGTCGCTGTTGGTCGACTGTGATGTCTCGCGCTTCGGCATAGGGAACCGCCAGCGAGACAAGGGCATTGATCCCGTCGGCCTCGGCGGTATATGCCCGGTACTTCGTACCGTCCACGTCGACGGTCGCCGAGCCGACCGGTAGTTCGGGCAGTCGCGTCGGGGTACTGGATTTGACGGTTCCGTCGGTGTCGGAGCGGATGGTCACGGAAAAGGCGCCGCCGTCTCCGAACGCGCCGAGAAAAGGTCCCGCTGTAGCCGCATTGGCCACGATGACCGTCGATGCCGTCTCCAATCGACGGTCCAACTGCGCCAAATTGTTTCGTGCGATAGCCAGTGCAACGACCACACCGAGTGCGATGACGATGAACGTCGCCCCCAGTGCCGCGGCCGCGGCAACGCGAGTTCGTAGTGAGAAGCGGCGACGCTTCACGGGTTCTCCCGAAGCACGAACCCGACGCCGCGAACGGTATGCAGCAGACGAGGTGAACCGCCGGATTCGAACTTTCGACGCAGATAGCCGATGAAGACGTCCACGACGTTCGTGTCGGCGACGAAGTCGTAGCCCCACACCAGTTCGAGGAGACGTTCGCGAGTGAGCACGATGCCGGAATTGTGTGCGAGCACTTCGAGTAGCTCGAATTCGCGTTTGGTGAGCGGTACTTCCTTGCCGTCGACACGAACCCGGCGACCGGAGAGATCGATGTCGAGGTTTCCGACCCGCAGGGTATTCGTACCCTCGGAGTGATCGCCGGCCGGAGTGTTGCTGCGACGGAGCATTGCGCGGATCCGGGCAACCAGTTCGGCAAGAACAAACGGTTTGACCATGTAGTCGTCTGCACCGGATTCGAGCCCGGCGATGCGATCGTCGACCGAGTTGCGCGCACTGAGCACGCAGATCGGGATTTCGTTGCCGGCGGCACGAAGCGCCGTCACCACACCGGTGCCGTCGAGCACCGGCATGTTGATGTCGAGGACTACCGCGTCCGGTCGCTTGTCGGAGATCACTCGGAGCGCGTCGGCGCCGTCCACCGCCGTCAGTACGGTGAATCCCGAGAGCCGCAATCCGCGTTCGAGTGAGGTCAGGACGTCTGCGTCGTCGTCGACTACGAGGATTTTCGGTATCTCGGTCACAGCCCCATTGTGCCTTGCCTGGTACGTCGGGTTTCGCCGATCAGACCGGCAAGTCGGTACCGTCCGGACGCAGACCGGCCATGAACACCGCGACCAACCGCGGGACCAGGTTCGGCATGGCCTCGTCGGACAACTCGATTTGCGGGCGCGTCAGTTTGGCCAGAGCCATGACGAATTCGAGCGGTTGCAGATCGGCGCGAACCAGTCCGGCGCTCTGAGCGGCGCCGATCGTCGCGGTCATCTTCGTTTTCGTCACCTCACGCACCGCCAGAACTTCGGGCGCCAGCTCGGTGAAACTGCGTTCCACCAGTGCAGGAATGAGCGCACCCAGGCGCAGTTCCACGAGGCGGTCCACCAGCGTGTGCCACGCGTTTATCGGATCGGTGGACATTGCCGTGAGTGCGATGTCGGCAGCCTCGCGGACATCGGTCAGTGTTGCGACGGCGACGGCGGTCACGAGGTCCTCGCGCGTCGGAAAGTTTCGATACAGCGTGGCGATGCCCACTTTCGCGAGTTCTGCGACTGCATCGAGCGGCGCGTCGTGCCCGCGTTCGGTGAACACCGCTCGTGCGGCGTCGACTATTGCGTTTCTGCGTTCACGTGCATCGGCTCGCACATCCACCTCCGGTATTGACAGTTCATCATAACCGGAGGAATATCTTCCACAAATAGTGGAGGAAAAACTTCCACTTAGGGAGGGTAGTTATGAACGCCGAAGTCGAAGCACGGGACCGCAAGAAGTTGGTGGCTGTGGTGTTGGGCTTGTCCGCCGTGATCGGGCTGATGCTGCTTGCCTTCGTGCTGCCCTCGGTCAACAGTGGCCCGCACGAACTGAAGTTGGGCATCACCGGTCCAGCTGCGGCAACCGAACAGATCAGCACCTCGCTCGAGGCGAGTAAGCAAGGCGCCTTCGATACTCGAGAATTCGCCGACGCCGACGCCCTGCGTGACGCGATTCGGAATCGCGACGTGGTCGGCGGAATCGCCGTTGATGCCAACGGTCCTCACGTGTTGATCGCGACTGCAGGCGGAACCCCGATCGCCCAGACCCTGACCGGGGTGGCCAACGGCCTCTCGGAGGCCTCGGGGGCAAAGGTTCCCGTCGAAGACGTTGTGCCGTTGACGGCGGACGACCCGACTTGTGCTGGGCTCACGGCATTGGCCTTGCCTCTGGTGTTCGGTGGAATCATGCCTGCTGTTGTTCTCGTGCAGCTGTTTCCGCGCAGCATTGTCAAGCGAGTGTTGGGCGCTGCCGGCGTCGCGGTGGTCGCGGGTTTTGCACTGACTGCCATTCTGCAGTTCGGCACCAACAGTCTTGACGGAAACTACCTGCTCACCGCGCTCACACTCGCCGTTGGTATTTCGGCCATCTCGCTTCCCATTTTGGGGCTCGAATCCCTGCTCGGGATGAAGGGGTTCGCTTTGGGCGCCGTCACGATGATGTTCATCGGAAACCCACTCTCGGGGATGGCGACAACTGCCGCGTGGTTGCCCGCGGGTTGGGGCGCTTTGGGGCAGCTGCTCCCACCCGGCGCCGCAGGAGCATCCGTCCGTTCGATGGCGTTCTTCGACGGCCATGGCGCCACCACGCCACTTCTGGTGCTGGTGTGCTGGATTGCCGTCGGGATCGCGCTGTGCGTGGCTGCCGGTCGGAAGAAGGCGTCGACCCCCGTGGTCGAACCCGAGGCTGCGCTGGTCTAGTCGGTGCGGCTTGCGTACGGGGTCAGGTCGGGAATCGGCCAGACCCCGTCAACGCGTTCCATGGCCAGTTCGGCGACCACGGTGTCCTCGTCCATCGGTAGAGGTCGGAGGATTCGGGGCTTTCCCGCCTCCCATTCGACGTCGATGCCTGCGGAGGTCAGGGCGTCCTGATCGATGACGGCGACGACCAGTGGCAATGTGAGGTCGCCGAACACCAGATCGAGCACCGAAGCGAGTGCGTCCGGGTTCGTTGCGCGAATGAATCCTGCCTCGTCGTAACTGATTCCGCGCGTCGAGACCTCGTACTCACCGAAACGCTTGCATGCTTCCCAGTCGTCGGCGATAGCGACGTGGACGAGTCGTTGTCCGGTCATGCAGTGCTCCTGTAGTATTCGAATTAATGAAACGTCAACGTAGCATTAATTTACCGGCACGGTAACAGGGGACTTGATGGAGCAACCGCGCAGACGTGGGAGAACCAGTGACGCCGAGCGCGCCGAACGACGCAACGAGATTCTCGACGTCGCTGTCGACTCGTTTCGAGATGTCGGGTTCGCCCGAACTACCATCGAGGGCATTGCCACGGTGGCCGGCGTCGCCAAGCGCACCGTGTACAGCTACTTCGGCGACAAGTCTGCGGTCTTTGCAGCTGCGGTTGCGCGTCAGCACGCGTACGTCGACGATGCCGGCGAGGGCCAGTCCGACCTGCTCGCCGCTGCAGTGGACATCGTCATCGCCCTGCACAGCGACAACTCGATTGCGCTGCACCGCATGATGATCGGCGAGGCCGTGCAGTTCCCTGAATTGGCCGCAGCGTTCTACGAATCCGGCCCGGCCAAGTCGATTGCCTTTCTGGAGAAGATTTTGATCGATCAGCACGGCCAGAAGGCTGCGCTGTGCGCGGATCAGTTGTACACCTTGCTGCTCGGGGAGGAGCACCGGCGGCGACTGCTCGGGCTCACCTCCGAACCGACAGCCGAAAGAGCGGCGCAACTGGCGGCCCGCGCGGTGGGATGCGTTCTGAGATCTGATCGGTAGGCTCGACTGGGTGAGTAACTCTGTGATCTGGTTTCGACGCGATCTGAGGGTCGGTGATCTTCCGACTCTGACTGCAGCGGCGGATGCCGGCGGACAGACGTTGGGTTTGTTCGTCCTCGACGAGAAGTTGCTCGGACCGGCAGGCTCACCCCGCCAGAATCAACTGTTCGCCAACTTGTCGGCACTCGACAACCAGCTCGACGGACGATTGATGGTTGTTCGAGGTGATCCGGCAGACGTGGTGCCCCGCGTGGCGGAATCCGTTGGCGCCGAAGAAGTTCACATCAGTGGCGACTACGGGCCCTACGGCCGACGGCGCGACGCGGCCGTGGCCGAGAAGGTGGAGTTGATCGCCACCGGGTCACCATATGCCGTGGCGCCCGGACGCGTCACCAAGGCGGACGGTGATCCGTACAAGGTGTTCACGCCGTACTTCCGTCAGTGGATGGAACATGGTTGGCGGGGCCCCGCGTCGACCGATGCGGGGACGGTCCGTTGGTTCGATCCGAGCGAGAAGGACGGTGGCCCGCGCCGGGTGAGTATCCCCGCGCAGTCCGGCACCGTCAGCGATGTCGTCGGTGAGGCCGGTGCGCTCGAACAGTGGAAAGAATACTGCGAGAACGATCTTGACCGGTACGACGACGAACGAAATCGACCCGACCTCGACACCACGAGTCGGATGTCGATCCCGCTCAAGTACGGCACGATTCATCCGAGAACCATGTTGGCAGATCTCTCCAAGCGACTCGGAGACGGCGCTCAGGCGTACCGTCGCCAGCTTGCTTGGCGAGACTTCTACGCAGACATCCTGTTTCAGCGCCCCGACAGCGCGCGGAAGAACTACGACGACAAGTTCGACCGTTTACGTCACGACGGGGGAGTCGACGCAGACGCCGCCTTCACGGCCTGGTGTGAAGGCAAGACCGGCTTCCCGATCGTGGATGCCGGTATGCGGCAACTCGCCGCCGAGAACTGGATGCACAATCGGGTCCGAATGATCGTCGCGTCATTCCTGGTGAAGGACCTGCACATTCCGTGGTGGCGCGGCGCACGGTACTTCATGTCGCAACTGGTGGACGGTGACTTGGCCTCCAATCAGCACGGGTGGCAGTGGACTGCCGGGTCGGGTACGGATGCTTCGCCCTTCTTCCGCGTCTTCAACCCGATCACGCAAGGGGAGAAGTTCGATCCCGACGGCACATACGTCCGTCGGTGGGTCCCCGAACTTCGCGATGTTCCCGGGAAGGCCGTCCACTCGTTGAAGGCGATGCGCCCAGTCGACTACCCGGACCCGATAGTCGATCACGCGCACGAGCGTGAGGAGGCCTTGCGCCGGTACGGCGAGATCAAAGGCTGAGTGCTCAGTGATCTGCGGGCGCTACGCGGACGCGGTTTCCGTCCAGATCTGAAATGACAAACGTCAGACCGAAGACATCTTCGTTGGGTTCTTCGACGACCTCGACTCCCTTGGCCACCCACTCGTCGTGGATCGCCCGAATTTCGTTGCTCCCGCCGTCGACCAAGATGCCGACTTCGAAATTGCGCGGTGTCGCGGGATCGAGGTCGCGGGACTTACCGCTCCACAGTGCAAGGACCACACCGCCGCCGAGGTCGAAGGTCATGTACCGAGGGCTGAGGACCTCAGGCTTCGCGTCGAACAATTCGCCGTAGAACGCTGCTGCGGAGGCGGCATCGCTGACGTAGATCAGAAACTGGTTGGGTAGTCGCACTGTGGTTTTCCCTCTCCCGTTGATGTTCGGGCCACCGGCAGCGGGGCGTGTGCCTGGTCGTGCGGGGCTGCGTTCAACAATCCCCGCGCGCCGGACGAATGTCCAAGAACAAGTGCGTCTGAGAGGCAGATGGATTACTTATGACGACTGCTGCAGTCACACCGCACTGAGGTGGTACCCGACGCTCAGGTTCGGGTAGTAGCCGTCGATGTAGCTCGAGATGATGTAGTGATCAGGGTCGGTGGTGCGAGTTCCGTCGGTGTCGAACTGCGGATAGTCGTTGGCCATGAAGACTGCTTGTCCGCCGTCGGGAGTGGAATAGACGACGTCGACCGTCAGGCCGCGCGGGTCCTGGTTGTATGCCGTGACGATCTCGGTCTCGTGAGGCGCGAGCGACTGGCGTGGGCTCTGCATCCACTGTCCGTAGGGGTTGTCGGCGCCTTCGAGATGAATTGTCTGTTCGGTGTCGTTGCTGATCGTCATCGTGATGCTGTTGCCGGTTGTGGGAAGGGTTCCGGCACTGGCGATTCCGCTCAATCCCAACGTGAGGGCGCCGGCGGCCAGAGCTGTGATTGCGGCAACTACGTAGCGTGGGTTCGTCATCGTCGGTGTCCTTTGTCCGGGTGAGCGTTCGGTTGGCTCTCTCGAAGACAACTATGTCGGAGCAGATCGATGTCGTATGTCCACTCCCCGGACCCTGTGCAGGCGGAACGGTGTGTCCACCGATCGGGGGACACCTACTCCGACACCGAGACGGCTTCGACCTTTCGCTCGCCGGTGACCAGCAGTCCGATCAGTGCGGCCGCCGCGAGCACCATGACGAGTGCTCCGTAACCACGCGTCGTATCCACCAATCCGACCTTGCCGACCAGGTAGCCGGCCAGCAAGGCGGGAAGACTGTTGGCCAGATATGCGATGACGTAGACGGTGGACAACAAACCCGCGCGTTCGTGGTTCTCGGCCAGCGGCATGACGGTGAGGATAGTTCCTTGGAATCCTGCTCCGAAGCCGATACCTGCAACAGCCGTACCGACCAGAATCAATACGGCAGAGGATGTTTCAGCACCGATGAGTGTGACGGCCACCCCGAGCACCAAGGCGGTGGTTCCGATCAGCATCACGGTCCGGCCGCCGAGTTTGCGGAAGGTGAGCACTGCTGCCGCTCCGAATCCTGTCAGTGTTGCGACCATGATGGCACCGATGAGGGAGCTGTGAACGTCAAGTGCTTTGCGCGCCAATGCAGGTCCGAGTGAGAGGTAGAAACCTCCCAGTGCCCAGACCGCGATCAGGCACGGTGCGGTCAGGGCAATCATCGTGCGCGCCTGACGAGGAACGGCCAGTGTGGGGCGCAGGGACTGCCAGGCTCCCGGGCGTCCGCCCGAAGTCTCGGGAGCGGCCCATACTCCGAAGATCTCGAGAATGACAAGCACGAGAAGGACCAGGTAGACAGTGCTGGTGGGACGGGGCAGGTGCTCGCTGATGAGGCTCGAACCCACTGCTCCGACTGCAAGCCCCATCGTCGGAGCGACGCTGTTGATGATCGATCCTCGGCCCGGAGTGCGTTCGAGGTCGATCAATGCCGAACCCAGAGCACTGATTGCAGCGCCGGTGGCAACACCCTGTACGACCCGGGCGATGAGCAGGATGGTCAAACCGTCGGCCGAGGCGAACAGCGCGAGCGAGACTGCCTCGAGCGCGAGTGCTCCGAGCAGGACCGGGCGCCTGCCGATGTGATCGGACAGGGATCCGGCGGTCAGGAGCGTGGCGAGCAATGCGAGAGCGTAGATGCCGAACACAAGCGTCGACGCGAGCGAGGAGAATCCCCACAACTGTTGATAATGCTCGTACAACGGTGTCGGGGTCGCGGATGCGCCCAGGAACGTGGCGATGATGACGGCGATGAGTGTGAAAGCGACGCCTCGCCCAAGGCGTGGGCGTGAAGTGCTCTCGGTCTGTGGTGAAACGGTCGTTGTCATTGTCGTAGCGCTTCCCGTGCGGGTGGTGAAGACTTCAAACGCAAATACTTTGCGTTTGGGACGCTACGCCTGGCCGTAGCCTAATGCAACATCTTTGCGTTAGTATTGGATTTATGAGTCCGTCCGCAGGTCCGCGCCCCGGTGGCCGTAGTGCGCGCATCCAACAGGCCGTGCATGCGTCGGCGCGCAAGTTGTTGGAACAGCGTGATCGAGCCGAGATCACGGTGCCGATGATCGCGACCGATGCGGGAGTGACCCCGTCGACCATCTATCGGCGGTGGGGTGACATCAACGAAGTCTTTGCCGACGTCTCGATCGAGAGATTGCGCCCGGACGCCGACCCGCGTGAAACGGGCTCGCTCCGAGGGGATCTGACGATTTGGGCGCAGGAGTACCTCGAGGAGATGTCTGCGCCTGTCGGTCGTGCTTCGTTGCGTGACGTGTTGATGAGCGACGATCAGACGCATGCACCGGACGGTACGAAGAAGTTCAAGTGTGCCTTCTTCTGTCGGACGCAGATCGACGTGATCCTCGCGCGTTGGCCGGAAGCTGCCGGCGTGGATGGTGATTCGGTGGTCGACCATGTAGTGGCGCCGATCATCTACCGAATTCTGTTCGACCTCGAACCGGTCGTGCCGCAGCGAGTTGCGGAATTGGTGGATCAGACGCTTGCCCTCGCGGCGCGAGTCGTTGCCGAAGGCTGATCGCTACGTAGTCGGGCGTGGACGTGCATGTCGTGCCAGCCGTCGGCGTGCCTGGCGGAGCTTCGTCGAACACCTTCTTCGCTGAACCCTGCTTTGGTGGCGACTCGGCACGATCGTGGGTTGTGGATCGAGTGCTCGAGTTCCAGTCGATGAAACCCCGCTTCGCGGAATGCCCACTCGGACAGTGCGGTTACAGCCTGGGTGCACAGTCCGCGGCCGCGCGCCGCTGGGGTCACCCAATACGCGAGCTCGGCAGTGCCGTCCCACAAATTCACCCCCTTTGCTGCGATTCGACCGAGGAGTTCATTTGTCTCGGGAGCGGCGATCGCCCAATGGCATTCGGATTCGCTTGCCCACCCGTCTCTCCACTGGGTGAGCCAACCCCGTGCTTCGTCGATCGAGTCGGCGCGGCGGATGTGCCAACGCTGAATCGACGGATCGCGAAAGGCTTCCATGACGGCCGGTGCGTCGTCGCGGGTCCAGGGTCGGAGAATCGCGAAAGTCCCGACGTGGATCGAGGGTTGGTCCATTCCCCGGAGATATCCAGCGGCGATAGCGGGCGTGGTCAACTTGGGCACGTGAAGCATCATCGCCTACCCGCCTGATGGCGGGCAATGGCGTGAGCTTTCCGGTCATTATCCCTGCCACTCTGCGTTCAGTCGGCGCGCAGATTCCAGAGTTGCGATGGCCTCTTCGGTGTCAACTCGTGCGAGTACCAATGCACTTACCGTGCAGGAGAGAAGGATTCGAGTGCGATCTGAGAGCGTGGCGTCTGTCTCGGTTGGAAACGCGGCGTGTAATCCACTGTTGATCGCGTCGGCGAGTTCTCGGCGGTACGCGCGGATCACTGCGGCCGCCGCATCGTCGTGCGCGCCGAGTCCGGCAGCCGTATTGAGAAGTAGGCAACCGCGCCGAGGCGAGTCGGCGGTCATGGTGCCGATTGCTTGCGCAAGCGAGGAAAGGTAGTCGTCGACTGCGTCTGCCCCGGGATTTGTCGTGAGGCTGCGCAGACGTGGCCGGATGACATGGTCGAGGTACATCTGCACGGCGGCGTCGAACAATCCGCGCTTGTTGGTGAACGAGTTGTAGAGACTTGACCGACTCAGCCCCGTCGCGGATTCGAGGTCGCCGAGTGAGGCACCTTCGTATCCGCGTGCCCAGAAAACGTCCAAAGCGGCAGCGACCACGGCTGTTGTGTCGAATTCTTGTGATCTGCCCATCAAAGCCTCGCTCTTTCTGTATCGTTCGGTCCAGTATATATTGGACCGAACGATACAGAATTCACTCGAAGCAACAGGAGTTCACCGATGAACGTCGCCGGCTACATCTTTGCGGGACTGGCCGCAGCAGTGCACGTGTACATTTTTGTCCTCGAATCGATTCTCTGGACGGCCCCGAAGACCCGCGCCACGTTCGGCGTGAAGTCCGAGGAAGAGGCGATCGCCACGCAGCCGCTCGCCTTCAACCAGGGCTTTTACAATCTTTTCTTGGCGATCGTGTCGGCGGTCGGCATCGTGATTGCGGCGACCGGCTCCGCGTCGGTCGGAATTGCCCTCGTACTGGCAGGCACAGGATCGATGGTTGCCGCGGGATTGGTGCTGATTCTCTCGTCTCCCGACAAAGCCCGCGCAGCCGTCGTACAGATGCTTTTCCCAGCTATTGCCGTTGTTCTGCTGGTAATCCACCTGCTTTGAGTGGTCTCTATCCGCCGCCGAGCACCAGTGATTCGATCAACGCAAAAGCCCCGTTGAGTGCTCCGCAATCGAAGGCTTCGGCCAGGGCGTAACCGATGACAAGTTCGTCGGTGCTCGGCGTGCTCGACCAGACTGCGTCGGTCTGTCTGGGATCGGATTCCTCGTTCTTGGAGAAGTGCCCGATCCGCAATCCGTCGCGGGTGAATGCACTGTTCGCGTAGTTGACTGGGGCGAAGTTCAAACTCACGCCGTCGACGAGTGCCGAGACAGAGTACGAGCGACGGGACAGAAACCCTTTGCCGACAGTGAGTTCGACTTCGTCGCCACCGACAGTGAAGAACAAGTCGGCGGCGGCGCGCGTTCCGATGGGTGTGCCTTCACGGCGCGGGGCATCGACTCGACGCGTCAACAGAGCGTGTGAGTTGCCGTTTCGGACGTCGACGACCCCCGTGTCGACATCGAACGAGATCTCGACTTTTCCGTGAATCGGGTCCATTACGGCGTATTTGACCGTCACTGTGCCTACCCCCTGTAAGTGTGAACTCGGGTCAATAATACGTGGTGGGAGCGTTGCCCAGTATGCCCGAATCCAAAAAAATAGTGCCGAATGACGCGCGTTTGCGGCCAAATGCTTCTACGCTGGGTCTTGGGTTTGTTGCGCATCCCACAACGGTTTTTCCCACACCAGACGAGGAGCGCCTATGAGGTTGTCGACTACTTGTTCTGTTGCTACGAAGGCTTGATCAAGCCGGAATTGCCTCTGCCGGATGGTGCTCGAGACCCATCCGGCAGAGGCAATTCTGCATCAGTTCGGGCCTTCAGCCGCCGGCGAATTTTTCCGAGGTGCCGAGATCGATCGGCAACGCGATGCCGGTGATCCCGCGCCCGGCCGGCCCCACCAGATAGAACACCGCATCCGCAATCACTTCGGGGTCGACCCACGGGTGGGGCAGCAGATTCAGCTTCGACATGATCGGAGCGGTATCGGCGAGGACAGGATTCTCCAAGTCTGGACGGAACGCACGAACCATCGGTTCGTTGTCGATCATCGTCGTTCGCACATTGCCCGGGTGTACGGAGTTGACTCGGATGTCTGCCCAGCCGAGTTCGTTGGCCAGAGACTTCGCCAACCCCCGAACGGCGTGCTTGGACGCGGAGTAATGTGCAATCCCCGGCACGCCTCGAAGCCCGGCCATCGAGCTGATCAACACAATGGATCCACCTCGATTGCCGTTCATGATGTGCGGAATCGACACCTTGGTCGTCAACCAGACGCCGGTGACGTTGATGTCCATCAGCTCGCGGAACTCTTCGGCGCTCAGGTCCCAGGACAATTTCGCCGACGCCGCGATTCCCGCGTTGGCGATCACGATGTCCAGTCGGCCGAGTTTCTCGACTCCGGCGTCGACCGCTGATTTCAGGGCATCGAGGTCGCGAGTGTCCGCGACGGATGCGACGATACGCCGGCCCTGAGCTTCGACCAGGGCGACGGTCTGGGCGAGGTCGGCTTCGGTGGCCATGTCGTACCCCGCCGTTGCGACCGGCGCGCAGAGATCCACCGCGATGATGTCCGCGCCCTCGGACGCGAGCTTGACGGCATGCGCGCGCCCTTGACCACGCGCCGCTCCGGTGATGAATGCGACCTGACCGTCCAAATTGCCCATCGAACTTCCCCTGTCCGTGTGAATCGCCGAAACTGGAACGTGTTCATACTGCTACGTCCGGAGGCAGAGGGACAGGGGAATTCGCTGAATCCTTATCCGCGAAGGAGTTTGGACAACTCGTCCAATACGCTCGCGTCCTCGATGGTCGACGGGACCGTGTACTCCTCGTTGTCGGCGATCTGCCGCATGGTCTTGCGGAGGATCTTGCCGGAACGAGTCTTCGGTAGTGCGGCGACGACGGTGACGTCCCGGAACGTGGCGACGGCACCGATCTGGTCTCGCACCCGCGCGACCAGTTCTTGTCGGAGTGTTTCGGGATCGATGTCGACGCCGGACTTGAGCACGACATAACCGCTCGGCCGTTGCCCCTTGAGTTCGTCGTGAATGCCGATGACCGCACATTCGGCGACAGCCGGGTGGCCGGCGACGACGGCCTCCATGCTTCCGGTCGAAAGGCGATGTCCGGCAACATTGATCACGTCGTCACTTCGTCCGAGCACGAAGACGTAGTTGTCCTCGTCGATGTACCCGGAGTCGCCGGTGAGGTAATAGCCTTCGAAAGTCGACAGGTAGGACTTCACGTACCGGTCCTCGTCACGCCACAGTCCGGCGAGTGTTCCGGGAGGAAGCGGCAGGCCGATCACGATGTTGCCCTCGGTGCCCGGACCCACGAGTTCGCCCTTGCCGTCGACGATTTCGACGCGGTATCCGGGGCAGGCGACGGTGGGTGAGCCTGCTTTGATCTCCATCGGTTCGAGGCCGCGCAGGTTCGCGCAGATGGCCCAACCGGTTTCGGTCTGCCACCAGTGATCGACCACCGGGCGATCGAGAATCCGAGTAGCCCACTCGTAGGTGTCGGGATCCAAGCGCTCGCCGGCCGCGAACAGTGTGTCGAGCGACGAGATGTCGTACTTGGCAAGCTCTTTTGCGTCCGGGTCGGCCTTGCGGACCGCGCGGATCGCTGTCGGAGCGGTGAAGAGTGCCGACACGTTGTATTCGGAAATGATGCGCCAGAACGCACCGGCGTCGGGGGTGCCGACGGGCTTGCCTTCGTACATGACCGTCGTGGCTCCGGCGAGCAACGGTCCGTAGACGATGTAGGAGTGGCCGACCACCCAGCCGACGTCGGAGGCGGTCCACCACACCTGTCCTGGGCTGATGTCGTACAGATTCTTCATGGTCCACGTCAGCGCAACGGCATGGCCACCGTTGTCCCGGACGACGCCCTTGGGCTTACCGGTCGTTCCCGAGGTGTAGAGAATGTAGAGCGGATCCGTCGCGGCGACCGACACCGGGTCGGCCGGGGTGGCGTCGGCGATCAGCTCGTCCCAGTCGAACCAGGCTGCGGCACTTGACTTGTAGTCGGAAGCTGCACCGGGAATCTGCTCGCGATTCTTCACGATCACGGTGTGCGCGGGAGTGGCGGACAGTTGCAGAGCCTTCTCGACCATCGGCAGGTACTCGATTGTTCGTCCGGGTTCGAGGCCGCCGGACGCCGTCACGAGCACCACTGGACCGGCGTCGTCGATACGGGTTGCGAGCTCCTTGGCCGCAAAGCCGCCGAACACCACCGAATGCACCGCGCCGATTCGCGAACACGCGAGCATCGCGATCGCAGCCTCGGGGATCATCGGCATGTAGATGATCACGCGGTCGCCCGCCACCACACCCTGATCTTTCAAGACGCCGGCGAAGAGTGAGACCTGCTCGAGCAATTCGGCGTAGGTGTACGTGGCCTTGGTGGGGACCATCGCGGAGTCGAAGATCAACGCGGTCTGATCGCCGCGGCCGTCGCGGACGTGCCGATCGAGGGCATTGAAGCTGGTGTTGAGCGAAGCATCCGGGAACCAGCGATAGATCGGCGCGGCAGAGTCGTCGAGAGCCTTGGTGGGCGCGACATCCCAGTCGACGGCCCGCGCAGCGTCGAGCCAGAACTTCTCCGGCTGATCCATGCTCTCGCGATATGCGTCGGCATACGTGGTGTGGGACGCCTGCTCGGAAGAGCTCATCGACGTGTGTCCTCTCGTGAACTTCGCTTACCGGTGACCTGAAACACCTTAGGTCACCGTCAGTGCGGTGCGCCTCAGTAGCGGTGGGGGTACCGTCCCTTTGCGCCGGGCGGGCCTGTCCCGTCGGCCAGTGGCGCGCAGGGGTGGGATAGGGCAGGGACTGAAAGGGGGGATCGATGTGACAGGTGCAGCGCAACGCGCAGGCTTCTGGGGAGTCCTCGCTCTGCGTGACTTCCGACTTCTGTGGACCGGCGACGCAGTCAGCGGTATCGGAAACGGTGTCACGACCGTCGTACTGCCGCTGATCGCGCTTCGCGAACTGGACGCGAGTAGCTTCCAGATCGGTGTGCTGGCATCAGCAGTGTGGTTGCCGTGGTTGATCGTCGGACTACCAGCCGGTGCCTGGATCGACCGGCTGCCTCGGCGCCCGATCATGATGATCGCGAACGCTGCGTGCGCGCTGTTCTTCGCGAGCCTCGCGATCGCCGGCTTCCTGGAGGCGATGACATACGGCCACCTGCTCCTGGTCGCGCTGCTCACCGGTACAGCCACCGTCTTCTTCCAGGCGGCCTATCACTCGTATCTCCCCACGGTGCTCGCCGAAGCGGATCTTGTCGAAGGGAACTCGAAGATTCAGGGCGCCGAGGCCGCAACTCGGGTGATCGGCCCAAGCGTCGGTGGGCTGGTGGTTGCAACTGTCGGGCTCGCGGCCGGTCTGGTTGTCGACGCGTTCACGTTCGCCTTCTGCTTCGTATGCATCTGGCTGATTCGTGTGCAGGAGACCGTCCATCGCGGACAGAATCAGCGAGAACCGTTGCGACGGCAGATTGCGCTCGGACTGCGATTCGTCGCCGGTGATCCGTATCTGCGGTCGATCGTCGTCTACGGCACTCTGCTCAATTTCGGTCTCACCGGGTACTCCACGATCCAGATCGTGTTCCTGGAAAAGACGGTTGGCGTGGGGGAGTTCGGACTCGGGCTTCTCCTGGCGATTGCCGGGGTGGGCGGAATTGTCGGATCGATGATCGCGCGCCCGCTCGGCCGCAGATTCGGCACTGCCCGAAGCGTTCTCATCTGTCAGTTGGTGACGGGACCGTTCATCCTGTTAGCACCTCTGACGACGTACGGTGCCGGCCTGTTCTGGTTCTGCATCGGCGGCATGGTGATGGTTGCGGGCGTCGTGTCGTGCAACGTGGTGCTCGGCAGTTTCCGTCAAAGTTACTGTCCGCCGGACCGCCTCGGACGAGTGGTGGCAACGAGTATGTTCCTGCTGCACAGCAGCATTCCGCTCGGTGCTCTGACGGCAGGCTACCTCGGCGACGCAGTGGGACCGCGCGGGACGATGTGGATCATGGCCTGCCTGATCGCGCCGTGCGGATTGGTCTTGCTCTTCAGCCCCCTCCGCGGAATCCGCGATCTACCGAGTCGGCCGGCGATCTCAGTGCGGTAGAGAATCGCTGCGGTAGGGGATTACTGCGGTAGAGCCGCGGCGGCCTCTTCGCTTCGAATCGCGATGCGAAGTGTCGCGAGCATGAACAGTGACACTGCGAAACCGAAAAGCGCGCCGAACTGGTCCTGCGTGAACAGATAAACCTGCGTCACCAGGAGGCTCACGATGAGGGATGCACGCAGGAGCCTTAATGCTCGCAGGTACGGACCTCGGAAGAGGAACCACACTCCCAGAACCACAAGAACTCCGGTTGTGACGGTGGAGATCTGGACCACCAGGTCGGAGACGTCGTCGGCCTCGACGACGTTCTCGGAAACCAACGCGTAGATCACCTGGACAATCGCCAGAAGAGCCTGCAGTACGAACAGGGTCAGAACCAGTCGGCGGACGACCCGGTGCCGGAGCAGTTCCTCAGCACGGTGGAAGAACGCGTTGCGGCCACGAGTGATCTTCGATTCGATACCGCCGGTCGGCGGAGTCTGTGAATGCAGGCCGGCCTTGATCGAATCGACGAGGTCGGTGAGGCTGCGGTCTTCGACGCCGTCGAGTACGCGGAGGGCGTGGTTGTACTGGATCTCGTCGAGCTGACCGAGAGCGAGGTCCGAGAGCGCTCGCGCCCCGATGGCGAGCCGATGACGATCATTCATTCCGCGCCGAATCACCACCTCGCGCGCGGCAAGATAGAAGAGAACGAAGACGACGTACATGATCGCGATGGCAGGCTGGTAGAAGTAATCGACGTCGGCGGTGACGAATTTTCCGACCTCGTCAATGAAGAGACCGAACCCGATTCCGCCGACGAGCGTGGCCAGGTCACGCGTGCGAGAACCTTCGGTGATGGCGGTCGCCACGATGGCGACGGCCATCAGCAATCCGCCCCAGAGAACGTGTGCGATGTGGAGGGCGCCGCCCCCGATCTGGGGATAGCCCGTTGCCGCCAGATAAGCGCGGGTGATCAGCACGGTGGCGATGCCCGCGAACAGGAACAATTCGAAACGAGCGAGTGCCGCGCGGTCGTAACTGTGCGGCAGCGTCAGCGCATTCCGGTCCTTCGTCGTCATTGCGGAACTCCCAGGTTTCGATAGCGCGCGATACGGGAGGACTGGCGATCGGTGTCCGACTCTTCGGCGAGCACGAAGAGTTCGTGCGCTATCGCAGCCCCTACCCTCTTGGAGAATTCCACGGGTTCATCGGCCGCGTCAGGCGTTTCGGGAATGATCGCGTCGACCACGCCGTCTCGAAGCAGATCCAACGAACGAATGCCCTGCGCTGCCGCCATCTCCGGTGCGTGACTGATGTCGCGATGGACGATCGCGCTTGCGCCTTCCGGTGGCAGGGGAGCGAGCCACCCGTTCTGTGCCGCGAGTACCCGATCGGCGGGCAGCAGCGCGAGAGCCCCACCGCCTGTTCCCTGGCCGAGCAACACCGACACTGTCGGGGTCTTCAGCGTCACGAGGTCGGCGATGCAACGGGCGATCTCAGGGGCCAGTCCACGTTCTTCAGCTTCTTTGGACAGCGACGCGCCCAATGTGTCGATCACTAGGACAAGCGGGAGTTGTAGTTCTTCGGCAAGTTTCATGCCCCGTCGCGCTTCCCTGAGCGCGGCCGGTCCCATCGTGGTGAGCGCGGATTGGCCACTGCGGTCCTGGCCGAGCAGGATGCACGGAAAGCCCCGGAAGCGGGCGAGCGAGAGCAAGATCGTCTTGTCGGTTTCACCCTGCCCGGTGCCGCTGAGCGGTACCTGTTCAGTTGCGGCATGGCGGAGCAACTGCCGGATGCCGGGTCGATCGGCCCGGCGCGAGAGCATCACCGACTGCCAGGCGGGAACATCGGGAATCTCGGGTGAGGGAATCGGGTCCGTGGCCGCCGGGGACGGGGGATCGGTGAGCACGCACAACGCTCGGTTGACCAGCAGACGGAGGCGGTCGACGGGGACGACGCCGTCGATAACGCCGTTGCGATACAAGTTTTCGGACGTCTGGATACCGTCGGGAAACTTTTCGCCGTACAGGGATTCGTAGACACGGGGTCCGAGGAATCCCACCAGAGCACCGGGTTCCGCGACGGTGATGTGGCCGAGGGATCCCCACGAGGCAAAGACCCCGCCGGTGGTGGGATTGCGCAGGTAAACCAGGTAGGGCAGGTGTGCCGCTTTGTGAACAGCCACTGCCGCAGCGATCTTCACCATCTGAACGAACGCCACGGTGCCCTCCTGCATCCGCGTTCCGCCGGAGGTTGGCGAGGCCAGCAGCGGGAGTTGTTCTGCCGTAGCACGTTCGACGGCGGTCACGATCCGCTCGGCCGCAGCGACTCCGATGGAACCGGCGAGAAAGCTGAATTCACAGGCAATTACCGCGACCCGACGTCCCCGAACGGTACCGACACCGGTGACGACGGACTCGTCAACTCCGCTCTTCTCGCGGGCCTTCGCCAGGTCTTCCGCGTATTTCGCGCCAGGTCCGACGTCGACGGGCGGGGAGTCCCAGGAGACGAAGCTCTCGGGATCGAGTACCGCAGTGAGTAGTTCTTCGGCCGAGATTCGCACAACGTCCTCCAAGTAAGCAGCACCCCGTCCAGGATGAACCTACCTGGGCGGGGTGCTGCCGTGATCGTGTGGCGTCAGTTGTGCGCCGGATAAATCAGCGTCCGAACGCCTCTTTCCACGAAACGACCTTGCCGATGCGAAGGATGGAGCGCTGGTAGATCTTTGCCGCGATCATCGACAGCGCAGCAGTCACGACCAGCATCAGCAGAATCGTTCCCACGATCTGGAACGGAGAAGCAACACCGGCGGAAATGCGCAGGGGCATGAGGATTGCCGAGAACGGCGGAATCCAACTCAACACGTTGCTCAGGGTTCCTTCTGGATTGCTCACCGAAACGAAAGCCACGCTGACCATTGCCATGACGAGCAGCGCGAGAGGCATCGCGGTGGCGTTGACGTCCTCCTGTCGCGAGACCATGGACCCGGCCGCGGCGTACAGCACGGCGAAGAAGAGGAAGCCCAGAATGAACCACCCCAGTGTGCCGAACAGAACGCCGATTGCGGTGCCCGTCACGGTCAGGACGCCCGTCGCCAGTCCGGTGGCGACGCCCGCGACAGCGTAAGCGGCCATCTGCATCAAGCCGACAGCACCGATTCCGAGAACCTTGCCCCACAACAACTGCAGTGGACGGAGAGTGGAGAGCAGCAACTCGACGACACGGCTGGACTTCTCCTCGACGACGCCCATCGCCACGTACGTTCCGAACAGCAGGATCTGCATGTACAGGAGCACCACAGCAGCGATCGACATCGCTATACGTTGGCCCTGTTCGGGATCCGGGGGATCGATGGCATCGATGGTGACCACTGCGGTGGACGTGGCTTCGGCGAGCTGAGCCGGGTCGATCCCCGCAGCGGAAAGCGCATTCGATTGTGCCTGCTGTGCAACGGAACTCTCGATGACGGCCCGCAGATTCGTGGCTACTTCCTTCTTGGTCACGACAGTGACGCCGCCGCCCGATCCAGCGATCACGGCCACGTCGAGGTCGCCGTCCTTGACTTGATCACGCGCGGTGCCGTCGTCGGAAACCTCCGTTACCGTCACCGGATTTCCGAGGGTGTCGCCGATGGACACCATCGTGGCACTGAGTGATTGGTTGCCGACCAAGCCGATCTTCGACTTGTCCTCGTCGCCGCCGGAGAAGAGCGAGAAGGCGATGATGCCACCGATGATCGCGACCAGAATGATGACGTTGCTGATCACAAAACTCTTCTTCGAGATCTGCGTCATGAATTCGCGTCGGGCGACCAACCCGATGGCTCGACCTCCGCTCAACTGGTTGCTCATGCGGCTACTACCTCTCGGAACAGATCGGTCAGTGACGGACGTCGTAGCGTGAACTCGTGCACCGGTCCGGTTTTCAATGCTGCGTGCAGGATCTGCTGATCGTCGGCCGTGCCGTCGACGCTCAGGAGCGTTCGGCCGTCGAGGTGGCTCAGTGTGGTGACACCGATCAGATGGTGTGCCCAACCGACCGGCGCGTCAGGGGCGAAGACTTCGATTCGGCCGTCACCCTTGCCTCGTAGCTCGTCGACGGTTCCGATCTCTCGCATGCTGCCGCGGCTGATGATGCCCACGCGATCGCACAAGCGCTCCACCAGATCCAGCTGATGGCTGGAGAAGATTACGGGAACACCGGTGCGAGCCTTCTCGACCAACACGTCACTCATGACATCGACCGCTACGGGGTCAAGGCCCGAAAACGGTTCGTCCAGAACAAGTACCGATGGGTCGTGAACCAGCGCCGCCGCGAGCTGCACACGTTGCTGATTACCGAGGGACAGGGAATCGACGGTGTCCTTGACGCGTTCGGCGATGCCCAGACGTTCGGTCCACCGCTCAGTGGCCGCGTGCGCGTCGGCCTTCGAGAGTCCGTGTAGCTCGGCCAGATAGGAAAGTTGCGCTCCCACCTTCATCTTGGGGTAGAGGCCGCGTTCCTCCGGCATGTATCCGATAGTGCGACGCACGTCGAGGTCGACGGGTTTGCCGCCGAGGCGAACTTCTCCCGAATCTGCTCCGAGCACACCCAGCGCAATGCGCATCGTGGTCGTCTTGCCGGCGCCGTTGCTGCCGACGAATCCGAAGATCTCGCCTGGACGCACTTCGAAACTCAGGTTGTCGAGTGCGACGACGTCGCCGTAGCGTTTCGAGATGCCGTCGATCGTGAGGGTGGCTGACATGGGTCCTTCCCATCGGTCGAGTGGTGCGCTTCGGTAATACGGGTCAGAGATCGAACTCTTCCGAATCAATCGGATCCGGGTCTGGATTGGTCCACGAGAGAATCATCGCGGGCGTGCACGCGCCGATCAGCATTGCAGTCAGTGCCAATAAACCTCCCGTGTAAGGCAGCCTCTCTACATTCCACTGCACCGACGAGGTGAAAATGAGGAAAATGGCGACAATGAAGACCAACGTTTGGGTCACGCTGAGCCCGACGGAGCGAGCGTCGTTGCGTTGCTGGATCTCCCATTCGTCCAACGCCTGCCGCGGAGCATCCCCTTGCCGGCCCGACACGATTTGAAGTGAGGACCACGTCGGCAGGAACAGCAGGGTGAGGACCGGCCATGCCACGGCGAAGAGCGGATTGAACAGGCATGCTGTGCTGACGGCAACCATCGTGGTGAACAGGACCGCCAGGGCGACGACGAGTACGCGCCGACGTCGACGGGTTCGCCAATTCGGGAGCCAATGTCGGAACGTCTCCTCGTTCTGCAGGAACCGCCGAGTGCGGTGGGCCTGGTAGCGGTCGATCAGATTTGATTCAGGCACTTGGCTTTTCACTCCCCTCGGTAGTGCGGTCAGATCGGTAGACCTCCGTCGACGGTGCATTCCGGTAGACCTCCGTCGACAGCGGCCCGAACTCCGTCCGGGAGAACACCGCCTCCACCGGGAGGTCGAACACCCAGCAGATTCGGAATGCAAGATCCAGGCTGGGGTAGTGGTCACCGCGTTCGAGTGCCCCCACCGTCTGCGGATTCACGTCGACGAGTTGCGCAAGCTGTGCCCGGCTCATCTTCCGCTCGGCGCGAAGCACTCCGATGCGATTGAAGATGGGGAGCGCGTCTCCCCGCCGGACTGGGCTCATGCATCAAAGTGTTGTAAAAACCCAACAGTTTGTCAACACGAACCGCGATTGTTCGGCTTCTGGGGCGTGCCGGCGGATAAGGTTCGGGCAACGGAAGGGGCTTGGCATAGTGGTCGAACAGTTGGTGCTCGAAAAGTCCGGCCTGGTCGTGCAGGTGCGCGAGGATGGTAGCTACTGCGTGGGACCGCAAGGGCGCGACGCGGTCTGGCGCGATCCGATGGAGAAGGGTGCAGTCATCGGTATCGGGCAGCACACTCCGGGGGATGTGGAAGGCGAATCGTGGTGGGTCGTGTACGGCCAGTCGGACATCGGGGCGGACGTCACCGTTCGACTCGAGGACGGGTCGCACGTGCCGGTTTCGCGCCTCGGTGAGATCTTCGCCAGTGAATGGTTGAGTACCCCGCAGCAGGCGTTGCTGTACCGGTCCGATCGCCCGGTGGAGTCGCAGCCCACTAAACTGTCTGTGCTGTTCGCCAGGCCGAAGTTCATGCCCAAGGCGGCGTTTCCGGAGAATGATCGCTTGTAGTTGCAGCGAGCTGCCGTCGGGAGGCTGGCAGCCATCTTCTCGAAACATTACGGTACGTACTGTACTGTTTTGGAATGATAGCTTGGCCGAACGACCTCGCAGTAGTGCAAGTGCGCGTAGCGCGACCCACCGACAGGCTCGACGACGTGATTACGTTCTATCGCGACTGTCTGGGATTGCCAGAGCTCTACCGGTTCTCCGGTCATGCCGGGTACGACGGAATCATGCTGGGTCTGCCGGATTCGAACTATCACCTCGAATTCACGACCCACGAAGACGGAAGCCCGTGCCCGGCGCCGACGCAGGACAACCTGTTGGTGCTCTACTTCGCCGGCGAGTCGGCGATGTACGAGGTAGTTCAGAGGTTGGGGGAAGCAGGGCACGAACCCGTTGGCGCCGAGAATCCGTACTGGGAGGAGAATGCGGGGATGACTTTCGAAGATCCCGACGGCTGGCGTCTGGTGCTCATGCCGCGGCCGGTGCTGTAGATGGTGCGCGCCCGCGACGAGCGGATCGACGACGCCGTTCTGGCGGCAACCCTGGAGTTGTTGGGGGAGAACGGATATGCGGAGCTGTCGATCGGTTCGGTGGCGACGAGAGCGGGCGTGCATCGACCCGCCATCTACCGGAGATGGCCGTCGAAGCGGCATCTGGTGGTCGACGTTGTCGTGGCGCACATCGGCACTGATCCAACGCCGGACACCGGCGATCTCAGGGCAGACCTGGTCGCCGGCATCACGACATTGGTTGTGGGGCTGAGCGAAACGGTAGTCGGTCGGATCCTGCCCGCGTTGGTCGCGGATCTGGCGGCGGACCCGGAATTGGCGCGGGATTTCCAGTCGGCATTCTTTCAGCCTCGACGCGATTCCACTGCGGCAGTGCTGGAATCGGCGCGCCTACGCGGCGACATACGGAGCGACTTCGACCTGGACTTCGTCCTGGACGCGCTGGCGTCGCCGATCTATTACCGAGCGTTGTTCCGTCACTTACCGCTGGACGCGCTCCTGGCCGAGCAGTCCGTCGATTCTGTGCTGCTGACGTTGACTCCCCACGAAAATTCTTGAAGCCGTTTCGATTCAGTTCAATTCGACTGGATCGGGTCCGACACGGCTGTCGGTGTTCAGCGCTGCGATTGCAGCTGACTCGTCGGCATCGAGTGCGAAGTCGAAGATTGCGGCGTTGTCGCGCATGCGGGCAGGCGTGACCGACTTCGACAGAACGGTGTGGCCCTGTTCGAGATGCCAACGCAGAATGATCTGTGCCGGGCTCTTGCCGTGTGCTGCAGCAATTTTCCCGATGGCCGGGTCGTCCAGGATGGTTCCCTGTCCCAATGGGCTCCAAGCCTCGATTTCGATGCCGCGACTTCGCGCGTACTCCCGTGACGCGTGCTGTTGCAGTCTGGGGTGCAATTCGATCTGGTTGACGGCCGGGGTGATCGAGCTGTGCTCGGCCAGCAGTTCGAGATGCTCGGGCAGGAAGTTGGACACACCGATCGCCCGGGTGCGGCCGGAGGCGAGAATTTGCTCGAATGCCGCCCAGGTCTCGACGAACAGGCCCTTTGCCGGCGCGGGCCAGTGAATCAGATAGAGGTCGACGTAGTCGAGTCCGAGCTTGTCGAGGCTGGTGTCGAAAGCGGCGAGTGTTCGGTCGTGGCCCTGATCGTCATTCCACAGCTTGGTGGTGACGAACAGCTCTGACCTAGGGATATCCGAACCTGCGATGGCGCGGCCGACCCCGGCTTCATTTCCGTAGATCGCGGCCGTGTCGATGTGGCGGTAGCCGATCTCGAGAGCTGCGGCAGTGACCTCTTCGGTCTGTGCGTCCGGTACCTGGAAAACGCCGTACCCGAGTTGCGGGATGGTGATCGGCTCGCCGGTGGTTCCGTGAGTCAGTGTGCGGTCGGGGATCGACAACATTGAAGAGTGCCTTTCGGGACTGGGATGTGGCAGCTCGACGGGGGACCATGTCATCCGCGGGCCACCTATGCCGCGCATGCAACTATTGCGTGCGCCTGATAAATAGTTGCACACGCGGGTTGTCTGCGCAAGCAGAGTCGATCGGCTACTCCTCGAAGAGCTGTCCGTTCTCCATTCGCCACCGGCGCGTGCTTCGGGTGGACTGCAGCATGCGTCGATCGTGAGTGACCAGAAGGAGGGTTCCCTCGAACGACTCCATTGCCTGCTCGAGCTGTTCGATCGCCGGAAGGTCGAGATGGTTCGTCGGCTCGTCCAGTACCAGTAGGTTCACGCCGCGAGCCTGGAGCAAAGCAAGTGCAGCCCTTGTTCTCTCGCCGGGGGACAGGGAAGCGGCAGATCTGAGTACGTGGTGTCCGCGCAGGCCGAACTTGGCGAGGAGAGTGCGGACATCGGCATCGGGCCAGTCCGGAACCTGCGCACCGAAGGCCTCCACGACTGGTTGATCACCTTCGAACAATCCACGCGCCTGATCGATCTCACCGATCGCGACACCGGAACCCAGCGACGCGATGCCCTCGTCCGGGACGAGTTTGCCGAGCAGGACGTTCAGGAGGGTGGTCTTGCCTGCCCCGTTCGCGCCCGTGACGAGAATCCGATCGCCCCAGTCGATCTGCGTCGTGACCGGACCGAACGTGAACTGACCGCGAGTTACCTTGGCGCCGTTCGTGGTTGCGACAACGGAACCGGACCGCGGCGCCGCCGCGATCTCCATGCGAAGTTCCCACTCCTTGCGCGGTTCCTCGACGACTTCGAGTCGCTCGATGCGGCGTTGAGTCTGGCGGGCCTTCGCGGCTTGCTTCTCCGTCGACTCGGTCCGCAAGCCGCGTCCGATCTTGTCGTTGTCCTTGGCTTTACGACGCGCGTTGCGGACGCCGTGTTCCATCCAGTTGCGCTGCATCTGTGCGCGATCTTCGAGATCGGAGCGGGTGCCTGCGTATTCCTCGAACGCCTCGCGTGCGTGCTGGCGGGCGATCTCGCGTTCGGCGAGGTACGACTCGTAGCCGCCGTCGTACACGGCGATGTCCTGTTGTGCCAGATCGAGTTCCACGATTCCGGTGACGGTGCGCGAGAGGAACTCGCGATCGTGGCTCACGACAACCAGTGCTGCGCGCGTCTCGGCGACAAATCGCTCCAACTGCTCGAGACCGCGTAGGTCGAGATCGTTGGTGGGCTCGTCCAACAAGAGAATGTCGTAGCGCGAAAGCAACAGTGACGCGAGGCCGGCGCGCGCGGCCTGACCGCCGGACAATGCCGTCATATGTGCATCGAGTGGAACTCCGAGACCGAGTTCTTCGACCACCTTCTCGGCGCGCTCGAGCAGGTCGGCGCCGCCGAGAGCGAGCCAGCGTTCCAGTGCCGGGGAGTACAGATCCTCTTCGGCTTCGGCCAGGGTTTCGGCTGCGGCGTTCATGACTTCCTCGGCGTGGGCGACGCCGGTGCGGCGGCCGAGGAACTCGAGGACGGTCTCACCCTCGATGCGATCGGGTTCCTGCGCGAGGTAACCGACCGCAGCATCCGGCGGGCTGAGGATGATCGAACCTTCGACGTCGGCAGTTCCGATTCCGGCCAGTGCGGTGAGAAGCGTCGACTTGCCGGCGCCGTTCGCGCCGACGAGGCCGATGACGTCGCCGGGGGCAACGGTGAGGTCGAGGTCGGAGAACAGGGTGCGTTCTCCCCGGGAAGCAGAGAGGCCGCTGATGCGCAGTGTTGCAGTCACCTGAGAAGTATCCCCGGTGCTGTGCGCCTTTATTAACCGCGGGCGGTTAATAAAGGCGCACAGCAGTCAGCCACGGACCAGGTGATACCAGCACGGATGTGCCGCACGGACCGGAAGTGGCGATTCACTCACGTCCGCGGCCATGCTCGAGGCCATCGACCAACCGTCGAATGCACGCATGACGTCCTCCTCCGAGACGCCGTGTGGCATCGGCCAACGGTGCCCCGGTCCGAATGCGAACATCACCATGGACGCTCCCGGTGCGGTGATCGCATTTACGGATCTCCCGTAGTCCCGCCGTTGATGATCGGTGAGCCCGTGAAAACAGCCGATGTCGAGCACCAGCAGGTGCCCGCCGTCGACAGCGATGTGCAGGTCTGCCGCGTCCTCGTGGAGGAACCGGACGTCGACGTGTGCTTCACGCGCGTGTATGCGCGCTTTGTCCAGCGGTTCCTGTTCGGCGTCGACGCCGGTGACGTGCCACCCGCGTTGCGCCAGCTCGATGGAATGGCGTCCGGTGCCGCAACCGATATCGAGTGCACGGCCACCTTCCGGGACGGGAATCGCATCCAGAAGGCCGGACAGTTGAGCGTCGAACCCGTGCCCGGTGTGCTCCCACGGAGTGACGCCGACCTTGTAGGCGAGACGATATGAAAGATTCATCGCTCTCTCTTTTCTCGAGGCGATTCCAATACTTGTCTTCCAAGGTAGACCGGCATTTCGGGCGGTACAAGGGCACTGCCCGGAGGTTCGGCGGGGAATGCCTCCCGGCCCTCGCGCGTTGGATCCATATATGACCGAGACCAACGATGTGACCTCTGTACCGACCATTGTTCTGAACGACGGTAAGACGATCCCCGCACTCGGATTCGGTGTGTTCCAGGTTCCGGACGACGAGACGCAGGAGGCCGTCTCCACAGCCCTGAAGACCGGCTACCGCAGTATCGACACCGCCAAGATCTACGGCAACGAGGTGGGCGTCGGCCGCGCGATCGCCGAATCCGGCATCGCCCGCGAAGACCTTTACATCACGACAAAACTGTGGAACGACGATCAGGGCTACGACTCGACGCTTGCGGCATTCGACGCCAGCCTCGACAAGTTGGGTCTCGAGTACCTCGACCTGTACCTGATCCACTGGCCGGTTCCGTCCAAGGACCTGTACGTCGAGACGTTCAAGGCATTCCAGAAGCTCAAGGCCGACGGACGGGTTCGATCCATCGGCGTCTCCAACTTCACCATCGAGAACCTCGAGCGCGTCATCGGCGAAACCGGTGAGGTGCCGGTCCTCAATCAGATCGAGCTTCACCCCAAGTTCAACCAGGCAGAACTGCGCGCCTTTCACACCGGCAAGGGAATCGCGACGGAAGCGTGGAGCCCGCTCGGACAGGGAACCGTTCTCGGCGACCCCGTCATCACCGCTATCGCCGACGCTCATGGCGTCACCGCGGCTCAGGTGATCATTCGCTGGCACCTGCAGATCGGAAACGTGGTGATTCCGAAGTCGGTGACCCCCGAACGTATCGCCGCCAACTTCGATGTCTTCGGATTCGAACTGACACCGGAACAGATCAACGCGATCGGTGCTCTCGACGACCCGGCCGGCCGCATCGGCCCCGACCCGGTCACGCTCGGCAGCTAGTACTTCCGGCAGACCCACAAACGGCACTCCCGCAATTGCGGGAGTGCCGTTTTGTCGTGCGAGGTCAGTTCAGGTGCGTGCGATGTTCTGCGGTGAATGCGATGTGCTCGTCCGCGCGTCCGGTGCGGAGCTTCTCGACCCACTCGGGATCGGCGAGCAGCGCGCGCCCGATGGCAACCATGTCGAATTCACCCCTCTCGTACTGAGCTTCGAGACGCTCCAGCCCGGTGACGGCAGATGCAGCGTCGCCGGTGAATGCCGTCGTGAACACGGAATCGAGTCCGACCGAACCGACGGTGATGGTCGGCAACCCGGTCAGCTTCTTCGTCCAACCGGCGAGGCCGAGTGTGCCGTCTTCACCGTCGAGTTCAGTGAATGCCGGTTCCCAATGACGCCTCGTGGACGGATGCAGAACGTCGACGCCGGCGTCGACCAGGGGAGTGAGGATGCGGCCGAGTTCTGCCGGGCTCTGGGCGATACGAGCGTCGTAATGGCCGGACTTCCACTGCGAGAATCGGTAGACGATCGCGAACTCGTCCCCGACGGCCTCTCGGATTGCGGCGACGACCTCGGCCGGGAAACGGGTGCGGGCCTCGAGTGATCCGCCGTATCCGTCGGTTCGGACATTGGTTCCCGCCCAGAGAAATTCGTCGAGCAGGTAGCCATGTGCTCCGTGCAACTCGAGACCGTCGAAGCCGGTGTTCTTCGCGTTGAGTGCGGCGTCGACCCACGACTGCTTCAAGTCGTCGAGGTCAGAGGTGGTGAATTCTCGTCCCAGGCGGGTGCCGTCCAGTGCCAGGCCGGAGGGGCTGACGGTTTCGACCTCGGGGTTCAGGCGCGAGTTCTCGCCGCGTTCGACTCCGAGGTGCCACAGCTGAGGAATGATCGATCCGCCTTCGGCGTGGACGGCGTCGACAACCGACTTCCAGCCACCCAGGCTCGAATCGCCGTAGATGCGCGGTACGCGGGTGTGCGGGCCGGCTGCCGGGTCCGGGATGTACGTGCCTTCGGTGATGATCAAGCCGACACCACCTGCTGCGCGACGACGGTAGTACTCGGCTACGTCGGCGCCGGGGATTCCGTCCGGCGAGAAGGCGCGCGTCATCGGGGCCATGGCGAAACGGTTACGCAACGAGAGTGATTTGACCTCGAAAGGCTCGAAGAGGCCGCGCAACGCGGAGGCCTCGGGTGCTGTCGATGTGTCGGGAAGAGTCACGGGTTTGTTCAACGCGGCGGACCCTCGACCTATTCCGCCGCCTGACTTTATCTCACCGAAATCTGCAAAAGGTTGCGTACGTTCGGTTTTCGATAGATGCTCACGTCGACCACACTTAGTTTGTGCATTAACTATTAACATGCGATATGGTCGTGCGGAAAGTTCTTGAGGCGGTATCGAGCACGAAAGAGGACGCGCGAGCATGACGACAACGGTGCCGGACGAGCGGACCGGAGAGTTGGAGCCGATTCCGGAGCGGCCGTACCCGAAGCGCCGTGATCCCAAGGGGTCGTGGATGTTCGACATGATCAAGACCACCGATCACAAGAAGATCGGGATCATGTACATGATCACGGCTTTCGTGTTCTTCCTGATCGGCGGCCTGATGGCCCTGTTCATGCGTGCGGAACTGGCTGTCCCCGGGATGCAGTTCCTCTCGAACGAGCAGTTCAACCAGTTGTTCACCATGCACGGCACGATCATGTTGCTGCTGTACGCGACGCCCGTCGTTTTCGGCTTCGCGAACTACATACTTCCGCTGCAGATCGGTGCCCCGGACGTGGCGTTCCCGCGTCTGAACGCATTCGGGTTCTGGCTCTTCACTTTTGGTGGTCTCATCGTTCTCGGCGGATTCCTTACGCCGGGCGGCGCTGCCGACTTCGGTTGGACCGCGTATACCCCGTTGTCGGGTGCGGTGCACAGTCCCGGCGTCGGCGCCGACCTGTGGGTCTTCGGTCTGACGGTCGGTGGCCTCGGCACCATTCTCGGTGCGGTCAACATGATCACCACCGTGATCTGCCTGCGCGCACCAGGTATGACGATGTTTCGGATGTCCATCTTCACGTGGAACATCTTCATCACCAGCATTCTGATCTTGATGGCGTTCCCGTTGCTGACCGCTGCGTTCATGGGTCTGTTCGTCGACCGTCACCTCGGTGGACACATCTTCGACCCTGCGTCGGGTGGAGTTCTGTTGTGGCAGCACCTGTTCTGGTTCTTCGGTCACCCCGAGGTGTACATCATCGCGCTGCCGTTCTTCGGCATCGTCTCGGAGATCTTCCCGGTCTTCAGCCGTAAGCCGATCTTCGGGTACACCGGATTGGTCTATGCGACACTGGCGATTTCAGCTCTGTCGATCGCGGTGTGGGCTCACCACATGTACGCGACGGGTGCTGTTCTCCTGCCGTACTTCTCGTTCATGACGTTCCTGATCGCCGTGCCGACAGGTGTGAAGATCTTCAACTGGATCGGCACGATGTGGAAGGGGCAGTTGACCTTCGAGTCGCCGATGCTGTTCTCGGTCGGCTTCTTGATCACCTTCCTATTCGGTGGTCTGTCGGGTGTCATTCTCGCGAGCCCGCCGATCGACTTCCATGTCACCGACACGTATTTTGTCGTCGCCCACTTCCATTACGTGGTCTTCGGTACGGTCGTGTTCGCCACGTACGCCGGTATCTACTTCTGGTTCCCGAAGATGACCGGTCGCATGATGGACGAGCGTCTCGGCAAGTGGCACTTCTGGACCACGTTCGTCGGTTTCCACGGCACGTTCCTCGTTCAGCACTGGCTCGGCGGCGAGGGGATGCCGCGTCGCTATGCCGACTACCTGCCCTCGGACGGGTTCACGGTGCTGAACTCGGTGTCCACGATCTTTGCCTTCGTGCTCGGTGCCTCGACGCTTCCGTTCATCTGGAACGTTTTCAAGAGCTACCGCTACGGCGAAGTTGTCACCGTCGACGATCCGTGGGGTTACGGAAACTCGCTGGAGTGGGCAACCACCTGCCCGCCGCCGCGTCACAACTTCACCGAGTTACCGCGCATCCGCAGTGAGCGTCCGGCGTTCGAGCTGCACTACCCGCACATGGTGGAGCGAATGAGGGCGGAAGCGCACGTGGGTCTCACCGGGCAACCCACGTCGACGTTGGAGAAGAGTGACGATCGTCGCCAGATTGATTAGTGCAATAATAGTTGCTGCACTAATTAATCTGATAACATCGGATTCATGACGACGAAGGCTCCGCAGACGCAGATGGATGATCCGCTGGCTCTCGACCGGCAGGTGTGCTTTGCACTTGCGGTCGCGAACCGGGCGGTGCTGTCCGTCTACCGGCCACTGCTCGAGCCGATGGGCCTCACGCATCCCCAGTACCTGGTGATGCTGGCACTGTGGGGAAAGTCGCCGATGGCGGTCAAGGAAATCGGGCAGGCACTGCAACTCGATTCGCCGACGCTGTCGCCGCTCCTCAAGCGACTCGAGGCGTCCGGGCTGATCACGCGAACCCGTAGCCGCGCCGACGAACGGCAACTGGACGTGGACCTCACCGAAGCCGGTGTGGCACTGCGCGCGGAGGCGGAGAAGATCCCGCCGGCGGTTGTCGCGAAGCTCGGCGTCAGCCTCGCCGAACTCGAAGAACTCCACAATGTTCTGACGCGGGTCAACGAGGCCGCGCTCCGCGCCGGAGCCTTGGACCAATGAGAGAAATGTGATGACTGCATCCGAAAGAAACGTGATGACTGCGTCAGTACCGTCGATGCGTACCGAACAGGTGACTTCCGTGACTTCCAAAAAGCAACGTACGAGCCCGAATCCTCTTCAGTGGTTGGGTTATTCAGTGGGGCGCAAGCTGCCCGATTCGATGCAGGACTGGGTACGAAACGACCTGATCGGTGACTGGGCCGTGCCGCGTCACCTGATCCGAAGCATGGTGCCGTTCATTCCAGTGTTCGCGGCCTTCATGCTCTTCCCCGGACCGTGGGCCCTGCGGGCATCGATGGTGCTGCTCGGAGTGCTTCTGGCACTGTTCTATTCGGTCTCCTACATGGCTCAGAACAGGTCGCGTCGCCTCGAGCGTCACGGTTTGCCTTCCGACCTCGAGAACCCGAAGAAGATCTCGCGCCACGACGCCGAGAAGGCCGCCTACGAGAAGTTGCACGGCGGCCCCGCGACGTAGACACCTCGGTCACATGCCGTGGAGGGCGCTGCCGCCGTTCAACTCGCAGACGCGTTGCTCCACGGTCGCCGAGAAGCCCCCTTCCGGCTCGGTCGAACGAAGAGCCGATTCGACGTCTTGCTCGACCAGATATCCGTTGATCGCGATTGCCGCGGTCGAACCTGCCGCCGCAGCATTGATTACCTGGGCGCGAGGGTCGACGACGTTGCCGGCGCCCCAGACGCCCGGAACGCTGGTGGCGCCGGAAGGGTCGACAACCGCGAATCCCGTAGGGCCGGTTTTGCACCCGAGTCGCGTCAGATGTGTGTCGTTCGGATTGAAACGTGGCGCAACGAACAATGCTGAGCGAGGGACCAACTGGCCGTTGTCGAGTTCGACGGCCCTCAGTTCGCCTCTCTCACCGATCAATCCAGATACCGATCCGTCGGCAACCGTCACTCCTCGGGCAGCCAGTCGCGCGCGTTCGTCGGGGGTGAGCGAGATCTTGTCGGGGAATAACGTCACATCCGACGACCACTGTCGGAGTAGAAACGCCTGGTGAAGTGACATCTCGCGAGCGTCGCCGCCGAGAACGCCGATCGGTTGGTCGCTGATCTCGTACGCATGGCAGTACGGGCAATGGAGCACGCTTTGTCCCCAAAGCTCCTGGATGCCTTGTATTTCCGGGAGTGAATCCCGTAGACCGGTGGCAACCAGCACAGTACGAGTTTCGAGCGTCGTGCCTCCTGAAAGTTCGACGACAAAGCCGGGTTCGATACCGCGCCAGGAGATGTCGACTACGTCATCTTGTGTCAATTCCACTCCGTACGTCTGCAATTCGCTGCGTCCGACGGCGAGCAACTCACGTGGCGCCATGCCGTCGCGCGAGAGGAAGCCGTGCATGTGTGCTGCCGGTGCGTTGCGCGGTTTGCCGGAATCGATGACGGCGACCGAGCGCCGAGCACGACCCAACACCAGGGCTGCGCTGAGTCCGGCGGCGCCACCGCCGACGATCACGGCGTCGAGGATCTCAGTTTCAGTGTGTGTTCGCATGAGCACAGATTGCTCGCGGAGGAGGTTCATCAGCAACTAATGTTGCCATTTCTGGGAATCGTCGTCAGACTCGGCACCATGAATGTCAACGGTCCGCACATCGATGCCGCCATCTCGCAGATCGGCGCGCGCCTCAAACGCATTCGTACACAGAGGAACGTCACGCTCACAGCGCTGTCCGAGTCCACCGGTATTTCGAAGAGCACCCTGTCGCGGCTCGAAGCGGGGGAGCGTCGCCCGAGCTTGGAGTTGCTGCTTCCGATCGCGCTTGCCCACCAAGTGCCGTTGGACCAACTGGTGGCGGCACCGCAGGTCGCCGATCCACGCATCCAGAGTGCGCCTCGAAGCGTCAGTGGGCGAACGGTATTGCCGCTGACTCGGCAACCGGGTGGGTTGCAGGCATTCAAGATGACCATCCCGGCAAGCCAGACGGAACCGGATCCCCAAGTGCACGACGGCTACGAATGGCTGTACGTGCTGTCGGGGAGGTTGCGGTTGGTGTTGGCCGATCACGACATCGTGATGGGTACGGGTGAAGCTGCTGAATTCGACACCCGAAACCCGCATTGGTTCGGCAGTGACGGGCGCGGCCCGGTCGAGGTACTGAGTCTGTTCGGCCCCCAAGGAGAACGCATCCACGTTCGGGCCAAGCCTTCGGCGAAGTGAAGGACAGTCATACTTTCATTCGGTACTGCCGGAAGCGAAGAGGACAGTGAGGATCTGTGCGAATCGAAATTGACGACCTGAGTCGGGATGCGGTCCGTGCTCTACTCACCGAACATCTCGCCGACATGCACGCGACCTCGCCCGCGGACAGCGTTCACGCGCTGGACGTCACGGGGCTGATGGATAGCTCTGTGACCATGTGGACGCTGTGGAGCGAAGGTGACGAGTTACTCGGTTGCGTCGCACTCAAGGAACGGTCGTCGGCGGGCGGCGAGATCAAGTCGATGCGAACGGCATCGGCAGCAAGGGGGCGTGGCGTGGGAACGCGACTTCTTCAACACGTCGTGGACGAGTCGAGACAACGAGGTTACCGGCAACTCGAATTGGAGACCGGTACGCAAGAGTTCTTCGATCCAGCTCGCCGGTTGTACGCGAAATTCGGGTTCGTGCCTTGTCCACCGTTCGGGAACTACCGCGAAGACCCGAACAGCGCATTCTTCGTTCTCACCTTGTGAGCAGCTCGCACGCTACAGCATCTTGGCTGTGATGCGTCGTACTGCACTGTCGGAGTCCATGATTGCGGTGTCGAGCACCAGCCGTTCCGTAGTCCACGGCTCGTAGTCTCGATCCAGAATTTCCTGCCACGTCGGTAGTACGAGATCCGGGATGTCGACGACTCGCCGTTCAGCGCGTCTGCGATGCTCGTCGGGATCCGAACAGATGACCTCGACACCGAGCAGGCGCGCCGAATTATGTTGTGCGGTAGCGGACCAGGCGTTTCGTGTCGCCTCGACGGGGTTGACGCATTCGACCACGACCGAAAGTCCCAGTCGCAATTGTTCGGCGGCGAGCGCGTACCCGGTGATGTATCCAGCGGTCCCGGACGCGTCAGCGATACCGCTGCGGATCAGCGTCTGTTCGATGGTATCGATCCGCACGAAGGGGATTTGGTGACGCTGCGCAAGCGCCCGCGCGATCGTCGACTTGCCGGTGGCCGGCAAACCACCGATCACGACGAGCGTTGCGCGGGTCGATGGCTGGGGGTTGTGTCCGGCATCCACCATCCCCGAAATGTACGGGGCGTTGTCGATTTACGTGAACTCGCCCCGTACTCTGCTCAGTTCGAGATCGCGAACTCTCGTGCTTCGAACGCCAGATCGTCGGCGGCGGATTCCATTCGTGCCGTCGCGCGGTTGGGTGCTGTCAGCACTGCGACAATCGGAACTGCCAACGCCAGCAGGCCGAGAACGAAGACAGGGAAGAGGAACGAGAACACTTCGAGTCCCTGTGGCGCCGGGGCTGCCGCGTCGTGAACAACCTCGACAGCGGCCATTCCGGTGTAGTGCATACCGACGACGGCGATGCCCATGATGATTCCGGCGACAAAACGCAGAATCGTGGACTCGAGCACCATGGTGAACCACAGTGCAGCGGTTCCGGCGACGACTGCGATGAGAACCGACAGTGCAACGAAGAGCAGGTCGTAGTGGATCTCGCCCTGAAAGCGCAAGGCGCGCATACCCGTGTAATGCATGATGTTCACGGCGAGACCGGTTACCACGCCCCCGATCAGAAGCCGCGTCCAGCGAAATTCGGTCCCGATGATCAGCAGGCCGACAAACACGGCCCCTACTGAGATGATCGCGGAGATCACGGTCCATCCGAGGTTGTATCGAATGGGACTGCCGGGGACTGCGAATCCGAGCATGGCGATGAAATGCATGAGCCAGATGGCGACGCCACCGATCGACAAGGCAGCCATGGCGAGCCATCGCATGCGTGTGGCGGTTGTCGTCGCCGACGCTGAATGCCTGGTGCACGCCAGGCCGACTACCGACCCGACCACGGACACGACGTAGGCGAGTCCGAGCAGCCAGATTCCCATCGAGAAATGGTGCATTTCATCCGACATGCCAGTTCCTTTCGGCGACGATTCGCATCTGGTGATTCATCTAGACGACTGCTTCAGCTGCAAGTCGTTCGAGGGAGTATTCGGTGACGGCGATCAGCGCGCGTTTGGCTGATTCGCGGTTTCGGGCGTCGATCTCGATCATGGGAACCCGGTTGGGTAGAGCCAACGCCTGGCGGAGATCGCTCGCCGAATGGATTGGCGCGCCGTCGAAACGGTTGACCGCCACGATGAACGGGAGGCCTCGCGCCTCGAAGAAGTCGACTGCGGCGAAGCTGTCTTCCAGGCGACGCGTGTCGACCAGAATGACCGCACCGATCGCACCGGTGATCAGGTCGTCCCACATGAACCAGAAGCGGCGCTGTCCCGGGGTTCCGAACAGATAGAGGACCAGGTCGTCGGCGAGAGTGATGCGCCCGAAGTCCATCGCGACCGTCGTGGTGCTCTTGTCGGGAGTGGATCCGAGATTGTCGATACCGTCGCTGGCGTCGGTGACCATGGCCTCCGTGCGAAGGGGGACGATTTCGGAGACGGTCCCCACAAGTGTTGTCTTGCCAACACCGAAACCCCCGGCGATCACGATTTTTGTCGATTTCACGCGAGACGATGAGTCAGAGTGCCCGAAGTCCACTGAGGGTCCTTTCGATCAGTTCGCGTCGCTCGACTCGAGATGCGTCGCTTCGCAGAGTGGCATGTATTTCCAGTGATCCGGCTACTACGAGGTCGGCGACCAGTACCCGCACGACTCCGATCGGAACACCCAGGTGGGCAGCGATCTCGGCAACCGAGATCCGCTGCTCGCAGAGTGCGACGATCGATGCACGAATATCCTGCGGTGCAAGATTGTTCGAGACCGCGTCTTCGATCGTCGCGATGATCGCTTCGAGTGGGAGGTCGATGGACGGCAGGGTCCGACCTTCGGTGAGCGCGTACGGCCGGACCAAGCTCGGTTCGGCGTCGTCGTACTCGGATTGATGGTGAGGCATCGAACTCAAATACCCTGCGATGTTCTCGGGGCAATGTCCATGGTGGTGCCGACGCGATCGACGAGAGTCGCCATTTCGTAACCGATCTGGCCGATGTCGCATCCGGCGACAGCGAGAGCAGCAAGGTAAGCGCCACTACCGACGCCCATGAGAAGCAGGTAGCCGTTCTCCATCTCGACGACGGACTGCATGACGGCTCCACCGTCGAAGAGGCGTGACGCCCCCGCGGACAGGCTGGCGAGTCCGGAAGTGACAGCGGCTAATTGATCGGCCCGATCGAGCGGAAGATGCGTGCTCGAGGCCGTCAACAACCCGTCGGCTGAGACGATGATCGCGTGACTCACACCCGGCACGTCTCGGGCAAAAGCCGATACCAGCCAGTCGAGTGCGCGGGGAGTCTCTTGGGCTCCGACAGTGTTCACTGTTCTCCTTCATCGTTGTGCAACATCGTGGACGATTCGAAAGACTGTCCGCCATCGGGCTGATGGTCGGCAGCGCGCCGACGCCCTCGTTGTACTCCGGATTGGTAACTGCTCCAACCACGTTGGACGTCCGCCGGATTGGATGCATGGCGCTGTGTCGTTCCACCTCTCCCGACTGCGCCGGGAACCAGGCGGGCTCCGCGGTCTCGAATGGGAAGTCCGGAATCGGCGATCTTGGTGACCGGCATCTCGAACGAGGTCCGAGCGGCCAGCCAGCCTTGATCCGCGTCGGTGGTCCACGCACTGCCGGTGGAAGCAGCTGACGTCTCCGCCGTCGGGTCCACGAGCCACTCGGACACCATCCGGGCGAAAATCGGCATCGTGGTCGGGGCAGCGAGTACGCCGTTCGAGTTGCCGTCTCCCGCGCCGTCAGCGCGCGCCGATGCGCGAGCAGAGAGCCCGTCACGGGTGCGCGAGGAGAAGAACGCCGCAGTGTTTGTCGGCGTCGGGGCTGAGAGCCGGTGCCGTGGCGGCGGGGTTGTCGACGGGTGTGGACCCACCGGGATCTCGGGACCCTGTGCCGGCGAGGTGAATTCCGGCGAAGGAGTACGCACGGGAAGGGACGTCGATGCGCTTGTGCCTTCGGGATCGGGCAGAGGAGCGAAGGACGACACGGAGGTGGCGGGTGCAGCAGTGGTCGGAGTCGAGGTACTGACCGCCGGTACTCCACTTGTGCCCGGAGTGCGACGTGGCAACCCCGAAGGCGCTGTTGTCGTGGGAATGGATTGCGGTGTGATCGGGGCGAACGTCTCAGTCCGGTCGGTGCTGTTGCTGGGCGTTCGACGCGGGAGATCTGCGAAACTTCTGGTCGCAGGCTGCGGGGGTGCCAATTCGGTCGGGACGGGCTGTGACCAGGACGGTTCAGACGGTGCGGGCGGCGGAGTCCGATCGAGCGTGGGCACGGGTCCGGTTCGCGGCGTGCGGATCTCGGGTCCCCGAGAAGAATCGAGTATCGACGTCGGTAGGAGCACCGTTGCGGTGATGCCGCTGTGCGTCGACGACGTTGCCGTCGGGCGCAGGCGCACAGAGATGTTGTAGCGACGACTGATTCGGCTCACGACGAACAAACCCATGCGACGCGCTGTATCCGCGCTCATCTCGCCGCCGGCGGCGAGGCGCTCGTTGGCATCGAGGATATCGGCAGGCGACATGCCGATACCGAGATCTGCGATCTCGACGATCATGGAGCCGTCGATGGTGCGGGCAGCGTTGATGGAGACGGTGGTCTCCGGCGGGGAGTACCGCAGAGAATTGTCGAGCAGTTCAGCGATGAGGTGAACGACGTCCGGGGCAGCATGACCGGTGACGACTCCGGGCGGTATCTGCCCGAGTTCGACGCGTCGATATTCCTCGACGCCTGATACCGCCGCACGAAGGATATCGCCGAGAGCGACGGGGGCGGTTCTGGCGCGGCGTACATCGGTTCCGGCGAGAACCAACAAGTTGTCGCCGTTTCTACGCATTCTCGCGGCGATGTGGTCGAGCCGGAACAGATTCTCGAGGCGACGAGGGTCGTCTTCGTCCTGCTCCAACTGTTCGATCAAACCGAGTTGCTGGTCGACGAGGGACTTGTTACGCCTCGACAGCGTTTCGAACATGTCGTTGACCTGGCGCCGCAGGGTGGCCTGCTCGCCGGCCAGCGTGATGGCCTGACCGTGCATGTCGTCCACCGCGCGTGCAAGCTCGCCGATTTCCTCGTGGGTGCGGATCGGTACACGGGCGAAGTCGACGTCGTCGATACTGGCACCTGCGCGAATTCGTTCGATCGCGTCGGGGAGTCCGCGTCGTGCTGCTTGCAATGCGGCAAATCGCAGCCGACGGATCGGATCGATGAGCGATCGGCTGATGACGAGGGCGATGGCCAGTGCCAGCAGGACCGCGCCGAGCACGATTGCAGTGTCACGAAGTGCTGCGGTTCGTGCTGCATTGGATTCAGCGGTGACGGTATCGCCGAACTCGGTGACGGTGGTGTCGGTCAGGCTGTTGTACTGGTCGTTTCCGGATTTCAGATCGGTACCGACGCGGCTCCCCAGAGGAGAGGTCGACGGGGTTGATCCGAGTGCGTTGATCCGGTTCTGAGCGGAGTTGCTGAGGGTCCGGACGGTGTCGTTGCTCCCGTCGATGGCGAGAATGTTGTTCAGAGCGACCAGTTCGGCACCGGCGGCACTGACCATCGAGGTACGAGCCTGCTGGTCCGGATCACCTGAGCCGAAGAGGATTCGTTGTTCGGCCAGTGCTCGTCGCGCATCCCAGAGTGCTGAGAGTCGGCCACCCTCTTCGCGCAGCGCCGGACGCTGAGAATGCTCGACGACGCTGGTGAAGGTGCTCGAGAGTGCGCGAGAGACTTCGCCGACCCGCGAAACCAAGCGTGCGGGAGCCACCGCGCCGGCGGCGACCTCTTCCATGATGGAACGGCTCTCTGCGAGCGCCGAAGTCACTTGGTCGTTGAGGTCGTCGTCGGACTGGAACGCGCGCGCGGCGTCGACCAGTTGATCCATTGCGTCCGAAACCGCTTGTGTGGCGGGGCCGGTGTCAGTGCGTGCCGATGCGGCTTCGGCGAGCTCGTACAGCGCGGATTCGAGATTGATCGCGGCGGGCACAGCGAGGGCGCGCTCGGACGAGGAACTCAGCTGTGCGGCTTCTTCGAGTTCCGTCTGAACGCGAAGGGCTCCGAGGACGACGGCGACGATCATCGGCAATGCGAGAACGGCGATGACCTTCCATCCCAGGCGCCATTCGCCGATCGACCACCAAGAGGTTGTCGTGTGTGAATCGTGTTTCATGCGGAACATGGCCCCTTCACGTCAACCCCCCGTGGGTCATTGCCCGAACCCCTTCGATCCGGTTTGACCAGAAGGGGTAGTTAGCTGAACGGTAACAGACTGTTCGCTGGCTCGCTACATCCCAGTTGGCTTCTTGGATCGCCGATGACTATATCCGGATTGTAAGGCCAGGTGAAAGGGTAAACGGACAAGTGCGGCGAATGGGATAGCCGGAAAGTCCAATTTGGTAGCTCGGCGAGCGGTGTTGCCCGGGAATTCGTGGAACTCACGGCAAGCATCTGGCTCGTGTCCCGACATCGAGGACACGTCCGAACGAGGCGCACACGCATGTCAGAATGTGGAAACCGCACCGATGACCGAATTGAACTTGGAGCCATAGTGAGTGGAACTGCTCGCGACGCGTTGCGCGCGATCGCCGAACTGCTCGCCCCTGACAGCGCTGTTGTCATCGATCGTGTGACTCTCGCGATCGACCAGCCGGAACGGTACGTCGAAGTACAGAACGAGTTGTACTCACAGACGCTCGAGAAGCCGCACCCGGAAATGGCGTGGTTTGCTCTCGTCGACGCATTGCACGAACAAGAACGCCTGGTCTGGGTGGATTGGAACGAGGGCGCTGCCGAGGTTCTGGGTCAGCTGCGAGTGCTCACGTCGGCGCCGGCAGGATCGTGGGAGTGGGCGGACAGTCTTGCCATGGGCTTCGATCGAGCTGCCGGACTCGAATCGCTTCTCGCCCGTATCGTCGACAACATCACCGATACGGGCGTTTCACTTGCCTGGCTCGACAGCGACAGCGATACGTTTCTCCTCGCGCTCGTCCCGAGTGTTCACGGTGCAACGCTCGTCGAACTCGCGCTGGCAACCGGGCACTGCGTGCGCGTGTTCTAGAGTCTCAGCGTTTGCCGAGCAGGCGGCGCAATCCTTCGATTCGATCGCTCAGTCTGGGTGGCGTGCGCTCGGGATCCATCAGTGCATTTTCAGCGAGCACGTGGTCTTCGCCGTCGACTGTGTTCCGGTCGAATTCGCGCAGACTGCGAGCGTCGGAGGTCGCGAGAGCGCGAACCGTCGACAACAGTGACTGCTCGCCCAACGCGTCGTCGACTTCTTCCTCGGTGACGTCGAGGTGCTCGCTGAGTAGCCGGCGCCTCAATCCGATGATCGAGGCGCGCAACTCGACATCTGCGTCGTCGTCGGATTCGACGGCGATGTCGCACTCGGTGTCGAAGCCCATCGAACGGTTGTTGAGATTCGACGACCCGATTCGCAGGAGGCGATCGTCCATCACGAGAACCTTGGCGTGTACGTAAATTGGTGCGCCAGAAGAGGTCACGGGATGAAATGCACCGAAACGGTCGTGGATGTCAGCGGACCACAGCAGATGTAGCAGGTCGTGGCGCGCCCCGTCCATCGCCTTTTGTTCCAGCCAACCGTCGGCGTTGCGCGGAATGACCAGAACGATTTCCGGTCCGTCGTCCTCACGCAGGCGCGCGGCAATCGCCTCGGCCAGCGTGCGTGAGGCGAGGTACTGGCTTTCGATGTACAGCGTGTGTTCGGCGCCGGCGATGGCGGCGAGATACAGCGCCTCGATCTCACGAACCTCCGCGCGCTCGCCGAGTTCCGGCAATGTTCTGGCGACGGCTACGTCGACCACCCGCAAGGTGGGAGCCAAATTGACGGGCCACGGAGTCGCAGTGCTCTTGACCGGTGTCAGATCCTCGCCGGTTGCGGATTTCCAGCGTGCCCGCGCCAATTCGCCGATGGCCGCAGCCGCATTGCCGTCGACCGCCGTGGTTGCGTCATGCCAAGGGCCGTAACGCCTTCCGCTCGGCGTGATTCGATAATCGTTTCGGTCGACGTGATCCGAGGTGTCCCAGCGGTCCACAGTCATGTCGATGCCGCCGCAGAACGCCAGAGCGTCGTCGATGACGATGATTTTCTGATGGTGCGCCGCACCAACCGGGTGGGCGCCGTCGATCTCGAACCGTAGGCGCTCGTCGGTCAGCCAGTTGGACACGAAGACGGGAGTCATGCCGCGGCCGATTGCGGTGAACGCGCCGATGTTCCATTTGAGTACGAGGATTTCGAGGTCGGGTTTCTCGCGGACGAGCCAGCGGAGGAACATTCCCAACCGGTTGGGGCCGTCGAGAGTCTGCTCGCCTGGTTCGAGTTTGATGCGCGTGTCGAAGTCCCAGCCGATCAACATGATTCGCTTTTCAGCTTGCAGCATTGCGGACTTCGCATGATGAAAGTAGTCAGCGGCGTCGACGATGCAGGCAAGATTGTCCGCCGGTTCGATGCGCCAGCAGGTTTCGCCCGGAACAAGGATTCTGTTCATTCGCCGATTCCCAGGTACGCGGTCAGTTCGCGCGCTGCCGCTTGGCCGGCGCGGTTGGCTCCGATCGTCGACGACGACGGTCCGTATCCCACCAGGTGCACGCGAGGGTCGGCTTCGACCTGCGTGGCGAGGCGCCCGGTCATCGGAATTCCGCCACCCGGTCCGCGCAGGTGCAACGGCGCCAGGTGATCGAGTGAGCTACGAAAACCGGTGCACCACAAGATGACATCGGCGTCGACGACGGTACCGTCGGCCCACTTCACGCCGTTCGGAAGAATTTCGGAGAACATCGGCAGTCGATTCATCACACCACGCTCTCGCGCTGCCTGGATGGCAGGCGTTACCGGGAGGCCGGTCACCGAGACAACGGATCCCGGTGGCAGGCCGCGTCGTACACGATCTTCGACCATGGCAACCGCAGCGCGGCCGATGTCCGGCGTGAACGGCTCGTCGCGGAACTCGGGTTCGCGCCGCGTCACCCAGGTAGTGGTCGTGACGCGTGAGATCTCGTCGAGCAGTTGGACGGCCGAGATCCCGCCGCCGACCACGACGACATGTTTGCCTTCGAACTCGGCAGCGGTTCGATAGTCCTTCGTGTGCAGTTGTCGGCCACGGAACGACTCGGCCCCGCGATAGTGGGGGATGAAGGGCCGCTCCCAGGTCCCCGTCGCGTTGATCAAGCCTCGCGCCGCGAATACTCCCTGGTCGGTCTCGATCCGCAGGCGCTCTTCCCTCGGACACACCACTCGCGTGTGTACCGGGCGGTGGACGGGAAGTTCGAATTGCTTTTCGTACAGTTCGAAGTAGTGGGGGACCGCCACCGATGCAGGCACCTGTTCGGCGTCTGTACCGGTGGTTTCCGCGAAGGACATTCCCGGGAGGTCATGGACGCCGTTGACGGTGCTCAGTGTCAGGCTCGGCCAACGGAACTGCCACGCCCCGCCCGGCCCCGACGCATGATCGAGCACCACGAACCCCGATTCGGGCTCGATTCCGAACTTGCGCAGGTAGTACGCGGCGGAGAGTCCGGCCTGTCCGGCGCCGATCACCACCACGTCAACCGGGTGTGGTTGCTGTGCGGCAAGGTCGTCTGTACTCATCGGTAATCTAACCTCCTGATGTACAGAACTTAGCTGCAGAGAAGTATGCGGACGGTATCGGCGCCTCGGAACATCCCTGTGTCGAGCCTTCCAGAAACGAAAGTGAGCGGACATGATCGGGTTCTCCCGTGACGGCAACGTCGTGACCATCGAGTTGCAGCGTCACGAGCGTCGTAATGCGCTCAGCGCGGAACTCTGCATCGCAATACGGGACGCGATGAACGCGGCGGTAGCCGAGCACGCGCATGTCGTCGTCATCACCGGTGAGGGATCGGCGTTCTGTGCAGGCGCGGACCTTTCCGGCGACGTCTACATGGAGGGCTTCACCGATCGCCTGTTCGAGATGCTTCGCTCTATCGACACGGCGCCCATCCCCGTCATCGCTGCCGTCAACGGTCCGGCCATCGGCGCGGGCACGCAACTGGCCATCGCGTCGGATCTTCGCGTCGTAGCGCCGAGCGCTCGCTTCGGAATCCCGGCCGCCACCCTCGGTGTCTCGGTGGACAAGTGGACGATGCGTCGGCTCGCGTCGCTGGTCGGCGGCGGTCCCGCGCGCACCATTTTGCTCGGCATCGAACAGATCGGCGCCGAAGAAGCCTTCACTCGCGGCCTCGCCAACAAAATCGGAACCCTCGACGACGCTCAGGAATGGGCACACCGCATCGCGAATCTCGCACCGCTGTCGTTGCGGCACATGAAGATGGTTCTCAACGACGACGGCACCATGGAGGAGCAGTCTCCCGAGCAGCTCGACGCGCTTCACGCCGCCTGGCTCAGCGAGGACGTCCAGGAAGCCCGCGCTGCCCGCATCGAGAACCGCCCTCCCGTATTCAAGGGTAAGTAAAGCTGGTTGCAGGGAAAACAGGCGCCGGGCACGCAGGGCAGATAGTGGCTACGCTCGTCTGAATGAAGAAGACGACGGTTCTCGGAGTTGCTGCTGTTGCCGCGGCGACGGGGTGGGTGGCGCGAGCCGCATGGGGCATCCCGACGCAGATCGGGGCCTCGCGAAACACGGTGCAACCGTATGCGGCGATGTCCCCGCGATACCGGGACCGCCAGTTCCACAACTCGGAGCCCAGCAGCACACTGGTTCCGGGCACCGATGTCGGAATGTTCAAGTCGATGGCCACGCGAGGGTCGACGGGTCGGCCGCGTCGGCCGATTCCGTTGGCCACTCCGCTGGCACCGGCGGCAGCCGGCGACGCGGCGGTGACGTGGTACGGCCATTCGAGCGTTCTCGTCGAGGTCGACGGCTACCGCGTTCTCGCCGATCCGGTGTGGAGTGAACGCGTATCACCCTCGGCCACAGTAGGTCCCGCGCGCATGCACCCCACTCCGGTGGCTTTGACCGAACTGCCTGCAGTGGATGCGATAGTCATCTCTCACGATCACTACGACCATCTCGACATGGCTACGGTCAAGACCCTGACTCGTACACAGACCGCTCCGTTCGTCGTGCCGATCGGTATCGGGGCTCACCTGCGGCACTGGAAGGTGCCCGAGAACCGGATCGTGGAATTGGACTGGGACGAGTCGACAAAAATCGACGACCTGGTCCTCACGTGCACGGAGGCTCGTCACTTCTCCGGTCGTGGCCTCGTCCGGAACACGACGCAGTGGGCGTCGTGGGTATTCGCCGGGCCGAAGCACCGGGTCTTCTTCGGTGGTGACAGCGGATACACATCGCGTTTCGAACAGCTGGGTGAAACCTATGGGCCTTTCGATCTGACGCTTCTCCCCGTCGGTGCGTACGACGTGCGCTGGCCGGACATCCACATGAATCCGGAAGAGGCAGTGCAGACGCACATCGACCTTAACAAGGGCGACGGGTCGCGCGGTGTCTTCGTCCCGATTCACTGGGCGACGTTCAACCTCGCGTTTCACTCGTGGTCGGAGCCGATCATTCGCCTCGACGAGTCGGCTGCAGATGCGGGCACAACAGTGTCGGTCCCGATGCCGGGCGGCAGGATCGACGCGTTGTCACCGACACCGCCGTCGAAGTGGTGGATACCGCTGGGCTGACTGCGGCCCGTGCTCGAAAGTCACCCGGGATCTTCCTCAATCCAGTCGGATTCCGAACCAACCCCCACGTTGGTACTGCAGTTGATGTGTCACTTGTTCACTGGTGAGGTCGGGATCGGGTTGTCGTTTCGGTTCCCATAGTTGTGTGACACTTGCGGATGCGGATGCGATGCCTTCTCCGTCGAGGGTGACAACCTTCTCGTCCATTCCCAGCTGAGGCCATGCAGTTGCGACATCGATCGGCCCGGCAGGCGGTATCGGAGCCAGCAAATACTCACCGCGCACTGAGCCCGAGCGGCTTTCAGCCGTGCGTAACTCCAGCAGCGAGCCTCGCGTTCTTTGCGCGGTTGTCACCGATGATCCGTCCGCGAAACCGAGGCCGAGGAGTAGCGGCGCGCTGAAATGTGTGAACGTGGGACGCCCGTCGTAAGTGCCGAGACTCAGCGAGAGTGCCGGATCCTCGTAGCGGGCATCAATCGCGAACATCATCCCGAACGAGTAAACCCGAATCGCCGACAACCAGACAACCACGTTGTCGGTCCGGTTGAGGTCGAGAGAAATCGGCAGGTCGACGGGCCGTTCGCACCGAAGCGCCTCGTCTAGACCGTTGTAGACGTATTTCATACCGTTCCTCGATGGCCTTCTCTGCTCGTTCCGACCAGCATCGCAGAACCGCGGCGCACGGGTGTGATCTTCGTGTAGCCGTCATTGCCACACGAGTCCGACCCTGATTAGTTGCTCCGGGTGCGTAATCTTTGACCATGGCTCACGAGCACACCAGTTCAGAAGAGACAGCAGTGGCGGTAGCGCCTGAGCGATTGCCGGACGACGTCGACGTCGCCCGCGGTCTGACCGCCGATCAGGTTGCAGCAAGGATCGCGTCGGGACAAACCAACGATGTACCGGACCGGGCGTCCCGCTCGGTCAAGGACATCATTCGCGGCAACGTCTTCACTCGCATCAACGCGATCCTGACCGTGTTGTTGGTGATCGTGCTCGCGACGGGTTCGATCATCGACGGCATGTTCGGACTGCTGATCATCGCGAACAGCGGTATCGGCATCATCCAGGAGATCCGCGCCAAGCGCACGCTCGACGCTCTGGCCATCGTGAGTCAGGCCAAGCCCATGGTCAGGCGTGACGGCGTCGCCGTGGCGATGGCGCCCAAAGATGTTGTGCTCGACGATATTATCGAACTCGGATCCGGTGACCAGATAGTCGTCGACGGTGAGGTGGTCAGTTCGGCCGCACTCGAGGTCGACGAATCGCTGCTCACCGGTGAGGCCGATCCGGTTCACAAGGCGAGTGGCCAGCAAGTGTTGTCGGGCAGTTTTGTTGCCGCGGGCAGCGGTGCATACCGCGCCACCAAGGTCGGCGGCGATGCATACGCGGCCAAGCTGGCCGAAGAGGCGAGCAAGTTCACCCTCGTGCATTCCGAACTGCGTAGCGGCATCGACAAGATCCTGAAGTTCATCACCTACCTGATGATTCCGGCGGGTGCGCTGATCATCTTCAATCAGCTCTTCACGATCGGCCTGCCGATCCGACCGGCACTCAACGGCATGGTGGCAGCTCTGGTTCCGATGGTTCCCGAAGGCCTTGTGCTCATGACGTCCATTGCATTTGCGGTCGGTGTGATCCGGTTGGGCAAGCGCCAGTGCCTCGTTCAGGAGTTGCCGGCGATCGAGGGTCTGGCCCGTGTCGACGTGGTGTGCGCGGACAAGACCGGAACGCTGACCGAGAACGGTATGCGGCTGTCCGAGGTCGACGTCGCACCGGGTGGATCGGGGGAGACTGCGGTCAAGTCCGCGTTGAGCGCGATGGCCGCGTCCGATCCTCGCCCCAACGCGAGTGTCCTGGCGATTCGCGAGTCTCTCTCCGACGACTCCGGGTGGGGCGAAGCGACAGCGGTGGCGCCGTTCTCCTCGGCGAAGAAGTGGAGCGGCCAGTCGTACGGCAGTCACGGCAACTGGGTACTCGGTGCCCCGGACGTGCTGCTCGATCCCGACTCGGAAATGGCCCGCAAGGCCGAGGAAGTGGGTTCGAGCGGACTTCGTGTCCTCATGCTCGGCAGCAGCGACCTCCCCGTCGACGACGCCGACGCCCCTGGCACCGTCACCCCCGAAGCTCTGGTCGTGCTCGAGCAGAAAGTGCGCCCGGACGCCCAGGAGACGTTGGAGTACTTCGCCAGCCAGAAGGTCGCGGTCAAGGTCATTTCCGGCGACAACGCGGTTTCCGTCGGCGCCGTTGCCGGATCCCTCGGACTCGAAGGCGGCGACCGCCCCATCGACGCGCGAGAGCTGCCCAGCGATCAGGAAAAGCTGGCGGACACTCTCGACGGAGCAACGACGTTCGGTCGAGTGCGACCGGATCAGAAGCGGGAAATGGTCGCGGCCTTGCAGTCTCGCGGACATACCGTCGCGATGACCGGTGACGGCGTCAACGACGTGCTCGCACTCAAGGACGCCGACATCGGAGTCTCGATGGGGTCGGGCAGCCCGGCTACCCGAGCCGTGGCCCAGATCGTGCTGCTGGACAACAAGTTCGCGACGCTCCCGTACGTCGTCGCGGAAGGCCGCCGAGTGATCGGCAACATCGAGCGTGTGTCGAATCTGTTCCTGACCAAGACCGTCTACTCGGTGGTGCTTGCGTTCCTGATCGGCATCACCGGCGTCCTGTCCCAGGTCTTCGACTTCGAACCGCTGCCGTACCCGTTCCTGCCCCGCCACGTCACGATCGCAGCGTGGTTCACGATCGGTATCCCGGCCTTCATCTTGTCTCTGGCACCCAACAACGAGCGTGCGCGAACCGGTTTCGTCTCGCGCGTGATGCGTCTGGCGTTGCCGTCGGGCCTGATCATCGGCATCACCACGTTCATCTCCTACGTATTGGCTTACCAAGGCCCGGACCAGACGGAAACCCAGAAGATCCAGGCCGGAACCAGTGCGCTCATCACGTTGATCATGATCGCCGTGTGGGTTCTGGCCGTCGTGGCTCGGCCGTACGTCTGGTGGAAGCTCGTTCTGATCGGCGGGTCGGTGGCCGGATACCTCATCCTGTTCGCGCTGCCGTTCACCCGCGAGTTCTTCAAACTGGATCCGAGCAACGTCGCTGCGACGACGCTCGCGATCACCCTCGGCGCGATCGGCGTTGTACTCGTGGAACTCTCGTGGTGGATCAGCGCACGCCTGCACGGGGAGAAACGAAAGATGTTCGCGACGCCCGACGACCTGCCCGGCGAGCATCACCATGCCCACAGTGAGTGAGTAGTTTCAGCGCCTGAACATCTGCACCCAGGCAATGCGATCGCCGCCGCGCTTCTTGGCTCGGTACATCGCATTGTCTGCGTGCTCGATCAGTTCGTTGACAGCTCGATCCGGTAAGTCCGTCTCGGGACTCAGATAGACGCTGACGCCGGTACTGGCGGACACAGGATAGGGATCGGAGTCGGACGAGACCGCCGAATGTATCTCGGTGGCGACCTGCTCGATGTCTCCTCGATCGACTCCGCGCAGGACGACGAACTCGTCTCCACCGATTCGAGCCACCACCGCATCGGGGCCGGCGGCAGCGATGAGGCGGTCGGCGACAGCGGTCAACGCGTCGTCGCCCGCGACGTGGCCGTGTGTGTCGTTGAGGTTTTTGAACGAGTCGACGTCGATGAGTAGTGCGATCAGAGCCTGCGTTCGATCACTGCGCAGCAGATGCTGTGCCTCGTCCTGGAGTCCGCGGCGATTGAGTGTCGCGGTGAGGTAGTCCCGGTGGGCGTTGCGTGCGTCGTCGGTCAGGCGCAGCCAGACGATCTGCAGAATCCACGCGGTGGAGAAAACCACACCGGCAACCATCAGATAGAGATTCACGACCACCCAGTCGTCGTTGACCGGCTCGGACATCGCCATGGCAGCGAGCGTCGTGCAGACAGCAAGAGCCCAACCGATGTGGCTGATGGCAACGCGAGGGCTGTGAACTATCGCCGCATAGAAGCCGATCATGATGAACAAGATGCAGCCGATGGTTCCGACGAAAGCGGTGCGTACGGCGAAGAAGAGAGTGACGGCGAGCCACAGGTCGGCCCAGACGACAAAGGCCACGGATTGTCGCCAAGTTGGCCACGATTCGTTACGCGCCCAGCGGTAGCCCGCATAGGCGCCACTGATAGTTCCGAGGGCAAAGATCGACCGCGCCAGGGCGGTGTCGGAACCGAAGCGGCTCAACTGCATGGTCGCCGCGATCAGGGCGAAGAGAAAACACCACACCGCGACTAATTTGCGTCCGGGAACGGTCAGCCCGCGAGTGTCGAGGAATCGGGGGAGCCAGGTGTAATCGGTGCGATCCGACCACCACCGGGACAGCAGTTCACGCGTGGGGTAGGGGTCGCTCCCCGTCCCGCGCAGTCCTGCATTCAAACCGGGCACCTGTCGATGTCGATGGGTGGTCAATCAGCTATTGGCGGGTTAACGCTACCTCGAGTTGCGCACGGCTCGAACGCACGGACCTGCTTTCTGGCGCAGAGGCCGTCGACCTGTGAGAATCGAAGGGCGCGGAGGAACGATTCCGCCGAAGGATGTGCGTCAGCACCGGGAGAGGACACGGACATGGGTTTCTTGGACAACGTCAAGGGATTGGTCGAAAAGGGCCAGGAGCTCGCAGCGGAGAACTCCGACAAGGTTCACGACGCTATCGACAAGGTCGCCGACATCGCCGACGACAAGACCGGCAACAAGTACGGCGATCAGATCGACAAGGCAGCTGAGGCCGCCAAGAAGGCTGTTCCCGAAAAGCAGTAATACCGGATTCGGCATACCGTTTTTCGGTAGCACCGTTGCTCAGGGGCCCGTCACCGAAAAGGTTGCGGGCTTCTGTGCGTCCGCTAGGTGAACTCCCAGGGTCGGCGGGCAGAATGAACGCGTGAACTTCACCTGGATTCTGCTGGTCGTCATTGCCGCCATCGCAGTCACCGGGCTGTCCAATCGACGAAACCTGCAGGCTCCGCTGGTTTTGGTGACGGTAGGTTCGGTCGCATCCTTCATACCCGGTATGCCGCGGCCGGAACTCGATCCCCACGTCATTCTCGGTGTGGTCCTGCCGCCGCTTCTCTACTCGGCCGCTCTGAAATTCTCGGTGGCGACCTTCAAACGCAACTTGGCCCCGATCTTGCGCCTCGGCGTCGGAATGGTGTTGGTGACGGCGTTCGTGGTTGCCTTCTTCGCCGAATGGATGGTGCCCGAGTTCACGATCGGCGCCGCCCTGGTGCTCGGGGCCGTGATCGCGCCGACCGACGCCGTCAGCGCGGTGGCGGTCGGTCAGAAGCTCGGGCTCCCGAAACGGGTGATCGCCATCCTGACGGGCGAGGGGCTCGTCAACGACGCCACCGCGCTCACGCTCTTCACCGTCGCCGTCGCAGCAGTGACCGGAACGCGAATTGCCACCGATTCGCCCCTGTTGTTCTTCGCGTACGAAGTGATCGGCGGCGTTGTCGTCGGCTTGGTGCTCGCGTTTGTCGTCAAGTTCGTTCGTGCCCGCATGTACGACTCTCCACTGGAAACCGGCTTGGGGTTGGTGCTTCCGTTCGCTGCCTACCTGGCCGCTGAAGAACTACACGCGTCCGGTGTTCTGGCCGTCGTGGTCGCTGGTCTGGTGATCGGGCACTATTCGACGGACGCGTCGATCATGACCAGGCTGCAGGAGCGCTCGGTGTGGTCGAGCCTGGACACGCTCCTCGAGATGTTCGTCTTCGCGTACATGGGGCTGCAACTGAGCTTCGTGATCGACGATGTTGTCGCCGACGGACTTCCGGTGCTTCACGTGTTCGCGTACGGTCTGGCAGTCCTGGCCGTTGTCATCGTGATTCGGCCGGTGTGGCTGTTCCTGAGCTACTCGCGTGTGCGATTCGGTGTAACCCTGCGCCGTGATCGCGAGAATCAACTGACGTGGAAACAGAATCTGGTGGTCTCGTGGGCGGGAATGCGCGGCGTCGTCACTCTTGCTGCGGCCGGCGGTATCCCGTTTGCACTCTCGTCCGGCGAGCCGTTCCCCGGACGCGGCGTCATCCAGGCGATCGCATTCATCGTCGCGGTCGGGACATTGCTCATCCAGGGATCGACCTTGCCGTTCATGATCCGTCGCCTCGACGTCGCGGATCCTTACGAGCAGTTGCGCACGCAGGAACAGATGGAGTTGGCCCGCAACATTTCTCGCAAGGCGGGAGAGAAGGCGTTGGCAGACGCGGCCGCGCACCCTCCGCCGGGGATCGACGGGAAGGAACTGCAGGCGATCGTCGAACGCGTACGACGCTCGATGCAGGCGAGGCTTCAACTCCAGGAGGTCGACGAGGACGCCGATCGCGAGGCCGCCTTGTGGAATGCGGGAGCTCTGTTCGACAAGTTCAGGCATCAGTCACTGCGCTCGCAACGAGTTGCGCTGATCGCCGCACGTGACGACGGAGATCTCGACGACGAGGTATTGCGTACCGTATTGGAAGGGCTCGACATCGAAGAGGCCGCAGCAGAGGAACGTGTCAGGCGTCGCCGAGCAGGTAGCGGTGCAGGCAAATAGAGGGGAACACTGCGTATGACGGTTCGGAGTTCGCGGGTTCGCGCAGTCTGGGGAGTCGTGGTGGCGAGCGCACTTCTCGTGAGCGTCGGCTGCGGATCGGATGCCTCGCCGGATGTCTCCGTCACCGACACCTCGACCACGACAACCCCGTCGGTCGAGAGCAGTGCGCAACGTGGCGTCGTGTTCGACAGTGAACCCTTCACCAGCACAGCCGAAGTGGCGGCGTCCGGAGCAAGCGCGGTGAAAATCCTGTACGGCTCCACCTCCGGTATCGACGGCCGAGAGACTCAGGTGTCGGGAACGGTGTTCACGCCGCCTGGAACTCCGCCGGAGGGCGGTTGGCCGATCGTCTCCATCGGCCATGGCACGACGGGTATTTCGGACGACTGCGCGCCGTCGGCCTCGCCGACCCTGTTCGGCACGATCGGCCTGGTCGCGCCGTTCCTCGACTCGGGATACGTGGTCGCTGTCTCCGACTTCGAGGGCCTCGGCACTCCGGACCCGCATCCTTACCTGCAACCGGACACCGCGGCGTTCAACGTCATCGACGCGGTTCGAGCGGCGCGCAACGTCGTTCCGGACACCTCGACTCGTTGGGCAACTCTGGGGCTGTCCCAAGGCGGGCAGGCATCCTGGGCGGCAGCCGAGGAGGCCGACACCTACGGCGACGGACTCGAATTCGTCGGTGCAGCAAACCTGTCCCCGGCAGCGGACATCTCGCCGATCATCTCGAGTGATTCCGAGGTGAATCTGTCACTGCCTCAGCAACTGCTGCTGCCCTATGTACTCGAAGGGCTGTCCCTCACCCATCCGGACCTCGAACGAACCGACTACGTGCGCGGCGCATTCGAGCAGAACTACGACCTGCTCACCTCGTGCCTGACCTCTCGGGCGACGGAGAAGTTGGGTCTGGTCGGAAAGGTGACGCCCGCCGACACGCGGCCGGCTACCGCCGAGGATGCGGACCGAATTCACGCGTGGCTCAGCGATGTTGCTCTTCCCCGTCAACGCGCGAGCGGTCCGATGTACGTAGTCGTCGGTACCAACGACAACCTGATCCGTCCGGAATGGACCGAGGCGGCAGTCGAACGCGCCTGCGCCGACGGTGACGTCATCGAATTCCAGGCGCGACCGGGTGAAGGTCATGCGGACGGCGCCGCTGTGCCGGGAGCTGTCGCGTGGGTGAAGGATCGATTTGCAGGTGTTCCGGCACCGAACACCTGCGGGTCGTGAATCGATGACGGCCTCGGCACGAATCCGCGCTCTTGCACTGGCATTGCCGGAGGCGACCGAGCGGGTCAGCCATGGTGAAGCGTCGTGGTTCGTGCGCAAGGCGCCGCAGTTCGTCACCATGGCAGATCACCACCACGACGATCGCGTCGCGATCTGGGCCGCGGCCCCACCTGGGGCGCAGGCAGATTGGGTCAGTCGTGATCCGTCGAGGTTCTTCGTCCCTCCGTACGTGGGTGGCCGGGGATGGATCGGCGTGTACCTCGACGTTCCGAGTGCCGACGAGAAGGACGAGAAATTCTGGAACGACGTAGCCGACGTCGTCGAAGATGCGTACCGCACGGTGGCTCCGAAAACACTGATACGGAAACTGGACGAGGACTCGCGTTGAGTCCGGCCGTGGTCGCGCTTCTCAGCGTGCTGATTCTCGCAGTGGCCGGGGCGCTGACGGCTGTGTGGATGCGCACCAGACGTGAGGTGACCACCCCCACCGAACGTGCAGTCCATGCCGCTCTCCACACGGCTTCGCTTGCCGCGCGGCCACTTCGGCGTGGACTCGACGAGAATTCGGCCGCCGAGGCGGCGCCTCACCTACGCGAGCTGACCGGCGGCTCCGGTCTGGGCCTGGCAGACGCGTCGGGAAACCTGTTGGCGTGGGACGGCCGTCACGAAGCGTTGTCCGAACAATTCCATGACGCCGCCATTCGTGCGATCGAAGGCGAACGCCGGGTACTCGTCACGCACTCGGACCTGGTGCGCGGACCGAGCGATCACCATGTGCGAGCGCTGATCGCTCAGCCCCTGCTGATCGAGGACATCGGCGTGGTCGGCGTACTGGGAATCGTCACCAGCGAGGACCCGTGGCCGGGAATGCTCGGAGCGGTCACCGAGGTGGCACGATATGCCTGCAGTCAGATCGAACTCGCCGACCTCGACGCGTCCAGAGCCCTGTTGGATCGAGCCGAAGTGCGTGCCCTGCGCGCACAGATCAGTCCCCATTTCATCTACAACGCGCTCAACACGGTCGCATCGTTTGTTCGAACCGATCCGGCGCGGGCCAGAGAACTGATCCTCGAGTTCGCGGACTTCACGCGGTACTCGTTCCGATCTGCGGGTGAGTTCACCCTGCTTGCCGACGAGCTGCGCAACATCGATCGTTACCTGACCCTCGAACGCGCGCGATTCGGGGAGGCTCTGAACGTCCGCCTTCAGATAGCACCCGAAGTGCTCAACGTGGTTCTTCCTTTCCTTGCCCTCCAGCCGCTGGTCGAGAACGCGGTTCGTCACGGCATTTCGAGTAAGCCGGAGGGCGGGACCGTGAGCATCGTGGCTGCGGACGAGGGACCGGACTGCATCATCAGCGTCGAGGACGACGGTGTGGGGATGGACCCCGAACTACTGCGCTCCGGTTCGCTCGACGCCATCGAGTCGGGATCGGGGCGACCCAGCGCACGAGAAGCTGCTCACGTCGGTTTGGCCAACGTCGACGACAGACTTCGTGCCGCGTTCGGCAACGACTACGGACTCGTGGTGGAGACAGCGCCGGGTGCCGGTACGAAGGTCAGCATGCGTGTTCCCAAGTTCAAGCAGGGTATTCACGTCTGATTCTCGCCTTCGATGATCAGGCTGAAACCGTCGTGGGAACATGGACCTGTTGTGAACGAGACTGACACTGATGCCCAGCTGACCGTCCTTGCCGTCGACGACGAGAAACCAGCCCTCGACGAGCTGGCCTTCTTGCTGCGCGCCGAGGACTCGGTGGCGCACGTTCACACGGCATCGGATGCGACGACAGCGTTGCGGATACTGCGCGGTGGAAGCATCGACGCGGTATTTCTCGACATCAACATGCCCGGACTCGACGGTCTCGAACTGGCCGGCATCCTCTCCAATTTCGCGACGCCACCGCCCGTGGTGTTCGTGACAGCGCACGACGATCGAGCGGTTGACGCATTCGATCTCGGCGCCGTCGACTACCTACTCAAACCGCTCCGGGAGGAGCGTCTCGCTCAGGCCGTTCAGCGGATCGTGGGGCTGGCCGGGCGCACCAAGAGTGAGAGCAAACCCGAAGCTGCGCCCACGGACGAGGTGATCCCGGTGGAACTGGGCGGTGTCACGACGCTCGTTCAGCGTTCCTCGGTGGAGTGGGTGGAAGCCGACGGGGACTACGCGCGTTTGCACACCGCTGGAAAGTCGCACCTGGTGCGCATCCCGATCTCGACGCTCGAATCACGCTGGGCCGACGCGGGCTTCTTGCGTGTGCACCGCTCCTACCTGGTGTCGCTGGCGCTGGTCACCGGCATCCGAACAGTAGGCAGTGGATTGGTGGTCTGTCTGCGCCCGCACGGCGACAAGCCTCCCGTCGAGCTTCCGGTCAGTCGCAGACACACCCGTGAACTCAAGGATCGACTGGTTCGTGCGCCCAAGCAGAGTTGGTTGTCGCGGTGACGTCGCAGTCCGATCCTCCGCAGCGTGAGCGCGTTGTGTTGGCGCAACGTAGTGGCGCACGGATCGTGCGAACACGGGTGGAGGTGCAGGAACAGACCGAAGTCGGTGACGCCATGATCCGCGGTCTCGTTCGCGCGCAGTTGGGACTGGCGATTCGCCTTGCCGTCGTCGCAGCCGGGCTCCTGTGTGCGGTGCCGCTGCTGACGCATCTCTTCCCGACGCTGTCGGAGGTCGCGGTCCTTGGCATCCGGTTGCCCTGGCTCGTGATGGGCGGCGCCGTGTATCCCTTGCTGTTGACGACCGGTTGGGTGTTCGTGCGTCGCGCGGAGCGAAACGAGCAGGACTTCAACGACATCGTGGACGACTGAGCGCGGCACTGTGGGAGGACAACCTATCCCGGTGTTGACGGTGCTCGGCATCGTGGCAGCAGCTGTCGCGACGGTGGCTATCGGAATCTACGGCGTTCGGCTCGCTCGTACCACCTCGGACTTTCTCGTCGCGTCCAGAACCGTCAGTGCGCGGTGGAATGCGACGGCCATCTCCGGCGAGTACCTCTCTGCTGCTTCGTTTCTCGGTGTTGCGGGGCTGGTTGCCAAGTACGGCGCCGACGCACTCTGGTATCCCATCGGCTTCACCGCCGGATACCTCGCCCTGCTGCTGTTCGTCGCAGCGCCGCTTCGGCGTTCCGGTGCGTATACCGTCCCCGATTTCGCCGAGTTCCGTCTCGGCTCACCGCGATTGCGCAAGCTCGCGATGCTCGTGGTCGCGATGGTGTGCATCCTGTATTTGATTCCACAGTTCCAAGGCGCGGGACTGACGCTCAATATCTTGCTCGGGGTTCCCAGTTGGATCGGCGGCGTAGCGGTCGGGGTCATCGTCATCGCCAACGTCGTCGGCGGCGGGATGCGCTCGATCACCTTCGTTCAGGCCTTCCAGTACTGGCTGAAACTGACTGCCGTCGCGATTCCCGCTGTGGCACTGACCTTCTACTTCTTCGGCGATCACCACGACGTCGGCGCGTCGATGCCGCCGACGGTCACCACTGCGACGACCGTCGACATCACCACCGACGTCGTCGTCCAGGTGTCCGAGCCGGTGACGGTCAGCGGCGGCACAGTCGACGGGCGAGCGGTCGAAGGCACGATGACCCTGGGGCCGGGGGAGCACACTCTCGGTGAAGGCATGTCCATGGTCCTCGACGCGGGAGCCGCTGTCCCTGTCGTCGCCGGAGCGCCCGCGCAGAACTCTGACTGGATCACCCCGGGTTGGGGTTTCGGTGGGCCGCACCCGATGTACCAGGTGTACTCGCTGATGCTCGCGACCTTCCTCGGAACGCTCGGCCTTCCTCATGTTCTCGTCCGGTTCTACACCAACCCCGACGGCCGGGCAGCCCGTCTGACGTCGCTCGCCGTTGTCGGTCTGGTCAGCGTGTTCTACCTGTTTCCGACACTCCTCGGCGTCTTCGCTCGTCTGTACGTCCCGCAACTTCTGATCACCGGCACCTCTGACGCGGCGGTGCTGCTGTTGCCGGGCTCGGTGTTCTCGGGGTGGGGCGGACAACTGCTGGCAGCCCTCGTGGCGTCCGGTGCCATCGCCGCTTTCCTGTCGACGTCGTCCGGATTGCTCGTCAGCATCGCCGGCGTCGTCAGTACCGATGTTCTCCGTGGTCGAGTTCGAGACTTCCGTATTGCAGCGCTACTGGCCGGGGTCGTTCCTCTCGTGCTGTCGCTGGCGGTGGTGTCGGTCGACCTCTCGAGAACCGTCGGTTTGGTGTTCGCAGTCGCTGCGTCGACGCTCTGCCCACTGCTCGTGTTGGGTATCTGGTGGCGCGGTCTGACCGCCGTCGGCGCCGGGGCGGGGATGGTTGTCGGTGGATGTGTTGCGGGCACTGCCGCTACTGTCGCCGTCCTGGGTGGTTTGTCGGAGGACGTCCTCGGTGGCTGGCCGGCAGCCATTTTCGCGTTCCCGGCCGCGGTGAGCGTGCCGCTGGCGTTCCTCACGATGATCGTCGTGAGCAAGGTGTCGTCGAAGCAGATACCGGCAGATATTGCGCGAATCTTCACGCGGATGCACGCCCCGGAACGGCTCGGAATGGGCTCCGATCGCGAAGACGATCTCCGCCAACCCTGACTTTCACCGCCCGAACCCTCTGCCGTTGGTCGCGCCTGCCTGACCGTTCGGCGCAGCGCGCGACTGCTCACCGTGTGACTGGCGCCACAGCGTCTTCATGTGACTCCGATCTCACTAACGTCTGTGCGTAGTTCACTTCACACGCGAGGCGAGGAGCCGGCAGTGTCCACAGCAGAAATCAGTGAGGGGTCGCCGCAAGAGCGACGCACCCCGGATGCCCAGGCATTCATAGACATGCAAGCGAGTCCCGAATTCCAGGAACTCCGAACGCGTCTGCGCAAGTTCGTTTTCCCCATCACTGCATTCTTCCTGCTCTGGTATGCGGTGTACGTCGTCCTGGCTACCTATGCCCACGACTTCATGGCCACCAAGGTCCTCGGCAACATCAATCTCGGCATCATCCTCGGCCTCGGGCAATTCGTCACGACCTTCGCCATCACCGCGTGGTACGTGAAGTTCGCCGGTCGTGAGCTCGATCCCCGCTCCGCCGCCATCCGTGAAGAACTGGAAGGTCCCGCACAGTGATCACCACACTCGCCGCGTCCGGAACGGACGTAGGAAACCCAGCCTTCAACATCGCGATCTTCCTCGCGTTTGTCGTCGTGACCATGACGCTGGTGATCCGCGCCAGCCGGACCACCAAGAAGGCGTCCGACTTCTACACCGGTGGTGGGCAGTTCACCGGCCCGCAGAACGGGTTCGCCATCGCCGGTGACTACCTCTCGGCGGCATCGTTCCTCGGTATCGCAGGTGCGATCGCCGTGTACGGCTACGACGGCTTCCTGTACTCCATCGGCTTCCTTGTCGCCTGGTTGGTTGCACTGCTCCTGGTCGCCGAATTGCTCAGGAACACGGGCAGATTCACGATGGCCGACGTGCTGAGCTTCCGACTCAAGCAGCGTCCGGTGCGCATGGCGGCAGCCCTGTCCACTCTGGCCGTTTCCCTCTTCTATCTTCTTGCCCAGATGGCCGGCGCCGGTGGACTTGTCGCGCTGCTGCTCAACATCGACGGCAAGGTGGGACAGTCGATCGTCGTCGCGATCGTGGGTGTGCTGATGATCGTGTACGTCTTGGTCGGCGGCATGAAGGGCACCACCTACGTACAGATGGTCAAGGCAGTTCTGCTGGTTGCCGGAGCCGGAATCATGTTCGTACTCGTTCTGTGGGCAGTGCGCGGCAACTTCTCTCAGTTGCTCGCCAATGCGCAGGACATGGTCAACAGTTCCACCACCAAGGGTGTGCAGGGACGCGACATCCTCGGGCCCGGTGCCAAGTACGGTCTTTCCGGAATGACGAAGCTCGACTTCATCTCTCTCGGAATCGCTTTGGTGCTCGGCACCGCGGGCCTGCCGCACGTGCTGATGCGCTTCTACACGGTGCCCACTGCCAAGGAAGCTCGCCGCTCGGTGACCTGGGCGATCGCGCTCATCGGTGCCTTCTACCTGTTCACACTGGTTCTCGGCTACGGCGCGGCCAGCATGGTCGGACCGGACAAGATCTTGGCAGCGCCTGGTAAGGAGAACGCGGCCGCTCCGCTACTCGCCTTCGAGCTCGGTGGCACCATCTTCCTCGGCATCATCTCCGCGGTGGCGTTCGCGACCATCCTCGCCGTCGTTGCCGGTCTCGCGATCACTGCTTCGGCGTCGTTCGCTCACGACATCTACGCCAGTGTCATCAAGCGCGGCAACGCAACCGAGGAGCAGCAGGTTCGAGTTTCTCGAATCACCGTCGTGGTCATCGGACTCGTCTCCATCGTTCTCGGCATCATGGCGATGGGGCAGAACATCGCCTTCCTGGTGGCTCTCGCCTTCGCAGTGGCGGCCTCGGCGAACCTGCCCACCCTGCTCTACTCGTTGTTCTGGAAGAAGTTCAACACCACCGGTGCGCTCTTCAGCATCTACGGCGGTTTGATCAGCTGCTTGACGCTGATCGTGTTCTCCCCGGCGGTGTCGGGTAAGCCGTCGTCGATGTTCCCGAACTCCGACTTCGCCTGGTTCCCGCTCTCGAACCCCGGCATCGTCTCGATTCCGCTGGCATTCGTCCTCGGCATCGTCGGTACGTACATCGGACGTAACAAGATCGAAGATCCGGCAAAGCAGGCGGAGATGGAAGTTCGCTCCCTCACCGGCGTCGGCGTCGAAAAGGCTGTCAGCCACTAAGAGGGGCAAAGCCCCCGTGCGTCTTTCTGGTACCTCTGGTTACGGAAAAGGCGCACGGGGCTTATTGTTCTGCCATGGCAAAGCTCACAGTGAAAATCGACGTTCCGCTTCCTCCTCAGGAAGTGTGGGACAAGGCGTCCGATCTCAGTGGATACGAAAACTGGCTCGTGGTTCACGACGGATGGCGCAGTGAACTTCCCGAACAACTGGGTGTCGGCACCGAGATCAGCTCGGTCGTGACTGTGAAGGGCCTGCGCAACCGCGTTCGGTGGACCATCAAGAAGTACGACGTCCCGAAGGCGATCTCGCTCAAGGGAGACGGCAAGGGCGGGGTCAAGCTCGGTCTCGAACTCGACGTCAAGGCAAAGGGCGACGGGTCGGAACTCGCGCTGACAGTCGAGTTGGGCGGCGCGCCGTTGTTCGGCCCGATCGGTTCGAGTGTGGCGCGGGCGCTCAAAGGCGATGTGGAGAAGTCGCTGGCCCAGTTTGTCCAGATCTACACCTAAGTTGTGGAGATTTCCACATCGAGCTACTTTACCGCTAACATGAGTTAGGATTCTTTTCGGCGGGATAAACCGGGCATCGGTTGGTTATTGATGCGGGTCCCGCCGGAAAGGATTCGATCAATGTCGTCTCGTCATGGGTACGGCGCACCACCTGCGTCCATGCCTCGATCCGTGCAGGTTCTGATCGGACTCTTGGCAGTAGTCGCAGTCGGTGGAACCGCAGCATTCGCCGTGACGTTCAAAAGCGTCAGCGACAAGGGAGAACTCGGTGCGAGTGCTGTCACAGCTGCGACGGCAACCAGCTGTGAGAACCCGGAAACCGTGACCGTGGCCGCCGATCCGTCGATCGCCTCGGGACTCGAAGCTGTCGCCGCTGCCATCCCCGCTACGGAACTCGGGTGCAGCTCGCTCAGTGTGACGCCGCAAGATCCCGTGCTCACCGTCGCGGCGATCGCCGACGGTTCGGCACCCGCACTGTGGGTCCCTGATTCGAGCGAATGGTTGGACAAGGTTTCGGCTAGCGGGCAGGAGATTCGCCGGATCAGCAACTCGGTCGCGTCCACCCCTGTTGTCACTGTCTCGGCGCCGGGTAGCGAGGCACCCGCCGCTTGGACGGATGTCCTCGGCGCTCCAGCACTGCACATCGGCGATCCCCTCACCAGTGCCGTCTCCAGCGCACCGATCGTGGCAGCCTTTGCCGAGGCCCAGTCGCGGGGCGGGGACCTCACGTCCATTTCGGCAGCCCTGGTCCCGGTGGCGCAAGCGCAGTACGGAAATCTGAAGGAAACCGGTTCGACCGGACGCATCCAAACCGTGGACGCGGACGGCGGGACCGCGGTGACGACCGAGCAGACCTTCGAGGCTTATCTCGCCGCACATGCGGACAGTCGACTCACCGCGTCGGTACCGTCTTCCGGTTCGGTCTTCATGGACTACCCGATGGCAGGTGTGGGTGCAGACTCGGCGGCGGCGGTCGACGCCGGCAAACTGCTGGCGGCAGCGCTGACATCGGACACCGGGCGCTCCGTACTTGCCGGCCTCGGGTTCCGCGGCGCGGATCAGGCCCCACCGGTAGCCGGTGGAGTGGGAAAGGTTGGCTCGCTGGTGCCGTCCGATCCGACTGTGGTCACCAAAGCGCTTGCGCGGTACGAGATTCTGTCCAGGCCTTCCCGTGCACTGGCAGTTGTCGACGTCTCGGGGTCCATGGACTACATGCAGGACGGGGTCACTCGAATGGCCGCGACTGCACAGGCCGGTGACATTGCGATCCGAATGTTTCCCGCCAACGCACAATTGGGTCTCTGGGCATTCTCCGTAGACCTCGGCGAGGGCACGGACTACCGCGAACTCGAACCTGTCGCCCGTATGGATGCAACTGAAGGCGACACGGATCATCGGAGCAAACTGCTGTCTCGGATCGACAGCCTCTCTTCGATCGTCGGCGGCGGAACAGGTTTGTACGACAGCGTTCTCGCCGCGTATCGGTCCATGCAACAGACCTACGATCCGGCCTCGATCAATTCGGTGATTCTACTGACCGACGGTGCGAACGATGATCCGTCGAGTATCTCGCTGCAGGAACTTCTCGACACCCTGACTCGCGAGCAGGACCCGACGCGGCCGGTACCGATCATCACCATCGGTGTCACCGATGACGCCGATACCGATGTGCTCGAGCAGATTTCGGCTCTCACCGGCGGCAACAGCCACTTCGCTCCGACACCGGCAGACATCCCGAAGGTCTTCGTCGGCGCGATCAGTGGGCGCGCCGGCTGAACTACTCGAGGACTGGCGCGTCGGCGCTGTCCGTGATCCATTCGGTTGCGAGTCTCTCGAGGGTGCCGTCGGCGTAGAGCGCATCCACGGCGGCAGAGACGCACGCCGTCAGAGGACTGTTCTTCTCGAGCACGAACCCGAAGAATTCGGTGACCGCGTTGGGCCGCGGAAACTGACCCACGATGACCGACCCGGGCAGTTCGTTCTCGGTGATGTGGAATCCGGTCGGGATGTCGACGACCAATGCGTCGATCTCGCCCGCGGCCAGCGCAGCTTTCGCGTCGTCCGTGGTCGCGAACTCGCGTGGCGCAGTGGTCGGAACAATCGTGTCGGTGATCGCCGCGAGGCTGGTGGAACCGGTCTGAGCGCCCAAACGGTAGCCGGCAAGATCCGCAAGATTCTTTGCCTCAGCGGCTTTGCTCCCGCGCGAGGCGATCACCGACTGCGCCACTGCGTAATACGGCGAGCTGAAGTCGACGTTCTCGCGGCGATCCCCGGAAACCGTGAACTGATTGACGTCGAAGTCGAAATCCTTGGGGCCTGGTTTCAGTGCGTCGTTGAAGGCGACCGTGGTGAAGCGAACCTGACCGGCGTTGTACCCGAGCTTGTCGACGACGGCCCGGGCCACCGCCCCCTCGAAGCCCTTGCCGTTGGACGGAGTGTAGTCGACGAACCACGGCGCGTACGCCGGCGAATCGGTGGCGATGGTCAAGACACCGTCTTCGAGGGTGGTCCCGCTCTGGGGTCCGCACTTGTCCACGGCGGTAGTCGAGGGCAGTTTGGTGAATGCCTCGGGAACCGTGGTCGTGGTGTCCGCTGCCGCAGGTGCCTCCGGCTGCGACGAACACGAGCCCAACAAGATCGAGGAAGCGAAGATCGCGGTCACGGCAACAGCGCGTCGTGTCATAGGCACAAGGCCATCTTGCCTGTTTGTCCGGTACGAACGTGACGGGGGTCTCGTGTGAGCGGAGTTCACGCAGCTGAGCGTCGTAGTGCAAGGCGCTCCGACGGTGTCGTCCCACCCCATACTCCGTGTGGTTCAGCGGTGTCGAGTGCAAACGTCAGGCAGTCCCGAATGACCGGGCAGCGGAAGCACACCTGCTTTGCGGAATTTTCCCGTGCAGCCCGATTGCGTCCGCGTTCTTCACCCGGCGAATAGAACACCGCGGGGTCCACCGTCTTACAGGTGGCGAACATCCGCCAGTTGTTGTCCACCAACGGCTCCACGGAACTGCGAACTGTCATCGTGGTCTCCTCTCCCATCGAGAATCCAGTCTTGCCCGTGGACTGGCGCAGCGGCAGGTTTCCGATCCACCAGATTTCTACTGCCAGATGCAGCACTATCCAGCACAATGAGGAAATGGCAACGACGGATCGGGGTCAGATCACGCTCGACGGCACAACGGTGTCCGTGACCAATCTGGGCAAGATCCTCTACCCCGAGAGCGGGACCACGAAGGCCGAAGTCATCGACTACTACACCCGTATCGCCGCAGTCATGCTTCCACATGTCGTCGGTAGACCGGGCACTCGTAAGCGTTGGCCCAACGGTGTGGACGGTCAGTCCTTCTTCGAGAAGAACCTGGCGTCGTCTGCCCCGCAGTGGCTCACGCGTGCGTCGCTGCAACATTCTGATCGCGTCGTCACTTACCCGATCTTCGATTCCGTTGCATCCCTGGCGTGGCTGGGGCAACAGGCGGCACTCGAATTACACGTTCCCCAATGGCGATTCGACGGTTCCGAGCGTGGTCCGGCGACACGACTGGTATTCGATCTCGACCCGGGCGAAGGCGTCGGATTGACCGAGTGCGCCGAGGTGGCGAGGTCGATTCGAGATCTGGTCGCAACTCTGGGGTGGACTGCCTATCCGGTAACCAGTGGTAGCAAGGGAATTCACCTCTACGTTCCACTGGATCGAGCCTTGGACGGCAGCGGTGCGTCGACTGTCGCCAAGCAGATCGCCACCGGACTCGAGAAGCTTCACCCGGATCTCGTCACCGCGACGATGGCTCGAAATGTGCGGGCAGGCAAGATTTTCGTGGACTGGAGTCAGAACAACGCAGCCAAGACAACCATTGCGCCGTACTCGATGCGCGGTCGCGATCAACCCTATGTTGCCGCGCCGCGCAGTTGGGACGAACTCGACGATCCGAAACTACGGCATCTGTTGTTCGACGAGGTTCTGGAGCGCGTCGAATCCGATGGTGATCTGTTGGGCGATCTGGATCCGCCGGTCTCGGCGGCTGTAGCCGACACGTTGACGCACTATCGCAACAAGCGGTCGGCCGACCGGACGCCGGAGCCGATCCCTGCTGCGGTGACCAAGGAGACAGCGGGCAATACCTTTGTGATTCAGGAACATCACGCCAGACGATTGCATTACGACGTTCGCCTGGAGCGGGATGGTGTGCTCGTGTCCTGGGCTGTTCCGAAGGGCGTGCCGACCAGTGCCGGAGAGAATCGGTTGGCCGTGCACACCGAGGATCACCCGCTCGAGTACGCCACGTTCTCGGGCACGATTCCGAAGGGGGAGTACGGCGGCGGTTCGATGACGATTTGGGATTCCGGGACGTACGAGACCGAGAAGTGGCGTGAAGACGAGGTGATCGTGCGCCTCAGTGGGAAACGGGTGCAGGGACGCTTCGCGCTGATCCGGACGAAGGGTGACCAGTGGTTGATGCATCTGATGAAGGATCAGAACGCGAGTTTCGGAACGGAGTTTCCCAAGAATCTCGAGCCGATGCTTGCCACCGCTGGAACGCTCGAAGGTCTCGACTCGCAGGAGTGGGCTTTCGAAGGTAAGTGGGACGGGATCCGAGTGATTCTCGAATATCATTCGGGCACAATGTCACTTCGCAGTCGCGCGGGTAACGACAAGACCGGGGACTATCCCGCCCTTGCCGGGTTGGCCGAGGTGCTGGACGGTCATGACGTGGTTCTCGACGGGGAAGTGGTGGCGTACAACGACGCGGGGGTCACCGATTTCGGTCTTCTCCAGCGAGGTGGGGAGCCGGTGTTCCTGGCCTTCGATCTTCTGTACCTCGACGGAGTGTCTTTGCTGCGGAAATCCTACTCGGACCGGCGCACCGTGTTGAATGCGTTGGCGGGCAAGGTCGGTGAGCTCGAGGTACCTCCACAGATCGAGGGCACGGCGGAGAACGCGTTGGAGGTGAGTACCGATGCCGGATGGGAAGGGATTGTCGCCAAACGTCGTGCATCGGTCTACCTTCCGGGGCGGCGTGGGTCGAGTTGGATCAAGGTGAAGAACTGGCGCACTCAAGAGGTGGTGATCGGAGGGTGGCGCACCGGGCAGGGCAATCGAGCACAGGGGATCGGGGCGCTGCTCATGGGAATTCCGGGTGAGGATGGATTGACCTACGTTGGGCGCGTCGGTACCGGCTTCAGTGATCGCGACTTGGAGTCTTTACTTGCGACACTGGAACCGCTGCGTCAGAAGGAAAGTCCGTTCGGGGAGGAACTTCCAGCAGATGACCGCAAGGGTGCGGTGTGGGTGAGGCCGGAACTCGTCGGTGAGGTGCGGTTCATGGATTGGACGAAGACCGAGCGTCTGCGTCATCCGAGTTGGCGAGGTCTGCGGGAGGACAAGAAACCGGGCGACGTGGTGCGGGAAACAGTGCAATGACGGCCAACGCACCGACGAACGCGACTGCGGCGCAGATTTGGATTCCGGTACTCATCGCCGAGGTGTAAGCCTGGTTCGCTGCGTCGGTCAAGGCACTCGCGGGGGGAGCGCCGGCATGGATCTGCGCCGGATCGGCTGTGGAAGTGTCGACTCCGGGTTCGAAGCGGGACCGGAAAACGGTGGCTACGACCGTCCCGATGACGGCGACGCCCAGAACTCCACCCAACTCTCGCACGACGCTGTTGATCGAACTGGCCATCGAAGCCTGCTGGGGCGCAACCGAAGACATCGACGTGGTTGTGGCCGGAGCCATGACCAACCCCATCCCCGCGCCGACCAGTGCCATGATCGCAGCCAGGATTCCGAACGGTGCGTACCTATCTGCTGCGATCGACAGGACCAACAGTCCCGCGGACATGACTGCGAGACCGGTCGCGATCGAACTGCGCACGCCGAATCGGCCGACCATACGATCGCTGCTGGAGGCGACAGTCGCCATCACTATCGCAAACGGAACTGCACCGACGCCGGCGACCAATGGACCGTGACCACGAACTAATTGGAGGTATTGCGTGTACGTGAAGAGAACTCCGAAAAGGGCGAAGAATGTTACGGCCAAGATGGCATTGGAGGTGCTGAACACTCGACTGGTGAAGATGCGCACGTCGGTCATCGGCGCCGAGGCCCGCAGCTCCCACCAGACGAATCCGGCGAGAAGTGCTGTTGCGCTGACGATCTCCAGCACCGTGACGGGCGACGACCATCCGCGAAGGCTTGCCTGGGTGAGGGCATCCACGATCAAAGCCAGTCCGCCGGCGGACAGCAGGAGTCCGGGGATGTCGAACGAACCCTTCGTGATCCCTCTTGCCGGGGGCACAAGAAAAACCGTCGCGGCGATCACACCGGCGACCAGTGGGACGTTTATCCAGAAGACGCTTCCCCAACTGAAATGTTCGAGAAGTACGCCACCGGCCACGGGGCCGATCGCGATTCCCAGTCCGGCGGTTGCAGACCAGATTCCTATCGCCCGGCCTCTCTCGTGCGGGGCGAACATCGAGACGACAAGTGACAGCGTCGCCGGCATGACCAGTGCGGCGGCTGCCCCCATCACTGTTCTCCAGCCGATCAGCTGCAACGACGTGTGAGAGAGGGCAGCGAAGGCTGACCCGAGAGCGAACAAGGTGAGGCCGGTCAGAAGTATCCGACGGTGACCGAATCTCGCGCCGAGTCCACCTGCCGTGATGAGCAAGGCGGCGAACGCCAATGTGTATGCGTTGGTGATCCATTGCAGGTCGACGGTGGTCGCCCGCAGTTCGCGGGCAAGGGTCGGGATAGCGGTGTTGAGGATGGTGTTGTCGATCGTGACTACGACGAGGGATGTGCAGAGGGCGCCCAGTGCTGCCCATCGTCGCCGGTCAGTGGGTTCGAGGGAATTCATCATGTCCTTACGAATGTAACCTTACGAATGTTTAGTGATGAGAACGTACCCCTTCGCCTTACATGTGTAAAGTTTGTCGGGTGAGTGATGTTTCCGAAGATGCCGATGAAACTGGGACGAGTGGTTCTCGGAGTACTCGCGCCCGAAATCCGAGAGGAAGCGGCGCACGACTCCGCGGAGAGATCGTCGCCGCAGCGGCGACGCTCATCGCCCGCACCGGATCGGATCAGGCGGTGACGCTCCGATCGGTCGCTCGCGAAGTCGGGATATCCGCACCATCTATCTACGGACACTTTTCCGATCGCGATGCCATTGTCGAAGCGGTGGTCTCCGAATCGCTGGAGCAGTTGCATCTCGCCGTGGCCGACGCCGTTTCCGCACACCCCGACCCGGTCGAGGGTCTGTATGCCGGGTGCTCGGCATACGTCGAGTTCGGCATTTCCGAGCCCGCTCGGTATCGGGTCTTGTTCGGGTGGTCCAGGCCGAAAGGTCAGTCACCACAATCGGATACGCGAGGACTGGCCGCCTTCAACACACTGGTGAACAACCTCGACGCGTGCGTCGCCGCTGGGAGGTCGGCCAGCACAGACACTTTTGTCGATGCGGTATCGATCTGGACTTCGCTGCACGGACAGGTGATGTTGCGGGCCGATCTCCCGGAATTCCCGTGGCCGTCGACCGACACCGTCGGTGAGATGGTGAGGAGCCTTGCGCGGCTTGTGAACTGACGCCTCAACCGTTTGCTGATCGGCAACCAGGCGAGGTCTGATCCAGCATCGTGAGATAGGCATCGAGCTGAGCTGCGCCGGCGAGAAGGTTGCGACTGCGTGTGGTCAGCCGGTCTTGCCAGGATTCGAGGAACGCTGACAATGCGTCTGCTCCGCCGGCCTCGCGCAGCGAATCGAGAAACTGAGCGACTTGCGACAGCCGATAGCCACCGCGCCGCAGCTGCCGTGCGATCTCGGCGTCGCGCACACACTCCGGACCGTATTCGCGATAACCCGTTGCTCGTTCGCGCTCGGGGCGCAGGATGCCGTGCTCTTCCCATGTGCGCAGTGTCGCCGGGTGAACGCCGAGACGGCGCGCCAGCTCACCCACCGTCAGCGCTGGACCGTGCACCAGTGCCGGTGCCATGGTGGACAGAGTCCCCAGCGCTGTGGCTACCTCGGTGCGAGTTTTTCCCTCGGCGAGCAGCGTCATGTGCGCACTGTCGATCAGGCGGTAGGCGGACTCGGTGTCGCCCTGGTTGGTCGCCCGCATGATTTCCGTGGCCCGCTGGTGCCCGTGACCGCCGCGCAATGCGAGGAAAGTGCGCAGGGCTTGCGCGTGCACTGGGGTGTATCGCCGGTAGCCGTAAGTGCTGCGCTCGGTCGGAGGGAGGATGCCGGCATCGTCGTAGTTGCGGATCGCCTGTGCGGACAACCCGTGTTCACGGGCAAGGTCTATGGGCCGCACTGATCACCTCCGATTGAGGCTTTTCACGGTATACCCCAGGTAATTGCCAGTGAAAGTTTCACTGGAATCTTCAACGATACTGTCGAAGGCAGTCCACCTTCGAAAGGGATGATCATGTCCACTGCCCCATCGCTTAGTGAGTTCGGCCACCAACTCGAAGACGCGGCAAGTCTTGGTCGTGCGGTCGACGAACTGCTCGCCACGCTAACCGAGGTGCCGACTCTGCTCGCCCTCGGCGAGCCGACCCACGGAGTCAAGGTATTTCCGTTGCTGCGCAACGAACTTCTCGGCCAACTGGTCGAACGAGGATATCGGTCGATCGTGCTCGAAACAGATGTCTTTGCGGCTTTGCTCGTGAACGACTACGTGAACGGGGGAGAGGCGGACATCGAGAAGGTGCTCGCCACAGGCTTCAGCCACGGATTCGGTGCGGTACCGGGCAACCGCGAACTCGTCGAATGGCTACGCGAGTACAACCACGGCCGCGCTCCGGCCGACCGAGTTCGCTTCTACGGCTTCGACGCTCCGGTGGAGTATTCCGGTGCACCGAGCCCACGTGGCGCGCTGTCTGCAGCAGGTGACTTCCTGCCCGCTGCGATGCGGCCGCACTCGTTCGACGGCATCGACCTTCTGCTCGGGCAGGACACCGACTGGACCAACCCGGCGGCGATGTTCGAACCGGCTGCGTCCGTCGGCAACTCCGATCAGGCTCGTGCCCTGCGCATCATTGCGGACGACCTCGCCAGCGTCCTGCGGCGCGCCGCACCTGTGCTGCGGCCCGCCGACCCGGCCGGGTACGACCTGGCCCTTGCACATTCACGCACCGCTCTGGGGCTCTTGCGCTATCACTCCGCGATGGCGAGTTCCGCTCCTGATCGCATCGGCACTCTGCTCAGTCTGCGTGCCGAGATGATGGCCGAGAACCTGTTGGCGGTCGTCGCCCAGGAGCAGCGACGCGGGCCGATCCTGCTCTTCGCACACAATGCCCATCTCCTGCGAGTGCCGTCCGACATGCCCGTCAACGGCGACGTGGTCAGCTGGGGGAGCGCCGGCTCACTTGTCGGACTTGTCCTCGGGGAGCGCTACGTATTCGTGGCAACCGACGCCAACCCCGACAGTGATCCGGGCACTCTGCAGGGAGCGTTGGCCGATGCGACCGGTCGGCGTGCCCTGTTCTCGACTCCGGCCCTGCGAGCCGCGCTCGGCCCGTCGATCACCGCGGGAGAAGCGATCCTGCCAGGGCATCTGCCGCTGAAACCTTCGGAGTTGGACGGCGCCGACGCGGTCATCTTCGTCGCGGATACCGACGGGCAGCGTCATCAGTACTGGTAACAGCGTCAGGGGCAGAGCGCGTGCGAGAGTATCGCGACGGTGTCCGGCTGGTCCTTCGGCGTCGACGTCAGCGTCACAGTGAACGCGCGGTCCGGCGTCGCACCGGACAGTGTGTAGTACCCGTAGATCCCGCCACTGTGGCCGGTATAGGTGACGCCGCAGGGAAGTTCGGTGGCGCCGACGCCCATCCCGTACCCGAGTCCCTCGGCTTCGGTGGCGGCGACCTGAGGGGTGGTCATCTCGGCAAGCTGCTCGGCCGGCACCACCTGCCCGTCGAGTAGTGCACGCCAGAAGGTGTTCAGGTCTGTGCCCGTCGAGACCATCGCTCCGGCAGACCAGGGGATCGACGGTTCCGTGCGGGAAACGTCGGTCAGGCCACCGTCGAGATCCTGATAGCCCGTCAGGTGATCGCCCCTGATATCGCGCTCACCGGCCGCCGGGAGGTACGTGTCTTCCAGGTCCAGCGGGTCGAGTATCCGAGACTGAAGTTCGTCGGCGTAGCTGCGGCCGGTCACCGATTCGACGAGCATTCCGAGAACGATGTAGTTGGTGTTGGTGTAGACGAACGACGTTCCGGGGACGAATTGCGCCGGTTTGCCGAGGGCGATGGCGACCGCGGCGGACGGCGTCAGCGTTCGGTCCTCGTTTGCGGCAATCCATTCGTCGGCGCCGGGTTCTCCGGCGAACTCGGGTAGGCCGCTGCGATGTTGCAACAGTTGCCGCACGGTGATTGCGCTACCGTCTGTGCCACTGCCGTCCATGTCACTGCCGTGCAGTAGGTCCGGGAGGTACTGCTCGATGGGTGCGTCGAGGTCGACCTTGCCTTCGGCCACCAACTGCAGGACGAGTGAAGCGGTGAATGTCTTTGTCACACTTCCGATCCGGACCCGATCATTCTTGCCGATCGAATCGCCGTTGGTCCGATTGGGTACGCCGCTGGTCATGACAGCCGTCGTGGTGCCGTCGTCGAGTGTTGCGATCGACCCGACGACACCCGACCTGGTGAGTCCGTCGAGATCCGATTGAATCTCCACTGCGCGCTGGAGCGTCGAGCAACCGATCAGCGCCGTGGTGGCTCCGATGATGACCGCGGCGACAAGGAGGTATGAGCGCATGATTTCGAATCTAGGGATCCGCCGGCTCCGACGGATCCAGGAAATCCCCGATCATTCCCTGATCTTTGCCAGGCCGGGACGTAAGGCCTGTTTGTCGAAAACCGACAAATGGGATCAATGATTCCTGTCCGAACACCACGTCTACGCCGTTAACATCCGAACGAAGTGTTTGTTTTCACGTGTCTTACCAGTTCACGGCTATCGAGGTGCGCTGCCGCGCGCCGAAACGACTCCCACGAAGGACGGATGCATGAAGAAGTCGACACTCCGCACGGGAACGGTCGCGGCTTTGCTGACCGGAAGTGTCCTGTTGCTTTCCGCTGCCCCTGCCTCAGCCGACCCGGGAAGCCTCGGTAGCGGTGGCAGTAGCGGGAGTTCCGGAAGCGTGGGAAGCACGGGCAGCATCAGCAGCGGATCAGCCGCCCTTCCGATTCCGAGTCCGGCAGGGCTGATCGCGCTGGCAGCGGCGAGCACTCAGACCGGAAAGCCCTACCAGTGGGGCGGCGTCGGGCCGAACTCGTGGGACTGCTCCGGGCTGGTGCAATGGGCGTTTCGGCAGGCCGGCGTGAATCTGCCACGGACCAGCCAACAGCAGGCCAACGTCGGACAGCCGGTTCCCCGGTGGGCCCTCGCCCCCGGCGACGTCATCACCTTCTACCCCGGTGCGACGCACGTCGGCATCTACGCTGGGTTCGGAATGGTGTTCAACGCCTACGGAGTTGGTGTTCCGACCGGACTGACGCCCCTGGCGGATCTGCCGATCAACAACATCCGCAGGTTCTAGAACCTGCACAGAACCTTCACAAGTCCTCCCAGGTTCATCCACGAGGGCCGAATACAGTCAGTTCCATGAGTCAGCGAAGAGTGCTCGTGGTCGACGACGAGGTCAGCATCTGCGAGTCCATCGCGGCGAGGCTGCGTGCCGAGGGCTACGACGTCGAGCTGGCGTTCGACGGTCCCAGCGCGGTGGCCCGCTGCGAGCAGATGGACGCAGACCTGGTGGTACTCGACGTGATGATGCCGGGATTCGACGGACTCGAAGTCTGCCGCCGCATCCAGGCCGTGCGCCCGGTGCCTGTGCTGATGCTGACCGCTCGCGCCGATGAAACGGACATGCTGATCGGTCTCGGCGTCGGGGCCGACGACTATCTGAGCAAGCCGTTCAGCATGCGTGTGCTCGTCGCCCGGGTGCAGGCTCTGCTTCGGCGTGCGGATCGCGCGGAGCACGCTGCTCGCCCGGTGGCCGACCTCCTCGAGTTCGGTGACGTCGTGATCGACCTGACCGAACGTCGAGTGCGCCGTGATGCGCAAGAAGTTCACCTGACTCGCACCGAATTCGATCTCATCGCCTATCTGGCGGAGCGGCCGCGAGCCGCGATCCCGCGGGAGTCGCTGCTCGAGGAGATCTGGGGCTGGGGTGAGGGAGCGGGCAGTCGGACCGTCGACAGCCACGTCAAGGCGCTGCGACGCAAGCTCGGACCTTCCGTGATCCGGACCGTTCACGGGGTCGGGTACGCCTGGGACGTGCCGCGATGAGCGTCGTCGACCGTCTTTTTGCACGGTGGCCGCGGCCGCTGGACCCGATGCGGTCCTTCAAGGTGAAGGTCGGCCTCCTGGTTGTCGCAGCACTGGTGTTCGCCGCGGGTGGTTTCTGGCTGACGTCGCAACAACCGTTTCGTTTTGCTCTACTGACGGCGTTGGTTGTCGCTCTAGGCGTTACTCAGGTGCTCGCACACGGGATGACGTCACCGCTTCGCGAGATGACGGCCGCGGCGAAGGCGATGGCGCGCGGCGACTATTCGCGGCGAGTACGAGCGACTTCCAGAGACGAAGTAGGCGAACTCGCCCATGCGTTCAATCGGATGGCCGAGGACCTCGGGGCCGACGACCGGTACCGCCGCGAGTTGATCGGCAACGTCTCCCACGAACTGCGCACGCCCATCACCGCTTTGCAAGCCATGCTCGAGAACGTCGTCGACGGTGTCGAAGAACCGGATCCGGCGATGATGAAATCGGCGCTGCGGCAAACGGAACGACTGGGCGCGCTGGTAGCCGACCTTCTCGATCTCTCGAAACTCGAGGGTGGCGCAATGCCGTTGAAACGCCGCCGTTTCGAGGTCGAGCCGTTCTTACGCGAGCTGTCGAGTGTGAGTGCGGGCGACATCGAGATAGACGTCAAGCCTCCACAATTGTCCGTGGTCGCCGATCCGGATCGCCTCCACCAGGTGGTGACCAACCTGGTGGACAATGCGGTTCAGCACGGGAACGTCGACACCAAAGTTGTCATCCGAGTACGTACCGGCAGCGCGGGGGAGTTGGTGCTCGACGTCCACGACGACGGCCCCGGCATCGAACCACAGGCCCGTGAGCGAGTGTTCGACCGCTTCATCCGCGGCGGCTCGACCGACGGAGGCACCGGACTCGGCCTCGCGATCGCGAAGTGGGCGGTCGAATTACATGACGGCAGGATTGCCGTCGTCGATGCCCCGTCGGGTTGTTGCATTCGAGTAGTGCTGCCGCAGAACTGAATCAAAGTCCCTGACGAGATCGAGAGATCTCGCGATGGCGCATGTCTTCATCGGCATTCGTCTGTACTTCCGACCCTGAAAAATTGAACCAGACACATAGGAGATCACATGAGCGCTCCGATAGTAATTCCACCGAAACCGCCGATGCCGGCCGTAAAACCCAAGCGTTCCAGCCGGTTCTGGCGTCCCGATCGCACTTCGATGGCCACCCGCTCGATGCTCCTCGGCGCGGCCGCAGTAGGGGTGCTTGCGGCCCTGATCCTCGACCCAGGGTTCGCGAGTATCGCGTACTTGATCGTGGGTGCCGGTGTGGTGATCGTCTTCGGGATTCTGACGCCGCCGCGGATGACCGTGACGCAGTGGGTCGCCGCCATCGGGATGCTCGCACTGCTGGGTGTTGCCGCCGTTCGCGGTGCGGAGTGGTTGGTGTTCCTCTGCGTCGTGGTTGCATGGGTTCTGTTCACGTGGACTCTGATCGGCGGGCGGACGTGGACCGGGATACTTCTGGGAACGCTTGCTCCCTGGCGGGCACCGCACCGGACGGTCAACTTCGTTCGTCGTCGAAAGCTCGCTACCCGCTCTGCTCCGCGGGTGCCGGCGGCGCGAGTTGTCGTCGTGGGCGCAGTGTCGATTCTTCTCCTGTTGATTTTCGGATCTTTGTTCGTGAGTGCGGATCCGGAGTTCGCGAAGATCTTCGGCGGCTTCGCTCCGGCCATCTCGGTGTCGAACCCGGGGGCACGGATCTTTGCCGGCGTCGTGATGGCGTTCGGCACGCTGGTTGCGGTGTATCTGCGCCGCAGAACGCCGACGGTGGACGCGTTTGCACCTGCGCCGGCGACGCCGTTGCCGATGTGGGAGTGGGCGGTCCCGCTCGGAGTACTCAACGTGCTGTTCCTCGGTTTTGTCGCAGTACAGACGAAGACGCTGTTCGGGGGAGACGAGCACGTACAGGTGACCGATGGACTGACCTATGCGGACTATGCGCGTGAGGGTTTCTGGCAGCTCATGGCGGTTACCGTGCTGACGCTGCTCGTCATCGCCGTCGCAGTGCGGTACATCGACCGCCGCGACGCTGGATCGAGGCGTCTTGCCCGCGGACTGCTGGGTGCCCTGTGTGTCTTCAGCCTGGTGATCGTGGCGTCCGCTGTGCACCGGATGTGGTTGTACGAGAATCAGTACGGTTTCACGGTGCTCCGGGTCAGCGTCTTCGCGACAGAGCTGCTTCTTGGCTTCGTGTTCGTGTTGTTGCTCGTCGCAGGTATTCGGATGTCCGGGAAGTGGCTGCCCACAGCTGTTCTCGCCACTTCGGCCGTCGCGCTGCTGGCCTTCGCGGTGTTCAACCCCGACGCGTACATCGCGCAAAAGAACGTGGAACGGTTCGAGGGCGGCAAGAGCATCGATGTTTCCTACTTACACGGACTCTCCGTCGACGCGGTACCTGCCTTGGATCGTCTACCGGAACCGCAGCGTTCATGTGCCTTGAGCAGATATCGATTCGGAGTGCCGGGCACCACTGCGCCCTGGGAGTTCAACGCAGCGCGTGAGAAGGCCCGCGACATCCTGGAAGGTCGCCCGGTGGGGCCGTGCCTGCAGATGTACACGGTCGGATAGACGCAGGGCGATTGTGCAGCCGCGCGGCAGATGGCCTGCGCGGCTGCACAATCGGCGAGCGTCGCCTGGTCGATCAGTGCACGGCGAGTGAGATTTTCTCCCGTTCCTCTGCGGACACCACCTCTCGGGTGGATCGTAAGTCGACGGTCACGCTGTGGAGTTTGCCGCCGTAGCGGAACGTGCCCTTGTCCGCGAACTCTTCCGCGACCGGGCTTCCCCGGTTGATGCCGACGTCGAGCTGTTCGTTCATGCTGAAGATCGCCCGAGTGGTCTTCTCGATCCGGCCTTCGGAGACCACCTCGTCGTCGACGCTCAGGGTTGCGGTTCCACCCTTGCCGATTCCGCCGCCGTCGTACTCGAAGTGGACGGACACCTCGCGTGCATTGGGTGCCAGCGGGTTGCGCCCACGCACGAAGGTCCGACCACCGCCGCTGAAGTTGTAGCAGTAGACGGGGACGGAATCGAGTATGTACAAAGCGAATCCGCCGAACCGGCCACCGAGGCTGACCAGCATGCCGTCGGCGACGCTACCCAGACTCGCGGTCAGCGTGTATGAGCGGTTGAAGAACGTCGGCGCGGCTTTCTCGACCAGACCGTTCATGTGTGGGTACAGAGTGAGGGTCTTGCGGCCCATCATCGGATGCGGGGGTCGTGATTCCGCGGTGGCGTGGCGACCGACCGTTCTGTCGTCCAGCGGCAGCACCTGATATTTGGCCGCCTCGACGAGGAACTTTTCCTTGAGCCGGGCCAGGATCTCGGGATGCTCGTCTGCGAGATCGCGGGCCTGCGACCAGTCGACCGAGGTGTCGTACAGCTCCCAACGGTCCTCGCTCATCGGTGTGAGCTCGAGGCCGTGAGTGGCCATCAGCCAGGGTGCGCGGTGGGCCGTGACTGCGGTCCAACCGTAATCGTAGATTCCGCGGTTGCCGAAGATCTCGAAATACTGTGTGGTGTGGCGCTCTTCGGCGTCGGGCTCGGCGAAGGTGTAGTTCATCGCCACGCCTTCCATCGGTTTCTGGGTCACCCCGTCGACGCTGGACGGTGCCGGAATACCGGCAGCTTCCAGGATCGTCGGCGTGATGTCGACGCAGTGATGCCATTGCTCCCTGATGCCTGGCTTGTCGATCCCCTTGGGCCAGTGGGCGATCAGGCCGTTCCGGGTACCGCCGTAATGGGACGCAACCTGCTTGGCCCACTGGTACGGGGTGTCGAGAGCCAGAGCCCACGACGCCGGATAGTGCGGGTAGCTGGTTTCGGTCCCCAATTCGTCGTAGCGCGCCAGTACGTCGGATGTCGCACTCTTGTAACCGTTGAGGCCGGCGAGGTAGTTGAACGAGCCCTCCATTCCGCCTTCCGCGGAAGCGCCGTTGTCACCCATCATGTAGAGCACCAGAGTGTTGTCGAGTACACCCATGTCCTGCAACCGGTCGACGAGCCTGCCTACCTCGTCGTCGGTGTGCTCGAGAAATGCCGCATACAACTCCATCAGACGGGCCGAGACCTTCTTCTGGTCGTCGTCGAGTTCGTCCCAGTGTGGGAGCCCCGGAGCCCACGGGGCCAATTCGGTGTCAGGAGCGACGACGCCCAGTTCCTTCTGCTTTTGGAGGGTGATCTGGCGTTGGCGATCCCACCCGTGATCGAATTCGCCGACGTACTTGTCCAGGTAGCGGTCCGGGACCTGGAGTGGAGCGTGGCACGCGCCGAAGGGGAGGTAGCAGAACCACGGCTTGTCGGGGTCCATCGTGTTGACGCCCTCGACCCATTCGATCGCGTGGTCGACGAGATCCTCTGACAGGTGGTAACCCTCCTGTGGTGTCTTGGGTAAGTCGACCATCGTGAAGTCCTCGTAGAGAACCGGGGTGAACTGGTCGGACTCGGCACCGAGGAAACCGTAGAACTTGTCGAAACCCTCACGGACCGGCCAACGATCGAACGGCCCGGCAGCGGTGGTCTCCCACGTCGGGGTCTGGTGCATCTTGCCGAAAGCACCTGTCGCATAGCCGTTTCCCTGTAGGACGCGTGCGACCGTGGCGGCAGAGGCGGGGCGGGTCCCGTTGTATCCCGGTGCCGCGTTGGCCATTTCGGAGATGACACCCATACCGACACTGTGGTGGTTGCGCCCGGTCAGTGTGGCGGCACGCGTCGGCGAGCACAGAGCCGTGGTGTGGAATCGGCTGTATTTCACGCCGGTTTCGGCCAAACGCTCGGCGGTGGGGGTGCGGCACGGGCCACCGAACGCGGAGGGTGCGCCGAATCCGACGTCGTCGATCATGATCAGCAGCACGTTCGGGGCCCCGGCCGGCGGGCGAAGCGGTTCCGGGCGGGTGTACGGGGGATTCTGATCGGGGTAGTACACGGCGGCCGCGACGTTCGGTGTCTCGGGAATGATCGGAATGGAATGGCGATTCACCAGCAGGCTCCTTGGCGTGTGCAAAACCGGGCGGATTAAGCTGTCGTCTTAATCTGGAGCGTATCGATCGGAATTCAGTTGGCGGCGTATGTCTCGTTGACTGGGACAACTACCCCCGTGAGTGGTTAAGGAGTCCCTGCACTCCCTAACCGCGCACAGGGGATGGGGCTTGCGGAATTAAGACAGTGACTTATATGGTCGGTGTATGCCCGCCTCGTTGGATGCCAAGAACGCCATGATCGCCGTCGCCGAGCGGATGTTCGCCGAGCAAGGTATTCACGAAGTGTCCATGCGGGACGTGGCGACTGCGGCCGGGCAGCGCAACAACTCTGCAGTTCAGTATCACTTCGGTGGGCGAGACGGTCTGGTGCTGGCCGTATTCCGGCATCGGATGGATCAGATCAACGCAGCGCGACTGACGTATCTCGACGACATCGACGCCAGTGGGCGGACCGACTTGGTCCGTGCTTTGGTCGAAGCCTTTCTGTACCCGCTGGCAGATTTTCTGGCGACGGTCGACGGTTCCAACTATGCGAGGTTCATTGCCCGAATCTCACCGTCGGTGGATACGCAGAGTGCTGAGTTCCGCGAGGTCAGCGAGGGGATCAACGAAGTTGTCGTCAGGTTGACGCGGGCGTTGCCGCATCTATCTCGCCGCGTCGCGGTCGAACGGATCGATCTGACGTTCAACATGAGCGTCTCCGCTCTGGCAATCTTCGAGCAGCGCCGCGAAGACGAAAACCCGGTTGTGCAGGCAGATTTCGATACGACAGTGGATCATCTGGTCGATCTCGCGGTAGGAGCACTGACCGCGCCCCAAAGCGCACACAAACGCACACGAGCAAAGCGGGTGCACGCGTCGACTGACGTGTGACCCCGCGACACGACACGACAGGACGGAGTCATTCGATGGCTACCCTTACATCCTCACGAACAGTCCAAATCGGCAATCACACAATCGAATTCGGACCACGCGGAATGAGGCGAAACCCGGAAGGCGTTGAATCGAGGCCGTACGAGCGGTTCACTCTGACACCCGTCACACCATTCATCGGTGCCGAGATCAGCGATATCGACTTGCGTGACCCGTCGGAGGAGCAGATCGAGGACGTGCGTCGGGCCCTCCTCGAATGGAAGGTCGTGTTCTTTCGGGACCAGCCGATTTCGAGCGTGAATCATCGTGACTTCGCGGCCCATTGGGGTGAACTCGAGGTTCATCCACTTCTCCCGCAGGGAGAGGTCCCGGCAGTCGTCAGATTCGAACGCGGAGAGGACAGTCCAGGAACCGAGAACATCTGGCACGTCGACGTCACCTGGACGAAGACGCCGCCGCTCGGTTCAGTACTTCGGGCGATCGACGTACCGCCTGCCGGTGGTGACACGCTCTGGGCTGATATGGGTAACGCCTTCGACTGCCTCCCCGACGAGATCAAGGACTTGATCGACGGCAAGGACGCCATCCACGATTTCGTGCCGTCCTTCGGACGCGGCATGAGCCCGGAGAAGTTGGAACAGATGAAGGAGCAGTACCCGCCGGTCCTGCACCCGATGGTGCGTAAGCATCCGGAGACCGGGCGTAAGACTCTGTTCGTCAACAGCCTTTTCACCACCCACATTCCGGACATGGATCCTGTCGAAGGCAACGATCTGCTCAACCTGCTGTTCGCGCAGGTCAAGGTCCCGGACTTTCAGTGCCGCTTCAAGTGGGCGCCGAATTCCATTGCCTTCTGGGACAACCGGGCTACCCAGCACTACGCAGCGAGTGATTACTTCCCTCATCGCCGCGTCATGGAGCGGGTGGCCATCCTGGGGGACGTGCCCTTCTGATCTACTCCTGCGGAATGCGGATGATGCACCGGAAGCCGACGTGGCAGGTTGAGGACTCCTCGGATTCGCCCTGCCGCGCGGCGGGGCGGTAGCGCAAGCAGTAGTTCGGTGCACACAGATGTGAGCCGCCTTTGATCACCCGTCGTGCGTAGGGTTCGCCCACCAACGCCTCCGTGGCGAACTCCGCTCGGGGATTACGAGGAATGCAGCACGACGAGGCCGGCGCGACGTTCTTGGAACTGCGGGCGTGGTCCGATGTGTAGTGATCGGCCGTCCATTCCCACACGTTCCCGGCCATGTCGAACAGTCCGTAGCCGTTGGGCCGGAACTTTCCGACCGGAGCGGTGCGCTCGTAACCGTCCTCGAGCAGATTCTCCCAGGGGAACTGGCCCTGCCACACGTTGCCACCGGGCCGCCCGCCCGGAGAGTCGTGATCGCCCCACACGTACGCCTGGCGATCGAGTCCACCGCGGGCGGCAAACTCCCACTCGGCCTCGGTCGGGAGTTCCTTGCCGGCCCACGCGGCGTAGGCCTGGGCGTCGAAGTACGACACGTGGGTGACGGGGTGCCGTTCACGTCCCCCGATGTTGCTGTGGGCGCCCTCGGGATGGCGCCAATCGGCGCCGGGAGTGAACGACCACCACTGGGTGTAGTCGTCAAGTGAAACCGGGCCGGGTGGCGAAGTGAAGACCAACGATCCCGGGACGAGGAGGGCTGGATCGGCGTCGGGATAGTCGGCGGCATCCGGGGCGATTTCAGCAGTGGTGACGTGGCCGGTTGCCTTCACGAAGCGTCGGAACTCGGCGACCGTCACCGCCGTCGTGTCCATCCAGAATCCGTCGACGGTGACCTGGTGAACTGGGCGTTCTTCCGGATAGAAATCTTCGGAGCCCATCCAGTACGTCCCACCCGGGATCAAAGACATGTTCTTCGGGGGAGTAGCCGTGGAGTGAGGCGTCGTCATGAATTCAAGAATGGCACGTTGGTCGCGCCGATGTGGGGAGAGTCCCACCTGGTGCCCTCGGCAGGATTCGAACCTGCGACCCTTCCTTTAGGAGAGGAATGCTCTATCCCCTGAGCTACGAGGGCGGGGAGCGTACCGACAAGCGCTGAAAACCCTGTGCTGCCGGGGTTTTCGCTTCCCGATACTGCTGTTGCGTCCGCTCGACCTGTCGGCACGAAGCCTCGGGCGTCACAGCTGCGCTAGTCAGTGTAGCGGCCCGCCGACGAGGTCGCGAAGTCGACGGTATCGCCGGGTGCAAGCAGGAGCCGAACCGATCGCACTGATCGCAATGGTGTTCACCGCGGAGCAGGCACGGCATCGTGCGGGAATGACCCGCAGAATCCGCTTCAACGCCTTTGCCATGAACTGCGTCGCCCACCAATCGCCAGGTCTGTGGCGCCACCCGGAGGACCAGTCGTCCAGGTACACGGATCTGACGTACTGGACGGAGTTGGCGAAGCTCCTCGAGCGTGGAAGATTCGACGGGCTGTTCCTGGCCGACGTGTTGGGAACGTATGACGTGTACGGCGGCAATCACGACGCAGCGCTGCGGCAGGGCGCGCAGGTACCGGTCTCGGACCCGCTACTGCTGGCGTCGGCGATGGCTGCCGTGACCGAGCACTTGGGCTTCGGGATCACCGCAGGTACAGCTTTCGAGCATCCCTACCCGTTCGCTCGGCGCTTGAGCACCCTCGACCACCTGACGAACGGGCGAATCGGGTGGAACGTGGTCACCGGATACCTCCCCTCGGCCGCGCGGAACATGGGCGAGGACGACCAACTCCAGCACGACGATCGCTACGACCACGCGGACGAGTACCTCGAAGTTCTCTACAAGTTGTGGGAAACGTCGTGGGAAGACGACGCGGTGGTGCGTGACAGAACCACCGGGGTCTACACGGACCCCGCCAAGGTTCATCCGATCGAGCACGAAGGCAAGCACTTCACGGTTCCGGGCATCCACATCTCCGAACCTTCTCCACAGCGGACGCCGGTCATCTTCCAGGCCGGCGCGTCGCCTCGTGGGGTGCGGTTCGCCGCTGAGAATGCCGAGGCGATCTTTGTGGGTGCACCGACAAAGGCGATTCTCAAAGACACCGTTGCTCGAATCCGAAACGAACTGACGAAGGTCGGGCGAGATCCGTACTCGGCCCGCATCTACACACTGTTGACGATCATCACCGACCGAACCCCTGAGTTGGCCCAGGCGAAGCTCGAGGACTACCGCAGCTACGCGAGTAGTGAAGGCGCGCTCGTTTTCACCTCGGGGTGGATGGGAATCGACCTCTCCGGATACCGAGCGGACGAGCCGATCGGGAACGTCGAGAGCAATGCCATTCAATCCGCGGTCGCATCGTTTCGTCAGGCCGACGAGAAAGGCGGCGAATGGACGGTGGGGGACATCGCGGAGTGGGCGGGCATCGGCGGGCTCGGCCCGATCGTTGTCGGTTCCGGCGCGGAGGTCGCCGACGAGTTGCAGGAGTGGGTGTCCGAGACCGACGTCGACGGTTTCAATCTCGCGTACGCGGTGACTCCTGGAACCTTCGAAGACATTGTGGAGCATGTGATTCCGGAGCTGACCAAACGAGGTGCCTACCAGGGCGACTACGACGAGGGAACGCTGCGCAACAAACTGTTCGGGCGAGGGGACAGGCTGCCGCTCGAACACCGAGGCCGGAGCTTCGACCGGATCCGCACTGCCGGCTGAGCGGGGACCTCAGGACCAACCGGACCCGGGTACGTGAACCGAGGTGGTGAGGTCGACGGCCTCGATGTCCGAAGACCTCAACTCTTCACCACACACACTGCAACCCAAGCGCGCTTCGAACCGTTTACCGCAGGCCTTGTGATGGAGAACGATGTCCGGGCCGTCCGCGGATCTGAACCAACGCTGACCCCAGGAGATCATGCACATCACCACGGGGAAATACGCCGTGCCCTTGGCGGTGAGTCGATACTCCGACCACTGTGGGCGACCGGGAAGCGGACGCGTTTCCATTACACCGATCTCGGTGAGGTGCTTCAAGCGATCCGCGACTATCGCCGGTGGTGCACCGGTGATCTCGGCGAACTCTCCGTAGCGGCGAGCGCCTCGGAAAGCTGCACCGATGATCGCCGCTGACCAGCGATTGCCGACAAGTTCCATCGTGTGAGCCAGAATCTCCGGACGGCGTTCGGACTTGGTGGAGCGTCGCCGCGATGTTGCTTCCGGGACACTGCGTGAGAAGTCCCCACTCGGACCCATTTGGGAGTCCAGGGATCGTACGTCCACGTCCTCGCCGCACTCCTTGCAGCGCAGGATCGGGGTGAAGTCGTTTCCGCAGGTGCTGTGCCGCAGTGGTGGAAGCGGCTGGGTTTCATTGGGCGCCCACTGCTTCTCCCACGACCACATGGTGATGAGGACGGGCCAGATCGACTGCCCTTTGCGGGTGACCGAGTATTCGTGCCTGGGCGGGTTCTGCTGATACTCACGACGCTCGAGCATTCCGCCGGCCGTCAGGACCGCCAACCGTGAGGACAATACGGAGTTGGAGATTCCCCCGAGGGCGAGCCAGTCGTTGTATCGCCGCGACCCCAACAGGGCGAATCGCAGAATCCAGAGGTTCCACTCGTCCCCCAACAACCCGAGCGTGACGGCCAGTGCGTTCGGACCGCCGGCAGGCAACTCGGTGACGCCCGCCGACGCGGTGGGTGTCGAAGATCCGGCTGCATTCACTCGTACCACCCCGAAATCATAGGCCGCGCACCCTGCGGCACCGCGAGACCGTACCGAATGGTCTGCAGAAAGAGTCGGGAATCACTCGGTGCGGGCAATGAGTAACGCTTCCTGAGTGATCTGGCAGATCTGGAGTCCGGATCGATCGAAGACCGCCGCATTCACTACTGCTCTGCCGGTGTGAGCTGTGGGGGTCGAGTGCTCGAAGAGCAGCCACTCGTCCGCCCGCACAGGGCGTTGAAACCACATCGTGTGATCGAGGGACACACCAGTCCAGTCCGTGTCGAGCGAGTGCTCCTGCCCGATGTCGTAGCCGTGCGGAGTCAGCGCGGTTGCCATCAGCATCAGATCACTGGCATAGGCGAGAGCAGCCACGTGAATCAGTGGATCGTCGCTCAGCCGCTGAGCCGAACGCATCCAGATGTTGCGCGGAGGCGCCGCCGAATGCGTCGTGGGGGACTGCGAATCGATGGGGGACACACGAATCTCGATGGCGGAGAACTCCTCCCACACCTCTCCCAACCCACCGTCTGCCTCGGCCAACTCCTGCAACGTCACGCACTCAGCGGGCGGGAGTGCGGCGGGTACTGCGCGACTGTGAGTGATGCCCTCGTCGATCGAGGAGGCAGAGACCGTCGAACGGCAGACGAGTCGTCCGTCCTGGTGGACGTCGACGCCTCTGGTGGACAGGCGTTTTCCGTCCCGAAGGCGATCTACCGAGAACTCGGTCGCGCGATTCGTCGACCCCGGGCGAAGGAAGTGGGTGTGGACGGAACTGATCGCTTTGCCGTCGGTAACCGTGTGCCCGGCTGCGAGAATCGACTGGGCTACCAGTTGGCCGCCGAACAGCTGAGGCAGCCGAACACCGTCGTTCGACCCTTGCCACCGGTCCGGGCCGGTCGATTCCAGATCGAAGACGTCGGCGAGACCACTCGTGGGGGCGCTCACGACGCGTGGTTTCGTGCCGGACGGGGTGGACGAGGTAAGAATCCGCTGGTCCGGGCTACGTAGTCGTCGTAGGCCTGCCCCTTGCTCTTGCGCATGCCGCGTTCGAGAAGGGCCTTACCGCTGTAGCTCACCAGCAGTTTGATCATGACGATCGGAGAGACGATCGTGATCAGCGCCAATGGATCACCAAGCGCGAGGATGAACAGTCCGACCCAGACGCATGCATCACCGAAGTAGTTGGGATGGCGGGTCCAGGCCCAGAGCCCACGGTCCATCACCTTCCCGGCATTGGCCGGATCAGCTTTGAAGCGGGAAAGTTGGTAGTCTCCAACCGATTCGAAGACGAAGCCGACGGTCCAGACCGCGATGCCGATCGCGCCGAGGACTCCGAGGGCGCGAAACTCGTACATCGCGAACTGGACGGGCAGCGACACCACGAGAATGAGAACGCCCTGGAGGCCGTAGATTTTGCGAATCAGGAACGGAACCAGCGGTCCCTGTTGATGTTTGAGCAGGGCAGTGTAGCGCTTGTCCTGCCCGTGCCCACGGTTTCGGAAGCCGATGTAGAGGCCGAGTCGCATTCCCCACACCACGGTCAGAGCCAGCACGACGAGGCGACGCAGATCGTTGCCGTCCGACCCGATGGACGTCAGGTACGAGACGACGGCGACGACGGCGAAGCCAGGCCCCCAGCAGATGTCGATGATCGAGTGATTGTTCATCCGGATGGCGACGGCCATCACGACTGCGATGAAGACGAGGACGGCGAGTGCGCTCACACCGAAGTTCAGTGCAAGATCGCCCAGTGGGATGTCGGTCATGCGCGCGCTTTCCGATTGTGGTGGTCGAGCAGTTCGGAAGCGAAGTCCGCGAAGGCTTCCTGTGCGCTCGGATAGGTGTGAGGAGCGCCGAGTCGGCTGGTCACGAGTAGCGCGTCGAGCGCTTTGGCATCGAGTTCTGTGGTGGTGGGCAAGAATTCGGTCGAGCCCTCGACGGCGTCTGCCGAACGCACCCCGTTGCCTGCCGTGACGATCACCTGCCCGTTGGTCGTGGACTCGGGATCGACGAGGGCGGTGACCACCGGGGCTACCAGGTCGGCACCCATGATGTCGATGAATCGTGGATCCATTCCGGATTCGGTCATCTGCGTAGTGGCATAGGGCAGTACGACATTGGTGAACACATTGCGACTCGCTCCTTCGCCGGCTGCGGTGCGTCCCAATGCGATGACGGCACCCTTGCTGGCGGCGTAGGCGGACACGGTGGGTTCTCCGTGCAGTCCTGCGGTCGAGGCAATCATCACGATGCGCCCGAATCCGGCTTCGCGCATCACTCGGGAGGCTTCGGCGGCGACCAGTGCGGTTCCGACGACGTTTGTCGTGATGACGGTGCTGAGGTTCTCGGCGGTGGTGCGATGAAGCATCTGTGGACCGCTGACCGCGGCGCTGGTGATGCAGAAGTCGAGTCGTCCGAACCGAGTGAGAGCGTCGTCCACCAACTTTCGGCCGACCTCGGGGTCGGTGACGTCGTCGTGGTTGGCGACGGCCTGTCCACCGGCTTCGAGGATTTCGTCGACAACCTGATCTGCAGGGCCTCGGCCGCTCGAATCGAGTGTGCGATTTCGATTGTTGACGATCACCGTGACCCCTCGGCTCGCGAGATGCAGTGCGACGGCACGGCCGAGGCCCTTACCCCCTCCCGTGACGACGGCAACGCGGCCAGAGAGTGAACTGACGGTCATGAGGCGATCCGTTCGACGAGCACCGCGACTCCGACACCGGCGGCGCCGCTGACCGCGGCCACACCGTAGCGTCCGTCGCTCCGTACCAGTTCGTCGACACATGCGCCGACGAGAATTGCTCCGGTGGCGCCGAATGCATGGCCCATCGCCATCGTGCCTCCGTTGGGGTTCATGCGGTCCGGCCCGGCGTCAAGATCGCGGCGGAACCGTAGGCAGAGTGCGGAGAACGCCTCTGCGAACTCGAACACGTCGATGTCCTGTGGACGAAGCCCGGCTCGCGCGATGACTGCCTCCACGGCGCTCTGGCCCGCAGTGAGCATGAGGACCGGATTCACCGAAGTCGAGGCGGATCCGATGATCCGTGCGCGAGGGGTCAAGCCGGCTCTCGCCGCGGCTTTCTCGGATCCGAGGAGTAGGAGCGCTGCGCCGTCGGCCATGGCGGGAGAGGATCCGACGGTGTGCAGGTGTTCGATCTTGCCGACCTCAGGGTAGGCGGCGAGCGCGAGTGCATCCTGACCGGCGGCGCCGAGCCCTTCGAAGGCGGCAGGCAGCGCTGCGAGTCCCTCTGCCGTCGTCTCTGCCCTGACCAGTTCGTCGTGGGCTGTTCCCGCTTCTCCGTTTCTGCCGGGGACAGGCACAACGGACCGCTCGAATGCGCCGTTGCGCCAGGCCTCGGCAGCCTTGTGTTGGGTTTCGACGCCGTACGCATCCAACTCGTCGCGGGAGTACCCCTCGATCGTGGCATTCAAGTCGGCGGCAACACCCATATGGATGGAACCGATCTGCGCGATAGTTGCCGGATCGGTCCACAGCGGTCCGCGATCACTGAACATCGGAGTCCGGGAGACGCTTTCGACGCCACCGGCCACGACGAGGGACACGTCGTCGCCGCGAATGCGGGCCGCGCTCTGGCCGACTGCGTCGACGCCGGATGCGCAGAATCGATTGAGGGTTGCGCCGGGGACGGAGTCGCCCCAACCGGCAAGGAGTGCGGCAGTTCTCGCGATGTTCGCGCCCTGCTCGTCCACCTGCGATGCGCAACCGAGAACGACGTCGTCGATCTGTTCTGCGGCGAGGTTCGTTCTACCCTGCAGAGCCTTGGCCAGATGGACGACAAGGTCCACGGGGCTGTGTTCGTGGAGGGCGCCTCGCGCCGATGCTCGACCGCGCGGCGTGCGCACGTAGTCGAGGACAAAAGCATCAGTCATTTTCAACCCTTCAATTAGTAGAGTTACTCTGCTAGTTGTAGTACGGTTGCGGTGAAATTACAACCGCCGTTGCGCGGGTATCTCGGTGACGTCACCGAGGCCGGATCGGCAAGGGGAGAGGTCATGACTGTTTCGAACATTTGGATTCTCGGCGGGTACCAATCCGACTTCGCACGGAACTTCACCCGTGAGGAACTCGATTTCGCGAACCTTGCCGAAGAGGTGGTGAACCACACCCTGGACGCGGCGAAGGTTCCTGCCACCGACATAGAGGTGATCCACGTCGGTAATGCCTTCGGGCAATTGTTTGCCGGCCAAGGTCAGCTGGGCGCGATGCCCGCCACCGTGCATCCAGACCTGTGGGGTGTGCCCTCGTCTCGGCACGAGGCGGCGTGCGCATCGGGCAGTATCGCTGTACTTGCAGCGATGGCAGACCTGCGCGCCGGCAACTACGACGCGGCTCTGGTGATGGGTATCGAACTGGAGAAGACGGTTCCGGGTGATGACGCGGCCGGCCATCTGGGCGCTGCAGCCTGGGTCGGACACGAAGGTCAGGAAGCAAAATTCATGTGGCCGTACATGTTCGACCGTGTGTCGAAGGAGTACGGGCGGCGTTACGGGATCGACGAATCTCACCTTCGCACGATCTCGCAGATCAACTTCGCAAACGCGAAGAACAACCCCAACGCGCAGACACGCGGTTGGGCGGTACCCGATCTGCTCGGGAATGCAGGCGGCGACGACGCCACCAATCCTGTTGTGGAAGGCGGTGTTCGACGATTCGATTGCAGCCAGGTGACCGACGGTGGCGCCGGGGTGGTGCTGGTGACGGACAAGTACCTGCGTGAACACCCTGGTGCTGCGGCGACTCCGCTGGCCCACATCGCGGGCTGGGGTCATCGGACTGTTGGTTTAGGTCTCGAGCAGAAGCTGGCCCGCGACGCCGATAATCCCTACGTGATGCCACACGTTCGGGATGCGGTGATGGGTGCCTTCTCCCGGGCCGGAGTCGACCTGGCCGGGATAGACGGGATCGAAACACATGATTGTTTCACGGCGAGTGAGTATCTCGCGATCGACCACATCGGTCTGACCGCACCCGGCGAGTCGTGGAAAGCCATCGAGAGTGGTGACATCGCCATGGGCGGCAAGCTACCGATCAACCCCAGCGGCGGTCTGATCGGCGGTGGTCATCCGGTGGGTGCCAGTGGTGTCCGAATGCTTCTCGACGCGGCCCATCAGGTGACGGGAACGGCCGGCGGTTTCCAAGTCGAGGGTGCGAGCCGCTTTGCGACGCTCAACTTCGGTGGAAGTACGGCCACCACCGTCAGTTTTGTCGTCGACGCAGTTTCCTGAAAGTGCAGTCCAGCCTTTCCCCATCAGTCGAAAAGAGAATTCCATGGACGTCGAAATCGTAGGCAAGTTGTTGTCCACCCTTCCCGCCGATGACGATCACCCGTATCGCACCGGCCCGTGGCAACCCCAGACCACCGAGTTCAAAGCGGACAACCTCGAAGTCGTATTCGGTGAGGTTCCGAAAGACCTCGACGGTGTCTACCTGCGTAACACCGAGAATCCGCTCCATCCCTCGATGAAGGCGTATCACCCCTTCGACGGTGACGGCATGATTCACATCGTGGGCTTTCGCGACGGAGAGTCGTTCTACCGCAACCGATTCGTACGTACCGACGGCTTGGCGGCCGAGCAGGACGCCGGCGCTGCGTTGTGGGCCGGGCTTGCCGAGTCTCCCAAACTCAGTCGCCCCGAGGGCGGCAAGGGTGCGCGCACCCGGATGAAGGACGCGTCCAGCACCGACGTCGTCGTTCACAGGGGGACTGCTCTCACCAGCTTCTACCAGTGCGGAGATCTGTATCGTCTCGATCCGATGTCGGCGGAGACACTCGGCAAGGAAAGCTGGAACGGCAAGTTCCCCTTCGAATGGGGTGTGTCCGCGCATCCGAAGGTGGACGACAAGACCGGAGAAATGCTGTTCTTCAACTACAGCAAGGAAGCGCCGTACATGCACTACGGCGTCGTGGACTCGGCCAACGAGTTGGTCCACTACGTCGACGTCCCGCTTCCAGGTCCACGCTTGCCGCACGACATGGCCTTCACGGAGAACTACGCGATCCTCAACGACTGCCCCTTGTTCTGGGATCCGGTTCTGCTGGAGAAGGGCGCGCACGTCGCGAATTTCCATCCCGATATCCCGCTCCGTCTCGGAGTCATCCCACGCCGCGGAAACACCGCTGACATCAAGTGGTTCGAGGCCGATCCGACCTATGTCCTGCACTTCGTGAACGCCTACGAAGAGGGGGACGAGATTGTTCTGGACGGTTTCTACCAGGGTGATCCGGAACCGTCGGACAACGGTATGGGCAATCAGTGGGAGCGCGCCTTCCGTTTCCTCGCTCTCGATCGCATGCAGACCCGGCTTCACCGCTGGCGTTTGAACCTGGTCACCGGAGCCACGCGTGAAGAGCAACTCAGTGACTCGATCACTGAATTCGGCATGATGAACAGCAATTTCGCGGGTGAGAAGTACCGATACGCTTATGCGGCTTCGGGTAAGCCGTCGTGGTTCCTGTTCGACGGCTTGGTCAAACACGACCTGCTGACGGGGAACGAGGAACGATTCTCCTTCGGTGACGGCGTGTATGGAAGCGAGACCTCGATGGCACCACGCGTGGGTGGTACCGCCGAAGACGACGGCTATCTCATCACGTTGACCACTGACATGAACGAGGACGCGTCCTTCTGCTTGATCTTCGACGCTGCCCGCGTCGGAGACGGACCATTGTGCAAACTTCGCCTTCCCGAACGGATTTCGAGTGGCACCCACTCGACGTGGGCGCCGGGTGCCGAGCTCCGACGCTGGCAGAGTGCCGACACCGCAGCCGAAGCGGTCGGACTGTGACGGGCATGCACGACGCGGGCACGTGGGAGACCCTGCGGCAGGTGGTGATCGGTGCACGAGACCTGGACAAGACCGGTCAACAACTACGTGAAGCGTTGAATCTGGCACCAGGATTCACAGATCCACTGCTCGAAGACATCGGTTTGGCCGACGAGACCTTGGCCGTCGGGCCGCAGGCATTTCTCGAGATCGTCGCACCGCTCGACGAGACGGTCTCGCTGGCGAGATGGATCCGCAAGGGCGGAGGGGAGGGCGGCTATGCACTCTCGATCCAGGTTTCGAACATCGAGCCCTATCTGGAACGTGCAGCTGCGGCCGATGTTCGGACGGTGGCAGATCTCGAGGCCTACGGTCACCGGATCGTCCAACTTCATCCCGGTGATCTCGGACTGCTCGTAGAACTCGACGAGATTCCCGACGCCGACGAGTGGTTCTGGGATGAGACGGAGAATGAGGTTTCCCTCGATCCCTGGGTCGACGACATCCTCGGCGTCGACGTGTCCTCGCCCGATCCGGCGAGGACGGCGACGCTGTGGGCCGAAGTGTTCGGAAAGAAACCGGTCTCGGCGCAACCACTCTCGATCAGGCTGGGATCACGCGTCGTGTCGTTCGTTCCGGGGGAGCGGTCGATGCTCACTGCAATCGATCTGGCGGCGTCGAGCGGCGCGTCTGCCGTCGAGCCCGGGCTGAGTGTCGGCGGCGTGGAATTCCGGATTCACCCACGCTGAGCGTGCTTCACATCGAATGACAGAAATCGGGGCCGATCGCTCGAAGCGACCGGCCCCGAATTCGTGTCATGGACTCAAGCGAAGTCCTGTCGCAAACGAGTCTTGAGCAGCTTCCCGCTAGCGTTGCGTGGCAGCTCCTCGATGAACCGAACCGCACTGGGGCACTTGAAGTGAGCCAGTCGTTCGCGTGACCACTCGATGATCTCCGCTTCGGTTGCATCCGAATCAGCAGCTCGAACGACCACGGCAAGGGGAGTCTCACCCCACCGATCGGAGTGAACGCCGACTACCGCGACCTCGCGGATGCCGGGGTGCCCGGAGAGAACACTCTCCACCTCGGCCGGATAGACGTTCTCACCGCCGGAGACGATCATGTCCTTGAGGCGGTCGTGGAGGTAGAGATAGCCGTCCTCGTCGAACGATCCGCCGTCTCCGGTGCGAAGCCAGTCGCCGTCCAACATGGTGGCCGCAGTGGCTGCTTCGTTACGCCAGTAACGCTTCATGACGTGAGCGCCGCCGATGACGACCTCTCCGCGGGTACCGACCGGGACGTCTTCGAGCGTCACGGGATCGACTATGCGGATGGGCACTCCGAACATCGGCTGCCCGACGGACTTCAACCGATGCGCGGTCGACTCGTCGGTCGCCCGATGATCTTCCGGGGTCAGCATGGTGACGCCGCCGGTCGACTCGGTGAGACCGTATGCCTGCAGGAAACTACACCCGAAGACCTCGGTCGCGTCTTGCAACAGGGGCAGTGGCATCGGCGCGGCTCCGTAGACCAGGAACTGCAGGGCACTCCAATCTGCCTCGCGCACAGCCGGAAGGGAGGTCAGGACGCTGATCACCGCGGGAACGGCGACCGCATGCGTGACTTTGTACTCCTGCATCAGCGCGACGAGTTCGAGAGGTCCGGCGATGGTCTCGAGCAGTAGAGCGCCACCGCCGAGCGTCGTGACCAGGGCGAGACCCAGTCCGGCCACATGGAAGAACGGAACCGGGCACATAGCCACGGAGTCGGTGTCGAGATCGAGCAGGTGATACATGGTGGCGAGGGCACGGCCGAGGTTGGCGCCGGTGAGTTCGATTCCCTTGGGGTGACCGGTGGTTCCCGACGAGTAGAAGATCAGCGCTGTGTCGTCGGGGCGGCGCGACGACCCCGGATCGTCGTCGCCGACACCGGAAAGCCAGTCGTTCCACGAGATCGAGTTTCCGGAACCGTCCACCGTGACGACGGTACGGACGCTACCGACCGCCGCGGCGACGTCGGAGAGGCCCTCATCGCCTGCTCCGAGTACGACGACGGTCGGCTCGCTGTTGCTCAGGATGTAGTCGACCTCGCCCGGTGCCAGCCGATTGTTGACGGCCGTCAGAATCGAGCCCATCTTCGAAGATCCGTACAGGACGGAGAGGAACGACGGTGCATTGGCCCCGATGTACGCCACCCGGTCGCCGGGTCGAACACCATCGCGCAGAAGTGCATTCGCGACACGATTTGTTTCGATGTCGAGTTCGCGGAAACTGGTACGCCCGTCATCGGAGATGACGGCGGTGCTCTCCGGACTGGCAATCGCCCGGCTGCGCAGCAAGTCTTCCAGATTCTGCACGGGGCGACCGTCGGGCAGGAGCGCGTTCACGGAAGGTTCACGGACGGCAGGTTCACGGGTGGCAGGTTCACGGGTGGCAGTCGAACCTACGGCCGTCGGCTGAGTTGTCATGCTGAATGCTCCAATCTGAAGGGGGCAAAGACAGGGGGTTCGAAAATGCCGGCGGGAGCAGCGAGTACATGCTCGACGGCGCGTAGTGCCGGGCCTGCAGTGATGAACTGACCGGCTGTCGTGCGACTGTTCGGATCTTGTGGTTCGACCAGGTTGACGGTCATCACGATCTCGGGTTTGCCGAAGAGGTGGACTTCCCATTGGTCCCGTCCCGCGTATTCGTCGCGATCAGGTTCCATGGTCCAGATGATGGCGAGGGTGAGGAACTGCTTTCCGTCGACCATTGCGTGCCAGCGCCATTCGGTGGTTCCGACGGTTCCCGCGGCGATGCGTCCGGCGGCGACGTCGAGATCCGTACGTGCCGGAACGACCCTGTGATCGGACACGACCTCGTCGTAGGTGACGCCCAGGCGCTCGCACATGAACGCGATGGTCTCGAGGTACAGCGACGCGTACAGCGAGGGCAACGGCCCGGTTCCGTCCAGTTCCTCCGGGGGCGAACCCATTCCCATGACGGTGAACGCGAAGTCGGGGTCAGGCATGCCGCGAGCGTCGAGCACCTCGTCGATCGTAATTCGGTCGAGTTCGATCGATGTTCCCGTCAGCGCCAACGCCAATCGCTCGCCGATGACACCTGGGCTCACGCCGACCCCGTAGAGCGTCGAATCGCCTTCCTTGCATGCTTGGGCGAACATGTGCTCGCGTTCGGTGCCGTGTGCGCGGGGGAAGTGCTGCCCGGCCGTCGTGATCACGTTGATCCCGGCGCGAAGCAGACGGCACAGATCGTCGTCGTGGCGTTCGTACGGAATCTGCAACCGCGGACTGTGGATGAGAACCTGTGGGCGCGAGCGGATGATCTCGTCCACGTCGCGTGTAGCGATCACCCCCGTCGGTGCTCGTCTGGCGATGTCACCGGCGTCTCGACCCGCCTTGGCGTCGCTGTACACGTAGAGGCCGACCAACTCGAGGTCGGGACGATCGATGATTCCGCGTAGCGCCGTCTTGCCGATGGCGCCGGTCGCCCACTGGGCAACACGAATCGGATCGCTCATGATCGGGTGGTCAGTTCGCCGGCGAAGAGGAGCTTGCCCAGTCCGCGTTCGTACCGAATCGGGTCGCGGGCCAGGCGCGCACGCGCGTCGATTGCCATGAAATCGGTGTCGCACGTCCACTCGCCGCGTTGCATGGCGGCGAGTCCGGTTGCCGCGATGTCGAGAGGGTTTTCCTTGTGGCCCTGCACATGTGACGCCATGCGGGTGTCGACGCTGCCGACGATCAACGACGTGACGGTGATGCCGTGCGGTTCGAGTTCGGCGCGAGCGATGCCGCCGAGCGACAGAGCAGCCGCCTTGGCCGGTGAATAGCCACCCATGAAGGCGGTCGGAGCGATTGCGGCCACCGACAGGACGTTGACTATCGATCCTCCGCCGCGGGCGGCGAGTACCGGCGCGAAGGCGCGGATCATCGTCAGAGGCCCGAAGTAGTTGACCTCCATCTCGGCTCGCGCAGCCGCTTGGTCGTAGGCCTCGATCAACCGATTCCCGGTGAACAGTCCGGCATTGTTGACGACCACTGTGGTGTCACCGCACTCCCTGGCCGCTGCATCGACGAGTCCTGGATCGGTCACGTCGAGTTCGACGATGTGTGCTCCGGTGGATCGCAGCTCGGCGGGCGCCTCGTCGGGATTTCTCACCCCTGCATAAATTTTGGCGGCACCCATCGACTTCGCCTGTTGGACGAAGGCCAAGCCGAGCCCTCGATTGGCGCCGGTGACGAGGACAGTCGCGCCCTCTATCGGCGTTCCGCGAAACCTTGTCATGAGTGCTCCTGTGTCTGCCGGGTGTAGATGAGGTCGTCGGGAAATTTCTTGCTCTTCTTCAAGGACGTTTCAGGCGCGAGCATCCCGAAGATCCAGCCTTCGGCTGTGGCCATGTCGTGGTTCCAGTCCCACCGCAGGGCGCGGTGGCGGATTCCCCACCTGCCGTCCTCGTAGCCGAAGCGGTCGATCAGGCGCGCCGAGGTGAGTGTGTCGGCTATGCCGTCCGAGTGCTTGATTCGTGCGAAGGCAAGCACGTAGGACTCGACGTGTGCTGTGTCCCCGTCGAGTTCGATCAGGACGTTGGTCATTGCGTGGGTGGTCAGTGACCGTGGGTGAGTGATGGCCCCGGCGATGTGGTCGATGTAGTCGTCGGCGGTGCCGGTGAAGACACCCCCGTGGTCTTCGGTTGCGCCGGGTAGATAACACCGCCTGGCGTCCTCGACGTCTCCGCGATCGGCAGCTCGGAGGAAACGAGCCAGAACCTCGTAGATTTCCTGCTTGGCGACGAGAGCGTCGACCGGGCTGTAGTCCCTGACGTCTGGGCCCCCGCCGCTGTCGACTGCGTGAATGTTGTTGGACCTCACGATGATGTCCCTTCTCGGCTCCGGATCGGGGGCCGCACGTTGACGGAGTGCCTCTGTTTACTGTAGTAATCTCTATCACACTGTTAATTGAAGTGTCACGAGGAGGTGAAACCAATGCTTGGAAACACACCACCCGCACAACCCGCGAATGACCCGGTCGTACTCACGCTCTCCGATGTATCGATCGAATTCGGCGGAGTCACGGCTCTCGACGACGTCGGCTTCGACGTCCACGCCGGCCAGATCTGCGGACTCATCGGGCCGAACGGCGCTGGTAAGACCACGCTGTTCAACTGCATCACAAGGATTTACGAACCGAGTCGCGGTGTCATCACCTGGCAAGGAACCGACCTCTTGGGATTGCGGCCCTATGCATTGGCATCTGCAGGGATCGCTCGGACCTTCCAGAATCTCGCACTGTTCAGCGGCATGAGCGTCTTCGACAACACCATGGTCGGCGGATCGTCTCGGGGCCGCTTCGGACTGGCGAGCGGGGTTCTCGGCTGGCCTCCAGCGCGCGCCCGAGTCCGAGAACTGCGAGAGAAGGCCTGGTACCTGCTCGAACGCCTCGAACTCGTCGACGTCGCGAACGCGCCGGCAGCAGGCCTTCCGTTCGGAACACTCAAGCGCGTCGAACTGGCACGAGCATTGATGTCCGAGCCTTCGCTGCTTCTGCTCGACGAGCCCGCCGGCGGGCTCACACACAGCGAAGTCAAGGAGCTGGGAGAACTGATCGTCTCGCTCCGCGACGACTTCGGCTTCGGAGCGCTTCTGGTCGAACACCACATGGGATTGGTGCTGGGTATCTCCGATCACGTTGTCGCACTGAACTTCGGCCACAAGATCGCTGAAGGTACTCCGGCGGAGATCCAGCAGAACGACGCCGTGATCAATGCTTATCTGGGGCGAGCGGCATGAGCCTGCTGAGCGTCGATGATCTGCATGCCGGTTACGGGCGAGGCAATGTACTGCACGGGGTTTCGCTCGACGTGGAACCCGGCGGGGTCGCTGTTGTTCTCGGCGCGAACGGTGCCGGCAAGACCACCATGATGCGTGCGCTTGCCGGATTGATTCCGCACCAGGGAACGATCACCTTCAACGGTTCGCCGCTCGGATCCAAACCTGAACGCGCCGTGGCCGCCGGCGTCAGCCTTGTCCCACAGGGCCGTGGAACTCTCGGTCAACTGTCGGTACGTGACAACCTGCTCGTCGGCGCTGCGCTTCGCAACGACAAGGCGGAGATCGAGGCCGACATCGAGCGGTGGTGTGAGACATTTCCGGTGCTCGCGAGGAGGTCCACACAGTTGGCAGGTTCGCTGTCAGGCGGTGAACAGCAGATGCTCGCGGTCGCGCGGGCATTGATGAGCCGTCCCACCCTGCTTTTGTGCGACGAACCGAGCCTGGGTCTGGCGCCCATCGTCATCGCCGAATTGTTCGACACGCTCGGTGCGATCAACCGGAGCGACGGAACTGCACTGCTGATCGTGGAACAGAATGCCGATCTCGCGATGAAACTCGCGTCGAAGGTCTTCCTGCTCGACGTAGGCACCATCGTCGCTGCCGGCACGCCCGAGGAATTTCGTTCGGACGACGTCGTGCGCAGCGCCTATCTCGGGTACCAGGAGTAAACGGTGACACTCTTTCTCGAACGACTCATCTCCGGATTGACCAACGGCTCGATCTACGCAATTCTCGCGCTGGCACTCGTGGTGGTGTTCCGTGCCACCGGCACGATCAACTTCGCTCAGGGCGAGTTGGCCCTGTTCACAACCTTCGTGGCGTGGTGGCTCACAACGATGTCCTGGCCGATCTGGGCCGCGATCGGAGCGGCTCTCGCTCTCGGCTTCCTGCTCGGGGCGTTGATGGAGCGTCTGCTCATCCGGCCGGTTCAACGTAGAAGTGACATGGCAGTGCTGATAGTGGCACTGGGATTGTTCACCGGGCTCAACTCGTTGGCCGGAATGCTGTGGGGGAGCGAAACGAAGATCATGCCGAGCCCGTTTCCCAACGGTCCCACCGACTACATCTCGGTGGGCGGCGCGCGCGTGTACGGCGACGCACTGGGCGTACTGGTTGCGCTCGTTGTCCTACTTGTGTTGATGTCCTTGCTCTTTCGCAAGACGAGAGTCGGTCTGCACATGCGTGCCGTCGCGGACAATGCCGAATCTGCCACTCTCGCCGGAGTTCCGACCAGCCGGATACTCGCAATCGGCTGGGGTGTTGCGGCAGCGATCGGCGCACTGGCCGGTGTCCTGGTCACTCCGCTCTCGCCGCAACAACTCGGCCTCACGACCATGTTCCCGATCTTCATCGCAGCATCTGCGGCAGCGCTGTTCGGCGGTCTGGACAGTCTTGTCGGCGCAGTTGTGGGTGGGTTGACGATCGGTGTTCTGGAATCGATGCTCAGCGGCTACATTTCGGTCATCGGCGGTTCGCTGCAGCAGACATCCGCGCTACTGATCATCGTGGTGATCCTCTTCGTCAGACCCAATGGACTGTTCGGTACCAAGAAACTGGAGCGGGTATGACGACGCTTGCCGAGAGAAATGAACCCGCGGTCGCCGAAAAGGCAGTCAGGCAGCCGCGCGTGGTGGTTGCCGGATCGACGTCGTACCGGATACTCCAACTGGTTCTGCTGGTGGCTGCCGTCTGTGCCCTGCTCCTCGTGTCGCAGAGCGCGCCGTTTCGCGTAGGGCAGTTCACGAGTGTCTTCATCATCGCGATTGCCATCGCCGGACTGAATATCGTCAGCGGGTACACCGGACTTCTGTCGATCGGCCATTCTGCCTTCTTCGGCCTCGGCGCGTACACGACCGGCGTTCTGATCGTCGATCGCGGATACTCGCCGTTGACCACAATCCCGATGGCAGTCGTATTGTGTTTCGTACTAGGACTTCTCGTCGGGCTTCCCTCCTTGCGGATCAAAGGGCTGTATCTGGCTCTCGTTACCCTCGCCGTCGCTGTGGCGTTTCCCGAAGTGATCCGCAAGACCGGGGATCTCACCGGTGGCGCGGCCGGCATGGTCGTTCGTGCGAATCTTCTGGTCCCGCCGAAATGGACGGGTTTGACCCGCGCGGACACCTATCTCTGGATCTTCTGGGTTTCGGTAGTGACGCTGGCAGTGGTCATGCTCCTGATCCGCAATCTCGTCAAGAGTCGATTCGGTCTGGCAATGGTTGCGGTGCGCGACAACGAGATTGCGGCGAGTGCAAACGGCATCAACGTCGCGCGGGTCAAGATTCTCGCTTTCGGACTTTCCGGCGCGATCACCGGTCTGGCAGGTTCGCTGTTCACGATGTACATCGGCGCGCTCTCACCCGAGTCCTTTTCGTTGATGAAGTCGATCGAGTTCATCACCGGACTGGTGTTGGGCGGAATCGCAACGCAATTCGGCCCGATCGTCGGGGCGACGGCAGTGGTGTTCCTGCCGTACTACACCGGAAGCGTCACCGACGGCCCCGTGTCGGGAGTGGTGTTCGGCGCGGTGCTGATCGCGATCGTGTTCTTGATGCCGGACGGAATCGTCGGCCGGATCAACAGCGTTCTCCGACGGTTTGTCCTCGTGGTTCCCGCAGATCATCCCAAGTATCGCGAAGGTGAACCCCGCACCTGAGCGCCGTCTCCCTCGCCCACTCTCGTTTCTCTCAACTCACAGCAAGGAACTGGACGATATGAAAAGGCAGACCACGATTCCCGCAGTCATCGCCGCTGCGGCACTACTCCTTTCGGCCTGCGGAGGTAACTCCGACGCAGAGAGCAACACGTCGACCTCGGCCGGAGCAGTATCGGTCGACGACTGCAGCGATCCCAGTGGTGCCGCGGCGCCGATCACCGACAAACTCACGGTGGGGTGGAGTGGGCCGACGTCCGGCCCGCTCGCCGACGCGGTCGGCAACGTGATCGAAGGAATGCGAGCACGGTTCGAGGTCGAGAACGCGGCCGGCGGCGTCGGCGGCGTCAAGCTCGACGTCGTGGTCAAGGACGATGCCTTCTCCCCGGAGCGCGCCAAAGCCAATGTCGGAGAGTTCATTCAGAAGGACAAGGTCGACGTTCTGGGCACGTTCGGAGCAGGCCAGTTGAACGCCATCGCGGACGACCAGACCACTGCCTGTGTTCCACTGCTCTTCGCGCAGGCAGGCATGCCCGAGTTCCGGGTGATCGAAGACTTTCCGTGGACCACGGAGTATCTACCGGATCCGGGCGTCGAGATGGAGGTAGTGGTCGAAAGCCTGAAGAAGAAGTATCCGAGCGGCGCCAAGGTTGCCTTGGCCACGAACCAGACCGAGTCCGGACAAGGGATCGCCAACGGCTTCAAGTCCGCGATCGAAGGAACGAACTTCGAGATCGCAGCCGAAGAGGCGCTGACCGACCCCAAGACGGCGGCATCGACCCTCAAAGCCAGTGGCGCCGAGGTATTGGTGGTGGCCGGTGTCACCACCGATTGCCTCGCGATCACCCAGGCGATCGGACGTGTCGGATGGAAGCCCGACACCGTGATTCAACCGTCGAACTGCGTCGACGGTGCGACGCTGTATGCGCCCGCAGGTGATGCTGCCGACGGGCAGCAGGTGATGGTGTGGCTCAAGGATCCCAACAACGCCCTCTACAAGGATGACGCGGCGGTACGTGACTACCTGGCCGGTGCGGCTGCTCACGGTGCCGATTCCCCGACCAACAGCTACACCGTGAACGGCTGGGCCATCGGTGACCTGTTGGTGGACAACTTCACTCGGGCCTCTGAGTCATCCGACGGACTCTCACGCGCCAGCATCATGAGTGCCGCACGAACGCAGGACTACCACCCGCCGATGTTCATCGACGGAATCAAATTCACGATGACCGCGGACCATGCATTGGGAATCCTGGCATTCCAGCCGTTCGAGTGGAACGCCGCTACCCAGGCGTTCGAGAAGCAAGGCGACGTGATCGACATTTCCGGCCGTTACGAGAACTGAAACGAGTACGCGAATGAACAAGGCACACAGGGGATTGCACCCTCGCGTCAAGGTGGACGAATACACCTCGAAGGGGTGGTGGTCCGACGAGACGATCGATCAGGTGTTCCGGGCGCAGGTGCGGGTACGCGGTGACGAACTTGCCGTGGTTGATCCGGCGAACCGGAGCGAGTTGTCCGGCGGAGATCCGCGACGCCTCAGTTGGAACCAACTGGAGAGCGAAGTCATCGCGCTCGCTGCCGGCTTCTCCGAGGTGGGTTTGGGCCGGGGAGATGTTCTGGGCGTGCAGATGCCCAATACCGTCGAATTGGTCGAGGTCTACCTTGCAGCGTGGTCTCTGGGGATCGTGGTCTCGCCATTGCCCATGCAGTACCGCGAACGTGAAGTGGAAGGAATGGCAAACCAGGCGGCGTTTGCAGCATTTGTCACCGTACCCAGTTTTGGTGACAGACTCCCTGCTACGGAGATCGCTGCAATCAGATCCCGGATTCCCTCTCTGAGATCGGTGTTCGCCTACGCTCCCGCATCCGAGCTTCCGGCCCAGTTGCCGGCCGGTGTCGTGGGGCTGAGTCCTCGGGCGGCCACCGAAACACAGCGCAGTGAATTGGATGTCCGAATCACCGAAGATCCCAACGACCCCAACGATGCGATGACGATCTGTTGGACCTCCGGGACCGAAAGCGAACCGAAGGGGGTCCCACGTTCGCACTACGAGTGGCTGGCCATCTGCTGGGCCACGATCGACGCTCCCGACATCGGCGTCGGCGACGTCCTGCTGAACCCGTTCCCGATGGTCAACATGGCCGGAATCAACGGAATGTTCCTGCCGTGGCTCCGCACGGGATGTGTACTGGTACAGCATCACCCGTTCGACCTTCGAGTATTCCTCGGGCAGATCGAGGCCGAGCGCGTGACGTACACGGTAGCGCCGCCTGCGCTGTTGTGGATGCTGCTCGCCGACGAGTCGATGCTCGCGGCGGTCGACCTGTCGAGCTTGACTCGGATCGGTTCGGGTTCGGTGCCACTGCAACCTCCGATGGTGCGGGGATGGCAGGAGCGATATGGAATCGGAGTCATCAACTTCTTCGGGTCCAACGAAGGCATCAGTCTGCTCTCCTCGCCTGCGGACATGCCGGATCCGGACGACCGCGCACGGTACTTCCCTCGTTTCGGTGTCGAGAACTTCCGCTGGAGCACCAGAATCTCGGACTGGATGGACGTTCGCTTGGTCGACGTGGTCACCGGCGAGGACATCACGGAAGTCGGGCACCCGGGTGAGTTGCGAATCAGCGGACCGACGGTCTTTGCCGGCTATCTCGGCGATCGGCCGTCTCCGTTCGACGAGCGCGGATTCCTCTGCACCGGAGACATCTTCGAGATTGCCGGGGATCACGGGCAGTTTCTCCGCTACCTGGACCGGGGGAAGGACCTCGTGATCCGCGGCGGAATGAACATCGCCCCAGCCGAACTGGAGGGATTGATCGCCGAGCATCCGGCCGTTGCGGATGTGGCCGTCATCGGCGACCCCGACGAAGTACTCGGTGAGCGCGTCGCAGCAGTGGTCACGCTGCGGCCCGAGACGGAACTCGAGCTGGACGCTCTGGTCGCGTTCCTGAAGGACAAGCGCATTGCGTCGTACAAACTTCCCGAGCGGCTGGAGATTCGGAAAGAACTGCCGCGCAATTCGACCGGAAAGATCCTCAAGCGTGAGCTTCGACAGAAGAGTGTGGCATGAGTGTGATGAACGACAGTGACAAGCTTGCGTTGGCGCGTGAGATGTTCCAGGCGTGGGACGTCATGGACTGGACACGCGTCGTCGACTTGTTCGCCGAGGACGGTGTGCTCCACAGCGTCATGCAGGAACCTCTTGTCGGCAAGGAGGCCGTTGCGGGCCGAATTGCGTTACTGGCAAGCAAGTGTGAACGGATCACACTGAAGATCGAGTCTCTCGGCGTGATCGACGGAAGGGTATTTGTGCAGCGAGTGGACGACTTCCACTTCGACGGTACCCATGGCGTCGTTCCTGTTGTCGGAATCCTCAGCATGGCAGACGGACGGATCACCGAGTGGCTCGAGTACTACGACCGTCCGACACTGTTGGAGGGAATGGGTCTTGTCTCCGACTTCGAGTAGAGGTTTGCCGACCATCGACATCTCCCTGGGGTTGTGGCAGGACCGTCCGCCGCGGGAGGTGACCACTACCGCGCGCCTCGCCGACAAACTGGGGTTCGGCCGAGTGTGGGTGGGGGAGATGGCGACGTACGACGCCTTTGCGCTGGCGACGTCGGTCGGCGTCGGCTTCGAGTACTCCGAACTGGTGGTCGGCCCACTCGCGGTGACGGTTCGTGATTCGGCGATGATCGCGATCGGGGCGGCGTCGGTGGCCGATCTCACCGGGCGCCACGTGTCGATCGCCTTGGGTACGTCCAGCACTGTCGTGGTCGAAAAATGGCATGGACGAAGCAGGTCCGGGGCAGCTCGGGCGCTCGCGGAGTCCGCCCGCGGTGTACGAGCGCTGATGGACGGTGAACGGGGCGAAGTCGCCGGAACGGTGATGCGGACCAGCGGATATCGGCTGCGACTTCAGCCGCCAGGTGGGCGGCTGATCGTTGCGGCATTCGGGGACAAGGCGCTTCGGGCCGCGGTGGAGTTGGGCGACGAACTGGTGCTCAATCTGGTCAGCCCGGAGCAAGCGGGGCGCCTGATCACACGGTGCAAGGAAATCGCTGCCGAGTTGGAAACCGGCATGCCTTTCGTGTCGGTGTGGGCACCGGCTGCCGTCGCCGAGAATGGACCGTCACAGGTGTCGATCGATCAACTTCGACGCGGGCTCGTACCGTATCTGGCTGCTCCGGGGTACTCGGACATGTTCGTCCGCGCGGGCTTCGCTGATGTGATCGAGGCAGCCAGGGCCGGGGCCGCGCCGCGCGAGCTCTTGAGCCAGGTCTCGGACGCGATGGTGGCAACGGTGGGAATCGTCGGGACTCCGGCCGATGCCCGCGAGCAACTCGAGGCGTACCGAGCGGCGGGAGTGGACTCCGTCGTGGCCGTGCCTTCATCCACTGATTCGGATCCTGCCGGCAAAGTGACCATGGAACTTCTTGCGGAGATGGCATGACGGACCCCCGACGAACTTACTCTCAGGTAAGTTCGTCGGGGGTATGTCTAACCGAAGGAGTAGCCGTGAGTGATCGCGTTCGTGTCGAGGTAGTGCAGTCGGTGGCGTACGTGACGCTCAGCCGACCGGAGAAACTCAACGGTCTCGATCTGGACATGCTCGACGCCCTGGTGGACGCCGCTCGAACTATCGAAGCTGATCGTTCGATCCGGGGCGTGATTCTTCAAGGCGCGGGTGACGCGTTCTCGGCCGGGTTGGACTTCGCCTCTGCGGGTAAGCAACCGAGGCGCATGGCGAAGGCCTTCGCGAAATTTCCCGGTCAGAAGACCAACCTCTTCCAACGCGCGTGCTGGGTGTGGCGCGAATTGCCCGTGCCGGTCATCGCGGTCGTTCACGGGCACTGCTTCGGCGGGGGACTGCAATTGGCGCTCGCCGCAGACTTTCGATTCACCACCCCCGATTGCACGTTCTCGGTGATGGAGGCGAAGTGGGGATTGATCCCCGACATGACCGGAACGGTCACGATGCGCGAACTCGCGGCAATGGACGTCGTGAAACGCCTCGCCATGACTGCTGAACTGTTCGACGGAAATCAGGCTCTCGAGTGGGGGTTCGTGAGCGGAGTCAGCGACAATCCGATCAAGCCGGCACAGGAACTGCTGTCGCAGATCGCGGTTCGCTCGCCGGACGCCGTCGCAGCGACGAAGACGTTGCTGCACAAGACCTGGAACCGCTCGCCTCGCGGCGCGTTCTGGATCGAATCGCGGATCCAACTGGCGCTGATGCGAGGCAAGAACCACAAGATCGTGCGTACAGCGAATGCTGCGAAGAAGTTGCCGGAGTTCGCCTTTCGAAAGTTCGGCTGACAAACTCCGGCATCGCGACGCCGTTGGGCGTCCACATTCAGGTCGATCACACCATCAGGTCTCGTCCTGATCGATCCTTGATGAGCATCGTGGCGACGAACGAGACCGCCGCCAGCAGGGCGAGGTAGATCGAGATGGCAAGGGTGCCACCGGTCTTGCCGAGGAGCCACTGTGCGACGGTGGGAGCAAAGGCGCCGCCGAAGATGGTGCCTACCGCGTAGGAGATCGACGCACCGCTGTAACGGATCGAAGCCGGGAACAGTTCGGCGAACAACGCGGGTTGAGGTCCGTACGACAGCCCGAGTCCGACCGAGAACAGGATCATCGCCACGTAGATCCAGCCGAGATTCCCGGTGTCGATGAGGAGGAAGAACGGCACCGCGAAGAGGACCATTGCGAGGTTGCCCACGTTCATCACCGTGGTGCGGCCGCGTCGATCCGACCAGTAGGCGCCGATCATGGTGAAAACGCCCCACGTGACGGCACTTGCGAGCGTGGCAATCAGTAGTTCGGTCTTACCCAGGCTATAGGTCTTGGTTGCGTACGCGACGATGAATCCGCCGATCACCATGTAGCCGTTGCCGTTTGTGCCGATGAAGGACAGCGCCGCGAGTACGACCTGCTTTGGGTGTTTCTTGAACAGAGTTCGGATAGGCGTGTTGCTCTCGGTGCGGCGTTCCTTGAGTTCGGCGAATACGGGTGACTCGCTGACCTTGCTTCGAATGTAGAAGCCGACGCCGATCAACACGACGCTGAGCAGGAACGGCACTCGCCATCCCCAGGTGGTGAACTGTTCGTCCGTGAGGGTGAATGTGCACAGTGCCAAAACGCCGGTGGCGAGCAACATTCCGAGCGGTACTCCCATCTGTACGAACGCTCCGAAGAACCCTCGACGCTTGGTGGGTGCGTGTTCGACGGCAAGAAGAGCGGCCCCGCCCCATTCGCCGCCCGTCGAGAATCCTTGGACGACGCGAAGCAGGATCAACAGGATCGGTGCCCAGATTCCGATCGATGCATACGTCGGCAGCACGCCGATGAGAACCGTCGCGGCACCCATCATCGCCAACGTCGCGACCAGGACACGTTTGCGGCCGAGCCTGTCGCCGAGATAGCCGGCCACGATGGCACCGAGAGGACGGAAGACAAAGCTGATGCCGACCGTGACGTAGGAGACGATCTGGCCGGCCGAGCCCATCGGCTTGAAGAACAGGTCGGCAAAGATCAGGGCTGCAGCTTGGGCGTAGATGAAGAAGTCGTACCACTCGACGGTGGTGCCGACCATCGACGCCATCGCGGCGCGGTCGTATTCCTTCGCGGCGGGCTTGGTGCCAGTTCTGGTTGTGGTCATCGAGCTACTTTCTGCCAGTCACGTGGTTCACCGACACGGTGAAACTGCGAAGTCGGAACAGGGGAGAAACGCTGTTCGATCTGCGACGTTGCCGGTGTGCTCGGTGCATGCTTTTGGCTGACTCGGAGCGTTCCTGCGCGATCTCATCGTCGATATCGACAACCGAATGATCGGTAGGTAATGAATTATGCAGAAGTGTGAGCGTCAACACAAGCGATGCCGGAAAAGTCTGATTGTTTGATGCGGAGCGTGCGAGAAGTCAGCGACTCACGTGTGGAGTGACGCCGCGATCCGCAGATCGATTTCCCTGGCGCTGAGCAGATGGTCGAGGACGAGAACCGCACAACCGAGGATGCCGGATTGTGCGCCGTGGCTGACCGAAGCGATCTGAAGCTTTCGGGTGGCAAGCGCCGTTGCGTTGCCGTAGACGGACTCCCGAAGCCCAGCGAGGAAGAGTTCGTCCGCCTCGGCCATGTCGCCGCCGATGATCAGGACCTCGGGATTGAGGAGATTGACCGCGCCGGAAATGACGTCGCCGATCAGTCGGCCGCTGCTTCTGATGAGCCGGCGGGCTTCGCTGTCGCCGTCCAGGGCGAGGCGGACGACATCACGCACGTGACCGACGCTTCGGCCCTGATCTCGGAGGGCGTGCACGAGAGCCCAACCGCTGGCGACAGTTTCGACGCAGCCGACGTCGCCGCAGCGACACTTCATGCCCCGCGCTGCAGCGGTTTTGGTATGCCCGATCTCGCCGGACGCTCCGAGTGAACCGCGTTGGAGGACTCCGCCCATGACGATTCCTGCGCCGAGGCCGGTTGACGCCTTGATCATCAGGAGGTTGGGCGCACTCTCGCGTCGCTCGCTCAATTCGGCCAGAGCCATCACGTTGGCATCGTTGTCCGCGAACAGCGGAGCCGTGGTCACCGATGCCAGATAGGGGGCAAGCGCGACTCCGTCCCACCCCGCCATCATCGGAGAGTCGAGGCTTGCTCCCGCGGCGACGTCGACCGTTCCGGGAATGCTCAGTCCGATTCCGATGACCTCGGTAGACGCGCGGTGGACCTGGGCCAGTAGTGACGAAAGATGCTCGGCAATTTCGGGCATCAGTTCGTCGGGGCCGACCCCGACCGACTTGTCGATGTCTTCTGCCGCGAGGATCGTGCCCGCCAGGTCGGTGACGGCAAGTTGTGCCCGCGATCGACCGATTGCCACGACGAGAACCACGCCGGACGAGTTCGCGAAGGTGAGAGTGGACGGCGGCCGGCCGCCCGTCGACGGGCCCTCGTCGTCATCGGCGATCAAACCAAGCGATTGAAGTGCTGCAACCCTGGCCGATACCGCCGTCCTGGACAGGCCGGTGAGCTTCCCGATCTCGCTGCGCGTGGTCGCGGAACCGCTGCGTATCAGCGTGAATACCTCTCCCGCGGTAGCCGGAGTCGTGGACGGTCGGGTCATTGTCCTATTCAAGCATTCCTCGTCGGTAACTTCAGCGTGCGAAAGTTCGCATACTTTGTCCACAAAAAGACGTAAGTAGGTCTTGTGAAAAAGCAGAAGTAGGCATAGTCTGTGTCTTGACTCACTGCCACGGGCGTCCGAGGAGACGAGTCGCAGTTTCTGTGAAGCAGGGCGCACAAACAGGGGAGAACCTGATGAGCCGCACCGATACACAAGAGATCGTCGAGTTCGCACGTAAGTGGCAGCAGTTCGACGGTGGACCTGACGAAGAGATCTTTGTAACCTTCGGCCTCGCCCCGGACGAGTATTTCCGCAGGCTGCAGGCAATTCTCGACGACGGCGTCGTAGCGCTGACTCCGCCGGTCACCGGCGAACTCGCAACGGTCTGTGCACATCGACTCGGCCAATCGGTCAGGCGTCGATAAGTCCGACCCGGCGTCAGCCCAGAGTCACCCGAATCCGTGTCACCCGAGTAAGGAATTGAGGTCGCCATCATGCACAAGCACCTTCCGATGCCGTACCCGACCGCCGAAGTGTGGGACTGGCAGCTGCAGGGAGCGTGCCGCGGGCACGATTCCGCGGTGTACTTCCATCCGGACGGCGAGCGTGGACACGCCCGCGAGAACCGTGAACGCAACGCCAAGAAGGTCTGCGCGACGTGCCCTGTACTCCAGCAGTGCCGCGAACACGCACTCTCCGTCCACGAGCCGTACGGCATCTGGGGTGGAATGACGGAGACCGAGCGCGCAGAATATGTGCGATCGCTGCGTAAGCGCAGCAACCGGATGCCCGCGGTCGCCAACGCGAGCTGACGGTCCTTCGGAAAGGACGCCAGTGTGGCCCTCGTAGCCGGTATCGATTCGTCTACCCAGTCGTGCAAAGTCATTGTCCGTGATGCCGATTCGGGAGAGCTGGTACGAGAAGGGCGGGCGGCGCATCCCGTCGGTACCGAGATAGATCCGGCATGCTGGCTCGAGGCGATGGACAGTGCAATCGCCGCAGCGGGTGGGCTCGGCGACGTCGCAGCCGTATCGGTCGGAGCTCAACAGCACGGCATGGTGTGTCTGGACAGTGGCGGCGAGGTCGTCAGACCGGCGTTGCTGTGGAACGACACTCGCTCGGCGAAGGCTGCGACCGATCTGGTCGAAGAGCTCGGCGGACCCAAGGCGTGGGCCGACGCAGTTGGTGTAGTTCCGGTTGCCGCGGTCACGGCAAGCAAGCTTCGATGGCTCGCAGATCACGAACCCGGCAACGCCGATCGCACTGCCGCGGTGTGTCTTCCGCATGACTGGTTGTCCTGGAAGTTGGGTGGGTCCGGCTCGATCGAGGAGCTTGCCACCGACGCGGGCGACGCCAGTGGAACCGGCTATTATGCTGCCTCGACGCGCGAATATCGTAAAGATTTGCTGGCGTTGGCATTTCGCGGTCGAACCCCGCATGTTCCCCGAGTTGCATCGCCGAACGAAAAGATCGGAAGTACACGTTCCGGAGGTATTGTCGGGCCTGGCACCGGTGACAATGCCGCAGCCGCACTGGGTTTGGGGGCAGTTCCCGGTGACGTGATCATCTCGATCGGAACATCCGGCGTCGTCTCGGCTGTATCGGCCACCCCCACGCATGATCCCGGCGGGAACGTGGCAGGATTCGCGGACGCAACCGGCCTGCACTTGCCGCTGGTGTGCACTCTCAACGGCGCGCGCATTCTTGATGCGACGGCGTCCATTCTCGGTGTCGATCACGCCGAACTGTCGCGGTTGGCGTCGACGGCGCCCCTCGGAAACGACGGGCTGGTCATGATTCCGTACTTCGAGGGTGAACGGACGCCCAACCGCCCTGACGCCACGGGGGCCATGCACGGATTCCGGCTGCAGAACTCGACGCCTGCGCACTTTGCACGAGCCGCAATCGAAGGGCTCCTGTGCGGCTTGGCCGACGGCGTCGACGACCTGGTTCGTCAAGGCGTCGAGGTGAAGCGAGTTCTCCTCGTGGGAGGCGGAGCGAAGTCGCGCGCTCTCTGTGAGATCGCGCCGGCAATTCTCGGAGTGCCGGTCGTGATCCCTGCTCCGGGTGAGTACGTCGCCGAAGGGGCATGCAGGCAAGCAGCATGGGCACTGTCCGGGGACACGCAGCCGCCGGTGTGGCCGAAACCGGAAGAGCGACGATTCGACGCCGAACCAGCTCCCCACGTGCGCGAGCGCTACGCGTCGTTGCGCGAACTCACCGAAGGTGTCTGAGCGCTCCCTACAGAAGCCCGAACTTCCGCACTGCGTCGAGTAGCGCGTGCGGGCGTTCGGTCGTCGGCAGGGGATCGACGAGTGCGAACTGGCAACCGACGTCTCGGGCAGCGCCGTCGGCGATGTCGCTGTCACCGACCATCAGGGTCTGCGCCGCATCCACATCGAGTTGTGCGAGGGCGTACTCGAAGATCGCCGGTTCGGGCTTGACTGCACCTACCTCGAACGAGAGAACGAACTCGTCGACCCAGACGTCCCAGCCGCGGTCGGCGAACGCCGGACGGATGTCGAAGGCGATGTTGCTCAAGACGGCAGTGCGTATGCCCTTCTCCGACAGTGACTTCAGTACCTCGCCGGTATCCGGGTACGGCGACCACTGATCCGGATCGACCAGCAGGGCGTAGAAAGCTTCGGCCCGAACCGGATCGGGCACCCCGGACTTACTCAACACGTCGAGGTAAGCCTGACGATGCAACTTCGGATCCCGGTCGCGGTTCTCCCACGCGTAGATCCCCGCTTCGTCCATCTCCACGGTTCTGCCCACCGGCGCGGTCATCCGACGCATCAGCTCGGCTTGAGCGTGCACGTCGAGCGGATCGCCTTGGTGATCGACGAGGTGCTCGGTCCAATCGTCGCTCTCCTCCAAACGGAAGAGGGTTCCGGAGAAATCGAACAGCGTCGCGGCGATATGTCCGTCTTGATGGGCCGTGCTGTCAGTGTTCACCTCGACAGGTTATCGGCGTCCGCTTTCCGATGCGTGATGTGAGCCAGTGCACGCGTACTTTGAGAGAGCACATTTTCCGAGGTTCCCCCGACGGGCACGATTTCGATGCCCCGGATGAACCGAACGACGAGGGGGATCCTCCGTGTCCGACCACGCGAATACACCAGACCTGACGAAGCCGTCCGGCGAAGACCCCCACCTCTCACGTCAGCTGTCCAACCGGCATATCCAGCTGATCGCCATCGGTGGTGCCATCGGCACCGGACTGTTCATGGGATCGGGCAAGACGATCTCGCTCGCCGGGCCTTCCGTGATCTTCGTGTACATGATCATCGGATTCATGCTCTTCTTCGTCATGCGGGCGATGGGGGAGCTGCTGCTCTCGAACATGGCGTACAAGTCGTTCTCCGACTTCGCCGCGGATCTGCTGGGCCCCTGGGCGGGATTCTTCACCGGCTGGACCTACTGGTTCTGCTGGATCGTCACCGGCATCGCGGACGTCATCGCGATTTCCGGGTACTTCAAGTACTGGTGGCCAGGGCTCGCGGCGTGGATTCCTGCTTTGCTGACGATCGCGGCGCTGTTGCTCCTCAATCTCCCGACCGTTCGCGCTTTCGGTGAAACCGAGTTCTGGTTCGCGCTGATCAAGATCATCGCCATCGTCAGCCTGATCGTCGTCGGCATCGTCATGGTCGTCTCCGGGTTCACGGCGCCGAACGGTGCCACCTCCGGTATCGACAACCTCTGGAACGACGGCGGGATGTTCCCGACCGGATTCATGGGCTTCGTCGCCGGCTTCCAGATCGCCGTGTTCGCATTCGTGGGTATCGAGCTCGTCGGTACGACGGCAGCCGAGGCGAAGGACCCGGAGAAGAACCTGCCGAAGGCCATCAACTCCATCCCCATTCGTGTCCTGCTGTTCTACGTCGTTGCACTGACCGTGATCATCGCGGTGACTCCGTGGCGTGAAATCAGCGCAGACAAGAGTCCGTTCGTCGCCATGTTCACACTCGCCGGCCTCGGCATCGCTGCTTCTGTCATCAACTTCGTCGTGCTGACCTCCGCTGCATCTTCGGCCAACTCGGGTATCTACTCCACCTCGCGCATGGTGTTCGGCCTTGCGCAGGAAGGCGACGCACCGAGGCCCCTCGGCAAGCTGAACTCACGCAAGGTCCCCGCGAACGCCCTGATGTTCTCGTGCATCTTCCTGCTGGCGTCGTTGATCCTGCTGTTCTCGGGCGATTCCGTGATCGAGGCCTTCACCGTCGTCACGACCATTTCGGCGCTGCTGTTCATGTTCGTGTGGACGATCATCCTGGCGAGCTACATGGTGTACCGGAAGCGTCGTCCGCACCTGCACGAGGCGTCGAAGTTCAAGATGCCCGGCGGCGTCGTGATGTGCTGGGTCGTGCTCGCGTTCTTCGTCTTCATTCTCTGGGCACTGACAACCAAGGACGACACCCTGCAGGCACTTCTCGTCACGCCGATCTGGTTCGTGGTTCTGGGCATCGCGTGGGCGATCATCCGGCGTCGACCCGCTCACCGGGCACGATACGACGCATTCAAGTCAGAACTGGACGCCAGCCGACAGAACGGCGAGAAATAGTTTTGGTCAAGATCGGGTAACGGTGGCGGCCGCCTTGATCAAACTGTTACATTCTTCGGCAGACAGAGGAGCGGGCTTCATCAGAAGGACGCTGCACGCCGACGACTGACGGAGTACACACTGTGGGAAACCACCACCGCACGGGCAATGACGATGTTGTCTTCGAGATCGATCCCGAGGCAGCAAGCGGCCGCCACCGCACCCCGTCGGCTGGCCCTGGTGCCGGTGTCAAGGCAGGTGTCGTAGCTGCGGCTACCGGTGCACTCCTCGTCGGTGCAGGCCAGATGGGCGCAGGAACCGCTGCTGCGGCGCCGGCAACACAGACCATCGCCGGCATCGAAATCCCGCAGGGTCTGCTCCCCGAGGGCGTTGTCGTTCCGGCTGAATTGGCGGCACTTCCGGCTCTCGACATCCCCGAGCTTCCCGATTTTGCTGCCGACCTCAACACGCAGGCACAGCAGTTCCTCGCTGGGATCAACCCCGGCACCTCAGCTCGTACCGTGCAGCCGGTGTCCGGAACGCTGACCTCAACCTTCGGTTCGCGCTGGGGAGCACACCACGGTGGCCTCGACATCGCGGCTCCGATCGGTACGCCGATTCTGGCTGCAGCCGACGGCCAGGTCATCGACGCCGGCCCGGCGTCAGGTTTCGGCCTCTGGGTCCGCGTCCAGCACGACGACGGCACGGTCACCACGTACGGCCACGTCAACGACTACCAGGTCAACGTCGGCCAGCGCGTCAACGCCGGCCAGCAGATCGCCACCGTGGGTAACCGTGGCCAGTCCACCGGCCCGCACCTGCACTTCGAGGTTGCCGAGAACGGCGCAAAGGTCGATCCCGCAGCGTGGCTGCAGGCTCGCGGCGTAGCTGTCACCTGGGTCGACAACTCGTAGAAGAAACTTTCGGAGAACTGCGGTGGCGTCGGGAAATTCTTCCCGGTGCCACCGCAGTTCTCGTTTGTCGGTGACACCGGACGGATAGCCTTCAGTGACGTTGATCGTCGAAGGGGGAATGCGCAATGGGTGCAGAGGTCACGGCGCGAGAATTCACCAGAGCCGACCGTAGGCTCTTTCGTAAGAAGGTGCGCTCGTGCGTCGACGCCATGAAGCAGATGCTCGACGGTGGTGACTTCCGAGACGCCGTCGACAAGCCCGCTCCGCTGTTGGGCATGGAGATCGAGTTCAACCTCGTGACCGGCGACATGACGCCCGCGATGTCCAACCGTGAAGTGCTCGAATCCATCGACGACTCTGCGGTTTTCCAAACCGAGCTCGGACAGTTCAACGTCGAGATGAACGTCGAGCCCGGCCCACTCACCGGTGATGCGACTTTCGAATTGGAGAAGAAACTGCGGGCGTCCCTCGACGTCGCAGACGCGCGAATCCACGCGCACGACGCCGAGATGGTGATGATCGGGATGCTGCCGACCCTGCAGCTCGAGCATCTCGATCGTGAGTGGATCACCGCCAACCAGCGCTACGAATTGCTCAACGAGCAAATTTTTGCCGCGCGAGGAGAGGACATCGAACTCGACGTCGAAGGTGTCGCGCTACCCGGTGGCGACGTGGAAATCCTTCGGGCCGACACCAATTCGGTGGTGCCGGAGGCGGCTTGTACGTCCATGCAGTTGCACCTGCGCGTCGCGCCGGAAGAATTCGCAGCGCACTGGAATGCCGCGCAGTGTCTGGCCGGAGTACAGGTGGCGCTTGCGGCCAATTCTCCTTTCCTGGCAGGGAAGGCGCTTTGGCACGAATCACGCATTCCGATCTTCGAACAGGCAACGGACACCCGAACTTTCGAGCTCAAGAACCAAGGTGTGCGACCGCGAGTGTGGTTCGGTGAGCGGTGGATCCATTCGGTTCTCGACCTGTTCGAGGAGAATTCACGGTACTTCCCGGCGCTGCTCCCTGATGTCTCGGACACCGATCCGCTGGAAGTGCTCGCGGCGGGCGGGGTTCCGGAGTTGAGCGAGCTTCAGATGCACAACGGCACGGTCTATCGCTGGAATCGGCCTGTCTACGACTGCTCGGATGGCAAGCCGCACTTGCGTATCGAGAATCGGGTGCTGCCGGCCGGGCCGACCGTCGTCGACATCATGGCCAATGCGGCCTTCTACTACGGAACCGTTCGCGCATTGGTGAACGCGGAGCGGCCACTGTGGTCGCACATGTCGTTCCATGCGGCAGAAGAGAACCTGCACATCGGCGCCAAGTACGGACTCGACGCCACCCTGTACTGGCCGGAGATCGGTTGGGTCGGTGCCGACGAGTTGGTCCTGCGAAGGCTGCTGCCGTTGGCGGACGAGGGTTTGGCCGACTTCGGATTGTCCGCCGCGGCCCGCGATCGGTACCTCGGCGTGATCGAAGGGCGGTGCATGAATCGGCAGACCGGTGCCGCCTGGCAACGCGAGCACGTGGCGCACGCGGAGGCCTCGGGCGCGGACCGCTCGACTGCGCTCACCGGAATGCTCCGCGGTTACGTGGAGAACATGCGGACGGGAGATCCTGTTCACACCTGGTCCTGATTGCTCTGCTAATTCTCCTATCCGTCAACAGTTTCGGGGACCTAAGTCCCCGAAATGAAGAGGGGGCGACCCCAAAAAAGCCGGACAAGTGGGATGGTTAGAGTGAAAGTGGCTCGGTTACTTCTTCAGGAAGGTGGGCACATGAGTTCACGCGAACATAACAGTGTTGTTGTCGGAGTCGAGGGTTCGGACACTGCGTCCACAGCGCTCCGCGAGGCCGCGAAAATCGCCGCCCAGCGCGAATTGCGACTCGACATCATCCACGCTCTCGACTTCGCGCCTTACGGTTTCGGCGGACCGTACGTCGACGCGGGTGGGGTGTACGAATGGGTCGAAGAGGCCGGAAAAGCGATCTTGGCGGAGGCGGAACAGTTCGCCCGTGAGATCGATCCGAAACTCGAAGTTCACACCGAAATCGCCATCGGCAGCGCAACTCAGTGGCTGATCGAGAGTTCGGCACAGGCCAGGCGGGTCGTTGTCGGAGCGTCGGCGTCAGGCAAGGCGGCGACAGCAGTCCTCGGCAATACCGCGGTCGGTGTGGCCAGTCACGGCAAGTGTCCGGTCATCGTCGTCCGAGACCGCGATGGTGCGGTGCCCTCGGAAGGACCCGTAGTGGTCGGCGTCGACGGCAGCGCGTTGAGCGCCCAGGCCGTCGGTGCGGCTTTCGAGGAAGCGTCGTTCCGCGGAGTCGAGTTGGTGGCGTTGCACGTGTGGAGTGACCTCGGCAGTGCGGCATTCGAAGACCCGAGGGCCGCTGCGCTTGCCCCGCAGTCTCTCGAAGAGGAAGAGCACGCGGTACTCAGCGAGAGCTTGGCTGGATGGTCCGAGCAATACCCGGACGTGAAGGTCCGGCGCGAGGTATACCTCGACAACCCACGCGGACGGCTGTTGGACTGGTCGGCAAAAGCGCAGCTCGTCGTAGTCGGAAGCCGTGGTCGCGGTGGATTCCGCGGCATGTTGCTCGGCTCGACCAGCAACACCCTGATCGCTTCGGCCAAGTGCCCCGTCATGGTGGTTCGCCCCGAAGAATCCTGACCCTCGACAGGCTCTCCCACTACCCCGTTCATTTCGGTCATCGAATATGAACGGGGTAGTCACATGAATGCGGACTCAGGTTCCGTAGTGTTCGATGTGAGTAAGTGTTCGATGGGAGTACCACTGCTCGTGTGCGCATCGCACACGGCAGCAATCGTCAGGATTGGGGTTACAACGTGCGTATCGGTATGGGTTTGAACTACAGCGGCGGGTTCGCCGAAACCGTCGAAGAGGTCGGTGACCTGGAGAAGGCGGGCCTCGACATCGCCTTCGTCCCGGAGGCGTATTCCTTCGACGCCGTCAGCCAGCTCGGTTACCTGGCGGCCAAGACGTCGACCATCGAACTCGCTTCGGGGATCTTTCAGATCTACACCCGTACCCCTTCGTTGACCGCCATGACGGCGGCGGGCCTGGACTTCGTCTCCAACGGTCGCTTCGTGATGGGACTGGGCGCTTCCGGACCGCAGGTGATCGAGGGGTTCCACGGCGTCAAGTACGACGCTCCGCTGGGACGCACACGTGAGGTCGTCGAGATCTGCCGTCAGGTATGGCGCCGCGAGAAGGTCGAGTACCAGGGCAAGTACTACCAGGTTCCCCTCCCCGCCGAGAAGGGCACCGGACTCGGAAAGCCGCTCAAGCTGATCAATCATCCTGTGCGTGAGCGCATCCCGATCCTGATCGCTTCGCTCGGACCCAAGAACGTCGAGCTGACGGCGGAAATCGCCGAAGGCTGGGAACCTATCTTCTTCCATCCGGAGAAGGCAGCAAGCGTGTGGGGTGAGCCGATCGCCAAGGGCAAGGCCAAGCGCGATCCGAGCCTCGGTGAGCTTCAGGTGTACGCGTCGCCGGCACTGGCCATCGGTGACGACGTCGACCACATGCTCGACTGGGTACGCCCGAGCCTTGCGCTCTACATCGGTGGCATGGGCGCCAAGGGCAAGAACTTCTACAACGATCTCGCGGTGCGCTACGGCTACGAAGAGGCCGCCGAGAAGATCCAGGATCTCTACCTCGCGGGCAAGAAGGACGAAGCCGCAGCAGCAGTGCCGGACGAACTGGTTCGCGCCGTGTCGTTGATCGGTCCCGAGAGCTACGTCAAGGAACGCGTCGCAGCCTTCGCCGAAGCCGGTGTCACGACGCTCAACGTCACGCCGTTGGCGGCCGACCGCAACGGCCGAGTGCAGCTGATCGAGAAGTTCCGCAAGATTTGTGACTGACCCTGCTGTGCGCCTTTATTAACCGCCGGCGGTTAACAAAGGCGCACAGCAGAGCAGGTGGTTCGGGATCTCCTGCGTACGAAACCCGATTTTGGGCGCTTGTTGACAGGACTTTTTTCACTTCTGACCGGTCGGGTTCTTCACCTAACGTGGATCGAGTAGCCAGGGTTTGCGTGCGAATCCGGCACCGGTGGCCTCGTTGACGCCCGAAAGGGATGTTGGCGGGGCCGTTGCCGCAGTCCACCCGAACACCCAATGTCCGATTCGGGACTCGCGTCGGCTGATGAATCCTTTTTGCCGTCATTGGGCAATAGTGTGAGGGCGAAGAGATTCTGTGGTCGATTGTGGAGGGACGAACATGAGTGCAACCAAACCCGTCGTCGTAGCGGTAGACGGTTCGGAATCGGCGTCGTCGGCTGTCGTCTGGGCGGCGAGGACCGCGGTGGCGCTCGGTCGACCACTCCACATCGCGACGGTGGTGCACATCCCAGCCTTCTACTACTCCGAGCCTTACCTCGCCGAGAGCTTCAAGGACGAACTGCGGCGCACTGCCACCGCTCGTCTGGACAGCGCACAGATTCTCGCGCGGCAAAGCATCGACGACGACCTCGAGATCGTCACCGAACTACTCGACGGCAGCGTCTCCGATCGCCTGATCGAATTGTCCAAGGGCGCGTACATCATTGCGCTCGGCCCTCGCGGGCACGGCGAATTCACCGGATTGGTCGTCGGTTCTGCGACGGTCTCGGTTGTCTCGCACGGCGAATCTCCGGTTGCAGTTGTCCGAGGACGGACGCTCGACGGTCGACCGCCGACCGAGGGCCCCGTCGTCGTCGGTGTCGATGGATCCGAAAGCAGCATCGAGGCAGTCGAGCACGCTTTCGAGCAGGCCTCCGCGCGGGGCGCCACCTTGATTGCCGTCAACGTGTGGAGCGACGTGAGTGTGCAGCCCTCGTTGGGTGCCACCCCCGACGACCCCCTGTGGAGCAGCATCCAGACGGGTGAGGAAGTTGTCCTCGCCGAGCAATTGGCCGGATTCACCGAGCGTTACCCGGACGTCGTCGTCGAAAGAGTCGTCGCGCGTGACCGTCCGGTCCGAGTCCTGAGCGAATACGCGGAGACGGCGCAGTTGATAGTCGTCGGCAGTCGCGGGCGCGGCGGATTCGCAGGAATGCTCCTCGGATCGACCAGTCGGGCGCTCCTGCACACCGCGGATTGCCCGGTTCTCATCGTCCGGCACGTCAACAAGTGAAGAGAATGCATTCCATGAGTTCTGAGTCCACCGTCTCCGGTACCGTTCGACGTGAGATGTCTTTTGGAGGGGTTCGATGACAACGCGGATATTCCTGGTCGACGATCACGAGATCGTCAGACGCGGATTGTTCGACCTACTCGGTGGGGTCGAGGACTTCGTGGTGGTGGGCGAGGCGGCGTCCGTGGGGGAAGCGCTGGCTGCGGTACCGCAGAGCAACGCCGACGTCGCTGTTCTGGACGTACGCCTGCCTGACGGCAACGGCGTCGAACTGTGCCGAGAACTCCGCTCGATGCTTCCCGACCTCCGCTGCCTGATGCTCACGTCGTACGCCGACGACGAGGCGTTGCTCGACGCGATCATGGCGGGGGCCTCGGGATTCGTCCTCAAGCAGATTCTCGGAACCGATCTGGTCGCTGCAGTCCGCACAGTCGGGCGCGGCGGTTCACTGCTCGACAGTCGTGCAACCGAGGCGCTGATGCAGCGGATCCGCAGCGACCGTACAGCTGATCCGTTGGCCGAACTTTCCGATCAGGAGCGAGCAGTCTTCGACCTCATCGGAGAGGGGCTCACCAACCGGGAGATCGGCGCGCGATTGTTCCTCGCGGAGAAGACGGTCAAGAACTACGTGACGCGTCTGCTCTCGAAGCTGGGCATGCAGCGTCGTACTCAGGCTGCGGTGCTGGCGACCGAAATCCGTAGCGGCAGTCGCTAGGATCTAACGACCGGATTTCGGTCGATTCGAGTTGGTGCGACCGAGCGGTACTCGCCAGAGCAGGCGTGCACCGCTCGGATCGTGATTGACGATCGTGCACGTACCGCCGCAATGTTCGGCGCGGCGCTCCAGATTGTGCAGTCCACTCTTGTGGAAGTCGGAGGGGAGTCCGACGCCGTCGTCCTCGATCGTGATCGCAAATTCGACGTCCGCGGTGACAGCGATGGTGATGTGGCGTGCGTGTGCATGCCGAAGGACGTTGCTCAACCCCTCACGCAGCACGGCTTCGGCGTGCTGGTGGATCCCGGGATTCACCAGAGTGTCGATGGCGCCGGAGAATTGGACGCTCGGGGTCACCGCGGACTGTGCGGTGGCGTCGCCGATGACATCGAGGAGGCGTCGGCGCAGGCTCGACGAATCGGTGGCTGTCGGAGTCTGCAGATCGAAGATGGTTGTCCGGATCTCGCGGACTGTCTTGTCGAGCTGTTCGAGAGATCGTTTGACAATCGCGCGCGCCGACTCCGGGAGGGTCTCGTCCGGAAGCGTGCTCTGCAGGCTCATTCCGCTCGCGAACAGTCGCTGGATGACGTTGTCGTGCAGGTCTCGTGCGATGCGGTCGCGGTCGGCGAGAACGGACAACAGGCGTTGCGCCTTTTGTTTCTCGTCGAACTCGATTGCAACGGAGCCGAGTTCGGCCATCGACTCGATCCGGGTCAGTTCGTCGTGATCCCAGTGTGTGTTGGTGGAATTCGACGCCACGATGACCGCGCCGACTACACCCGAGGCGACGCACATCGGTGCCACGACCGCACTCCCAGCCGACGGCACCAGTTCGGTGAGTGCGCCTAAAGTGGTGAGTACCTGTAGCTTTCGAGTGCTCCGCACCACGTCGAACGGATAAGTGGTCGCCGGGATTCTGACTCCACGTGACGTGGTCCGGGCGCTGGCCGCGGCGTGAACCTGTGCGTAGCCGTTCTCGCAGATCACCACGATCACGTCGTCGACGCCGGTCAGGTCCCGAACGCGACTGGCAAGAAGTTGCAGGCCGTCCTCGAGCGAGTCACCGGCCAGCAACCGCGAGCGGATGGCAGATGTTGCGGTGAGCCATCTTTCACGAGTTCGTGACTGCTCGAACAGTCGGGCGTTTTCCACAGCGATACCGGCTGCGATGGCGAGGGCTTCGAGAATGACCTCGTCTTCCTGGGTGAACTCGGCCTGTCCCCGTTTCTCGGTCAGGTAGATGCTTCCGAACACCTTTCCCCGCATCATGATCGGCGCTCCGAGGAAGCTCTCCATCGGTGGATGATTTGCGGGGAATCCCACCGATTCGGGATGGTCGCCGAGATGGGCCACACGCAAAGTCTGCGGGTGATTCATCAGAACACCCAGCACGCCATGACCTTCGGGGAAATGTCCCATGGTCGCGCGTTGGGACCCGGAGATTCCCTCGTACACGAATTCCGAGAGCCCGCCCCCCCGGCGCCGCGACCCCCAGGGCGCCGTAGCGGCAATCCAGAACCGTTGTCGCAGAGGTGATGATCCGTTGAAGCGTCAGGTCGAGGTCCAGGCCGGAGCCGACCACCAGGACCGCCTCGAGCAGGCGGTGGAGTGTCGGTATGTCGGCATTGGAATCGCCCAGGCGGTCGAGCAACTCGCCGAACGTACGTGCCGGACTGTGACCCGAAGCTTCGACCATGGTCGAAGCATATCGCCTCACCGAACGTCAGCTCTCCTGGCGGCGACCTTCCCACCACGACGACCAGTGATGCTTGATCTCGTCGAACTCGTCATCGCTCAGGTCGTAGGTGGTCAGCAGGATGGACATGCCTCCGTCGGGCCGCTGCGCCGTCACCGACTGGGTGGCGACAGACAGCAGGCCAGGGCCGAGATCCTCGACTGTCAGCCCGAATTGGTGGTCGGTGGCGTAGTCGACGACGCCTTCGAAATAGTCGCCGGGAGCGATTGTCACCGCGTACCGACTTCCCGCTTCCAATTCGATTTCGGTGAGCCCGAGGACGCTTGCCACGTTCTCACCGGGGAGCAGAAGGCCGTCGAGATAAATGGTTTTACGCTCGGCCAGTCCGTGGTGCTCCACTGCGAATCGGAGCAGCTGGAGGAATGTCGTCCAGCCCTCGGTGATGTCGTCGTACCAGTCGTCGTCGGCAGATTTGGCCGGCCGATCGATGCGGACGACCGTCTTGCCGTCCTGTTCGCGAAGTGAGAAACGGTCACCGTTTCCGAGTTTCAGCGTCAACGCTTCGGGGTCGGCCTCAGCGGTGGAGTAGATCTGGTTGATTTCGTCGTCGAGTCCGTCGTACTCCCAGCCGAACCAACGTCGAATCAGCGACGGGTCGCGCAGCGCGGGCCAGAGTACGGACGGGGCTGCGACGACGGACACTTCGATCACGGTTTCGCTCACGCGGAAGACGCTACCGATTTCAGCCCTTCATGGCGACGGTCAGTAGAAATGCAACGTCTTCGAGCGCTTCGACGCTGTGCCGGTCGGCCGGGACGGTCAGGAAATCACCCGTGGATCCTTTCCACTGGTCGCTCCCACACACAAGATTCAGCTTCCCGCTCAGGACCAACAACGTGGCTTCGCCCGGACTGTCGTGTTCGGCGAGGCTCTTGCCGGCGCTCAGCGCGATCACCGTCTGTCGCAGGCTGCGCTGGTGGCCACCGTAGACGGTTTGTGAACTGCGACCGCTGGTCGCCGAGCCCGCCAGTTTCAACTGTTGGCGAGCGAGAGCGGTCAGTGACTTCTTGTCCATCGAAGACCTCTCGGAAGCGGTGAATGTCCTTCTTGGAGTATGACCGACTCACTCGCGAGGTGCCTCGTTATCGGCGGAAGTCGGTCAGCGCGTGTACTCCAACCAGCGGAAGCGCAGGCCGCTCTTCTCCGAGGTCTGCCAGGGCTCGTCGGATTTCAGGTTCCATTCGGGGCCGATCTCGGGAGCAAAAGCATCACCGGCGATGTCGAGGTCGATCTCGGTCACCAGTAGATGCGTTGCGAATGGCAGTGCAGCCGAATAAATTTGCCCGCCGCCGACGACGAAGACGTCACCGTCCGGCAACGCCAGGGCGTCGTCCAGCCTGTGGACTACCTCGGCGCCTTCGGCGTGCCATTGCGGATCGCGTGTGACGACGATGTTCCGACGCCCGCTGAACGGACGGAACTTCGATGGAATGGAGTCCCAGGTGCGCCGCCCCATGATTACCGGATGGCCCATGGTGACGCGTTTGAAGTAAGCCATGTCCTCGGACACGCGCCACGGGATCGAGTTGTCGGCGCCGATGACGCCGCCGTGGGCCTGCGCCCAGATGAGGGTGACTGTGCGATCGGTCATCGTCAGACCGCTACCGGGGCTTTGATCGCGGGGTGGTGCTGGTAGTCGACGATCTCCACGTCCTCGAAGGTGTAGTCGAAGATGGAGTCGCGCTTGTTCAGCTTCAGGGTCGGCAACGGCAGCGGTTCGCGGCCGAGCTGCTCGGTCACCTGGTCGACGTGATTGTCGTAGATGTGGCAGTCGCCGCCGGTCCAGACGAACTCGCCGACGTCGAGTCCGGCCTGCTGGGCCATCATGTGGGTGAGCAGCGCGTAGCTGGCGATGTTGAACGGAACGCCGAGGAACATGTCGGCGCTGCGCTGGTACAGCTGGCAGGAGAGCTTGCCGTCGGCGACGTAGAACTGGAAGAAAGCGTGGCACGGCGCCAGGGCCATCTGCGGAATGTCGGCGACGTTCCACGCCGAAACGATGATCCGCCGCGAATCGGGGTTGGAGCGCAGGGTCTCGACGGTCTGCGTGATCTGGTCGATGTGCTCGCCCGAAGGGGTGGGCCAGCTACGCCACTGGACGCCGTAGACGGGGCCGAGTTCACCGTTCTCGTCGGCCCACTCGTCCCAGATGGAGACGCCGTGCTCGTGCAGCCACGCCACGTTGGAGTCGCCGCGCAGGAACCACAGGAGTTCGTTGACTATCGACTTGAGGTGGACCTTCTTGGTGGTGACGAGCGGAAAGCCGTCGGCAAGATCGAAACGCATCTGGTGACCGAAGATGCTGCGGGTGCCGGTTCCGGTTCGATCGGATTTGGCGGTACCCGTCTCCATGACGAGCCGGAGGAGGTCTTCGTAAGCAGTGGAGACAGTCACGGGAATCAGTCTAGGGCCTGCCCTGCTGTGCGCCTTTATTAACCTCCGGCGGTTAATAAAGGCGCACGGCAATATAGCCTCGGCACATGCGCGAACTCTTGGTGATCGGTATCGGTGCTGGTGATCCCGACCAGGTGACGGTTCAGGCGATCAAGGCTATGAACAGGGCCGATACCTTCTTCATCATCGGAAAGGGTGACGAGAAGCAGGCCCTGGTCGACTTGCGCACCGGCATCCTCGACGAGCACGTTCACCTCGACTACAAGGTGGTCGAGATCACGGACCCGCCGCGGGACCGAACCCCGACCGACTACGAGGGCGTCGTCGAGGACTGGCACGAGCGTCGGGCCGCGAAATTCGAAGCGGAATTCGCGGCCGAACCTGGCGTCGGCGCGATTCTCGTCTGGGGTGACCCTTCCCTCTACGACAGCACTCTGCGGATCGTCGAGCGCGTGCTCGCTCGCGGGAGAGTTTCGTTCGACTACTCCGTCATCCCGGGAATCACCAGCGTGCAGTCGCTGGCTGCACAACACCGGATCGTCCTGAACCGAATCGGCGAACCCATCCACATCACGACCGGCCGCAAACTGGCCGAGGGATTGCCCGACGGCGTGGACAATGCCGTCGTGATGCTCGACGCGCATTGCACCTTCACTCAGGTAAGCGAAAACGACGCCGAGATCTGGTGGGGCGCGTACCTCGGGACCCCGGACGAGGAGTTGATTTCCGGCAAACTGCGTGACGTCGAAGATCGGATCGTCGCTTGCCGGGCGGAGTTGCGTGAGAAGCACGGTTGGATCATGGATACGTACCTCGTTCGGCGCTGACAACCGACCCCGAATTTGCCGCCTTGATCCTGCACTCTTGATCCCGAACGACGGTCTGCGCACCTATGATCTGCGCATGACATCGTTCGGGCAGGACCGACTGCAGTCGATTTTGCCCGCGCCGCGTGGCCGTGAAAAATCAGCTGTGAAGTCGGCTTTCGACCTTCTGGTTCAGTGGTATCGGCGTCCTGATCAATTCGACAGTTTCAATCGATACCTCGCCACGAAGGGCCTGGAGCTAGCTGTCCGATTGCTGGTCATCGGCTCGCTGACGACGGTCATCATTGCGATGACTCTGCTGCGCTTCAGCGACGCGGGCGTGCACAACCACGTCACCAGCGTCGTCAACGCCGTTATCATCGCCGTCACGATTGCGGTGATCGTGCTCTTCTGCCTTCTGCCCGAAATCACGCGTCGGTGGTCGTACTTCTTTGTCGCCTACTGCGAGGTCGGCGTATTCGTCGGTGTGTTCTTGAACAACGACCCTTTCATCGGGTTGATCCAGTGTGTGCTCTTCGTACTGATCGGTGGTTACATCGCGTACTTTCACAACGCGAGACTCCAGGCGGTTCACATCGCGCTGTCCATCGTGGTTCTGGCAGTGGTCGGCCGAAAGGTTGCGGTCTACGCGGATCCTGCGTTGGCCACAGCACTGTGCCTGATCATCGCCACCGGGATCGTGGTCATCCCGTTCGCCTGCCAGTTCGTCCTCTCACTTCTCGGCTCCGACGCGGACAGTTCGGATGTGGATCCGTTGACAGGGCTTCTGAATCGGCGCGGGCTGCAGCGAGCTGTTGTCGAAATGGGGGCGACGGGGCATGCGTCGAGCAAGTCGTCGTATGTCGTCGCGATTGTCGATGTCGATTCGTTCAAGAGCGTCAACGACTCACAGGGGCACGAAGAAGGCGATCTCGTACTTCGCCAGATTGCTGATCGACTGCGGTGGTGCGGCGGCGAGAAGGCGCTCTTCGCCAGATTCGGTGGGGACGAGTTCGTGTTGGTAGACACGATAGACGTCGGCGCAGCGCCTGCGTTCGAAGACAATCTGCGAAGGCACTTGCGAATCGACGATCGTGATCCGGTAGTGACCACCAGCGTCGGAGTCGCGATCACCTCTGCCGAATGGTCGTCGATTATTTCCGACGAGGAGTTGACGGAATTGTTTCGAGTAGCCGATGCCTCGATGTACCGCGCGAAGGCCGCCGGCGGCGATCAGGTTGTGATGTGGGACGGCAAACAGTGAAAATTGTCTGATTGCGGGGAGTTGACTGGATTACCCTGACACTATGGAATCTGCCGAGAGTGTTGAGCGTTCGGACGCCGTGGCGTCTCGACGACCGCTCTCGGGTCCCGCGTTCCGGCTGATCTCTTCTCAACTTGTCGATTGGTATCGGCGTCCGGACCAATTCGACACCTTCAATCGCTATCTCGCGGACAAAGGGTTGACCGTCGCCTCGCGGTTTCTCGTCGTCTGCTCGTTGGTACTGGTCACCGTGATCATGTTCCTCACTCGCTTCAGTCCACAGGGACCGACCACTGCGCACGCGCGCTCCGCGAACGCAGTCATCATGGTCATAACCGTGATGATGGCCGTCGCCCTCTCGACGAGGCGAAATCTCTCCCGTTCCTGGTCTTACGCCTTTGTGCTCTACTCGGAAGTGGGAATAGCGGCCGCAATGCTGCTGTACTCCAATCCACTTGCAGCACTGGCACACGCCGTGATGTTCTCGGTGATCGGCGGATACATCGCGTTCTTCCACAATGCTCGAATACAGAGCCTTCACATGTTGTGGGTATTCGTCGTGGTCATCGGCATCGTGACACGTACGGCCGTGGTCGAAAACGATGTGGATGTTCCGGTTCTGGTCGCGTTGGTAGTACTGGTCGGCGCGGCAATCTACGTGATTCCCTTTGCCTGTCAGTTCATTTTCTCCATCCTCGGCACCGACGCGTTGAACTCGCAATTGGACCCACTGACGGGACTGCTCAACAGGAGGGGACTGGCCGACGAAGTACGACTGTTGCTGGAGCGGTCGTACACGCACTCGGCGCTCTTGGTAGTCGCCGCCGTCGACATCAATCGATTCAAGGCCATCAACGACGAGTACGGACATACCGTCGGTGACGCCGTGATCGAAAAAGTCGGATCGAGACTGGTCGAATGCGCCGGCCCGGCGGCCTTGATCGCACGGATAGGCGGCGACGAGTTCGTCATCGTCGATTCGGTCGATCAACGCTCGTTCCATCGACTCGAACATGAGCTACTCCGTTCGACGATCACCTCGCCCGATCATCCCGAGGTGGCGATGAGCGTCGGAATCGCGAAGATCGCAGGGCCTTTCGAATCAGCGGATGATGCGCTGGTCACCTACCCGACTCTGCTGCGGCGAGCGGATCGGGCGATGTACTCCGCGAAGGCACGCGGTGGGCATTCGGTGGTGCTGCAGACGGAAACGGACTGAGCGCGCTGTGAGTGTCCGTGGTCGGCGTTAGTCTGTTGCCATGCCTGAACTACCCGAGGTGGAAGCGCTGGCAGGGTTCCTTCGTCAGCACGCGGTCGGCGCAGTGGTGGGACGCGTCGACATCGCTGCATTGAGTGTGCTCAAGACCTTCGATCCGCCGATCACCGCTCTGCAGGGGCGTGACGTCACGGGCGCCGCCCGCTTCGGGAAGCATCTGGCTCTGGATTGCGACGGGTTGTGGTTGGTCACGCATCTCTCCCGTGCCGGCTGGATGCGCTGGCTGGACAATCCATCGGCGACGCCGCCGAAGCCGGGGAAGGGGCCGTTGGCGCTGCGCGTTCATTTCTTCACACCCGAAGGGTTGACGCCGGCATTCGATCTCACCGAAGCCGGCACCAAGAAACGCCTCGCCGTCTGGGTCGTGAACGATCCGCAGGAGGTTCCGGGCATCGCCCGGTTGGGGCCGGACGCGATGGCCGTGACCGAAGCCGAGTTCGCACAGATTCTGGGCGGAACGTCGGCGCGGATCAAGAACTCGATAGTCGAGCAGTCGTTGATCGCCGGTATCGGGAACGCCTACTCGGACGAGATCCTCCACACCGCGAAACTCTCGCCTTTCGCGACCTCGTCGCGGCTGACGCCGGATCAGATTTCGACGTTGTATGCCGTGATGCGATCTACGCTGGCCGACGCGATCGAGCGTTCGGAAGGTCAGGACGCGGCCCGGCTCAAAGGTGAGAAACGCTCGGGGATGCGAGTGCATGCTCGTACCGGACTTCCGTGCCCGGTGTGCGGTGACGTCGTACGCGAAGTGTCGTTCGCGGAGCGCTCTTTTCAATACTGCGCGACGTGCCAGACCGGCGGTAAACCGTTGGCGGACAGGCGAATGTCGAAACTGCTCAAGTAGCGAACTGCGCTGCGAGTAGTTCGACGAACTCGCGGGCGAGCGCCGACGAATGGGTGGGTTCGGTGATTGCGTGGACGATCCGATGCGGCGCATCGGTGATCGGAATACAGACCAATTCGGGGTGCAGGGCGCTCATGGACTGGGGGAGCAAACCTACGCCCAGGCCGTTGGCGGTCAGTGAACAGATCAGGTCTACCGAGTTGGCTTCAAGTGTTTTTCCCCGAGGGACCTGTGATTCGGCGAAGGCTTGGTCGGTTTGGACACGGGCCTCGCTGCCGGAGGCGAAGTCCACGAGAGTGTGATCGCGTAGGTCTTCGAGCCTGATCGACGAAGCCTGGGCGAAGGGATGGTCAGGAGCAACGAACGCTGCGGTGGGTTCACTCCACAGCGGTGCGGCGGCAAAGCTCTTGGGTAGGCGACCTGCGGCCAATCCGACAATGCCGACGTCGATTGCACCGGACCGGACTCCCTCGATAACTACTTCACTGCCGTACGGTCGCGCGGTGATGTTGATTGCAGGGTGGCGCCGTGTCAGATCTGCCAGCGCGCGTCCGACGTCGACGCGCCCCGCCGAGGTGATGGTGCCGACCGTCAACCGCACTTGCTCGTTGCTCCGTGCCGAGACATCACTGACGAGTCTCGACACGGCGCCGAGTACCTCGCGGGAGCGGGCGACAAAAACCTCGCCTGCAGCAGTCAGGCCGACGTTTCGGCTGTTCCGGTTGAACAATTCGACTCCCAGTTCCTTTTCGAGGTCTCTGATCTGGGCACTCAAGGCGGACTGGGAAACGTGCAACCGCGACGCTGCTCGGCTGAAGTGTCTGTCTTCCGCGACTGCCAGGGCGTAGCGGATGTGACGTAGTTCCATTGCACCAATCTATCGTTTCTGGAGATAGATCATGCATATCTATCTATTGGACGCGCGTCGGTGTAGGCGGTCATGCTTGACGACATGATTTCAAGCGACGCGCGTCCGAGGCTCGGACTACCGATAGTGCTACTGATGGCTGCGGCGACGGGCCTGTGCGCGGGCGGTAACTATTTCAACCAGCCACTCCTCGATTCCATCGCAGATCACCTGAATGTGTCGGCCTCCGCAGCGGCCGCGACGGTGACCATCGCGCAGGTCGCGTATGCACTCGGATTGATACTTCTGGTTCCGGTGGGCGACATGGTGGACCGACGCAAGCTGACGGTAGGGCTCATGCTGCTGGCGGCGACCGGTCAAGCGGTCAGCGGATTTGCGCCCAACTTTGCCACGCTGGCAGTGGGAATCGCTGTCGCTGGAGTCTTTTCGGTCGCCGCCCAGGTGCTCATTCCGTTTGCCGCCTCACTGGCCGAACCTGAGAGGTCCGGTCAGGTGGTCGGCACGATCATGAGCGGACTGCTGATCGGAATCCTGCTGGCGCGCAGCGTTGCCGGCGTCCTCTCCGGACTGGGAGGTTGGTCGACGGTATACAAGGTTGCGGCGGTGCTGATGGTGGTGATGGCCGTGGCATTGTGGCGATCTCTGCCTTCCGATTCCGCAGATCGCCCGAAGGCAAGCTACCGCGCAACGCTCGCTTCGGTAGGGAAGTTGGCTGCGACCTTGCCGCGCCTGAGAACCCGATCGGCCATGGGCGGACTGGCTTTTGCTGCTGTCAGCACCGTCTTCACGACGATGGCCTTTCTTCTGTCCGGCGAATTCGGCTACAGCGACACTCAAATCGGCTTGGTCGGACTACTCGGTGTGGCGGGAGCTTTGATGGCGACGGTGGCGGGCAGACTGGCCGATCGGGGATTGGGTCAGCTGGCGACCGGCGGCGCCATCGCGATTCTCTTGGTGTCATGGCTTCCCTTTGTCGCCGGTGCCACCCACGTGGTGTGGTTTCTCGTTGCCATCGTCCTTGCCGACCTCGCGCTGCAGGGAGTGCACGTCAGCAACCAGAACGTGATCTACGCCCTTGTCCCCGAAGCGCGTTCGCGTGTGAATTCCGTGTACATGACCACCTACTTCGTCGGTGCTGCCGTGGGCTCGGCGGTGGGGTCAGTGGTGTGGAAGTCGTACGGCTGGAACGGAGTATGCATCGCCGGGTTGGTCTTCTCCGTTGCAACGGCGATGGTGTGGGTGCATGATCGCCGACTGGAGACGGCTGAACTGCGAATCCCGGAATCCCCTGTTGCAGTGGGGTAGGCACCCACACCTTCTCGGCTCCAGCACCTTTCAGATTTCGGCACCGTCCACCAGGATCTTGCCGACGCGTTCGGGATAGAACGACACGTGGTCGTCGATCCCGGACGCTTCGGCGGTAGTGAACGGATAGAACCACGCCAGATCCTCGATCGGAGCGAGTTCGGTTGTGCCGGTGAACGACAGATACGACGCAGTGCCCTTGTAGGGGCAGGCCGTGGTGGTCGGGGACGGCGCAAAGTACTCGCTGTGAACGTCGATTCTCGGAATGTAGTACCGCGTGGGCAGTCCGGTTTCGAAGAGCAGTCTGGGTCGTCTCGTCTCGGCGACCAGTACGTCGCCGACAAAAACCCGGACGTGGCGGGACGAGGGGAGTGCGTCGATACGTACGTATGGATCGCGGGCGTGGACAAAGACCTGTTGATCCTCCTCGTACCAGGCGTCCATGCGATCCCAATAGAATGCGACGTACTCACTCAGATCCAGGGAACCGTCGAACTGTTCAGGGTAGGTCCAGACGGCGTCCTCGGCCCGGCGATCCCCGATCTCGATCGTCCAGTAGGTGGCGTCACCTTTCCATGGGCAATGGGTGGTCGTCGACGTCGGGACGAGGAATTCGGTACGAACGTCCGCGAGGGGGATGTAGTACATCGGCAGGCGGCCGCGTTCGAAAAGGTATACCGAACGAGTGGTGTCTGCGACGGCGTGACCAGCGAAGAAGGCTCGAATTCGGCGGGGGTTCGGCTCCAGTGCGATCCGCCCGTTGGAAGCTGTGATCTGTGTGTCTTCTGCGTGAGTCAGTGCTGTGGACATTCGCGAATGCTCCTGAGATCGGCAGGGTGGTCCTTCCCATCCTGCGCCCGGCAGCAGTTATTTGACAGGTTGGAGTCGAAATACGCGGATCTGGCGCCCGAATGCTCGATCGGCGTAGGTTTCGTACGGCGGCCACGTGGTGGTCGCGAGCTCCCACAGCTTCTTACGCGTGGCGCCCTCCGCCAGACTCGCACCGACCGGTATTTCGACGCCCTTCACTGTCACGATTGCGGTGGGGTTTGCCATCAAATTGAGTGTCCATGCTGGATGCGTATCCTGCCCCCAGTTGGAACCGACGACGACAAACGCATCACCGTCGGGTGCGTACAGGAGTGGCGTGGTGCGAGAACGGCCGGTCTTACGGCCCGTCGTGGTGAGCAGTAGCTGAGTCACGGTGTTCTCTCCGACCAGTGAGAGCTTGCCTCCCGACACTCTCTGCACTGCTCGATCGAGCGGAACCAGATCCTTGCCGAGATCCGAGAACCATTGTGTATGGCCGACATTGCGCATCAATGACCGGTAGATATTGCGCATCGGACCCCTCGCATTCTCGGCACTGTTTCGAGGCTGGTGCACCTCGACTCGAAAGAGTCTGCCACGTCTGGTCACAGATACCTGAGTCCCAAGGTCCCGAAAGGAATGAAGCGGTCAGCCGAATTCGGTTTTGGTGGAGTAGAATTGGGGCATACCGCCGAAACCGTTCGTTTGTGCGCGTTGGACGGTCGTTGGAAGATCAACCCTCCGAGGTCAAGACATCAGGCTCTAGCCACTCGACGCCGAGCAGTTCGGACAGCGACCGCAGACCGGATCGATCACCACCTTTCAGACCTGTGACCGAATTGAGATTGCGCAACATGACCGTGGCGACGTCCTCTTCCTTGGTGCCCACGCCGAAGGGTATGACCCACGGGCACGTCTGGTAGTCGCGATGCGACCGACCGAACGTCTGTTCTGCCGCGATCCCTGAGTATCGCGGTTGATGAAAGATTCCCGTCCGTGGCAACGGGGACGCGTGAGTGCCGTCCGGGAGTGCTTCGTTGGCATGGAGCGAGATCGAGGTCGTGACATTGAAGACGATGACCGGTGCGTCCCCGCGTTGAAACCGCAGACGTTGACCCTCCTTGTCCGGCACCGCACCGAACAGTTTTGCCACCGAGATCCCGGCGTCTTCGATCATCTCGACCAGTGGATCACCTGCCGTGGAGACGAATTCGACGGCCACCAACACCTGCTTGCCTGCCTTGACCTGCGCCTGCGCCCACTGGGCCGTCGACTCGGCGCGGATCATGCCCGCTTTCTGTCGGTAGCGCAGAACCAGCGCACGGCCGCGCGCGATGTTGCGACTCTTGCGGGCCAATCCCATTTCGTAGGCGTACTCGGCCCACTCCGTCTCGTACTCGGCGCGCTGGGCATGGGTGAGGTCGATCGGCATACCGTCGAGCGGAACAGGTCCCCACGGAGTCGGTCGATGAATCATCAAGGGCGGTTTGCTGTTCGACATCCACCCACGCACGGTCTCGAGCGCTCGAGATTGCAGAGTAGGTGATTCCTTCGCCTCTGCGCTCCACGTCCACTTCCCGTAGGACTTGTCCAGCGGAAGGCCGGACTCGACCAGCCTGGCGCCCAGGTCGGACCAGTACTCCGAAGGTTCTGAATGCAGCTGCGCGAAAAGCGGTGCCAGGTAACGCTGGTCGGCCGGCGTGTGTCCCGGTGTTGCCGTCACGGACAGGACGAACGGCGCTTGCTCGTGAGCATTCGAAAAGCGCGCGACCTTCTCGAATGCCGCCGTGCGCTGTGTGTCGTTGCTGTACAGCTGGGCCTCGTCGGCAATCACCACACCGAACGTGTACTTGGGGCGGCCGTTTCGCGCGATCAGCTTCTTCAATTGGTCAGGCGACATGATCAACCAGCGGAATCCACCGTCGCCCACCGAGGCGATGGAATAGCGCCAATGCGGAATGGTGATCTGTGCGGGTCGATCGACGAGGACGAGGATGTTGGTTTCGCCGCGCTCCTCGGCAATCGTCTTGGCAGACATCACTGCGATCAGCGTCTTACCCAGGCCTGCATTGTCTGCCAACAGAAATCCGCGTTTGCCGGCGCGAGCGGCATCGACGACGGCTGCAGCCCCCGAAACCTGCTCGGGCCGAGGAATTTTGGGTGCAGCAACGGGACGTTCACCGGTGCTGTCATTGATGTCGTCCTCTACCCACTGCTGATAAGAGAAGGGGAGTGCCTTGAATGGAGCGAGTTCTACGGGCAACTCCGTACCGACCCACGCGTAGCTCTTCCATTTCTTGACGAACTGCGCACCAGGCGCCGGCGTCCGAAAGGGAACGTCGAGGAGCCAGACTCTCTCACCAGGGCCGGCAGTCGGCACATCCGGCATCGTCGCGCGTGAGCTCTTCTTTGCGACAGTCTTCTTCGGGGCGGTCTTTCTGGTCGTGTTCCTCTTGGGTGCAGCCTTCTTCGGTGCAGCCTTCTTTGCGGCAGCCTTGCGTGCCGTGGTTGCTTTGCGTGGTGGCATCAGGCGGTTTCTGCTGTGAGGAATTCACGCAGCGTGAGCGCAGGCCGGCCGACAAGGTCCTCCACGGTGCCCGTGATCAGCGCCAATTCACCCTGCGCGATTGCGGTGTACGTCGACACCCATGCGTCGAGTTCCCAAGCGGGTGCGTTGTACGACGCCCGCGATTCGTAAGCTTCCTCGAGCGTTTCCTCGACGTACGTGGTTCGCTTGCCGGTGACTTCGGTGATGATGCTCGCGGCCTCGGAGAGCGTCAGTGCCTCCCGTCCGGTCAGGTTGTACGTCTGTCCGACATGAGAATCCAGATCCTGCAGAACCGACACAGCGACGGCAGCAATGTCGGAGCGCGCTACCGCGCCGACGAGACCGTCCCCTGCGGGTCCGCGGATCACACCGTCTTCACCGGCGAGAGCGGGTAGGAAATCGAGGTAGAAGCTGTCGCGCAGGAAGGTGAATGCGAGCCCGGAAGCGCGGATATGTTCTTCGGTGACCCAGTGATCGCGAGCGAGCGTGAACGTCGCGTCCGGAGCAGCGCCGAGGAAAGACGTGTACACGATGTGCCTGACCCCGGCCTCCGCTGCGGCGTCGATGAAGGTGCGGTGCTGATCCAGACGATCTGCGCTTTCGGCCGCCGAGACCATGAAGAGGGTGTCGATTCCGGCCAGAGCCGCGAGAGCGCGCTTCTGATCCCCGTACGTGGTCTCGGCCGAATCGGCACCGGGGAGCTGCGGTAATCGGTTGACCGACCGTGCGATCAGCCGCTGTGGGACACCGGCGTCGGCCAACGACCGGGCCACCAGTCCGCCGATATGACCGGTCGCGCCGGTGACGGCGATCCTCGCAGACCGTGAATCTACGGACATGGTGCCCCTCCTTCGGTCGGTGTGCATCCCATCTTGCCGGAACCCACTCCCACGTCAGGTCACGACGCGACGATTACACCGCGAGCCACCGACAGAGCGTCGGACAAAGCTGTCCTGGTGTTGTCGTCGAGGGACAGCAGGGGCCGGCGGGGAAGGCCGGCGTCGATGCCGAGAGATTCCAACCCGGCTTTGACCGTCGACGGCAGTCCGCGACTGACGAGGACCTTCAGTAGCGGCTCGATCTGTTCGAACACAGCGGCGGCACCCGACCGATCACCGGATTCGAGTAGACGCCAGAAGTGCACCACCTGTTCGGGGGCCAGACACGGGGCTGCCGTGCACCATCCGCTTGCACCGGCAGAGAAAGATTGCAGTGCAAGAGGATTGCTGCCGTTGAAGAAGGGGATCGTGCCACCGCTCAGTTCGTTGATGCGGTTCATCCGGGTGATGTCGCCGGTGGATTCCTTGATCATCGTGACGCCGTCGACGGTGGAGACGAGATCGACGAGAAATTCCGGCGACATGTCGATCCCGGTGGTGGCCGGATTGTTGTAGATCATCGTGGGAATGTCGACGGAATCGGCCACCGCGGTGACGTGTTCACGAATCTCCTGCTCACCCAGATGCCAGTACGACGTGGGGAGGATCATCATTGCGTCGGCTCCGGCGTCTGCCGCGATCGATGCTCGGCGGAGTGCTCCCGCCGTCGTCAGATCCGACACTCCGACGACGGTGGGGACTCGGCGGTCGACGTAGTCGACAGTCTCCCGAGCGACCGTCTCCCACTCTGCATCGTCGAGATAGGCGCTCTCGCCGGTACTGCCGAGTGGGGCTATCGCGTCGACACCACTGCTGATCATGCTGTCGAGGAGCGTGTGTAGCGGCTTGGGGTCGAATGCTCCGGTGTCCCGGTCGAACGGGGTGATGGGATAGGCGACGATTCCCTTGATGGTGCTGCTCATGAGGCTCTCAGTTCTGTTGGTGGGAAACAAAAGTCAGTTGGTCAGTGTGTCGGGATGATTGCGGAGAGCGCGACGGGCGTAGTAAGCGAAGTTCGCCTCGCTGCGCCGAGGAGTCAGTGTCCAATCGTGTGCCTCCTTCGCCAGGCGAGGCGGTAGCGGCTTGATGTCTCCGGCAGCCATCGCCAGCAACTGCAGTCTGGCCGCTCGCTCGATCAGATGCCCGAGAGAGCATGCCTCTTCGACCGTGTTGCCGACGACGAGTTGGCCGTGGTGGGCGAGCAGAATTGCCCGCTTGTCGCCGAGTGCAGCCGAAATGATCTCGCCCTCCTCGTTTCCCACGGGAACCCCGGGCCAGTCGGCGAGAAATGCGCAGTCGTCGTAGAGCGGCGCGATGTCCATTTGGGAGACGACGAGGGGAATCTCGAGCATCGACAGCGCCGTCGCATGTAGTGGGTGTGTGTGGACGATGCAGTTGACGTCGGGTCGTGCGCGGTAGATCCAACTGTGGAACCTGTTGGCGGGGTTCGGCATGCCCTCCCCGTCGAGGACTTCGAGATCCTCGTTGACGAGCAGGAGGTTGTCCTCGGTGATCTCGTCGAACCCGAGGCCGAGTCGCTGTGTGACAAACGTTCCTGGCTGCCCACCGCGGGCGGAGATCTGTCCGGCAAGGCCGGAGTCGTGGCCGGCGTCCGACAGTGCCCGGCAGGTCAGTGCGATCTTCTGTCGAAGAGTCCAACTACCTGTCGTTACTTCGGTGAGCATCTTCGTCTCGGCGGTGGCCATGAGTTCCTGCTTGCTCGCATGCATCGTGTCGGTCATGGGGTGTGCCTTTCTCGGGACCCGGAAATCAATGACATTCAGTCACCTATAAGACACAAAGTGTCATATAGGACGGAAATGCGCAACCCTCGATTCCTGCATCGCTGATCGCCGCAGGTCAATGTATTGGTAGGGTGATGACACAAAGTCTCGTGAGGGGAACCGAATGGCAGCGTTTTTGCGAACACATCGGCGTCGCGCCGGTCTGACGCTCGAGGGCCTGGCCGAGCAGACCGGTCTGACGAAGAGCTATCTCTCCAAGGTCGAGCGGGGTATCAGTACCCCGTCGATCGCGGTGGCACTCAAGATTGCGCGTGTGCTCGACGCCGATGTGGGGCAACTGTTCTCGGACAGTATGGAGGGAAATGCCATGACGATCGTGCGCGCGAAGGACCGCGTGATCGACCCGGCCAACTCCGTGCAGTCTTCCGTCTACGATCCGATCGCGCCCTCACTGGTCGGAAAGGCCATGCAGCCGTTCGTGGTTCATCCGGCCTCGGTGATGGGTCCCAAGTTCATGGACCACACGGGAGAGGAGTTCGTGTTCGTGCACTCCGGATCCGTAGAATTCGAAATCCCCGGGCAGACGATGCACCTCGACGCCGGCGACAGCTTGTACTTCGACGCGAATACGCCGCACCGGATGCGGTCGGTGTCGGCGGATCGTGCGGTGGTGCTGGTTGTCGTCTACGACAAGCCTTCGGCTGGATCACCCAGCGGTGACTCGCTGGAAACGCACTGCGGGGTGGGCAGATGACGCTGGGGATCGACACGACACTGACGCTTCTCGCGGCCGGTCTGATCTTCCTTCTCTCCCTGTGCCTGGGAATCTGGAAATACCGACAGATGGCCACTTCGGACAATCACCTCGCCCATCCGTATGTCGACATCGCACACCGCGCTGCCCTGATGTACTCGTTTGCGACGCTGCTGATCGCGGTGTTCGTCGAAATCAGTGCGTGGCCGACGTGGATCAACCTGACCAGTGCCGCAGTGGTCGTGTTCTTCTTTCTCGCAGCGATATTCAGCTACATCGCTCACGGTGCGATGAAGGACACCGACAATCAGTTCGAGTCCGCCGGTCCGCCCCTGCACCTCGGGATGTTTCTGCTGATTCTCGGCGAGGTGGGCGGATTTGCCGTCCTACTCGCAGGTTTCGTGAAAGGCCAGTTCTTCTGATCGGGCTTCAGCGCCTGTGCTCGTAGCCGATCCAAGCCCGTCGACGCTCACCCATCGGGTCGTTCTCCACTCGGGACGTCTCGTCGAAGATCATTGTTTGCCGCTCCGGTACGGAGTAGGCGGGCCAATCCCGGTCCGGCACTCCGTGGCGGGCGAAATGGATCCAGTGGCGCTGCATGGTGGAGGTCACCGCAGTCAGTCCGCGGCGCCCACCGACCGCTGTCAAGGCCGCGGTGAGTGCATCCGAACGCCCGAAGACCGCAAGCAATTCGGTGGCGTGGGTAGCGCCCATGCCGATGAGTCTGAGCAGGCGAGGCGCAAAATCGTAGCGGTAACTGTAGGTAGGAGCTACCTGGCAATGACCCTGTGCGCAGAGTATCGCGGGCTCCCAGAACGTGATGTCGCCGCCGAGATCTGCGGCAGCAAACCGGTGCGGATACGTGGGATACGCCGCGAGCGCACGTGCTTTCACTTCAGGGGTGGTGTGGGAGAACATCTTCTCGATCCGAACCGGGTCGGTAGGCAAGATGTCGAGAACGCGCGGGAAGATTCTTCCCTCGTGGAGATTCGAACCGACGAGCAGCGGAACGGGGTGGGCGCGTCCGGCGGCGAACACGTCGAGCGGGTGTTCGGGAAGGACGTCGTCACCCACCACGGGGGCAAATGCCCGCGTTCCGGGTTCTTCGTCCGCGCCGCGGCGCGCAAGTTCTTCGCCGGCATCGACCAGGTCCTTCACCGAAGCGGAGCGCAGCCACGATGCCGGATCGGCATCCGGAGCCTGTGCGATCTCGAGGAACTCGCGTGCCCAACGGTGCGCTCGCTCTTTTCCGTATGCCGAAGCAGCCGGCGGACTTTGAGCGATGGCCCGGGCGAACAGCCCTCGTGCCGCCGGCGTTGCCATCAGAGTGGTGACCGCGTTGGCGCCGGACGATTCACCGAAGACGGTGACGGCGTTCGGGTCGCCACCGAAAGCGGCGATGTTGCGTTGGACCCACGTCAGCGCGGCGATCTGATCGCGCAATCCGAGGTTCGTCTCGAATGATTGTTCCGCAGTGGAATATTCACTGAAATCGAGGTAGCCCAACGCGCCGAGACGATATTGGATCGAGACGTAGACGATGTCGCCACGTTCGACCAGGCTCGTTCCGCGGTACATGGGCGTCGACGGATTCCCGCCGTTGTACGCGCCGCCGTGAATGAAGACCATGACCGGTCGCAACGAATCCGACGGTACCTGCGGGGCCACGACATTGACGAAGAGTGAGTTCTCGTCGAAGTTGCTCTTGCGCTGCGGAGACGGAGAGCCGAATGCTTCCGCCGGGCGGACACCATGCCAAGCCTCGACCGGCTGCGGTGCGCGAAATCTCCAAGGACCGGTCGGGGCCGTTGCGTAGGGGATTGCTCGCCAGGTGCGCAGTCCTCGATCGAGGCGCCCGCGTACGACCCCGGAATCGAGAGTGATCTCGAGGGGGCTCGTCACGGTAGGGAGATGTCGGTGCCGTGGCTACGGTAACCGCTGTATCCCGCCCAGGCCAAGCGTTGTTCACGTCTGGGATCGTTCTCGACGCGGACGATCTCGTCGAAGATCATGGTCCGACGCTCCTGCCCCTCGTAGCGCGGCCACGATCCGCGCGGCGAGCCGTGCTCGGCGAAGTGAAGCCAGTGTCCCTGAACAGATTCGGTGACTGCGCGCAGTCCGCGTCGACCGCCGGGAAGGGTGAGGCCGCGCCCGACAAGGGTGTCACCGATGCCGAAGACTGCAAACATCTCGAATCCGTGTGTGGCGTCGAGGCCGAGCCAGCGCATCATCGTCGGCGCGAAGTCGAATCGGTAGGCGTATGTCGGCGCTGATTGTGCGTGCGCTTGCATCAACTCCACGGACGGGTGCCAGAACGTGACGTCTCCGCCGACGTCGATCGCGGACTGCTCGTCCGGGTAGCCGGGATAGGTTGCGAGGATGCGCTTCCCGGCCTCGGGATCGGTGAGGGCAAACATGGTGTCGATGCGCGACGGGTTGGTCGGAAGTGCGTCGAGCACCTTCGGGAACAGCGTCCCCTCCCGTCTGTTGGTGCCGATGATCATCGGCACCTGGTGTGCCGATCCTTCTTTGAATGCGTCCAAGGGGGAGCGCGGCAGGAAGTCGCCGTCGACGACCGGTCCGAAGGGATGTAGTCCAGGTGTGTTCGCGAGTACCTCGGCGCCCAGTCTGCTTCCGGCTCTGCCCAATTCGACGGCTGTCGCCGAGGTCAGGGCCTTCGCGGGTGGTAGGCCGGAATTGAGGATCTCGACGAAACGCGCGCCCCAGGCATGCGATCGCTGCGTGCTCGAGACCAGATCCGGAGCCGAACTCTCGGCGATAGCGCCGGCAAAGAGTCCCTTGGCGGCCGGAGTCGCCATCAGGGTGGTGACGGCGGTGGCTCCGGCGGATTCACCGAAAATCGTGACTTTTTCAGGATCCCCACCGAAGGCGGCGATGTTGCGTTGCACCCACTGCAGGGCCGCGACCTGATCGCGCAGTCCGAGGTTGGAGTCGAATACGCGCTCGGATGTGGAGAACGGGGTGAAATCGAGGTAGCCCAGAGCGCCGAGTCGGTAGTTGATCGAGACGTAGACGACGTCGCCGCGTTCGACGAGGGACACGCCCGAGTACAAGCCGGTGGCCGAGGTCCCGATGGTGTTTGCCCCACCGTGGATGAAAACCATGACGGGACGCGGAGTATTGCCGGTGTTCGCGGGGGCGAGCACGTTGAGCGTCAGGCAGTCCTCGCTGCTCGGCTGGTACTTCCCGGGCGCGAGCAACAGCCCCTTCTTGTGTTGGACAGACGCGTCGCCGAACCTGGTCGCGTCGCGTTCTCCGGTCCACGGCGTGACCGGCTGGGGTCGCGTCAGACGCAGTGTTCCGACCGGCGGCCGGGCGTAGGGAATTCCGCGCCAGGCACGAAGTTTTCCCACCCGGCGGCCGCGCAGGGTGCCGTCGGCCGTGGTCACAAGTATGTCGGACGCCATGTCGCGACTATACGTACTTCGGGAGCGCGTCAGCGGCGAGCCTCCAGCAATCGAAGCCAGACTTCACTGACCGTCGGATACGAGGGCACCGCATGCCAGAGAGTTTCCAGTGGTACGGCGCCGACGACCGCGATTGTCGCCGCATGCACCAGCTCGGATACTTCGGGCCCGGCGAAGGTAGCGCCGAGGATCACGTCGGTGGCCTTGTCGATCACCAACTTCGCGCGCCCCGAGTAGTCGTCGCGCAGCAGCGAAGATCCCGCGACGGCGAGTTCGATCTCCACGACTTCGACGTCGTAGCCGTCGTCGCGAGCTTTCTTCTCGGTGCGTCCCACCCAGGCGATTTCGGGTGAGGTGAACACCACCTGGGGGACCTGTCCGTTGTCCGCCGACGCCGTGTACCGAGGTCCCCTGAGTCCGCGGCTCTCGGCCCGCGCGGCGATGACGTCTCCGCAGACTCTCGCCTGATACTTGCCCATGTGGGTGAGGGGAGAACGACCGTTGATGTCGCCGACGGCGTAGAGCCACTCACCTTGGGCACAGAGGTGATCGTCAGTGGTGACGTACTTGCCGTCCTCGAGGCCGATGACGGACAAGCCGAGATCGGCAGATGTCGGCCCGCGGCCCGCCGCGACGATGACCTCGTCGACTTCGATCACGCCGGACGATGTCTCGATGCTGACGGGTCCACCGTGGATGTGACCTTCGCCGGTGTCCTTGGCATCGGGGCGTGAGACCGAGTTGACGGCAGTGCTCAGTCGAACGTCCACACCGCGGGCGCCGAGTGCTTCGGCCACCATCGTTCCGGCAAACGGTTCTGCTGATTTCAACAGAGCATCGCCCCTCACGAGCAACGTCACGTGAGCGCCGAACGACGACAACCACGTTGCGCACTCAGTTGCGACCACTCCGCCGCCGATGACCGCCACTCGCGACGGAACCTCGTGCAGGTTGGTGGCGTCGCGCGAGGTCCACGGGAGTGCCTCGCGCAATCCCGGTGTCTTCGGGACGGTGGCGGTCGTTCCCGTGGCGAGTACGACGGCCTGGCGGGCACGGAGCTTACGGGTCCCGTCGACGGTCACTGCTCGCTCGCCGTCGATGACCCCGTGGCCTTTGATCACGGTGATGCCCGCGGAGGTTGCCCAGTCGACCTGGGACGAATCGTCGTGGTTGTGGGTGAACGAGTCGCGCCGTTTCAGAATGGCATCGACGTCCAGCGGTCCGGCCGGGATCCCGGGCAAGGCGTCGGCCGCCTCGAGGACCTGCCCCGGGCGCAGTAGTGCCTTGCTGGGCATACAGGCCCAATACGAGCATTCACCACCGACCAGTTCGTGTTCCACGATTGCGGCGGTGCGATTACTTCCGGCGATGGCGTATGCGGCGGCGTTCTCGCCGGCGGGCCCACCGCCGATCACGATGACATCGAATTCGTCGGTCATTGCTCCACGGTATGCCGGATCGGTCCGAGTTCGCTCGGTTACTGCCGGGTACGAGAGCTCGATGGTGGCTACAGTTGCACCCATGACGCGGCAGAAGATTTTGATCACCGGTGCCAGTTCGGGTCTGGGGGAGGAGATGGCCAGGAGATTCGCCGCGGCCGGTCGCGACCTCGCGCTGTGTGCCCGGCGGACGGATCGTCTCGACACGCTGCGAGGGGAGTTGGTGGCGCAGTACCCGTCGATCAGCGTCGCAGTGCGCGAACTCGATGTGACCGAACACGATTCCGTCGTCCGGGTTTTCGGTGAGCTGCGCGACGAGTTGGGTGGCCTGGACCGGGTGATCGTGAACGCCGGGCTCGGCAAGGGCGCCAAGATCGGAACCGGAAAAGCGCACGCGAATCTTGCAACAGCGCAGACGAATTTTGTCGGCGCGCTGTCGCAGTGTGAAGCTGCGCTCGAGATCTTCCGCGCGCAGGACGCCGGACACCTGGTTCTCGTGTCCTCGATAAGCGCGGATCGGGGGCTACCCGGGCCAAAAGCGGCCTATTCGGCAAGCAAGGCCGGGGTAGCGGCTCTGGGTGAGGCGCTCAGTATCGAGTTGGCGCGCACACCTATTCGGGTCACCACCCTGCTGCCGGGCTTCATCAAGACCGACATGTCCGCCGGCGCCGGCGACGACGCAGCGCTCATGGCCAGTCTGGACGAAGGCGTCAGTGCCATGGTCGACGCCATCGAGAAGGAAACCACACGAGCGGCGCTACCAGGCCTGAAGTGGCAAGGGATAGATGCGGCCCTACGATTCCTGCCCAACTCCGTGACAGCGAGGTTTGTCTGATGAGCATCCACATCTCGAACGGTAAGCCCCGCGTAGTGATCGTCGGTGGCGGCTTCGGTGGACTGTACGCAGCGAGACGGCTCAAGAAGGCCGACGTCGAGGTGGTTCTGATCGACCGAGGGACCAGCCACGTCTTCCAGCCCCTGCTCTACCAGTGCGCCACGGGTCTGCTCTCCGAAGGGCAGATCGCAAGTCCGCTGCGACATCTGCTCGAGGACAACAAGAACACGAACGTCGTTCTGGGCGAGGCCAAGTCGGTGGACGCCGACGCCGGGATACTGACTGCCAGTCGCTTCGACGGGTCGACCTTCGAATTGCCGTACGACTACCTGATCGTGGCGGCTGGAATGCGCCTGTCGTACCACGGCCAGGACGAGTTCATCAAATGGGCGCCTGGCATGAAAACCCTCGACGACGCTTTGGCGATCAGGCGCAGTCTCATTGCTGCGTTCGAGATGGCCGAATCGCTCCCGACGGCGGAAGAACGTCGGCCGTGGCTGACCTTCGCCGTGGCGGGCGGTGGACCCACGGGAGTCGAATTAGCCGGGCAGATCCGCGAATTGGCAATGCACGCGCTGACCAACGAGTTCCGGTCCATAGACCCGGACGAGGCAAGGGTGCTGCTCTTCCACGGCGACGATCGGGTGCTCCCTTCGTTCAGTCGCAAGCTCTCGGCCGCCGCCAAACGTACTCTCGACGGGATCGGCGTCGAGACGCACCTCGGAGTACACGTTACCGACGTGTGCGAGACCAGCATCGAGACGACGGACAAGAAGACAAAAGAGAAGCGGCAGTACGAGACCCGCACGATTTTGTGGACCGCGGGCGTCGAAGCGGTGCCGTTCGCCGAGGCACTGGCCACGGCGCTGGGTGTGAAGCAGGTCGGCGGTGGCCGCATCGAGGTGGAAGCCGATCTGACCGTTCCCGGCCACCCGAACGTCTACGTGGTGGGCGACCTCATGTCCCGGGACAAACTTGCCGGGGTGGCCGAGGTTGCGATGCAGGGTGGTCGGCACGCCGGTGCCCGGATCGCGGCAACCGTCGAAAACGGCGTGCCCAGCCGAAAACCATTCAAGTACCGCGATCTTGGAACCGCGGCCTACATTTCGCGACGCCACGCGTTGCTTCAGGCAGGGCCGGTCCAGTTGTCCGGGTTCATCGGGTGGGTGTCCTGGGGAATCATCCACATCGCATTCCTCGCCGGTTTCCGCAACCGCGCCAGCACGGTGCTCAACTGGGGCGCAACCTTGGCGTCGAAAACGCGTCGGGAACGGGCAATCACGTACGGCGACCCCGAAACCGCTCGGCAGCCGTACAACTGAGGGCTACTCGGTCTTGAACACAGGGTTGCCGGCGGCGTCGATCATCCACCACAGGCTGCCGACGCTCTGTCCGAGCATGTCGCCGGGAACCTTGTCGTCGAGGTACCGATAGACGGGCTTGCCGTTGACGGTGATCTGGAAAGATCCTTCAGGCCCGTCGACAGTGTCGATGACGGCGTCGATTCCTTCGACGATGGGTGAATCGGTCACCGAGGTGACCGCCGGCCAGTAACGCAGGCACGCTTCGTCGCACGACCCGGCTTGTGAGTTCTCCTCGTCCGGGTTGTAGACGTAGACGGTCATGCCTTCGCCGTCGACGGCGATCGTCCCGAGTGGGGAGTCGGCGGTCTTCAGCAGGGGTGCATCAGCGGCGGCGGGTGGCGACAGCGACGTCGCAATGGCAGTGACGTTGTCTGCGCTGTCCCCGGAATCGAGGGCGTCGGGCGAGCAACCGGTGAGGATCAGGGCGCTACTCGCAACCGTCGCGAACAACCACTGTCTGCGCATGACGTCTCCGTTCTGGGCGGGAGTGCTCGGGACAAGCAATCGGGGATACCCGTTGCGGACGAGCTGAAAACGCCGGGCGTCCGGATTCCTCGACAATAGCTCTGTTACAGAGCTATTGTGAGGTATGGATGAAATCGGAGCAGATCACAGGCTTTCGGATGACGTCCTGGAGACGCTCGGACAATTGCGCCGGGGCACGAGGAAGGCGTCGGGGCGGCCGTTTGCGGAACGACCGCTCGCCGGCGCCCAGATCGAACTCGTCAGGCTGCTACGGCGCAACCCGGGTCTGTCGGTGGCCGAGGCCGCCGGGCGATTGGGTGTCGCGGCAAACACGGTGTCCACCTTGGTGCGGCAGCTCGTCGACGAGGGAGTGATCGAACGCGTTGCCGACGAGGCCGACCGCCGCGTCGCGCGATTGGTGCTCGCGGACGAGGCGCGCGCCCGCGTCGAGGTGTGGCGTGATCGCCGGAGTGTGATTGTCGGTCAGGCATTGTCGACTCTGACCGCAGAGGACAGGGCAAGTATCGAGGCTGCTCTACCGGCCCTGTCTCGATTGGCGAGCGCTCTGGCAGCAGCCGGATCGGAAGGCGGGGGGCAGTGAGATGCTGACGCAGTGGTGGAGGAGCCGAGCAGTACACATGCCTGACCCCGACGCACCCGCGGTCGAGATCGACTCGGTCACATACAAGTTCGGCGGTCATCGGGCGGTGGACAACCTGAGTCTGGTCGTCAACGCGGGGGAATGCTTCGGCCTGCTCGGTCCCAACGGTGCAGGAAAGACGACGACGATCAGGTTGCTCAACACGTTACTTCCTCTGCAAGAGGGTGACATTCGAATTCTCGGTCGCTCCGTTCGCAGCGAAGCGATGACCATTCGGCGCTACCTCGGGTACGTGCCACAACAGCTCTCGATCGAAAGCGCATTGACCGCACGCGAGAACGTGACCTGGTTCGCGCGACTGTACGACGTTCCGCGGTCCGAACGACGCGAGCGCGTCGACCAAGCGCTCGAGATGGTGGATCTGCTCGATTCAGGTGAGCGTCTCGCGTCGAGCTTCTCCGGCGGTATGGTGCGACGGCTCGAACTTGCGCAGGCACTGGTGAACCGACCGTCGCTGCTGGTGCTCGACGAACCGACGGTGGGGTTGGATCCCATTGCCCGCGAATCCGTCTGGAAGCGAGTGGCGGAGATGCAGAAGCGATACGGCATGACCGTCCTGCTCACGACGCACTACATGGAAGAAGCCGAGGAGTTGTGTGATCGTGTTGCGTTGATGCATCACGGTGAACTTCGTGCAGTGGGCGAGCCGAGCGCGTTGGCCGCCGAACTGGGGCCGGAGGCCACTCTCGAAGACGTATTCCGTCACTACACCGGCGACGACCTCACCGGCGGCAAGTCAGGAGGTCTCCACGATGTCCGCAGTGCCCGTCGCACAGCGCGCCGCTTGGGCTGATCCCACTACCAACAGTCTTGCTCGATTGCTCTCGAGAATTTACACATTCTGCCTCGTGGAAGTTCAGAAGTTGCGGCACGACCGATCTGAATTGGTCACGCGCGCAATCCAGCCGATCCTCTGGTTGGTGATCTTCGGTCAGACGTTCAGTCATATCCGAGCGATCCCGACTGGCGACGTACCGTATCTCGACTTTCTCGCGCCGGGCATCATTGCGCAGTCCGCGCTTTTTGTTGCGATCTTCTACGGAATCCAGATCATCTGGGAGCGTGACGCGGGAGTCCTCACCAAACTCATGGTGACGCCGACGCCACGAGCCGCGCTGGTCACCGGAAAGGCATTTGCAGCCGGTATCCGTGCGGTCGCCCAGGCCGTGGTCGTAGTCGTTGTAGCGGCGCTGCTGGGCGTGAGCATGACGTGGAACCCGATCAAGCTGCTCGGCGTCGTGGCTGTCGTTGTCCTCGGCTCGGCGTTCTTCGCCTGTCTGTCGGTTGCGATCGCGGGGATCGTGCTCAAACGAGATCGATTGATGGGCATCGGCCAGGCGATCACCATGCCGTTGTTCTTCGCGTCCAACGCTCTGTACCCGGTCGAACTCATGCCGACGTGGGTTCAGTGGCTCAGTCGCATCAATCCGCTGAGTTACGAGGTGTCAGCGCTGCGCGGTCTGCTGATCGGAATGCCGACCGACTACCTCGTCGACTTCGGCGTGCTGATCGGGGCCGCGCTGCTCGGAATCATCACAGCTTCGGCACTATTGGGCCGCTTGACTCGCTGATCTGACTCGCTGAACTTCGCTCCGGACTAGTCGCGAGTGAACGGTGGGGTGTAGGTGCTGCAATCCGGAGGGACGGCCGGGAGTCCTTCGGACGAGCGAAGTTTCTCCGCAATCGATGAGAGCAAGTCCTGCGATTCAGGGGAGAGATCGACCGCTTTTATGGCCAGAGAACGTAATTCGCTGTCGTGGAACTCCTCGACAACCGAACGGTCTTCTTCCGGAATCAGTTCGGGATCTTGGCGAGGTGTCGGGCCGAAGAAGTACTCTGCTGCTACGCCGAAGTAATCGGCCAATGCCAAAACGACTTGCTCCGATGGATTCGTGCGCACACCGCTCCGGAGTTGCGAGAGGTACGGTGTCGAAATCTTGCATCCACGTTGCGAAAGGGCTTCCACAACTTGTGCGTTGGTGAGTCTCGGTGCTGTGGCCGGGTACAAGGCGTTCAAACGGTCCTTGAATGAATCGGTCACAATTCCTCCCTCGAGCGTGACCCAGCGTCACAGCTACTTCGCAGTTTTCACATAGTAGACGACACGGTTATTCTGGACTCTGGTCGAAAGTCCTTTCACCTGCGGATATTTGGCGCAGAAAAATTCCAAAGACTTTGTAAAGTATGTGATTTTCGCCGCGTACTGACCGTTCGTTTTGCCAAGGTGTACGGCGGTAGCGTATAAGCCGAACGGTGGTGGTTACGCCATTGTGCTGCAGGTTCTTTCAGCCGGTCCTATCCATTTTGTGTCGATGCATTCCTGCTCGGTCTGTAACGTGCGAAGCGCTGCCGCCGGGCACCGGGCGTCGTCGTGCCGGCGGTTGGCGCGCCGCGTGTTCGGGACTTCTTCTCGGTGCTCTGCTCGACGCTCGCGCGCAGTGGTGGGCCCGTATTTTGCTGCACTCGAGAGTGAGCGCTCAGGTGTGTCCACCTGCGAAAGTGACGCGCATTGAAGCGGCCGATTGGTATGTCATCGACGTTGGAACACAGTGCTTCTCGTCGGTCCCCATTTTTCATGCGGTGACATAAGGTTCATGCGGTGACATCAGCGCCGCCCGGGCGTGTTGCTGCGGCGGACCGGGCTCGAAGCGCAGCCGGTCGGCCGGACATGTCGAGCGTCGACTCTGCGTCTTTCGGATCGGAATTGCCCGCTGCGCCAGTAGTAGTCGACGTCGTCGCAGTCAGGTGCATGTCAGAACCAACTGGAGGATTACACGTCTTACACACGGAGGGCGACAGTCCGGGCGGCAATTCTGTCGCACAGATCTACCATCCAGTCCCCGCCGTGCGCTGCTCAACCTGCGGCATGTGTGCCTCGGCCTCGGAAGCGCTTTATGGCACGGGGGTTGCTGACCGGCGCATACTGGTTACAACACAGTGTGTTCGAAGGGCAGGACTGACATGGTCAGTGTCGAGAAGTGGGCGATGTGGGATTCCGCCGTGGAGGTGGACGTCACCGAGGGCGCTGCGCTGCCTACTGCGCACGCGTTGATCGCAGCTGCCATCGACGAAACCGAAGCGGTCTGCGACCTTCGCCGGGGAGACGCCGAGATTCACGCCGTCAACCTCGCTCAGGGAACTCCGGTCAAAGTGACACGACGTATGTCGGCTCTGCTGCGGTCGGCGCTGTGGGCTGCCCGTATGACCGGCGGTGCAGTCAATCCGCTTGCCGACAACTACTCCGAGGACGAATCCATCCCTCCGGTGCACCCGACCCCGACGTTCGAGGACGTACAGCTCGACGGAGACGTGGTGTACGCGCCCTGGGGTGCGTCGTTCGACATCACCGGAGTTGCCAAGGCCGACACCGTCGATCGCGCCGCGCAGATCGTCGCCGCCGAATTACAATGCGGCGTTGCTGTGCGGATCGGCGACGTGATCGCCACGGCCGGCCATGCACCGGCTGGTGGCTGGCAGATTCCGGTGCCGGACAGCGAAGAAGTCGAACTGATCAACGGAACCGCGATGGCGACGGCGCGGGCGCTGGAGCTGCCCTCCTGGGAGCCGAACCAGGAGCGGCCCTCCACGGAATGGGCACAGGTCTCGGTGATTGCTGACGACGCGGTGTGGGCGTACGCCGCGAGCGAAGCTGCGTTGATCCGGGGGATAAGCGCCATCAAATGGGTTGAACAGCAAGAGCTTCGGGCTCGGCTCGTCGACCGATCCGGACGCGTGTACACAACGGAAAGTTGGTTCGGCCCGGCGGCCGCGTGAGTCAGGCCCGTCCGCGCTCTCTGCGGTACCACTGCACCAGAGCATCTGTGGATGTGTCGCCGAGGTCGCCGGGTGTTGCTTCGGAAGAGAGCGCAGGCCCCAGTTCCATGGCTTGTGTCTTGCCGAGTTCGACGCCCCACTGATCGAACGGATTGACACCCCAGACAGCACCTTCGACAAATACCTGGTGCTCGTAAAGTGCGATCAGCTGACCGACGACCGAGGGGGTCAGCTCCTTCGCCAAGATAGTGCTCGACGGTCGGTTGCCTGGCATCACCTTGTGTGGCACCAGCTCCGGAGCAGTGCCCTCTGACGCGATTTCTTCGGCAGTCTTGCCGAACGCGAGAACCTTTGTCTGAGCGAAGAAGTTACTCATGAGCAGATCGTGCATTGATCCCGTGCCGTCCGCAGTAGGCAGATCGTCGGTGGATTCCGCGAACCCGATGAAATCGGCAGGCACCAGCCAGGTGCCCTGATGCAGGAGTTGGTAGAAGGCGTGTTGGCCGTTGGTTCCGGGCTCGCCCCAGAAGATCTCACCGGTGGACGTGGTCACCGGTGAGCCGTCGGCGCGAACCGATTTGCCGTTGGATTCCATGGTCAGCTGCTGCAGGTAGGCGGGAAAGCGCAGCAAGTCGTTGGAGTAGGGCAGCACTGCGCGGGACTGTGCGCCGAAGAAGTTGGAATACCAGAGCCCGATGAGGCCGAGGAGGACCGGCGCGTTCTGCTCGAGCGGTTGGTTTCGGAAGTGCGTGTCGATCTGGTGGAAACCGTCGAGGAACTCCGCAAAGCGAACGGGTCCGACGGCACACATGACCGACAAGCCGATCGCCGAGTCGACGGAGTAGCGCCCGCCGACCCAATCCCAGAACCCGAACATGTTCGCGGTGTCGATGCCGAACTCCGCCACACGGTCACCGTGGGTGGAGACTGCGACGAAATGCTTGGCTACGGCCGAGACGTCTTCGCTGCCCAGACCGGCGAACAGCCAACGCTTTGCCGCTGTCGCGTTGGTGAGGGTCTCGAGGGTGGAGAACGTCTTGGATGCGACGATGAAGAGCGTCGTCTCCGGATCGAGGTCGTCGAGCTGCCCGACAAGGTCGACAGGGTCGATGTTGGAGACGAACCGGACGCTGATTCCGGCGTCGGCGTAATGCCGTAGTGCGCGGTAGACCATCACCGGCCCGAGGTCGGAACCGCCGATGCCGATGTTGACGATGGTGCGGATGCGCTTGCCGGTAGCTCCGGTCCACTCGCCGCTGCGCACACGATCGGCAAAAGCGCCCATCGCGTCCAGAACTTCGTGAACGTCCGCGACGACGTCTTGACCGTCGACGGTCAGAGCAGAATCCTTGGGCAGACGCAGCGCTGTGTGCAGTACGGCGCGGTCTTCGGAAGTGTTGATGTGATCGCCCGCGAACATCGCGTCGCGTCGTGCCTCGACGCCGGCCTCGCGGGCCAGGTCGACGAGCAGCGCGAGAGTCTCGCGGCTGACGCGATGCTTGCTGTAGTCGATGTGAAGATCACCGGCGTCGATCGTCAGCTCTCGCCCGCGGGCTGGATCGTCCTGGAAGAGTTCTCGCAGGTGAACGCCTTCGATGTCGGCGTAATGAGCGCGCAGTTTCTGCCAGGCTGAGGTTCCGGTGATGTCAGTGCTCACGATCATCGACTTTAGTGGCACAAGCTGGAAACTTCCGCGTGAGTCTCGCTCGCGGGCAGACGGACGCGGCTCCGACGAGCATCATGGAACCCATGGACACATTCGAATTCATTCGATCAGTTCCCACCCAGTTGTTCGTCGGCGGTCGGTTCGTGCCCGCGGAGAACAACGCGACCTTCCCGGTGGCGGATCCGGCGACCGGGAAATCGTTGACCGATGTCGCCGATGCGAGCCCCGCGGACGCGCTGCGCGCTCTCGACGAAGCCGTCGCCGTCTCGTCGAAGTGGGCGAGCACACCTGCGCGCGAGCGTGGTGAAATCCTGCGAGCCGTCTTCGAGAAGATCACCGAGCGAGCCGAGGACGTGGCGCTGCTGATGACCCTCGAAATGGGCAAGGCACTCGCCGAAAGTCGCGCCGAGGTGAAGTACGGGGCGGAGTTCTTCCGGTGGTTCAGCGAGGAGGCCGTTCGCATCGGCGGGCGCTACACGCCGGCGCCGGCGGGCAACGGCCGGATCCTTGTCACCAAGGCGCCGGTCGGACCGTGTCTGGCCATCACTCCCTGGAATTTCCCGTTGGCGATGGGTACCCGCAAGATCGGCCCGGCGTTGGCCGCCGGCTGCACGATCATCGTCAAGCCCGCCTCGGAGACCCCGTTGACGATGTTGTTGCTTGCTCAGCTCATGGCCGAAGCCGGGTTGCCCGACGGAGTCCTCTCGGTGTTGCCGACATCGAAATCCGGTGAAGTGACCGGCCCTCTCATCGACGACCCTCGACTGCGCAAGCTCACCTTCACCGGGTCCACCGGCGTCGGCAAGATGCTGGTGGAGAAGTCCGCGAAGCGATTGCTCCGCACGTCGATGGAATTGGGTGGCAACGCACCCTTCGTGGTGTTCGACGACGCGGACGTCGACAAGGCAGTCGAGGGCGCGGTACTGGCGAAGCTTCGCAACGGAGGCGAAGCATGCACCGCCGCCAACCGGTTCCACGTCGCCAACGCCGTGCGTGAAGAGTTCACGACCAAGCTGACCGAGAAGATGGCGACTTTCACGATGGGACCCGGTACCGACCCGGAGACGAAGCTCGGGCCGCTGATCAACCAGAACCAGCTCGACACGGTCGCGGAGTTGGTTGCAGATGCGGTGGATGCCGGGGCGAAGGTGCGACTGGGCGGCGAAGCGCCGGGTGGTGAAGGGTACTTCTATCCAGCCACGGTGTTGGCAGACGTTCCGGCCAGCGCGCGGATTCTGAAAGAAGAGGTGTTCGGACCCGTCGCCGCGATCACCGGCTTCGACACCGAAGCCGAGGGAATCGCAGCCGCCAACGACACCGAGTTCGGACTGGCCGCGTACATCTTCACGAGGGATCTCGACCGTGCGCTTCGGGTTTCCGACGCACTGGAATCAGGAATGATCGGCGTCAACCGCGGAGTGATCTCGGACGCGGCAGCGCCGTTCGGTGGCGTGAAGGAATCCGGATTCGGCCGCGAGGGCGGGACCGAGGGGATCGAGGAATACCTGAACACGAAGTACATCGCGCTCGAGAGCTGATACACACGCGAACGGCCACATCGGGACTGCCAGAGGCATCCGATGTGGCCGTTCGCAAGTGATCTGGGTGTGCGCTAGTGGCCCAGGCGTCCGCGGCCCAGGCGCAGGAGCAGCATCGCGAGAGTGTGGCCTTCCTGGCCCAGCTCGTTGAATCGTTCTAGGACCTTCATCTCGCGGCTGTGCACCAGACGCGGACCACCCGATGCCATCCGGGTACGGCCGATGATCTGGGAGACCTCGGAGCGGCGTTTGATGGCCGCGAGGATCTCGGCGTCGAGACGGTCGATTTCTTTCCGTAGTTCGTCGATCTCCGCCTCACTCTGGGGGATCTCGACGTCTGTCGGAGCAGTTTTTACAGTATCGACAGTATTTCCATGGGGGGCTGCAGCCTGGGTGCTCATTGCTATTCGTCTCCTCTTCCTACTGCGTGGATCGTGGTCTCGGCTCGGGTCGTTACCGATCCAGGCACACTGACGAAAATGCCCCGGATCCGATTCGGACCAGGGGCGGGTGAGCTGTTCAGATCACGTGCACCGAGGTCCGGGGCACGTAAAGTAACGCCACAGCGGGCCGACGGGGTCGGCCGTGTTGTCGCGAACGGAAATGCTGAACATAGCGTCCAGTTTGCCATGCTCGACACAGGTAATCCAAGTGCCTCTACCAGCAGGTGGACGCACTGACGACCGTGTCGGTGGACGCCGGTAGCGTGGACAGGCGATGAACACGTACCCAGCACTCGGTGAGCACGACGGACATTCCCAGCACGACGGGGGCGGCGCGCGGGGACACGACGCGGGTTCGGACGCCCTCCTCGAGGGTCTCAACCCGCAACAGCGCGAGGCCGTGGTCCATGCCGGTTCGCCGTTGCTGATAGTCGCGGGCGCCGGCTCGGGCAAGACTGCAGTGCTGACGCGTCGCATCGCCTATCTGTTGGCCGAACGGGGTGTCACCCCCGGTCAGATCCTGGCCATCACGTTCACCAACAAGGCTGCGGCCGAGATGCGCGAGCGTGTGGCAGCTCTTGTCGGACCGCGTGCCAACGCCATGTGGGTATCGACGTTCCACTCCAGTTGCGTGCGGATCCTGCGAGCACAGGCGGCGCTCCTGCCCGGTTTGAACTCGAATTTCTCGATCTACGATTCCGACGATTCGCGTCGACTGCTGACGATGATCTCGAAGGACCTCGAGCTCGACACCAAACGATTCTCCGCGCGCCTTCTCGCCACTCACATCTCCAACCTGAAGAACGAACTCGTCGGACCGGAAGAGGCGGTTGTCGCAGCCGATCAGGATCCGGCCGAACTTCCGCGACTGATCGCCAAGGTCTACGGCCACTACCAACAGCGGCTGCGTGCGGCGAACGCACTCGACTTCGACGATCTCATCGGTGAGACCGTCGCGCTTCTTCAGGCGTTTCCACAGATCGCCGAGTACTACCGCCGCCGCTTCCGTCACGTGCTCGTCGACGAGTACCAGGACACCAACCACGCGCAATACATGCTTGTGCGTGAACTGGTCGGTGGAGCCGGCGAGTCCGACCACGCCGTTGCCCCGGCCGAACTGTGCGTCGTCGGTGACGCCGATCAGTCGATCTACGCATTCCGCGGAGCCACTATCCGCAACATCGAAGAGTTCGAACGCGACTACCCGGATGCTCGGACCATCCTTCTCGAACAGAACTACCGTTCGACGCAGAACATTCTGTCTGCGGCCAACTCCGTGATTTCCAAGAACACCGGTCGACGAGAAAAGCGTCTGTGGACCGATTCGGGTGAAGGCGAACTGATCGTCGGCTACGTTGCAGACAACGAGCACGACGAAGCATCGTTTGTCGCCTCGGAGATCGATCGGCTGGTGGACCAGGGCGAGACCAAGTTCGCCGACATCGCGGTGTTCTACCGGACCAACAACTCCTCGCGCGCGCTCGAGGAGATCTTCATTCGACTCGGAGTGCCGTACAAGGTGGTCGGCGGCGTTCGCTTCTACGAGCGCAAGGAAGTTCGGGACATCGTCGCGTATCTGCGCGTCCTCGCCAACGAGGACGACACCGTGAGCCTGCGACGCATTCTCAACACGCCCCGACGCGGTATCGGTGATCGAGCCGAAGCCTGCGTCGCCGTGCACTCCGAGCATCGCAACATCAGCTTCGCCGCCGCTCTCCGTGACGGCGCGGAAGGCAAAGTGGCGCTGCTCAATACGCGGTCACAGAAGGCCATCGCGTCGTTCCTCGAGATGATGGACGGGCTGCGGGCCCTGCTACCGACAGCGGCCGCCGACGAGGACGAACCGTTCGAGCTCGGTGACATCGGTGAGGTTGCCGAGGCGGTGCTCGAGCGCACCGGCTACCGCGCCGAGCTTGCGGCGAGCAGCGATCCGCAGGATGGCGCGCGACTCGACAACTTGAACGAACTCGTCAGCGTGGCAAGGGAATTCAGTTCCGACGCGCGAAACGCGGCCGGGCTGATCGATCCGGACGACGAGGAAACCGCAGCAATGCGTGAAGGTGAACCCGATCCGGGTTCGCTTGCCGCCTTCCTCGAACGGGTATCGCTTGTCGCCGACGCCGATCAACTGCCGGACTCCGACGACGGCGTCGTGACCATGATGACGCTTCACACCGCCAAGGGCCTCGAGTTCCCGGTCGTCTTCGTCACCGGTTGGGAGGACGGGCAGTTCCCGCACATGCGCGCCCTCGGCGATCCGGCGGAGCTGTCCGAAGAGCGTCGACTTGCTTACGTCGGCATCACCCGTGCCAGGCAGCGCCTGTACCTGACGCGCGCGATCATGCGTTCGGCGTGGGGGCAACCGATCCAGAACCCGCCGTCGCGGTTCATCCAGGAGATCCCGGAGGACCTGATCAACTGGCGCCGTGAGGATCCGGGCACCGGTGGCGGATTCGGAAGCGGCAGGCCGGGTTACGGCAGCGGAAGCCGCTACGGCAGCCAGGGCGGCCAGGGATACGGCGGCGGGCAGAACTACGGGGGAGGGTCCGGCAAGGCCGCGTCGACTCCCAGTTTCGGTGCCGCGCGTGGCCGCAACAACGTTCTGGTCCTCGCCACGGGTGACCGCGTCAGTCACGACAAGTACGGTCTGGGCACCGTGTTGGAAACCAAGGGCACTGGCCCCACCGCGACGGTCACCATCGACTTCGGTAGCGCGGGCAAGGTGCGGTTGATGCTCATCGGCGGTGTGCCGATGGTCAAGCTGTAGAAGACAGGCAAAAACTTCCGGCCCGTACCTGGAAAGGTACGGGCCGGAAGTTTTTCATCAGAAGCGTTGGGCTTGCGATCAGTCCTGCTCGACGCCGAGGCTGATGCCGCGTGAGGCGAGCCAGGGGAGGGGATCGATCTTGTTCTCGCCGGCGAGATGAACCTCGAAGTGAAGGTGCGGGCCGGTGGAGAAGCCGCGGTTGCCGACAGTGGCGATCTGGTCGCCGGCCATGACCTGCTGACCGACCGTGACGGTGGACGTGTCGATGTGGCCGTAGACGGTGATCGTTCCGTCTGCGTGCTGTAGGCGTACCCACATGCCGAACCCGGAAGCCGGACCTGAATCGATGACCTTGCCGTCGGCGACGGCGACGATGGGCGTCCCGATCGGGGCGGCGATGTCGACGCCGGCGTGCAGGGTGCCCCAGCGGGTGCCGAAATTGGACGTGAACGTGCCAACTGCCGGCAGGACGAACAGCGGGCGACGGGCAGCGGCTTCGCGTGCTGCGCGCTCGTCACTGAAACGCTGGCCCTTGGCAAGCAGGTTGCTGAACTGGGAGAGGTCGGTCGGCGCTGCGACGTTGAGGACCTGCGGAGCGTCGGCCTCGGTGGTGGCTGCCGTGGAGGTGGCCGGAGCGAACTGAGCGGCCTGCGGTTCTGCGGTGGTACCGATCGCGGAGGACTCGTTGGCGAGTGCAACTTCCGAGTGGTCGGCGGCAGAAGAGGAACCGTCGTTGACAACTGCCTGGCCCGCGGCGACAACCGCGCCGGCTGCAACTGCCAGAACGGCGGCGCGGCCCTTGAGAGCGGAGGGAGGGGTGGGGAGTCGGTGAGCACCGCTGCGGCGAACCGGAGATTCGACATCGACTGTCGGTGCGGAGGAAGCGTAAGTGGGGGTGCTGATCACGTCGGACTCGACGAACTGGTGAGAGTCGGAATCTGACGACGTGGAGGATGAATTTCGAGTGAACATATCGGTAGAGATCTCAGAACTTTTGGTCTCGGTGTAACGCCTGGCCGAGTGCGTTGGATAAGTGGTCGTGACCTCGTCTGGAGCTGAGTTCGAGAACCTACTAGCGGTGAACTGGCTGCGGTGATGCATATGCCGGTTCTCTCCTCGAGTTCGTGATCAGCCCGTGACTTAGACCGACTGACGGTAACGAAATGATTGCGATGGGCGCAAGCCGTAGCGGAAACCTGTCCGATTATGTGACGTGCCTCACAGCTTGACCTGGGAATATGTCGATCCGGGCAAAACGGACGAATCATCTCGTTTCGTGATCACGCGTGTCACAACCGGATCACCGGTCCATTCAGTCACTACCGTCGATCGAGTGTCCACAACACCTGGAACTACGTCGCAGGCGCGTTTCGACGACCCCGGAGTGAAGTCCGGGGCGCCACTCGCGGCGGTAATCGGACTGCTCGGTGCCGTCGGAGTGGCAGCCAGTCCCGTCGTCGGAGTCGGGAGTGGCCGCGGGGTCGACACGACGGGGGCTCTTGCTTCCGCCGCTCTCTTCGCTGCCGTCTGCACGATCGTCGTGCCGCTGGTTGCGGTGCTCACCTCGGGGCGCAGGCCCGCCTTCGCAGGTGGACTCCTGGCAGGTATCGGCGCGGTGTCCCTCGGCGCGGCGATCCTCGACGTTCAATTGTTCGTCGACGCAATCGATGCAAACCGCTTGGACCTTTTCCGTCCGATTTCGGCGGGTTCGATCGATGCGGGTCCGGGCGCTTATCTCGCGCTCGCGGGCCACGGACTTCTTGTGGTGTCCGGTGTCCTCGGCTTCATGGTCGTCCATCGTGAATCGGAGCGGGACGGATACGGCAGCGCTCGCGCCGCGGAATTCGACGGGCGATCGGTTGGCGGGCGGATCGGTGGGTGGCCGACAGCGCTGCTGATTCTGGCCGCGGTGGTGTTCGTGCTCTCCCTGTTCGGTCCTTCCTTCAGTTCGCAGGATCCGATCTTTCTGGTCAAACCGCTCGTCGACTCGGCGGCGGCCACCGCCGTCGGTACGGGATTGGTCGGCGTCGCGGTACTCGTTGCGGTCGCGGCGGCATTGACGTCCATCTCGCTACCGGTGGGCTGCGGCGCCCTGATCGGTGTCGGTCTCGGCGCACTCGCAGTCAGTGGAACCAGGGTGATGGCTGGGTTCGCGGCCGGCGATCGGATCGGCGTCGGTTCGGGATCGGTGGTCGGGGCGCTGGCCGCCGTGGTCATCGCCGTGATCGGAGTTTCAGCTCCCTACCTCGCATCCAGGCGTGAAAGAGATGCGATTCCCGCTGAAAGTGTGGTTCGCGCACCCGCGAAGACGACAAAGGGTGCGCTGAAAGCGGCGATGGTGGCTCAGTCCCGGGCGGCGCAAGCGCGGGTGAACAGACTTCACCGCGTTGCCGGTATCGGCGCAGTTGTCACCGCAGCAGTGGCGGCCCTGGGGGTGGCACTTCCGGTCCTGTCGTTGCCGGAGAACATCCCCGAACCGTCCATGCTCTCGTCTCGAGTTGTCCTGCTCGCGGCTGCTGTACTGCTGGTCGCCGGTCTGGGCTTGTTCGCCCCGGGCCGCGCCGCGGTGGTGCGGCCGGCCGTCGGCGTGTTGTGGACCACGGTCGTGATGGGAGTCGCCGCTGTCATGCAGTCGGCTGTCATCGCCACGGACGTACCGGGCGTCGGGTTGGGGGCCGGTGCCTTCGTGCTCTGCGGCGCGGCTTTCCTCGCTGCGGCGACGGGACTGCTCGTCTGGCTGGCGGGAAGCGCCGAGCGTGAGGATGTCGACACGTCGGTAGGTGGCGGTTCGCGAGGGCTGGTGCTTATCGTCGGTGGGATCGGCGCCGTCGCTGTCCTGATCGGAACCGCGCTTCCCCTCTATCAGGGCGACGCCTATACGGCGGCCTCAGTTCTGGAGTGGCCGTGGGGAATTGACGTCTGGGGTCAACTGCTCGTCGGCGTCACCGTCGTGATCGCCGCTGTGATCGCAGCGTCCGCGCGGCCGTCGCGGGGCGCGGCATTGCTGATCGGATCTGCCGTGGCAGCTCTGGTGTACGTCGGTGAGTGGCCACTCACGTCATCGCGCATATCGGACGCAACCGTGGGGGTGGGTGCGATCACAGCGGCCACGGGCATAGTGTTGCTTCTCGTTGCAGCGTTCTCGAGCGCAAGAATCAGTGAGACTGATGCTTGACAAATTCGGTGTGGCCACCTTGCCGAATCGGTGAGGCGTGCCTCATCGGGCAATTGCGCGTGACTTGGGCCACATAGCATCAATGCGGGCGCAAACCGAACGCGGCAACTGGTTAAAGTCCAGAACAGACCCGCTCCTACCCCTCGAGCGGGTGACAACGCAGACGAGACGGTGAGCAGATGGATCTCTTCGAATACCAGGCGAAGGAACTCTTCGCCAAGCACGGAGTGCCGACTTCGGCTGGACGTGTTACAGACACAGTCGCCGGCGCACGCGAGATTGCCGAAGAAATCGGTAAGCCCGTGATGGTGAAGGCACAGGTCAAGGTAGGCGGCCGCGGCAAGGCCGGTGGCGTCAAGTACTCGCCCGACGTGGATGCCGCAGTGGCAAACGCCGAGGCAATCCTGGGCCTGGACATCAAGGGCCATGTCGTCAAGAAGCTGCTGGTCGCAGAGGCAAGTGACATTGCCGAGGAGTACTACATCTCCTTCCTGCTCGACCGCACCAACCGCACCTACCTGGCCATGTGCTCGGTAGAGGGTGGCGTCGAGATCGAGGTCACCGCCGAGGAGAACCCCGACGCTCTCGCCAAGATCCCCGTCGACGCAGTCAAGGGCGTCGACCTCGCGTTCGCGCGCAGCATCGCCGAGGCAGGAAAGCTGCCCGCAGAGGTGCTCGACGCAGCGGCCGTGACGATCCAGAAGCTGTGGGAGGTCTTCATCGGCGAAGACGCACTCCTCGTCGAGGTCAACCCCCTCGTTCGTACGCCTGACGATCAGATCCTCGCCCTCGACGGCAAGGTCACCCTCGACGAGAACGCAGCGTTCCGTCAGCCCGGCCACGAGGCATTCGAGGATCGCGACGCTACCGATCCCCTCGAGCTCAAGGCCAAGGAAAACGACCTCAACTACGTCAAGCTCGACGGTGAGGTCGGAATCATCGGCAACGGCGCAGGCCTGGTCATGTCCACGCTGGACGTCGTCGCATACGCCGGCGAGAACCACGGTGGCGTCAAGCCCGCCAACTTCCTCGACATCGGCGGCGGAGCTTCCGCTGCAGTCATGGCTGCCGGCCTGGATGTCATCCTCAACGATGCACAGGTCAAGAGCGTGTTCGTCAACGTCTTCGGCGGCATCACCGCGTGTGACGCAGTTGCCAACGGCATCGTCGGCGCACTGAAGACCCTGGGTGACGAGGCCAACAAGCCGCTCGTCGTTCGCCTGGACGGAAACAACGTCGAAGAGGGTCGTCGCATCCTCGCCGAGGCCAACCACCCGCTGGTCACGGTCGTCGCAACCATGGACGAGGCCGCCGACAAGGCCGCCGAACTCGCTCACGCAGCGAAGTAAGGGACTCACAGAACAATGGCAATCTTCCTCACCAAGGATTCAAAGGTCATCGTCCAGGGCATCACCGGCGGCGAGGGCACCAAGCACACCGCTCTGATGCTCAAGGCCGGCACCCAGGTCGTCGGCGGCGTCAACGCTCGCAAGGCCGGCACCACGGTCTCGCACGTTGCAGCTGACGGTTCCCCTGTCGAGCTCCCCGTCTTCGCGACGGTCGAAGAGGCAATCAAGGAGACCGGCGCAGACGTCTCCATCGCATTCGTTCCCCCGGCCTTCTCGAAGGACGCCATCGTCGAGGCCATCGACGCGGAGATCCCGCTCCTCGTGGTCATCACCGAGGGCATCCCGGTTCAGGACTCCGCTTACGCTTGGGCGTACAACGAGTCCAAGGGCAAGAAGACGCGCATCATCGGACCGAACTGCCCCGGCATCATCACCCCGGGTGAGGCCCTCGTCGGCATCACGCCCGCCAACATTGCAGGCACCGGCCCCATCGGCCTGGTCTCCAAGTCGGGCACCCTGACCTACCAGATGATGTACGAACTCCGTGACTTCGGCTTCTCCACCGCCATCGGCATCGGCGGCGACCCGGTCATCGGAACCACCCACATCGACGCCATCGAGGCGTTCGAGAAGGATCCCGAGACCAAGGTCATCGTGATGATCGGTGAAATCGGTGGCGACGCGGAAGAGCGTGCAGCCGATTACATCAAGGCCAACGTCACCAAGCCGGTCGTCGGCTACGTGGCAGGCTTCACCGCTCCCGAAGGCAAGACCATGGGCCACGCCGGCGCCATCGTCTCCGGTTCCTCGGGAACTGCTCAGGCAAAGCAGGAAGCTCTCGAAGCTGCAGGCGTGAAGGTCGGCAAGACGCCGTCCGCCACCGCTGCTCTCGCTCGCGAGATTCTTCAGTCCCTGTAAGGGGCTTCGCACCCGTGCGTGGTTAGGGAGTCTCCGGACTCCTTAACCACGCACAGTGGTATCGACCCACATCGACCCGGCAGGTTCCAACTGCCCCGCACCGGATGTGATGGATGCGACGATCGAATCGAGATCGTCGGCGTCACCGGCGGCGAGCGTCATCACCGCCTTCGATCCATACGTAGTTCCGAGCACCGAGACGCCCCGCGCTCTCAGCTCCGCTTCCACCCGACCGGCCTCTGAGTGCCGGATCGCCAAAGTGCGCAGGATCTTTCTCTCCCTGGCCACAAGCTCGGCCGAATCGAGAGCCACCGAGACCGCTCCCGAATATGCGCGGACCAATCCACCGGCGCCGAGCTTGATTCCGCCGAAATAGCGCGTGACGACAACAATCACATCGACCAGATCTCGAGACTTGAGAACTTGAAGCATCGGCACCCCGGCAGTGCCGCCCGGTTCACCGTCGTCGTGTGCACGTTCGACGCGTGAGTTCGCCTCGTATCCGATCACGAAAGCCGAACAATGATGGCGCGCATCGGGATACAGCGATTTCTGCTCCGCGACGAACTCCGTGGCGGCTTCGGCGTCGTCTACTCGGTGAAGCGCGGCGATGAATCGTGAGTGCTTCACCTCGGTTTCGACGACGTGGTCGGCGCCGGGCGCGAGGGTGAAGGGCATCTGCCCATTGTCTCCTGTCGGTGTTAGCGTGCGAAGTCGAGACACATACGCTGGTAACCATCGAAGACCGTCTACGAGGAGAAGTCATGACGTTCACGCCGCAAGGGCCCAGCTTCGGGCCACCGAATCAGCCGGCAGCGGGCGGTGGAACCAAGAATCTCGGATTCATCCTGCTCATCGCCGTCGCGGCACTCGGCCTGATCAATTTCCTGCTCGGTTTTGCGCCCTTCACGTCGATCAGTGGAAGCAGCAGCGGCATCGGTAGCGGCCTGGATACCAGTTCGAGTTTCTTCGAATCGAGCATCTACGGCCTCGGATTCGTTTTCGCCGGCGGTGTGGTTGCAGGCGTCTCGCTGCTCCCGAAGCAGTCGTATGCAGGCATTGCCGCAGCGCTCACCCTCACGGGTTTCTTCGCTTTGGTGTTCGCCGCGTTCTCCGTCGGTACCAGCGACTACGTCGACATCAGCCTCGGTTGGGGCCTGATCATCGTGCTGATCCTCTCGTTCGTGCAGACCGTCGTCGCAGTCGCCGCGTTGTTGTTCGAGATCGGAATCCTGAAGGCGCCCGCGCCCCGACCGGTAGCTCAGCAGTACGGTCAGCAGCAGCCTTACGGCCAGGCGCCGGGGCAGGCGCCAGGTCAGCCACAGGGATACGGACAGGCTCAGTACGGCCAGCCTCAGCAGGCTCAGCAGCCGGGCCAGTACCAGCAGAATCCGCAGTACGGGCAGGCGCAGCAGCAGGGATACGGGGGAGCGCACGCCGCCCCCGTCGACCCGACCGCTTCGCAGCCGCCTTACGGCCAGACTGCGTCTCCCTACGGGCAGAACCCGGTGCAAAATCCCGGACAGACCGACTCGTCGGCCGCGACGACGTCGTCTTACTATCCGCTGACCTCTCAGCCCGGTGGCCAGCCGAACCCGAGTTACTCGTCGGATCAGTTCACCGCTCCACGCGGTTACGGCCAGCCGTACAACCAGCAGCAGACTGGCTCGACCGAGCAGCCGACGGGCTTCGAGCCGCCTACCTTCGAAGCGCCGACGCCGTCTGCGGAACCTGACCAGGGCAGCAGCGATTCCGCGGCCGAGACCAAGGTCTTCGGCTCGCAGAACCCCGACGAGCGTCAGCAGTAGTACTTCTTCGTTTCACGAACATGAATGTGGCCTCCGACCCGCTGCGGGTGGAGGCCACATTCCGTGAGCCCGACGGCGCGCCTGAGTGCGCGGCGCACTGTCGAGTGAAACCCTCGAGGGGATGAGTTCTTTGATTGATGGCACCCGGTCCCGTCCCACGTCCTCACGACCCGGACGTGGTCGTACTGGCAGCGGCCGCGTCGGCGGCGGTCGCCCGGGACCGAACCCGGACCTGGCGCGCAAGCTGCTGACCGTCGCCTTCCGACCGTCGGGCCTGACGCTGCTGCTGATCGCGGCTGTCGTCGTGGTCACTTTGGTATCGGCGAGCAGCGACCTGACCGGAACCTTCGGCGCCATTGCCACCACCTGGTTGGTCATCCACCAGGTGCCGGCGACTATCAGCGGCGTCCAACTCGGTGTACTGCCATTGCTTCCGACGGCCGTCATGATGTGGGTGGTCGCACGCCGATGCGCGTCGACTGCGGTGCACACCGACTCCCGTGACGACACCCTCCGCCTGGTGGGGGCGGCGGTAGCCGGGCCGTTGACTATCACGGCAATCGCTCTCGCCGTTGTCGCCGACGCCTCCGCGGCAATTCCGCTGTCGAGCCCCAACACGTTGGCCGCTTTCGGCTGGGTCGCCGGGATTCACCTGATCGCCGCGTCCGTCGGTGTTGCCGCTGCGCACTGGGATCGCGTCGTCGCCGAGATTCCGCCGTGGGCATCTGCCGCTGTTCGTCCGGCCGCGGCCGCGTCGGCAGCGCTGCTGGCTGCGGGCGCCGTGGCCGTCGTGGTGTCACTACTCGTGTCGTGGTCGACGGTCGGTGACCTACTCGCACGCGGCAACGGGTTTGTCGGCGTACTGGGATTGACGGTGTTGTCGCTGCTCTATCTGCCGAACCTCGTGGTCGGTGCAGCCGCGGTGATGACGGGATCGACGGCCGATTTCGGAAACGTCTCCATCAGCGTGTTCGGCAACATCGGTGGAGATCTGCCACCCTTGCCCCTTCTCGGAGCGGTTCCGGAAGGCGTCGCCGGCGGAATCTGGCCGGTGCTGTTGATCGTTCCGGCTGCGGTGGGTGTGATGCTCGGCCGTGATTGCGCTCGACGCATCGCCGGGCAGGACAGTGTGCTCGCAGTGCTGACGGCAGCTGCCGGTGCCGGCGTCGTCATGGCTCTGCTTGCCCTTGCTGCGGGGGGAGACCTCGGGCAGTTCGGCACCGTCGAGGTCCTGTGGTGGGGCTTCGGTCTTCTGACTTTTGCGTGGCTGGGATTGTTCGGAACCGTCTCGGCGCTGTTCGCGATGTGGTTCTCACACCGCGGACACATGAAGGACGAGGTTGCGCCGCCGACGGCTGAACCGGCTCGAGCATCCGAGCCCGAACTTGCGATCACGGCCGCGGCCACAACGGATGGCGAGGACGACGAAAACGCCGACGAAGTGCTCGCCCAGGAATCTGCGGTGGTAGTGACCAAGGTCGTCGAAGCCGAAATTGTCGAAGAATCAGGCGAACCCGTGCAGGTAGTGACAGAGGAAACCGTCGAGATCGAAGTAGTCGACGCGGAGGTTGTCGCGGCACCCGAGGCGGACCCCACAGCCGGGGCGGAGCCGGAGACCGACCTGCCCTCGAAGCCGCAGGAGTCCAGCGACTAGGCTGTCATGCGGCCGATACTCCGGCCGCATCATCTTCCAGTTCTCAGGAGTAGTGCGCTGACTGCCTCGGCCGACAATCCGCAGCCGACAATGCCCGACAGGGTCCAATTTCGCGACTCGGTCGCGCGGGTAGTCGTACTCGCTTCCGGCGCGGGAACCCTGCTGACTTCGCTGATCGACGCTTCGCATGCCGAGGGATACCCCGCCGAGATCGTTGCCGTCGGTGTAGATCGTGACTGCCCCGCCGCCGAGCACGCTGCGGATTCGAAGATCCCGTCCTTCAAGGTCTCGATCAAGACCTACGAAAATCGTGCCGCCTGGGACGAGGCGCTGACAGCAGCGGTGGCCGAGTACGAACCCGATCTCGTGGTCAGTGCAGGCTTCATGAAAATCCTCGGCCCCAGCTTTCTCGCGCGTTTCGGCGGCCGAATCATCAACACTCATCCCGCGTTGCTGCCTGCCTTTCCCGGCGCGCACGCGGTTCCCGACGCTCTGGCGTACGGCGTGAAGGTCACCGGTTCCACGGTGCATCTCGTCGACGGCGGAGTTGATACCGGGCCGATCTTGGCGCAGGAAGCTGTGCCGGTGCATGACGACGACACCGAGTCTTCGTTGCATGAACGCATCAAAATTGTGGAGCGACGGTTGTTGGCGGACGTCATCGCCGCTGTTGCTACGCGCGGAGTGGTTTCCGATGGACGAAAGGCCGTGATCCCCAGTGAGTGAACGCAAGGCTGTGCGCCGTGCACTTGTCAGCGTCTACGACAAGAGTGGTCTGATCGAGCTGGCCACGGGCCTGCACGAGGCCGGTGTCGAGTTGGTCTCGACCGGTTCGACCGCGTCGAAGATCGCCGACGCCGGAATCCCCGTGACGCCGGTCGAGGCTCTGACCGGATTCCCGGAATGCCTCGAAGGCCGTGTGAAGACGCTGCATCCGCGCGTCCACGCCGGCGTTCTCGCCGATACCCGCAAGCCGGATCACCTCGCTCAGCTCGAGGAACTCGGCATCGCGACCTTCGAATTGGTGGTCGTGAACCTGTACCCCTTCACCGAGACGGTTGCCTCGGGCGCTAGCCCGGACGAGTGTGTCGAGCAGATCGACATCGGCGGCCCGTCGATGGTGCGTGCTGCAGCCAAGAACCATCCGTCGGTTGCCGTCGTGGTCGATCCGGCTCGTTACGCCGACGTCCTGACTGCCGTTGCCGGTGGCGGATTCACCTTGCGTGAGCGCACTGTGCTTGCAGCGCAGGCTTTCCAGCACACTGCGTCGTACGACGTCGCTGTTGCGAGCTGGATGACGAGCACGATCGCCGCTGACGAGGACGGCTCGCTGTTCCCGGCCTGGGTCGGTGCGACCTGGAACCGCAGCGCTGTTCTTCGCTACGGCGAGAACCCGCACCAGGACGCTGCGCTGTACGAAAACCCGGCTGCGCCTGCAGGTTTGGCTCAGGCGGAGCAGTTGCACGGCAAGGAGATGTCGTACAACAACTACACGGACTCCGACGCAGCGTGGCGCGCAGCGTACGACTTCACTGATCCGGCCGTCGCAATCATCAAGCACGCCAACCCGTGTGGCATCGCCATCGGCACCGACATCGCCGACGCCCACCGCAAGGCGCATGCATGCGATCCGGTCAGTGCTTTCGGTGGTGTGATCGCTGCCAACCGTGAGGTCACCGTCGAACTGGCCGAGCAGATCGCCGACATCTTCACCGAGGTCGTCATCGCGCCCTCGTACGAAGACGGAGCTGTCGAGGTTCTGCAGCGTAAGAAGAACATTCGTGTTCTGAAGGCAGCCGCTCCGACCGCTACCGGAATCGAACTGCGTCCGATCTCTGGCGGTACCTTGCTCCAGCAGCGCGACGTCCTGGACGCCGACGGCGACAACCCGGCCAACTGGACCCTCGCCAACGGTGAGGCTGCCGATGCCGAGACTCTCGCTGACCTCGAATTTGCTTGGCGCGCCAGCCGTTCGGTGAAGTCCAACGCGATCCTCCTGGCCTCCGGCGGTGCCTCTGTCGGCGTCGGCATGGGCCAGGTCAACCGCGTCGACGCAGCGCATCTGGCTGTTCAGCGAGCCGGTGACCGCGTCGTAGGTTCGGTTGCAGCTTCGGACGCGTTCTTCCCGTTCCCTGACGGTCTGCAGGTGCTGCTCAACGCCGGCGTCAAGGCTGTTGTGCAGCCGGGTGGTTCGGTTCGCGACAACGAAGTGATTGCCGCAGCCAAGGAAGCCGGTGTCACTCTCTATCTGACCGGTGCGCGCCACTTCGCGCACTGACTCCTACGTCGGTAGCGGGCCTCGACTCCTCAACGGGAGTTCGGGGCCCGTTCTGCATTCAGGCCGCCCGGGTCTTTCAGGCGGCGCTGCTGTGGGTGCCCTGGAGTTCGCGCGGTGAGCCGGTGATGACGACGCGTGAGGCTCCGCGACTGCGGATCTCGCTGATCAATGCGCCGAGGGTAGCTTCGTGGGCCGCATCGGAGTGTGAAAGATCCAGGGTGACGGCGTATCCGGTGAGGTCACCGGGCAGATCGACATACGGCGGCGCGATGGACAGTTGGTTGACTCGAAGTTTCATGTGGTGCTCCTGCGTGTGAAAGGTAAAAGAAAAGGCACCCGAGGCGTTTGCCCTGGGTGCCCGAGAACGAATCCGGTGAAACTGGGGATCATTCTCGGGGTACACCGCGCTTGTTGCCCATGTGCTTGGCCGACATTGCGGCCGAAAAAATGTGCTTGTCTGCGGTGCAGCTGCGCCACGAAGGTACGGATACGACGTGCGGGTGTAGCGACATGATGTCCGTTCCTTTCTGTGTGGCGTTGCTGGTTAATGGATGACCGTACAGCACGGATCGAGGGTTCGCACCAATAAAAAGCGCCGCGAACGTAAACTCCGGGTGACTTCTGTCCCCGGGCTCGCTGGATTGAAAGAGTCTGCGTTGCAGGTCAGGCGTAGAAAGCAGAATTCCCTCCGCGATGGTTCGCGGAGGGAACTTTCTACCTGAAAAAGAGGACGTTCGGTCTGTACGTGATCAGGAGAACGAACGGACCCACGCTGTGAAGGGCTCCGAGAACTCTGCCGAGTACGGAAGCGGCGCGACGTAGTCGGCACCGGTGGACTGTTCGTCGCCGATGTCCTTGAGTACGAAGTTGGCGTTGCGCATCCGCACGGAAGTCAGCGCTGTATGGGAGAGCGCGGCGTCGAGTGCCGCGACATCGGCGGGAATGACTTGGATGTCCTTGTCCGAGCAGCTCGTGAGAACGGGCATGCCCGCCGGTAGCGCCGCCACGAGCGCAACCGGGTCCAATGCGTCTTCCTCGGCGAGTGCCTTGGCGTTGGCGTGTACGAGTCCCGCATTCTGCAGCGGCTCGGGCAGGTCATCCGGAACAGTGCCCTCGGATCGCAGCGACTCGACGGCATCGGCGAGCGCGACGCGCAGTTCGTCAGCCAGTTCGACCGGCAACTGACCGGCGCCGACGACCGCATCGAGCTGGCGGTGAATCTGCGTCGTGAGTAGATCGAGAAGTCTGACGCTCAGAGGCTCGAGCAGTGCGAGGGCACTGACTCTGGCGCCCTCCTTCGCGGTGGCGAGAGCCAGTGCGACTACGGCGCCGTCGCTGTGTCCGACCACGAACAAGCGCTCGGGATCGACACCGGGTTGCCCGGCGAGGTAGTCCAGTCCGTCGGAGGCGGCGTCGACAAAAGTGTTGAAGCCGAGATCGGCGATGTCCTCGATGTCGTAGTCACCGAGGGCGGTTTCGCCACTGCCGAGCTTGTCGTAACGCAGGCTTGAAATCCCTTGTTTTTCAAGAAGATCCGCGATGAACCGCAGAGTTCCGATGTCGCCTTCGAGGAGGGCGCTGTCGCCGTTGCGATCGGTGGGGCCGCTGCCGGCCAGAATCAGCGCGGCCGGGGCAGGGGCGTCGGGTGAGGCGGCCAGGCGAAGACTCCCGTACAGGGTGACGTCGCCGGATTGGAACGAGATCTCGGTGTCGGACATGACGACTTGTCTACCAGGTCGGTGCGGTCAGGCGGTGCGCAGACTCCGGACACGACGCCAGCCACGCCAGCTGAACCACAAGAGCGCGGCGAGCAGGGGAATGATCAGGAGCGGCAAGATCATCGCGATCAAGGAGGTGAAGAAAGTCAGCACATCCTCGATGACGGAAACGACGGGATTTGCCAGCCCACCGGTAGTGGCCGTACTGACCGCGCGAGTGCCGGTCTGCGCGGCGCTGAACGTCAACGCCGTCGGCGCTCCGACGATGATGCCCGCCAACGCGGCCATCGCAGGGTCGAGATGGCTGAAGGCCGCCCAGGCCGCGATCACTCCGGCGATCGGTCCGGTGACGTTCCCGATCACCGAGAGTGCGTTGTCCACGAACGGAATGAGGTCGGCACCCAGTTCGACCACCGCGGCGATTGCCAATGCGACCAGCGCACCGGTCGATCCGATCCACCGCATCGACTCGCCGACGGTGATCCCGAACAGTTCGAAGTGGACGGCAGCGCTGAGCATCAGCAGCGGCAGGAAGGTTCGCATTCCGGACGCTGCGGCGAGTCCGAGGCCGAGCATGGCCGGCAACACCCAGGTATCCATGGGTGGAGTTTAGGTCTACTGTGCGCCTTTATTAACCGCCGGCGGTTAATAAAGGCGCACAGCAAAGTCTCGGAAAGGACCTTTCATGGCGACAAACCCGCAGCCGATGTTCTTCCTCAACCTGCCCGTCAAGGACCTCGGCAAGGCCACCACCTTCTACGAGGGCCTCGGATACTCCAAGAACACGCAGTTCTCCGACGAGAACGCGTCGTCGATGGTCATCAGTGACACCATCGTCGTGATGCTGTTGGCCGAGCCCTTCTTCAAGACCTTCACCAGCAAGGGCATTGCCGACACCTCGACGTCGACGGAAGCGCTGCTCGGTCTCTCGGCCGAGACCCGTGAGGCCGTCGACGCCCTCGTCGACAAGGCGCTCGCGACCGGCGGTTCCGAAGGTAACGCGACGCAGGATCACGGCTTCATGTACAGCCGCAGCTTCCAGGATCTCGACGGCCACATCTGGGAAATCATCTGGATGAATCCCGAGAACATCGAGGGCTGAGCGACCGAACTTCCTCGGCGAGAGGCGAAACCCCGCAAACACTCGTAGCGTGGAGTGGTGACTGTCGCAAAAACCCTCGGAGAGCTACGCGCCTCCGGACACGTACAGCGAAGTGTCAAGGAAGAACTACGAGAGAATCTTCTCGCCGCGTTGCGGGACGGCCGTGACCCCTGGCCCGGGATAGTCGGGTTCGAGGACACGGTCGCCCCGCAACTCGAGCGGGCGCTGATCGCCGGCCACGACGTGGTTCTGCTCGGCGAACGAGGTCAGGGAAAGACGAGGTTGCTTCGCACCCTCGGGCTCCTGCTCGACGAGTGGACGCCCGTCATCGAAGGCTCGGAACTGGGGGAGCACCCGTACGAGCCGATCATCCCGGCTTCGATACGTCGAGCCAAGGAACTGGGCGACGACCTCCCGATCGCCTGGCGCCACCGCAGCGAGCGGTACTCCGAGAAGTTGGCGACGCCGGATACCTCGGTCGCCGACCTGATCGGCGACGTCGATCCGGTCAAGGTTGCCGAAGGCCGGAGCCTCGGCGATCCGGAGACCATTCACTTCGGCCTCGTGCCTCGCGCGCATCGCGGAATCGTGGCCATCAACGAGCTCCCCGACCTCGCCGAACGCATCCAGGTCTCTTTGCTCAACGTGATGGAAGAGCGGGACATCCAGGTCCGCGGGTACACGCTTCGGCTTCCGTTGGACGTTCTTCTGGTCGCGAGCGCCAACCCCGAGGACTACACCAACCGCGGGCGCATCATCACACCACTCAAGGACCGCTTTGGCGCCGAGATCCGCACTCACTACCCCGTCGAGCTGGCGGGCGAGATCGCGGTGATCGAGCAGGAGGCGCACCTGGCCGCGGAGGTGCCCGACTACCTTCTCGAAATTCTTGCCAGATTCACTCGCCTGCTCCGCGAATCCACCTCGGTGGACCAGCGATCGGGTGTGTCGGCACGCTTTGCCGTCGCCGGCGCGGAAACCGTCAGTGCCGCCGCGGTACGACGGGCAGCGGTGCTCGGCGAAGCCGATCCTGTTGCACGGCCCGTCGATCTCGAGTCCGTGGTCGAGGTTCTTCGCGGCAAGGTCGAGTTCGAATCCGGTGAAGAGGGACGGGAACTGGAGGTGCTCGAGCACCTGCTGCGTCGCGCGACCGCCGATACGGTTCGGGTACGTCTCGGCGGGATCGACCTGGGGATGCTGGTTGCTGCGGTGGAGATGGGCAACACGATCGTCACCGGTGAATCTGTCACGGCCAAGGCATTTCTCGACGAGCTTCCGGACCTCGAGGTCCTGGACGAAGTAGCCGAACGTCTCGGTGCGCAATCCGACGGCGAGCGTGCCGCCGGTGCCGAACTTGCCCTCGAAGGGCTTTACCTCGCGCGCCGGATCTCCAAAGATCAAGGCCCGGGCGGCCGCTCGGTATATTCGTAAGGGGCAGTGATGATCCACAATCCGCGGTACGGGCCTTACGACGGTGGTCCCGATCCGCTCGCGCCTCCCGTGGATCTGCGCGAGGCCCTGGCAGCAATCGGCGACGACGTGTTGTCGGGCACGTCGCCGCGCCATGCCCTCCGAGAGCTCCTGCGCCGAGGCAACCGGGACATGCGCGGGCTCGACGACCTTGCTGCCCAGGCGAACCGGCGCCGACGTGAGTTGCTACGCCGCAACAATCTCGACGGAACGCTCGACGAGGTTCGTAAGCTTCTCGACAAGGCGGTGCTCGAAGAGCGCAAAGAACTGGCACGTGCTCTCGACGACGACGCACGATTCAACGAAATGCGGATCGAGGAGTTACCGCCGTCGACAGCTCAGGCCGTGCAAGATCTGGCCGACTACAACTGGCGCAGCGAACAGGCTCGCGCGGATTACGAGAAGATTCGTGATCTGCTCGGACGTGAGGTTCTCGATCAACGCTTCTCGGGAATGAAGCAGGCACTCGAGGGCGCCACCGACGAGGATCGTGAGCAGATACGCCAGATGCTGGCTGATCTGAATCAACTGCTCGACGCGCACTCTCGCGGCGTCGACACTGCGGAGCAGTTCGCGGAGTTCATGGACAAGCACGGGCAGTATTTCCCGGACAACCCGCGCAACGTCGAGGAACTTCTGGATTCTTTGGCGCAGCGCGCGGCGGCTGCACAACGATTGCGGAACTCGCTCTCGCAGGAGCAGCGTGACGAGTTGGATGCGTTGGCGCAGCTGGCGTTCGGTGATCCGAGCCTGATGAGTGAGCTGAGTCAACTCGACCAGTTCCTTCAGGCGGCTCGGCCGGGTGAGGACTGGGAAGGTTCGCAACAGTTCCGCGGCGACAACGGAATGGGGTTGGGTGAGGGGACCGGTGCCCTGCAGGACATCGCCGAGCTGGAATCCTTGGCGGATCAACTGTCGCAGCAATACGCGGGCGCGGCGCTCGACGACATCGACCCCGAGCTACTCGCGCGGCAACTCGGCGACGAAGCCGCCGCTGATGCTCGCACCCTGGCCGATCTCGAAAAGGCTTTACAGGAACAGGGTTTCTTCGATCGTGCACCAGACGGTCAATGGCGCTTGTCGCCCAAAGCCATGCGACAGCTCGGGCAGACTGCTCTGCGCGATGTCGCCGGGCAACTGTCGTCGCGAACCGGTCAACGCGATACGCGTCGGGCCGGTGCGATGGGTGAACCGACCGGAGCGTCCCGCGAATGGGAATTCGGGGACACGGAACCGTGGGACGTCACGAGAACCATCACCAACGCCGTCCTGCGTGACCCGGGTCGAATGCCGGTGCGGCTGAGCGTCGTCGATGTCGAGGTGGCCGAAACCGAACAGCGCAGTCAGGCTGCGGTTGCTCTCCTGGTGGACACGTCGTTCTCGATGGTGATGGAAGATCGCTGGGTGCCGATGAAGCGCACCGCTCTGGCACTCAATCATCTGGTGAGTACGCGATTTCGCAGCGACGAACTCCAGTTGATCGCCTTCGGACGCCACGCGCACGTGCTGAGCCCGTCGGAGCTCGCTGGTTTGGACGGCGCGTGGGACCAGGGAACCAACCTGCACCACGCACTGTTGTTGGCGGCCAGGCATCTTCGACGCCACTCCAACGCACAGCCGGTGGTACTGATCGTCACCGACGGTGAGCCGACGGCTCATCTCGAAGCGGACGGAGAAGCCAGGTTCGACTACCCGCCGAGTGCGCGAACCCTCGGTTTGACGGTTCGAGCACTCGACGCGGTGGCCAGGCTGGGCGCCAAGGTCACGTTCTTCCGCCTCGGTGAGGATCCAGGTCTGGCCAGGGTGGTCGACCGGATGGCGCACCGTGTGGGTGGACGCGTCATCGCGCCGGACCTGGACGGCCTCGGCGCCGCGGTCGTGAGTGACTACATGCGAGGTCGCCGCTAATTCTGCCGCCGTCAGTCTTGTTCAGCGGGCTGGTGCTGGGTGATGCAGTGGATGCCGCCGCCACGTTCGAACAGCGGTCTGGCGTCGACGGTGACGACGGTGCGCCCGGGGTAGGCGGCCGCAAGGATCCGGGCCGCTTCGGCGTCGGCCGGATCGTCGAAGCTGCAGGCGATCACTCCGCGATTGACCACGAGATGGTTGATGTAGCTGTAGTCGACGAATCCATCGTCGTCGCGCAGGATCTCGGGCGCAGGTACCCGAATGACCTTCCACGGCCGGCCGCCGACGTCCGTCGAGCTTTCGAACAACTCGATGATCGTCTTGCTGACGGCGTAGTCGGGGTGCACCGGATTGCGTTGGTCATGGACGAGTACAACTCCGGGGGAAGAGATGGCAGCGACGATGTCGACGTGTCCGCGCGTTCCGTACGTCTCCTGATCGCGGGTCAATCCGCGGGGAAGCCAGATCACGTGCTTGGCGCCGATGGTGCGGGCGAGTTCGGCCTCGATGTCGGCCTTCGTCAGGTCGGGGTTTCGTCCCGGATCGAGTTGGACGGTTTCGGTGACCAAGACGGTGCCGAGACCGTCGACCGCAATACCGCCGCCCTCGTTGACGATTGGTGAGTCGATCAACTGGGCACCGGATTGTTCGACGACAAATGCGCCGATCTTCGAGTCCTTGTCCCACTGCGCCCAATCCTGTGCACCCCAGCCGTTGAACACCCAGTCGACTCCGCCGAGACGGCCTTCGTCGGACAGGACGAACGTCGGCCCGATGTCGCGCATCCACGCGTCGTTGAGAGGTGTCTCGACGATGTCGACCTTCTCGGACAGGTACTTTCGTGCTTCTTCGACTTCGGCGGGATCGACGACGACGGTGACCGGCTCGAATTCGGCGACGGCGTGGGCGACGGCCGCCCACGTCGAGCGCGCTTCGTGCTGTTCTTCCGCGGTGTACCCGAGAGAGTATCCGGCGCTCGGGTACGCCATCCAGGTACGTTCGTGCGGTTCACTTTCCGCGGGCATGCGCCAGGTCATCGGTTGGCTCCTGCAGTGTTCACCGGTGCGGTCAGGGCCGAGTAGGTGTCGGGTCGGCGAGTGGCCAGGAACGGGAACAGCGCAAGCCAGTCTTCACGGTGCTGCAGGTCGAGATCTGCGACCAGGACGGCTGATTCGTCGCGCGGAGCCTGAACGAGGATGCGTCCGTACGGGTCCGAGATGAACGACGAACCGTAGAAGGTGATGAGACCTTCACTGCCGTGGCGATTGGGGACAACCATGAAAGTGCCGTTGGCGACACCGTTTCCGACGATCACTTGCTGCCACAGCGGTTGGGTGTCGAAGTTCGGGTGATCGGGTTCCGAGCCGATCGCCGTCGGGTACACCAGGACCTGGGCACCGGCGAGGGAGTATGCACGTGCGACCTCGGGGAACCACTCGTCCCAGCATGTCGGGAGTCCGAACTTGGCGCCGAGTGCCTCGTGAACGGGGTATGCGTCCTCGGACGGACCGCCGCGAAAGTACGTGTCCTCGTAGTACCCGGACGTCACCGGAATGTGGAGCTTGCGGGTACGACCGAGAAGTTCACCCCCGGGCGAGACCAGGATCGCGGTGTTGAAGCCCAGGCCGTCCTCGGCGTCGCTGCGCTCGTACAACGACGCGTGAACGAGAACCTGGTTCTCCGCGGCGGCCTTGGTGGCGAAGTCGAAAGTGGGTCCGGTGAGCAGGTCTTCCGCCGCGCGTCCGGGATTGTCGCCGGCCGGGGCGGAGGCGGGGTAGCGGCTGAGCGTCAGCTCTGGAAGAAAGACCACGGAAGCGCCCAGCTTCGCTGCGGACGCAATGCCTTCGCTCAATTCAGCGTGGAGGTCGTCTTGGTCCTCGTGCCAGCGATGTTGGACGAGACCTACACGCAGAGGGGTGGACGTGGACGGCGAAGTCGCGGCCGGTGACTCGGGTGGGGTGAGGGCGGTGATCGTCAGCATGGGGTTTCCTCGGTGCTCGGGTATTCGACGTTCAACGTAAAACGAATGTGATTCGTTAAGTATGGTGGGTGAGCGCTGATTGATCAAGGACTTTCGAGGAATTGTTTTTTGCAGCGCCCCGAACGGTGTGGATCACTACAGGAGGACATATGCCGCGGCCATCGCAACGACTGCTCTCACCGGCGATCATCACCGAGGCAGCGATCGAGTCGGTGGACGAATCCGGCGACTTCACCATGCCGGGACTCGCCGCAAGACTGAAGGTTCGACCGTCCTCGCTCTACAACCACGTTTCCGGACGAGCCGAGATCGTCGAACTGATGAGGGCGCAGTTGATGGCAGGAATCGACGTCGAGTCGGCCTCGGGGACCTGGAGTGAGACCGTCGCGGCGCTGGCAGCCGAGTACCGGCGAAGCTACGCCGCGCATCCTCGTCTGATTCCGCTCTTCACGGCCCAGACGGTGCAGGCCGGTGTGGCGTTCACCCTCTACAACGCATTGGCGCAGGCATTTGCCGATGGTGGCTTCGGCCCGACCGAAACACTGCACGCGATCACGACCGTCGACAGTTTTGTTCTCGGTTCGGCCCTGGACCTGGCGGCGCCGGACGTCCAGTGGGCGTCGGGACCCGAAGCCAACGACGCAATGAAGGCGGCGTTGGCAACGTCCGGGAAAAATCCCGAACGTGCCGACGCCGCCTTCGAATTCGGCTTGCGCGTGTTGATGGCGGGCCTGATCGCGCAGGCCCCCGGATCTACTGTCTCCTAGGACACGCTGAGGTCGTTCTCGTCGCGCAGAGCCTCCGTGTCGCGGTTGAGGGTCTTGCCCTCGAAGAACTCGGGATTGCGCACTCGCATGACCATCATCAGGACCGCGCCGAGGATGAGGATTCCGAAGCCGAGGAAGAAGACCAGGCCGATTCCGCCGATGGATGCTCCGCTGGCATTGTCCGGATTCATACTCTCCTGGACCGAAATGACGAACACCGCAAGCAGCATGAGGCCACCGATGAGTGGGAACGCGAGCCGGAAGACGAAGTTTCGTACGCTCTCGAAAAGCGTCTTGCGGAAGTACCACACGCACGCGAATGCGGTGATGCCGTAGTACCAGCAGATCATGATGCCGAGTGCGGCGATCGTGTCGAGCAGAGCACTTTCGGACAGGAACGTGACGACGCTGTAGAACACTGCGGTTACCGCGCCTGCCACGACGGTCGCGTACGACGGCACCAGGAACCGAGGCGAGACCTCGGCGAGCTTCTTGGGGAAAGCTCCGTATGCACCCATGGCGAGCATGGTTCGTGCCGCGGGCAGGAACGTGGTCTGCAGGCTGGCGACTGAAGAGACGAAGACCGCGAGGAACAGAAGCATTCCGCCCCAGTTGCCCAGGACCGGGTCGGCCAGAGCGCCGAAGACGTTCTCGGAGTTGTCGGGATTGCCGAGGCCGAGGCCTTCCTCGCCGACGCCGGCGTACATCATCGCGGCAACGGCGACCAGCAGGTAGGTAAGGAGAATGGTTGCGACACAGAGCAAACCGGCGCGGCCGGGGGTCTTCTTGGGGTTCTTCGACTCCTCGCCCAGCGTGAGACAGGTATCCCAGCCCCAGAACGCGAAGATCGATCCGGTGAGTCCGATGACAAACGCACCGATGGCGAGTCCGCTGAACGGGTTGAACCAACTCAGGTCGAAGGACAATCCGGCCGGGGCGTCGCCGGCGCCGACGTGAACCAGTGCAACGACGGCGAAGACGACCAGCAGCACCATCTGGAAGCCGACGAGCGCGAACTGTACGCGCTCGCTGGTGGTGATTCCCCGACTGGCAATCCAGGTGGCCAACGCGATGAACACCAGTGTGGTGCCGACGTTGACGAATTTATTGCCCGGCAGATCGGCGATGGAGGGATTGTCGGCCACCCGCGCGATGAACAGATAGAAGAAGTCGACGGCAATTGCAGCGAGGTTCGAGAGTACGATGATGGTGGCGATCACCATGCCCCAGCCGCACATCCAGCCGACGTACGGTCCGAATGCCTTGGTGGACCACGTGAATGACGCTCCGCAGTCAGGAGTGTCGGAGTTCAGTTCGCGGTACGCGTACGCGGTGAGGAACATCGGGATGAAGCCGGCGATGAAGATGGCGGGCATCTTGAGACCGACCGCAGCGACGATCAATCCGATGCTGGCCGTCAGGGTGTAACCCGGTGCCACGGAGGAGATTCCGAGCACCGCGCCGGAGATCATGCCGATCTTGCCGGTGGCGAGGCCTTTGGAACTCAGTTCGGTGCTGGTCATGACAGTGCCTCCGGCTGGGTGAATTCGTGCTTGGGCACTACGACCATGGGTACGGGCAGTACGCGCAGCATCTTGGCGGCGGTGGAGCCCAGGAACAGTTTGCGGGGCTGTGCGAGGCGACTTGAACCGACCATCACGAGGTCGCCGTCCTGCCAGTCCAGTTGACGCACTGCCGATTCCACGGTAGATCCGTCGGCAATGATGACCTCGATGGGGAACTCCGCGGGGAGCGCGGCTCTTGCGACGTCGAGTGTGTCCTGAGCGTGATTTCGTGCACGCTCCCTGGCCGACTCGGCGGTGTCGCGATGATCTCGCAGATCGTTCTGGGGGTCGAGCGCTACCAGTGAGACCAGTCGCAACGGAACCTGCATCAGTTCGCTGGCGCGCACGGCGGTGTTCAAGACGATGTCGGCGCCGACACGGGTGCCGAGTGCACAGGTGACCTCTCGTATCGCAGTGGCCGCCGAGTGCCGCGTTCCGCGAGGCGCCAGTGCTACCGGGACGTGGGCGGAGTGAAGCAGTTCGGTCGAGACCGAACCTATCGCGTGACGGCCGAGCAAACCGTCGCCGGAAGCTCCCACCACGATCGCGAGCGCATTCAGTCGGTCCACTTCGTCGAGCAGGCCCTGAGCGAACGACTCGTGGAAGCTCAGGTGTACTTCCACCTGGATGTCCTCGGGCACCGACGCTTTCGCCTCGGCGAGCCAGTCGTGTGCACGCGCGGCGAGGATGTCGTCGTAGCCGGCTTCCGAGGGAACCTTGGCCGGCAGTGTCCGATCCGGTGGGAGGACCATGCAGATGTCGAGTTGCGCGCCGAGACTGCGCGCGAGCTGGGCCCCGAGGATCAGCCCGTCTTTACCGCTGGGTGTGGCGAGGTATCCGACGATAAGGCGCATGGTGGCTCTTTTCCGGATTGGAGGAATCTGCTGTGCGCCTTTATTAACCGCGGGGGGTTGATAAAGGCGCACAGCAGGAGGGGCGGCGACTCAGTCGTGCGAACTCATGACGTGCTTGAGACGGGTGTAGTCCTCGACTCCGTAGACCGAGAGATCCTTGCCGTAACCGGAATACTTGAAGCCGCCGTGCGGCATTTCGGCGACGAGCGGGATGTGGCAGTTGATCCACACCGCACCGAAGTCGAGAGCAGCGGAGACGCGTTGCGTGACACCGTGATCCTTGGTCCAGATGCTCGAGGCCAGGCCGAACCGAACGTCGTTGGCAAGCGTGATCGCCTCCTTCTCGTCGGAGAAGCTCTGGACTGTGAGGATAGGACCGAAAGTCTCTTCCTGCACGATGTCGTCCGATTGCGCGACGCCGGTGATGACGGTCGGCTCGAAGAAGAATCCGGTTTCGCCCGAACGCTTTCCGCCGGTAACGATCTTGGCCGACGCCGGCAGGTTCGCGATCTTGTCGCTCACGGCGTTGAAGTGATTGATGTTGTTGAGCGGGCCGTAGAAGGCATCAGGATCGGAAGGCGCTCCGGGGCGCAGCTTCTCGGCGTTCCGGACGAGGGCTTCGACGAGCTGATCGTGGATGGACTCGTGAACGATCACGCGAGTGGCCGCGGTGCAATCCTGGCCGCCGTTGAAGAACGCTGCCTCGGCGATGCCGGTGGCGGTCTTCTCGATGTCGACGTCGCCGAAGACGATCGCCGGCGCTTTGCCGCCCAGTTCGAGGTGCGCGCGCTTGAGCTGCTGTGCTGCGGACACGGCGACAGCGATGCCTGCCCGCACCGAACCGGTGATCGAGACGAGACCGAGGGCCGGGTTCTCCACCAACGTCGCGCCGGTTCCGCCGTTGCCGAGCACGACGTTGAACACACCGTCCGGCAGGATGCCCTTCGAGAGCTTCGCCAGGACCAGCGTGCTGCCCGGTGTGGTGTCGCTGGGCTTGAGGACGATCGTGTTGCCGGCCGCGAGGGCGGGCCCGATCTTCCACAGCGCCATCATGAACGGGTAGTTCCAGGGAGTGACCTGGCCGACGACGCCGATCGGTTCACGACGGACGTAGGAGGTGAAACCCTCCATGTACTCTCCGGCCGCCTTGCCCTCGAGAAGTCGTGCGGCTCCGGCGAAGAACCGCATCTGATCGGCTCCGACCTTGACCTCTTCGTCGGCGATCATCTGGTGGGCCTGGCCGGTGTTGGCGCTTTCGGCTGCGACGATTTCGTCGCTGTGCGCTTCGATGGCGTCGGCGAGCTTGAGGAGTGCAGCCTGCCGCACGCTCGGCGTCGTCTTGCCCCAGGTCTCGAATGCTCTCTGTGCGGCTTCGACGGCGGCGTCGACGTCTTCCTTCGTGGAGACCGGCGTACGCCCGACCACACTCTCGTCCACGGGGTTGATCAGGTCGAGTGTTTCCGTCGCGGCTGAGGCGACGAATTCACCGTTGATGTAGTTCTCGAGTACGACGATCGACATCGGTACCGGTTCCTCTCGAGGTCGAACGAGTTCCGGCCGAGGTGATCAGCACGGAACTCGCACTTTGTGGGGCGTGTGTGAGCAAGTGTGCGCTGACTCACAAGTAAAGGCAGCTGCCAAAAAGGTGAAATCTTTGATCGCCGACGCGCCGAGTTGTACAGTCCAGCCCATGACGATCGCTGTGCGGTGGATGTTGGCGCAGCCGGACCTCGCGCTGGAACTCAAAGGCGGCGCCCAGGGCGTCGGTCGCGAAATCACATTTGCGCACGCCACGGAGTTGCTCGACCCTTTCCGGTGGTTGACCGGCGGCGAATTCATCCTCACCACCGGCATCCGATTGCCGTCCACTCAGCAAAAGCGCGGCCGCTATCTCCGAATGCTCGACGCGGCAGGTGTGGCGGCGGTGGGATTCGGAACCGGGCTCTCGTACCCCGAGGTCCCGGCCGATCTGGTGGCCGTCGCCGACGAGATCGGACTCCCGCTGATCGAGGTGCCGCTGCCGACGCCTTTTGCTGCCGTCGTCAAGCGCGTAATGAGCCGGTTGGCAGAGCAGGAATATGAAGCTGTCCTCCGGGCGTCGCGGGCGCAACCGCGGATGACGCGTGCCGTCATTTCCGGCGGAACGGCTGCGACCGTGCGTGAACTGGCGATCGCGACTTCGGCGACGGTGCTTCTTCTCGACGTCGCCGGAAGAGTTCTCGAGAGCTCACCTCAACTGCCGACGGACGACGTGATCGACGAACTGCGAGCAACTCTCGGGGGCGGTGCCTCCAGTAGCGTGACGCTCGCAAGGTCTGGAGCGTCGATCGCGGTGCAGCAGATCAGCGTCGGGCGAACGCCGTACGGATACCTGGCGGTGATCAGTGCTTCGGCGCTCAGCTACGTCGATCAGATACTGCTCGGTCACGCGAACTCGTTGTTGGCGTTGGACTTCGAGAAACCCGCGCGTCTGCGTGCTACTCAGGATCGGTTGAATTCGCACGCCCTCGGGCTGCTGCTCACCGAGGATCGCGACCCGGCGCCGGCGTGGCAACAGATCAGGCAGGCCGCCGACGGTGAGGGAATGATCCGAGGATTGACAGTTCTTACCGACACGTCCGACGTAGCGGGACGCGTCGGAGCCGAGATTGCCGAGTTCATGAACAAGGCGGGGCGGCAGTTGTTCTCGCGGATCAACGACACTCGCGTCACGGTGCTGCTGCGTGGAACCGACGACGTCGAGTTCGCCCGAGAGCTGCTCGGCGGGGTATCGAGGTCGGATCTTCGCGCGCTTCGTGTCGGCTTGAGCGCGCGACGGGTGGTCGCTGCGCTGGCGGTCGCCGTCGAACAGTCCCAGCTGTGTGCGTCGGCGGCCGAAATCGGTGGCGAGCCTTTGGAATTCGCAGCTCTGACCGGAAGTGTGCTGCTGTCTTTCGATTCGACGCGTGAAGTGCTCAACACGCTGGCGGAAACGATGATCACACCGATCGAGGACTACGACCGTGACAACGGCACCGAACTGCTGGCGTCGCTGCGGGCATTTCTCGAGGCCAACGGACACTGGGAAGCGGCCGCCATCACGATGGGCGTTCACCGGCACACACTGCGGAGCCGAATGGCGAAGGTGGAGAGCCTGATCGACTGTCGGCTGGAAGTGGCCAGGGTTCGGGCCGAACTACTGCTCTCGATCATTGCCCGGCAATCGTGACTGCCGGGCAATGATCGAGACTTGGCAAAGCGGCCGTCAGGCCTTGCTGCGAGCGATGATGTCGGCTGCGGTTCGCTGACCCATCCGAACGGCACCGTCGACGTGCTGGTACCCCTCGGCCGCAATGTCGGAGCACGAGAAGTGAATCGGGCCGACGGGCGTGCGGGAATCCGCGCCGTAGCGGTGCAGGCCTCCGAGGTCGAAGCTCGCTGCGTACGCACCGCGGGTCCATTCCTCCGAGCCCCAGTCGGATTCGTAGTACACAACCGGCTCTTCGGCCTTCGGGCCGAGATAGCGGGCAAGTGAGGCCAGAATCGTGGCCTTACGCTCCTCGACGGAAAGCTCGAACATCGCGTCGGCCTTCTCGTCGGAGACGAAAGCGACCAGGGTGCCGCGATCGTCCTCGTGGTTGGTGTTGTCGTACACCTCCTGCACTACCTCGGACGCGCCGAAGCCGGTGCCGGAGAGGCCGTCTTCGCGCCAGAAAGGCGTCTCGTACACCGCGTGAACCTTGATGACGAGGCCGAGGGACTGGTGCTGGTGCATCTGGTGCTGACGACGCGGCAGCGGGGGATCGTACGAGATCCGGGAGTAGAGGTTGGGCGGTACGGCCAGGATCACTCGGCTTGCCTCGACGCGAACATCGCCGTCCGCCAACACCGTTGCACCGGATTCGTTCCACTGCACCGTACGCACGGGTGCGTTGAGGAAGACGTCGTCGCCGAGGGCCTCTGCCATGCGGATCGATACCTGCTGCATTCCGCCGATCACTCGCTTGTCGAGGATGAAGTCCTCGTCGACGAGATGGGAGAACGAGCCTGCGGAAGCGGCCATGAGTACGGCCTGCAGGGCAGAGAACGAGTGGGCGGGCTTGGTGAGCATGCCACCGGCGATGAAGAGACCGATGTTGTCACGTGCCTCGGCGTCGTCGGACTGATTGATCAGCCACTGCTTGAAGGAGACTGTGTCGAGATCGCGGGCGAGGGGATGTGCCCACGGTTCCTCGGCGCCGATCTGCGCTGCGAGATCGTCCATCTCGTCGATGAGACGGTCCATCTCCTTCTTCGTGGTGTCGTTCGTGGGGAAGGAATCGCCCGTGTACTGCGTCCGCTCACCTGCCGACGAGATGTAGACGGACTCGCCCTCGCGGTAGCGCTCGAAAGTTTTCAGGCCGAGTTCGTCGAGCAAGGAGATCAGCGCGGTCTGGTCGGGGGAGACCCACTGGCCGCCGATTTCCAGAACTGCTCCGTCGATGGTGTCGGTCCACGTGCGGCCGCCGACGCGGTCGCGCGCTTCGATCACAGCGACGGTCAAACCGGCCTTGCGCAGCGCGGTTGCAGCTGCCAGGCCAGAGGGGCCGGCGCCGACGATTGCAACGTCTCTCTGGAGAGTAGGCACTTGCGAGCTCCTTCATGTTGAGCACCGCTCGAGTCGAAAGCTGCCGACGAGCGAGTGAACGGGTGTCGGTTTTCAGTCTGTCCCGAGGAGACGCACACCACACCTGACGAAACGGCGTGTTCGATCGTCGAACTTGTGCCGTTTAGGCGCGCAGCTAGCCGTTGATGACGTGACGATCGCCGAGCGGTCGGCTCAGCGGGACATCCAAGCTGCCGAACACGGCAACCAGAATGCACATCTTGTCCGCGGCCTCGGGCAGTGCCCCGGTTCGGAGCGTGACGATCACCGTCGTATCGGTCTCTTCGACGGTTGCGTACGCGCCGTAGCACTCCGGAGTGCCGGTCACGAAGTGGACGGCCACCGTGTGATCGTCGACCTCGGACCACGATTCGAACATCGTGGCCGTCGCACCCACGATGTCGGTGCGGCTGTCGAACTCCGTGCCCATCTCGCTGTCGTCGACCTCGTCGGGAACGGGGGTTCCGAGCGACCAGTCGGCGGGACTTGCTTCGTTGGCCGCCATCGGATTCGGTGCGGCAACCGGCCCCGTGGTCTGGGCCCCGACGGAGCATCCGGCCACAGCAAGGCAGGCCAGAACGGCGAGGGTTAGTACACGCATGAATCCACCGTAACCCTGCTCAAGCGAGTAGCGCTGTGACCAGCGCAATTGCGGGAATTGACGCCAAAGTGGTGACAAAGGCACTGTCTCGGGCGAGGACCATTCCGCGCCGATAGCGGCTTGCGTAGATGAAGACGTTCTGCGCCGTCGGCAACGTCGAGACGACCACGATGGCGAACAACTGATGACCGTCGATGCCGAGGAGGAAATGCGCCATCAGATAGGCCAGCACAGGTTGGACCACGATCTTGAGCGTCGACGCCAGCGCGACGTCGCGGCGTGGACTCGAGCCTTTCTCCAGCACCCGCACGCCGTAGAGCGAGAGCCCGAATGCCAACAGCGCACCGGGTACCGACGTCGCGCCGATCAATTCGAAAGGCTGCATCAGCGGCCGGGGCGGTACCCAACCGATCAACGCGACGATCAACCCCGCAGCGCCCGCGAGCACGATCGGATTCTTGAACGGGGCGGTGACGGTGTCGATCAACGAGAGCTTCTCGGCATCCGTGCCGCGAAGGGCCGTCAGATCGAGGATCGTCAAGGCGATCGGGGAGTACACGACGATCTGGAAGAGCAGGAGCGGCGCGACGAACGTGGCATCGCCGAGCACGAACACCGCGATCGGGATTCCGAGGTTGGCTGAATTCACGTACGAAGCCGACAGCGCGCCGATGGTCAGTTCGGGTAGCGGCCGGTTGAGCCAGATCTTTGCGACGACGACGTACAGAGCGCCGACGGCAAAGGCAGTAGCCGACGCAACGGCGAGCGTCGGCGAGAAGATCACCGAAAGATCAGACGACGCGAGGGTGGTGAACAGCAGGGCAGGCGTCGCGACGAAGAAGACGAGTCGACCGAGAACGAACTGTCCTTGGCTACCGAGGGTGCCGAGACGGCCGAGGAGATACCCGACCGCGATGACAACAAAAATTACGGTGAAACCCGCAACAACTCCCGACACGCTGCGGGCACCTCTCGACTGGAATGAACGACTTCGGGAAAATCTTAGTCAGGGCAACAAAAAGGCCGCGCAGTCGAGTGACTGCGCGACCTCTTCGGTACTTCTACGTGTGACTACCGAGCACGTATGACTACCGGGCGGCGGTGAAGGGGAGCAACGCCATTTCGCGTGCGTTCTTCACTGCAACGGCGACCTGACGCTGCTGCTGCGGGGTCAGGCCCGTGACGCGACGGCTGCGGATCTTGCCGCGGTCCGAGATGAACGTGCGAAGCAAGTTGATGTCCTTGTAATCGACATGCGTGATCTTCGCTGCGAACAACGGGTTCTTCTTGGGCTTACGACCCTCTACGGGGCGTGGCTTCTTCGACGGTGAACGCTTGACTGCCATCCGACTTCCTTACCAGCTCGACTTGTGTACGCCAGGCAGTTCCCCACGGTGCGCCATTTCTCGCACGCGAATCCGGGAGAGCCCGAACTTCCGCAGGTGGCCGCGCGGACGTCCATCCGCAGCGTCTCGATTGCGCAATCGTACCGGACTGGCGTCGCGTGGTAGACGTTGCAGGGTCGCTTGGGCCTTCGCGCGCTCCTCTGCCGAGCTTTTCGGGGAGCGGATCGTCTCCTTGAGAGCGGACCGCTGCTCCGCGTACCGCTCGACGACGACCCGTCGCTGGTTGTTCTTCGCGATCTTCGACTTCTTGGCCATGCCTACTTCTCTTCTCGGAAATCGACGTGCTTTCGCAGCACCGGGTCGTACTTCTTCAGTACGAGTCGATCGGGGTCGTTACGACGGTTCTTGCGGGTCACGTACGTGTACCCGGTGCCCGCGGTGGACTTGAGTTTCACGATCGGGCGGATCTCGTTGCGTGCCATCTGCTCAGACCTTCTCGCCGCGCGCGCGGATCCGGGCGACGACGGATTCGATGCCGTCGCGGTCGATCGTCTTGATGCCCTTGGTCGAGAGCGTGAGTGTGATGCGACGCCCCTCGCTGGGCAGGAGGTAGGTCTTGCGCTGGATGTTCGGGTTCCAGCGACGGTTCGAACGCTTGTGAGAGTGCGAGACGGATTTTCCGAACCCCGGCACACGTCCGGTCACTTGGCAGTGAGCCGACATGGGTGTTCCTTTCAACTTGCAGATGACAATCATTTTCGACAATGCGGTGAGATCAATGTACCGTTCAACCTCGGTAATGACAATCATTCCCAGAAAGGCCCGCTGTGAACACGATCTTGGACGGCAGGACTCCGCTGGTCCTGGTCGCCGGCATGAGCGAATCCACCCCACACACCGCACGAGCGTTGCTGCGAACCGGAACTGTTCTGGTCCACCACGACCTGAGCCACGTCCGTGAAGGGGTGGTCCGGCGGACGGTCACCTCGATGACCGGGAGTGCCGGGTCTGCCGGCACTGTGTCCGAGCGCGAGACGATCCTCGAGCTCGCGCACGGCTGCGTCTCCTGCACCCTGCGCGAAGACTTGCTGCCGCTCCTGCGCCGGCTTCACTCGCACAGTTCGGTGCAGCGGATCGTGTTGCTGTTGGACCGGCAACTCGAGCCCGAGGCGCTGTGCTGGGCGATCGAGCACGTCGTCGTAACCGGCGTCGTCGGCCAACTGGACGGACCGGCGCAGCGGGACGTCCGCGTCGACGCCGTCGTGACGTGCATCGACGCGGCGACCTGGCTGGCAGACGCCACCGGCGACGAAGCTCTCGACGACGACCGCACCCTGGCTCAGGTCGTCGTCGGGCAGGTCGACTTCGCCGACGCGCTCGTCCTACGCGGGTCCGATGCGCTCGACGGCTGGCAGCGGTCCCGCTTGAATGCGGTTCTCGCGCGCATCGCTCCACGGGTACCCGTCTTCGACGAGGGAGACGACATCGAGGCACTGCTCCTCGAGGTGCCTGCGGATGCGCGACGCGGTGAACTGGCCGACGCTCACTCACCGCTGTTGCGTCGCCAGCCGCCGCTCGACGACGACGGCGGAGTGATGCTCGTCGAGTTCACCGCGAACCGGCCGTTCCACCCCGGACGTCTGCACGAGGCGATCGACGTCCTGCTCGAAGGCGTCGTGTACTCCCGCGGACGAGTCTGGGTGGCGACGCAACCGGGTGAAGCGCTCTGGCTCGAATCGGCGGGCGGTGGCCTGCGAGTTGCCAGCGCGGACACCTGGCTTGCCGCGATGACGCCGGAGGAACGAGACCGCGTTCCAGCTGAACGCCGTGCACTCGCGGCCCTGAAATGGGACGAGCGTTTCGGTGATCGCGACACCTCGATGGTCGTTCTGACCTGCGGTGCGAACCCGCTCGAGATCGACCGAACACTGCAGCACGCCTTGGTCACCGACGACGAATTGGCGGACGAAGCGTCGTGGGCAACGTGGGAAGACCCGTTCGGCGAGTTTCATGAAGACCCGTGTGACGAATCCGAATCACCTTATGCCGAAACCGAATCAACGCGAGAGGGAAACGAATGAAGAAGCAGATGCACCCCGACTACCACCCGGTGGTCTTCCAGGACGCCAGCACCGGCAAGAGCTTCCTGACCCGATCGACCGTGACGAGTGAGCGCACCGTCGAATGGGAAGATGGTGGCACGTACCCGCTGCTGGTCGTCGACGTCACGAGCGACTCTCACCCGTTCTGGACCGGAGCGCAACGTGTGATGGATACCGCCGGACGCGTCGAGAAGTTCGAGCGGCGCTACGGAAAGCGCAAGGCACTCTGATGGCCGTTCCCAAGCGGAAGATGTCCCGTTCCAACACGCGCAGCCGTCGTGCCCAGTGGAAGGCGACGGCGCCCGATCTGGTCGAGGTCACAGCCTTCGGCCAGACCCACCGAGTCCCTCGGCGACTGGTCAAAGCAGTTCGACTCGGGGTGATCGACCCGAGCCGCATGTGACCGTGCGATCCTTGGCCGGTGCTGCTGAGGATCCTCGAACTGGTGGGCATCGTGGCGTTCGCGGCCTCGGGTGCCCTGGTGGGCGTCACCAAGCGACTCGACATCTTCGGGGTGTGCTCGGTGGGTGTGTTCACCGGCATCGGCGGCGGTATCGTCCGCGACGTTCTCCTCGGTGTCCATCCGCCCAGCTCTCTGAGCAGTTGGCCGTACTTCGGAACGGCCGCCGCCACCTCACTCGCCGTGTTCTACCTCCACGAGCCGCTCAATCGACTGCGTCGTGAAATCCTGGCGCTCGACGCACTGGGGATGGGCTTGTTCGCGAGCACCGGCGCCGTCATCGCGCTGGACAACAACGCCAGTTCGCTGGCGGCGACCTTGATCGGTGCGACCGCGGCGATCGGCGGCGGCGTGATCCGCGACGTTCTCGTCAACGAGGTGCCACTGCTCCTGCACAAGGACCTGTACGCGGTTCCCGCACTGCTCGGCGCTGCGTTGGTGGTCACAGTCTCGCAAGCCGGACTGTCCACCAACGCCGCGCTGGTGTGCGGCACAGCGTTCGCCGCGGTGTTCAGACTGCTTGCGTTATGGCGTCATTGGAGCCTGCCCGGGCCGAGGCGAACCCGGGACTGACCGCGACACGCCGGAGGCCGGAATCGGACCCTCTCAGCCGCATCTCAGCACTTCAGTCCAAACTGTCGGTATGCGTATTTTGGTGGTCGACGACGACCGGGCGGTTCGCGAGTCGCTTCGGCGGTCGCTCAGCTTCAACGGCTACACGGTCGAGCTCGCGGTCGACGGGCTCGACGCACTCGAGAAGATCCTCGCCAACCGGCCCGACGCCGTCGTGCTCGACGTCATGATGCCGCGACTCGACGGACTCGAAGTGTGCCGTCGTCTTCGCAGTGCCGGCGACGACCTGCCCATCCTCGTGCTCACCGCCCGCGATTCGGTCAGCGAGCGAGTGGCCGGTCTCGATGCCGGAGCGGACGACTACCTGCCCAAGCCCTTCGCTTTGGAAGAGTTGCTTGCCAGGTTGCGTGCACTACTTCGCCGCACCGCGCCCGATCTGGACGCCGATTCCGAAATGATGGCGTTCGAGGACCTCACCCTCGACCCGGTCACCCGTGAGGTCAAGCGCGGCGAACGATCGATCAGCCTGACGCGCACCGAGTTCTCCCTCCTCGAAATGCTCATGGCCAACCCACGCCGCGTGCTGACCCGTGGACGCATTCTCGAAGAAGTGTGGGGATACGACTTCCCGACGTCCGGCAATGCCCTCGAGGTGTATGTCGGCTACCTGCGTCGCAAGACGGAAGCCGACGGCGAACCGAGGTTGATCCACACCGTCCGCGGAGTCGGATACGTCCTGCGGGAGACGCCTCCGTGATCACCGCTCCGTTCGGCAAGAACGCCGAACCGAAGAAATCCTCCACCACCCAAGCGTCCGTCGAAATGCGCCCGCCGATGCCACTGACCCGTTCGGTGTCATTACGTTGGCGTGTGACGCTGCTCGCCGCGTCGGTGGTGGCCATTGCCGTCGCAGTCATGGCGATCGCTGCCTACGCGGTGGTTTCGCGTGCGCTCTACGCGGACGTCGATCACCAGTTGCGTACCAGGGCAGCGGTGCTGATCGACAGCAATGTCGTGCGATTCGATCCTCGCTACATCTCCGGTGCGACGCTGTACACCACCGACATCAGTGTGGCCCTGATCTTTTCGGACCTGAGCACGTACCAGCCGCCCGGTTCCGACGTGCCGATCGGTGAAGCCGAAGACGCCGTAGCGCGTGGTGAATCGGATTCCTCGCTGCGAACCGTCGACGGTCAGCGAGTGCTGGCTCAACGAACCCATGACGGAAGCACTTTGGTGATCGGTCAGCGGCTCGCGCCGACCGTTGCGGTACTGGACCGGCTGGCCTGGGTGCTCTTCGTGGTCGGCGGGTGTGGCGTCATACTTGCGGCAGTGGCGGGTACTACCGTGGGCCGCACCGGTTTACGACCCATTGCCAGGCTGACTGCTGCCACCGAACGAGTCGCTCGGACCGACGATCTGACGCAGATCCCCGTAACCGGCAGCGACGAATTGGCGCGCCTGACAGAGAGTTTCAACACGATGCTGCGGGCGCTCGCCGAGTCCCGTGAGCGTCAGTCGCGCCTCGTCGCGGACGCCGGACACGAGTTGCGGACGCCGTTGACTTCGTTGCGCACCAACATGGAATTGCTGATCGCGTCCAGTCGCCCCGGTGCGCCGCAGATTCCCGACGAGGACATGGCGGAACTTCGTGCCGACGTCGTCGCGCAGATCGAGGAACTGTCGACTCTGGTCGGCGACCTCGTCGACCTGGCCCGTGAAGACGCACCCGAAACCGTGTACGAGCGCGTCGACGTCAGCGACGTCGTCGAGCGTGCGCTCGAACGAGCGCGGCGCAGGCGCAACGAAATCGAGTTCGAGGCGGTCACCACTCCGTGGTACGTCTACGGAGATCAAGCGGGCCTGTCGCGTGCCGTGCTGAACGTCCTCGACAACGCTGCGAAGTGGAGTCCGAAGGGCGAACAGGTACGCGTCGAAATGCGACCGGTGGGTCAAGGATTGTTGGAATTGACCGTAAGTGATGCGGGACCTGGCATTCCGGAGGAGGATCGGGAGTTGGTGTTCGATCGTTTCTACCGGTCGACTGCGGCACGTTCGATGCCGGGATCGGGTCTGGGACTTGCGATTGTGCGTCAGGTCGTCGTCAAGCACGGCGGCACCATCGCGATCGACGAATCCGATCGTGGGGGAGCGCTTGTTCGTATCGTGCTTCCCGGTGAACCGGGGCCGAGTGCCGAGTAGCGTGTTCTGTAGACCCGTTGGTCCCGCGCTTCGGTGACTGACGTCACGGCTTAATGCGTTCGGCCCGAAAGTCTTTCGGGCCGAACCGACAACACCGGTTTTTCACGTCGAACTCTGGGTAAAGTGACAGGCACGTCTCAGCGCCTTCTCAGCAGCGCAAGGCAGCATTGTCGGCAGAACAGTTGTGACTGCCCGTCCGGTGGTCACCGTAGACGAAAGCGAGCCGATGACCGAGGACCGTAACGTCGGGCCGACCCGGCCCGAGCAGCCCAACAGCGAACCCACCACCCAGGCGCAGCCGACAGCACCTCAAGCACAGCCGACGGCACCTCAGGCACAGCCCCCCGTGCCGCCGCAGCAGCCTCAGGGGCAGGCGCCTCAGCAGCCGTACCAGCCGACCGAGTCGTTCGCCCGACCCGCCGAAGCCTTCGGGCAGGCACAGCAGCAGCCCACGCAGGCTTTCGGCCACCCGCACGGTGCCCATGAGGCCGCGTACCAGCAGAGCGCCCCGTACGGCGCACCCAACCCTGGTGGCCCCGGCGGCCCGAACGGCCCGGGCGGCGGCCACAATCAGATCCCCGCACCGCTGCAGGGGCCGAACTCCGGTTCGACCACCACCAAGCCGAAGTCGGGACGCATGGCGCTGGTTGCCGGCGCTCTCGCCCTGGTCCTGGTCAGTGGTGGTGTCGGTGGCGTGGTCGGCGCCGTCGTCGCGGACCGCAACGGTGGAACCGCGACGGTCACCAACTCTCTGAACGCTCCGAAGCCCACTGCGACCAACACGTCCAACGCTCCCGCCGGCTCGGTTCAGGCCGTTGCCTCGAAGGTCGTGCCCAGCGTCGTGCAGATCGAGGTAGCCACCGCGCAGGGACAGGGCGGTGAGGGCTCCGGTGTCATCCTGTCCTCCGACGGTCTGATCCTGACCAACAACCACGTTGCCGGCGCACAGGGAGCGCAACTTCGCGTTGCGTTCTCCGACGGAACCAAGGCCTCGGCCACTCTGGTCGGTGCCGACCCCGTCTCCGACATCGCCGTCATCAAGGTCGACGGTCGCAACGACCTCACGCCCATCGATCTCGGCAACTCCGGCGACGTCCAGGTCGGACAGCAGGTGGTTGCCGTCGGGTCCCCACTCGGCCTGGCCGGCACGGTCACCGAAGGCATCATCTCCGCACTCGATCGCCCGGTCTCCACGAGCGGCGAGTCCGGCAACCAGAACACCGTCATCGACGCTCTGCAGACCGACGCAGCGATCAACCCCGGCAACTCCGGTGGCGCCCTCGTCAACATGGACGGCCAGCTGATCGGCATCAACACGGCGATCGCCTCGCTCGGAGCGTCGTCGGGTACCCAAGGCGGTTCGATCGGACTTGGTTTCGCCATCCCGATCGATCAGGCACGCCGCGTCGCCGACGAACTGATCAAGACCGGCAAGGCGACTCAGGCCATGATCGGCGTGACCGTGCCGTCGCAGGACAACGCCGACGGCGCAACCGTCATGGATGTCACTGCTGACGGGCCGGCCGCCAAGGCCGGTATCCCGAAGGGTGCAGTCATCACCAAGGTCGACGATCGTGTTGTCGCAGATGGTGATTCGCTGATCGCGGCAGTGCGTTCACATGCTCCCGGCGACAAGGTCTCGATCACGTACAGCGACGGCGGGCAGACCAAGACCGTCGACGTCACGTTGGGAACCGCGGCAGCGCAGGGCGGTCGATGATGTTCGGCGATCAGCAGACGATCGACCCGATCTTCGGCCAGATCGCAACGGCGTCGGGATCGGACACTACGGTAGGAGTCATGGAACTCGAAGCCACATCGGCCGGCCGCGCTCTGGTCGTCATCGTCGACGATCGCACAGCCCACGGCGACAACACCGACTCCATCGGTCCACTGGTCACGGAACTGCTGAACGAAGCGGGTTTTCTCGTCGATGCGACAGTCGCCGTCGCCGCCGACGAAGTGGAGATCCGCAACGCTCTCAACACCGCAGTCATCGGTGGCGTCGACCTCGTCATCTCGGTCGGCGGTACCGGGGTATCCCCGCGTGACGTCACTCCTGACGTGACCGCTGAGGTTCTCGATCGCGAGATCCCGGGAATTGCCGAAGCACTTCGTGCTTCCGGTCTTTCGGCCGGATCGCTCGAAGCAGGCTTGTCCCGCGGCCTCGTCGGGGTTTCGGGAAGCACCGTGGTAGCCAATCTGGCGTCGACCAGGCCGGCAATTCGCGACGGCATGGCAACCCTGACGGCTTTGGCGAGTCACGTGATCGCCGAGCTGTCCAGCCTCGAGGGCTGAGACAGCTTGTCGGAGCAACCAGATACCCCGAAGAAGCCGTCAGTCGACAAGAAGCGCCTGGCGCGCATCTTCGGGGACGTCTTTCCCGAGACGACGTCGGACGAGCGGGGTCCCGAAGGATCCTCGCGGTCCTCGGACGACGACTGGCTGCGCAGTCAGCGGCCCCCGCACCACGGCGGTTGAGAAGTAAATCAGGCCCCCGGACAATTGTCCGAGGGCCTGATTTGATCTGTGGGCACTGCCTATTCGAGAGTCTTGGCGTGCGCTCCCGTGTCGGCGCCACCGGCATTGGCCGAGAGGATGTCGCGGATCTGGATGAGCAGATCGGTTTCGCTGGCTTCCTTGTCCTCGGGCTCGGAGACGAACTTCTTCTTCGCCGCATTCGCAGGGACGATCAGCACGAAGTAGACGACCGCTGCGATGATGATGAAGTTGATGATCGCGGTGACGACCGCACCGAAGTTCAGGAACGTCTCAGCGGAGTCACCCGTCAGCTGAATGCCCCACCCGTATTCGTTGGCTCCGCCAATCGAAGCGACAAGTGGGTTGATGATATTGCTGGTGAAGGCAGTCACGATGGCGGTGAAGGCCGCGCCGATGACCACTGCGACGGCCAGGTCGAGCACGTTTCCGCGAAGCAGGAAGTCCTTGAATCCCTTGAGCATGTCGGTGTCCCCTCGAGTCTCCGATGGCAAGTGCCAGATGGTCCGTTGATACCGAACCGACTGGAAAAATCCTAGAGGAGCTTCGGACGCTTTGTGCGCTCAGCGGAATGTCACGGTGATCGCATTGGACAGAGATGCCGCGGCTACGACGTTGGCTGCTGGTGTCGGCAGGGCCAGCAAAATCACCTGTTCCTGCTGGTTACGTGTACTTTCCGACGTGGTGACCAACGCGACTACCGCTCCTGCCGCAAGAATTTGTGGGGCCTTGTCTGCAACTGATTCGTTGGGTGTGTCGGGGTGGGGTGTGTCTGGGCGGGATGTGTCAGGGCCGACGGTCAGGACGTCGACGACGTCCCCGCTGCGCAACATGTCCGCGACGGCCGCATCGGCCAATCGGACGGGGACGATGCGGGCGTCGTCGGTTCCTACCGACAACCCGGCCAGCCGTGGGCTGAGAACGCGCACGTCGGTGACGGTTTCTCCGGAGCGAATCGGGCCGGCAACGGTTCTCCCGACTACCAGGTCGGTATCGGAGACAACTCCTTCGGGAAGTTGTTTCGAGTCGATCTCTCGCATCTCGACATCCGAATCCGCAATCACCTGCCCCGGAGTGAGATCGCGGCTCGAGACAACTACGGCGACGGTGTCGGTCGCGGGATCGCCTCGAAAGAAGAGAACAACGCCGAGTGTGGCCAGGACAACGGCTGCGATCTTACGGACTGTCGCCGTGCGGAATCGTGTGCCGCGTGTCAGTTCGACGACGCGATCGAAGGTGCTCGGGCTGAGATCGAGTTGGGCGCGCAGTGGATCGGAGCGCCTCGGCGAGCGAGAACGTGCTGACGGCATTCATGCACGTTAGGGCCGGAAGCGGTGCTTCCGGCCCTAACCATGTGAAACTGTGGACAACCCGGAGGTTGTGGAAATCAGCTCGCGGCAGCCTTTGCGGGCGCCGGCGTGCTGGTCGACGAACTCGATGTCGAAGAGGAGTCCGACTTGGACTCGGACTTCGTAGCGGGTGCCGAATCACTCTTGGCGGGCTCGCTCGCAGTCCCGGAGCCGCCGCGGCTGTCGGTGCGGTAGAAGCCGCTGCCCTTGAACACGATGCCAACAGAGTTGAACAGCTTGCGGAGCTTGCCTGAGCAAGCTGGGCAGACCGTCAGCGAATCTTCGCTGAAGGACTGGACGATGTCGAAACGGTTGTCACATTCCGTACATGCGTATGAGTAGGTGGGCACCGGGCTTCCTCCGCACTGTGATGTTCGAGCAGCCGCGTATTTACACCGCAGCCTTTAGCACTCTACAAGTGACAGTGCCAACAGCGCTAATCAGGGATCTATTCCCGCAGATCAATCGCCTTGGAGCGGCGTGAGACCGCCGCTTGGCGTCAATGCCCAGCCCATGGGAATGTCGTGGTCGTCGGCAGGCAAGGCCTCGACGAGTTCGGAGTCTCTGACAATTGCCACGAGCCGAGTCTGTGGTCCGACCGACCCGAGCGTCCGGTCGTAGAAGCCTGCGCCACGGCCGAGGCGTGTTCCGCGAAGATCCACCGCGAGAGCAGGGACAAGCATGCATTCCACGTCGGACAGGGTTTCCGGTGGTAGGACGGGTCCGACAGGCTCTCGAATGCCGTACTTCGCGGGGCGCAAACCGTCCGCGCCGCTGTACTCGACCCAGGACAACGGTCCCGGCTCCCCGGTGATCGGAAGTAGTACACGCTGAGCGATCTCGGCAACGGCGTCGAGCAAATCGGTGGATCCTGGTTCGGTGCGGGTGGGGACGTACGCACAGACGACCGAGCCGTCGACAATCACTGAACGTATGTGCGTGATCAACGCCGCAGTTTCCGTGTTTCGAGTGTGCTCGGAGACTGCATCACGTGCTGCGAGTGTGATTTGTCGCCATTGTGCTTTTGTCTGAGGTGTCACCCCGCAACGATATTCGTCGTGCTGACCGAGCGGTAACAAGCGGCGGCTAAGGTGTTGGCATGACAGACGTTGTCGCTAGCAGCACGAGGGCCTTCCGTACGGCCGTGGTTCCCGCAGCCGGACTTGGTACGCGTTTCCTGCCTGCCACCAAGACGGTTCCGAAAGAATTGCTGCCGGTCGTGGACACACCGGGTATCGAACTGGTGGCAGGTGAAGCTGCGGACTCGGGAGCCGAGCGGCTCGTCATCGTGACGTCCCCGGGCAAAGACGGCGTGGTTGCCCACTTCGTCGAGGATCTCGTGCTCGAAAGCAAGCTGGAAGCAAGCGGAAAACTCGCTGCCCTGGCGAAGGTGCGCAAAGCGCCGGGTTTGCTCGAAGTCGACTCCGTGATTCAGGAGCAGCCCCTCGGCCTCGGGCATGCAGTCGGTTGCGTCGAGTCGGTTCTCGACGACGACGAAGATGCCATCGCGGTCCTTCTGCCCGATGATCTCGTACTACCGCGTGGCGTCCTGGAGATCATGGCGCGAGTTCGGGCCAAGCGCGGCGGATCCGTTCTCTGTGCAATCGACGTCCCGAAAGACGCAGTCAGCGCTTACGGCGTCTTCGACGTCGAGATCGTTCCCGACGCGGTCAATCCCGACGTCCTCAAGGTCGTCGGCATGGTCGAGAAGCCGGCTGTGGAAGACGCGCCGTCGACCTTTGCCGCTGCAGGTCGCTATCTGCTCGATCGTGCGATCTTCGACGCACTTCGTCGCATCGAGCCGGGAGCCGGCGGTGAGTTGCAACTCACCGACGCCATCGCTCTCCTGATTTCCGAGGGCCATCCGGTTCACGTGGTGGTGCACCGCGGAACGCGTCATGACCTGGGCAACCCCGGCGGGTACCTCCGCGCTTCGGTGGACCTGGCACTCGACAGTGACGATTACGGCCCGTCCTTGCGTAAGTGGCTCGCGGATCGGCTCGACCGCTGAGCGTGTCGCCACGGTGGTTGATCGCCCGATAACGCAGTATCAATGTGCTTGTCCCTTTTCGGAGGCAAGGCATCATGAGCTGACGGATATCACCGAATTTCCAGACACAGGAGGACGCGGACCAGATGCGGTCGGTTGAGGAGCAGCAGACCAGGGTTACCGCTGCTGCAGTGGCACCCCGTCCGGTTCGGGTCGCCATCTCGGAGGCGCAGGGACTGCTGTGTGCCGAGGAAGTGGTGACCGAACGCCCATTGCCGGGATTCGATCAAGCTGCCATCGACGGTTACGCGGTTCGCAGTGTCGATGTCGCCGGCGCCGGAGCCGACCTCCGAGGCGAGGACGGCGAGCCTACCGACCTCAGCTTGCCGGTGGTCGGTGAGGTGACGGCGGGCTCACGCCAACCGATCCGCTTGCAACCTCGCCAGGCCGTCCGAGTCGACACCGGCGCGCCGTTGCCCACGCTGGCCGACGCAGTTCTTCCGCTCGAGAACACCGACGGTGGTCGCGCTCGCGTTCGGATCTTCGAGCCGGTGCGTTCGGGCGATTACGTTCGCCGTGCAGGCGACGACGTCCAGCCGGGCGACGTCGCCGTTCGGGCAGGCACCATCATCGGAGCCGCACAGGTCGGGTTGCTCGCTGCGGTCGGCCGCGACAAAGTACTCGTCCATCCCCGTCCGCGCCTCTCGGTTATCAGCGTCGGTGGAGAACTCGTCGACGTGGATCGCACGCCGGGGCCAGGCCAGGTTTACGACGTCAATTCGTATGCCCTCGCCGCCGCAGCGCGCGATGCCGGCGCCGACGTCAACCGTGTGGGAATCGCAGGCAACGACTCGCGTCGTCTTCGCGAAGTAGTCGAGGGACAGCTGATTCGCTCGGAAATCGTTGTCATCGCCGGTGCCGTGGGCGGCGGAGCGTCCGACGAGGTTCGTGAGGCGCTTGCCGACCTGGGGACACTCGAGGTGGAGCGCGTTGCCATGCATCCGGGATCGGTGCAAGGCTTCGGAAAGCTGGGAAGGGACGAGGTTCCGACCTTTCTCCTACCGTCCAACCCGGTCAGCGCACTGGTGGTATTCGAAGTCATGGTTCGCCCGCTGATCAGAATCGCGCTCGGACGCCGCCAGCCGATGCGGCGAGTAGTGAAGGCGCGGACAGTGGGAACGATCACGTCGATTGCCGATCGCAAGGGTTTTCTGCGTGGTCAGCTGATGCGTGACGAAGCGACAGGGGAGTACCTGGTGCAGGCCCTCGGGGGTGCGCCCGGTGCGTCCTCACATCTCCTCGCGACCTTGGCGGAAGCCAATTGTTTGGTTCTGGTCGATCGAGACGTCACCGAAGTGCACATCGGTGAAGAAGTCGACGTAGCTTTTCTCGCCCAACGTGGGTAACGCCGACCCGAGTGGGGTGTGATGTCAGTCCATCCAGGATGGCCGGAAGATCTCGGCCCGCTGCGAGTGCCCGCGGGAGTGGTGACCGTCCGCCCCGTGAAGCTCCGTGACGCTGCTGTGTGGAGTCGTCTCCGCATTCGCGATCGCGAGCACCTCGAGCCGTGGGAGCCCACCGGAGAATCGCCCTGGGATGCTCGCCACCACATCACCGTCTGGCCGTCCCTGTGCGGAAACCTTCGCTCCGAAGCGCGCAAGGGCAGGATCCTTCCCCTGGTGATCGAACTCGACGGGAAGTACTGCGGGCAGGTCACCATCGGAAATGTGGTGCGCGGCGCTCTGCGGTCCGCCTGGGTGGGCTATTGGGTCGCCTCGCACGTGACCGGTGGGGGCGTAGCCACAGCTGCCGTTGCACTCACACTCGATCACGCATTCTCGAAGGTCGGTCTGCATCGAGTGGAGGCCACTGTTCGGCCGGAGAACGCGTCGAGTCGCGCAGTCCTACGAAATGTTGGGTTCCGGGAGGAAGGTCTTCTCAAGCGCTACCTCGATGTCGACGGCCAATGGCGTGATCATCTTCTGGTCGGAATGACCATCGAGGAAGTACCCACCACCGTCGTCGACAGATTGGTGCGGTCCGGACGCGCTTCGTGGGTGTGACGAAGACGGCGCCAGAAGCGTGAGAAACGCGAGCTAAACAGCAGTTACCGCTGAGTAGTCCTACTTTCGGGCGGGAAAATGTGGTTTTTGATTCAACCAGAACTTGAGACTTTTGGGACTGAACCGGAAGTTCAGTTCGGTACGCGTGTGACACATGAGTATGGTGGGGTTCGGCGCGTCGGCAACGATGCGAGGGCGTCGGCCGTTAACCTTGACTCGTCAACGGCTGGCATAGGTGCTGGTAGGTGATCGGGAGGAGGCCGCGGCATGCCTAGCTCATTCGTGTGGATCGGGCTGGTGGCCGTGTGGCTGTTCGTCCTGGTGCCGATGCTTGTCAACAAGCGCCCCAGGATCCGGCAGACGAGTGACGCGGCACTCGCGACTCGAGTACTCCACCGCGGCGACAGCAACCCTGTTCAGCGCGGGCCGGCAGCAGGACATCGAAGCGATCCGAACTGGCAACCAGAACCAGTGCGCAGCAGCTACGACGCGGAGGACCAGATGGACACTCACGCAGAAGACGACTACGCCGGCGGTCGTGCACCGGTCGGAGAATTTGTTCCGGTTCGGCGCGGCCGAGGCGGATTCGACCCCGAAGCGGATGCCATCGCCCGGGAGGCGCGGTATGCATTCCGTCAGCGGACATTGCTGGGACTTGCGTTCGTCGCGATTCTCTCGGGCGCTCTCGCATTGATCATCTCGCCGATGGTGTGGTGGTTGTTTGCGCTGACCGTATGCGGCCTCGGCGGGTACATGGCGTACTTGCGTCGGCAGGTTCGGATCGAGCAAGAGATTCGCCGCCGTCGTACCGAACGCCTCAACCGATCGCGACTCGGAGTCGAATCGCACACCGACGAAGAGCTTCGCCTGATTCCGGCGCGACTGCGTCGGCCAGGAGCGGTTGTCCTCGAGGTCGACGACGAAGATCCGGTGTTCGATCACCTGGATCACTACGAAGAAGAGATCAGGCACACCGAGATGCGTCGCGCGTCCGGTCAGTGATCTTCTGGGCCGATCTTGTCGGGCCGAAAGTTCGTGTCGGGTGATTCCAACGGGAGTATTCGTTCCTGTTAGAGTTGCCGAGCACCGCTGAGGCGGTGGCACGGGGCTGTGGCGCAGTTGGTAGCGCGCTTCGTTCGCATCGAAGAGGTCAGGGGTTCGATTCCCCTCAGCTCCACCAAGAAGTACCAGCGAAAAGGGTCTTTCAACGAAAGTTGAACGACCCTTTCCTGCATTTTCAGGGCCTGCCCGAATTGCGAAGATTCGATCTGAGTGTGCGCCGTTTCATACGATTGCGACCGCTGATCCGGACCGTTGAGCTTCCAAGTGAGGGATGATCCTTGGGCGGATACATGTTTGCCGGAAATGTAACGAGGGTGTGTCCGGTGCGATAGGCACGGTGAGTCTGCCGCAGTTTTCCGCAGGTCGGACGTATGTGTCGGGGAGGAATGTCGATGAGCCAGCCACGACGGCTAGCGATGATGCTTGTTGCTGTGATGTGCCTGACGGGTATCGGCGTCCTTGCCGTATCGGTCTTCCCCGCCATCGTCGCCGCCCAACCTGGCGGCAACAGCGGTGGTGGCAACAACGGCAATGGAAACGGCAATTACGGCAACAACGGCGGCAATAACAACGGCAACGGTGGCGGTCACAACGGCAACGGCGGCAATAACAACGGCAACGGTGGCGGTCACAACGGCAACGGTGGCGGCAACAACGGCAACGGCAACTATGGCTGGCATTGTCACCGTCACAACTGCGGCACGACCGTAATTCCGACACCGACC
>NZ_JBMAIQ010000008.1:0-329905 GCF_048573875.1 Rhodococcus sp. SB1D
ACAAGGCAACGCACTCATCGTCCGCGTCCCCAAGGCCTGATTACTTCCTGCTGACCAGACAGGTCGCCGAGCCCTCATCATGCTCGGCGACCTGTCTGTTTCGTGCCGGAGGTTATTGGTGATCGAGCGTCGTCGAGCGGTTACGCAGCAACGTCTCGATCTCCGATCGCCGGTACCTCCGATGCCCGCCAAGGGTTCTCAGAGTGCCGACTTTGCCCTCCCTCGCCCATCTGGACACCGTGGTCCTGTCGACGTGGAACAGTGCTGCAACCTGTTTGGTCGTCAGCCACTCGTCGACAGGTGCTGTGTGCTCTTCTTCTCGGCTCATTGGCAGTCATTCGTAGCTGCCGACTGAATGGATGGGTCCGACGATGAATTGGCAACCCCTGGCGTGCTGTGAAAGACTCGCTGCAAAACTTTACTATTCCTTGGGGAAATAATGTCGAAGTCGGTAACTCTGATCCGTTCCACGTCACTCTCTTCGGTGGCTGAATATGCCTATGCAGCAACGGCTCCCGCCGAGGCCCGACTGATCTTCCTGGCCGGATCTTGTCCTCTGAACGCGGACGGCTCTACTGCCGCCATCGGCGACTACGCAGGACAGGCAGCCAAGGCCGTCGACAACCTGAGAACAGCTCTCTCGGACGCGGGCGCGTCCATCACCGACGTGATCAACACCCGCGTTCTGGTGGCGTCGAGCAATCAAGCCGACCTGGTTGCGGCGTGGGAGGTAGTCCGCGACGCGTTCGGTGATCACGACGCCCCGAGCACTCTGATGGGTGTGACCGTTCTCGGTTACGACGATCAACTGGTCGAGATCGAGGCAATCGCGGCCGTCGTCGACTGAACTCGAACCGAACCGGGCGTTCCTACCGAGGATCTTCATGAGCAAGGGCCCGGTAGCCCTTTGCCCCCGCACGATCCACTGCGGCTCGCACAACAGCGAAGATGGCTCCCTGCAGGGCTGCGGCGATCAGGACTTCCTTGCTCGACCTGCTCAAGTCTTTGGGCTCGGGCGCATTCTTGTCGTCACCGATGCGCTTCCACACCTGCTGGAAGACAGCGCCGGCCAAGATGCCGCCCAGGACGCTGGTCGCCAGTGAGAGTGGCTTGTACATCGCTTTCGATACTGCGCTCATTGCGCGGATCCTCCGTGGTTCGATACGTACCGCCTGAGCGGCTGACCGACTCTCACTACCCAGCAGGCGAGGTATCGAAACATTGCACCGGCGAGGCACGAAGACGACTGTCGCACGTTGTGTTCCACGGGTTTGCCACTTCTCGAGCCGGGTAGGATCGTCTTAGCGAAAGAAGGTTGTGTAAGTCATGGAAAACTACAGAATCGAACTACCGGACGGTACAACGGTGATGGAAGATTTCGTCTCGGATCGCGCCGCAATCGCATACGCGGTCGATCTGAATCACGGTTGTAGCGAGAAAGTCTCGGTATTCCGTATCACCGCCGAGGGAGAAACCATCCCGACTCGGATGTGCCCCAAGCCGAATCCTGGTTCTCGGCGTCGCGCGCGAAGCGTCCGATAGAAGCCGGTCAAGAAGCGTCGAGGCGCGGGAAGAGCGTCTCCCTTGCAAGCAGCAGCAAGGCCGCAGCGACCGGAACCGCCAGCAACGCACCGACAATACCGAGCAACGCTCCGCCCAACAGGACCGCGACCACAGTCACCAACGCCGGGACCGCTACCGTCTTCCCGATGATCTTCGGAACGAGCAGGTAGTCCTCGAGCAGACGTAACGCGATGAAGAATGCAACTGTCGCCAATGCCGTTGGGACAGAGACTGTCAAGGAGACCAGGGCGACGACAACCCCTGCGATCGTGGAACCGACTATCGGGATCAGATCGAGCAGAGCGACCAGCAGCGCCAGGATCAACGGATACGGCACGTCGAAGATCAACAACCACGCGAAGGTGCACACTGCGGTGATCACGGAGATCAGAACATTGCCGAGGACGTATCCACCCACACCTGCCAGTATCTGATCACCGATGGCGATTGCTCGTGGCCGCCGCGAATGTGGCACCAGCCGATACAGATTCGTGCGGATTCGTGGGTAGTCGATCAAGAAGTACGTCGTCAGTACAGCAACGATTCCAGCGTCGGCGACTGCGCTGAACACCGCCCGCCCCGCTCCGAGCAAACCCGTCGCGAGCGCAGACCCCGAACCGTCCAGTTGGGTGGTGAGGTGCTCCTCGAGGTGATACTTCTCGTCGAGGTCGCTGACGATCGGATACCGGTCACGAATGTGTGTCAGAAGTTCGGGAGCGTGTGATGCGAACTGACGTCCCTGCTCGACCAGCGGAGTGATCGCAGCAACGAGAAACAGCGCGAGCATCACCGCAATTCCGAGGAGTACCACGGTGACCGCGATCCAGCGCCGGAAATGTCTCCGCTCCAGCCAGACGATCATCGGTTCGATGCCCACCGCGAGAAACAATGCGACCACGATCAGGATCAACATGCCCCGCGCCGCAAGCAGCACCTCGATCACCGCGTACGTCACGGCAACTCCGGCCGCGGCGCTCAGTCCGATGAAGAACGGTGAACGACGATCGAATCTCGGTCCGGGTTCGCCCAGCGGCCGGACGGGCGTCGCCAATGCTGCGGCTTCACGTTCGGCTTCCGCCATCGGATCTATCGGTTGAACTTCGCTTTCGGAATCCGGTGATGTGTCCGCGGAACTGGGATCCATCCAAGCCACCTCACGATCCGCGCGACTTCCCGGCTCGAGGGTGAGTACCCGTGCCGCAGTCGGATCAACCTCGAGGCTTCTCCGCTCCGCTCCGTGTCAGCGCGAGCCCGGTTCCCACAACACCGATGATCGACACGGCGATGGCGATGCTCGGCCAACCGTCGCTCTGCCAGTAGACGTCGTCGAGAGTGATCAGTAGTGCGGCTTCGTCGACAATGAGTCCGAGCGCAATACCCAAGGCGATGCCCATCCAGGTTCTTGCGCGAGGACTTCGGTCGACGAGTCCGAAGATCGCTACTCCCGCCAACAGGAGAATTCCCCACAGGTAGTGATGCAGATGAGTGCCACCGGCGCTGATGTCGCCGACATCCCTGGTATCGATCTGGATCAACCAGGTCACCAGACGTGCTCCGCCGAACGTCAACGTGAAGGCCACCCACGCCAACACCAAACCGCGGCGCGATTCGTCAACCTGATTCCATCTGCGAGGGAATCTGAATCGCTCGGCAGATTTCTCTTCGTCATGGTCTCGAGAAAGCATCCTTCATGTTTACCCGATGCCGCTCAGATCGATAATTTGGGGTAGAGAGACCGAAAACCAGTTGGAGCACAAAAAGCGGTACCCGATCTCCGAAGAGATCGGGTACCGCCTTCTCAGCTACTCGCGCAGTATTGATCAATACCAGACTTTTCGTCCGCCCACTGCGCGCCCGGTAGCACCGAGGATGGACAAAACTGCACCTACGACGACCAAGATGATGCCGACGGTGGTCAGAATGCTCAACCCCGTGAAAAAGCCGATCAACGCCAGAATAATGCCGAGAACAATCATGTGAGAACCTCATCCGGTATGCGTATCAAAATGATCTACTCAACTGACGCTACTACAGAAACTTCACAATCGATAAATCCGATAAATACATTCATAAATGCGAAACTCGTATTACTACCCAATAGTGTCACCGTTAAAACATCAGCCTTTCTCTTATCTCTACGTCATAGTTCCACGTCCTCGATCTTCGCCTCGACCGCCGGCGTGATGTGGCTCAACACGCAGCACCAACGACCGTCTCGCCGCGCGAACACGTCGGTGGTCCACTCGTCGGCGTCGTATTGTCTGCCGCCGTAGTGCGCGGTATTGACGATCCGCGTGGTGAACAGTGCGACGTCACCGAAGAAACGCACGCGAGCGCTCCCGACGCGGTCCATCGTCGAATGAGTCAGGTCGCCCGAGGCCACGAAACCCAGGAACTCCGCTTTGGTCGACACTCCGGATTCCGAGACGATCACCCAGTCGTCTGCCATGAAATCGCCGATCCGTTCGGCGTCGTTCGAGCACATCGCGACGTTCCACTCGTCTGCGACAGCGACCAATGCCGCACTCTCCTGATCCGACATGTCTTCTCCCTCTACCGTCGTCACCCTCGGCGGGTGATGCCCCGACGGCAGGGTTCCCGCAGGGTGGACTTCGAACCGACGTGCACGACGAGAGGGCAGAGATGACAGACACCAGTCGCACCGAGCTTGCAGCTCAGGCGTATATCTACGGATTTCCCCTCGTTTTCAATCTCGACCAGGTCCATCGGTATGTTCACAACGGTGTCGGAGCGAACCCCGCCGCACCTTTCAACACCTTCAGCCACGCCCGAACACTGGCCGGGCCGGCAGACACTTTCGTCACGATCAACAACGACACCGTGTATTCCATGGCGCAGATCGATCTCTCTGTCGGCCCCGTTGCGCTGCACGTCCCCGATACCGATGGCCGTTACTACGTCCTCCAGTTCGTGGACGCCTGGACAAACAATTTCGCTTACGTCGGGCATCGGGCCACCGGCACGAAGAGCGGAGACTTCCTTCTCGTCCCACCCACCTGGACGGGAACCCCGGCGGACCAGACCACGGTGATCAGATTTCCCACGAACATTGCGTCGATCGTGGGCCGGTGGGCATGCGGTGGCGACGACGACCTCCCTGCGGTGCACGCCTTGCAGGACGCCACCACGCTGACCGTCGTCGACTCCACCGGAAACTCGGCGGGTCTCCCAGTGCCCGAACCCGGGGTAAGCCAGGACCTCCTGTTCCTCGAGAAACTCCGCATCTGGTCACAGGCGTTTCCGCCGGCCCCGCGAGATCGAGAACTCCAGGATTCCTTCTCCCTGATCGGAATCACCGAGCACGGGGCCTCTCCCTACGTATCGCTGTCTGCCGACGAGGCAGCCGCGTTGGCTGACGGATTGACGATCGGTGAGAAGAACCTGCTCGAGGCCCTCACGAAAGGCTCCAGCCCCGAAGTCAACGGATGGAAGCTCACATTCCACGCCTTCGACTACAACCTCGACTACTTCGAGGTCGGCACAATCGACGATTCACAATTCAAGATCGCCGATCCCAAGTTGCGCATCGTCGAACGCGCCGCGGCTGCCAAGGGCGGGCTGTGGGGCAACCACCCTTACGAAGCGGCGTACATCATGACCTACGTCGACGATCAGGGCGAGCAGTTGAACGGAACCCACACCTACACAATAAGACTCGACCCCACTCCGCCGGTGAGCGCCTTCTGGTCGCTGACGATGTACTCGGTGCCGGACTTCTTCCTCGTGGCGAACCCCGTCGACCGATACTCGATCGGCGACCGCACTCCAGGAATCGTCCACGACGCCGACGGTGCGTTGACGATCACGATCAGCCACGAGGAGCCGAAAGATCCCACGGCGAAGGCAAACTGGCTGCCCGCACCGCGCGGGGATTTCCGACCGGTACTGAGAATGTACGAACCTTCGCCCGCCGTGCTCGATCAGTCCTACGTCGTCCCCGCCATCACTCGCTCGCAAGAATGACGGCTCGCGTCTGACGGCCTGCCTGTGCGGGCCGTCAGACGGACTCAGAATCAGGCGTGTGTGCCGCCGTCGACACGGATCTCCGTGCCCGTGATGAAGGCACCATCGTCGGATGCCAACATCGCGATAACTCCCGCAACACTTTCCGGCCCGGCCATGGGGGCACCACCGGACTCCAGATCAGTGCTCAGAATCGGTGACAACTTGCCGAAGAGCGACCAGTCGGTGTCTTCCGGCAAGTACGACGCCGTAGTGTCGGTGATCCCGCTCTTCACACTGCCCGGAGCCACCGCGACGGCACGCAGACCCTGCTTGCCGTATTCGAGAGCCAGTGCGTGAGTGAAGGACTGGATTCCTCCCTTACTTGCGGCGTACGCGGCCATGTACGGGTGCGCGAAGGCCGCGGAGGTGGAACTGAAATTCACCACGACTGCGTTGGCGGTGGCGAGGAGAGCCGGCAGTGCCTGGCGGGTGACGAGGAAAGTGCCCGTCAAATTCACGGAGAGCACCTGATTCCACAGGTCCAGCGAGGTCTCGTGGGTGTGCCCACCACGCAGTATCCCGGCGGCGTTGACCAGTACGTCCAATCCCCCGAGAGTCGAAATCGCCTGACCCACAACCTTGATGACGGAACTCTCGTCAACGATATCGACGACGACGGTGTCGAGGCGATCCTCCGTCGAAGCATGTTCTGCCGATTTCCGGGTGTTCGCCAAACCCTGCTCGGAGATGTCGGCAGCGACCACGCGGCCACCTTCGGCGAGCAACCGCAGCGCGGTGGCCTGCCCGATTCCAGATCCTGCGCCGGTGACGAGAATACGACGACCTTCGAAACGATTCATTGCTGTGTACCTTTCACGAAAACGAGTTGGCTGGCATTCCAGGCTCGGTGGCGCCGACACTCACAACTCACCCGCGAGAAACTTCAGGTACGGGAAATGCGCAGCACTGCAACAGGTGTGGCACTGCGAAATCTCGGCGAGGCAATGCTCGCCGAAGTGGCGAATGTCAGACGGATCCGGCCGGTGCGGCCAAGGCTCTTTCGATCCAGACAAGACCGGACGGGCGGCGGTCGATCGCCTTACGCCCACGTCGGAAAGTCGCTACGCCGAATCGGGCCGTGCGCAGTGCACGGCCGGAAGCGAGAGAACAGCGGCGTATGGACATCACAGGCACGGTAGCAGCGCCGGCACCACTCGCTCAACCGCGTCGTTTCGAGACCCGAATCATTCAGGTAATCAGATGTCACTTCTGGACAACTCGCTCGACTTAGGCAGCACTAACCTGGCGGCATCCCGAAAACCCGATCCAGGAGCACAGTCGATGACACATGCAGACGCCTCGCGCACAACAACTCCCCCGACGACCGTCCTAAGGACCGCTGACCACAATCGCGGACTCAACGACGTTCTCGCGATCGTCGAAGCGATGGAGCGACCGAGCGATCACCTGCTGCGGATCACGGCTCGTTTGACGGAGTCGACCGACGATCCGACCTGGTCACGCCCGAATGTGACCGTACGCATGAATCTCGGGCCGGCCTTCGACGACGCTTCGCGCGTGTACACGGTGCGTTCCTACGATTCAGCGAGCGGATCGATCGTCGTCGATGTGGTCCTGCACGGACAGACCAGTCCGATGATGAGGTGGGCAGCAACGTTGGCCGTCGGTGACACCTTCGGCCTCACCGGTCCGCGGCCACACTTCTTGATCCCTGATGTTCCTGGTCGACGTATCGCACTTTTTCTGGACGGCACCGCAATACCCGCATTGCACTCGATCATCGAGCAGTTACCTACCGACGTCGTCGGAATCGGCTGGGTCACAACAGATGACGAGGTCGCCTTCGCCGAACTGCCCGCCCTCCCCGGCCTGGAGCTTCACCGCGTGAGCGCAGATCCGGCCGAGCCCGACGGCCCACTGGCGGTACGAGCACGCGAGCTCGCCAATCCCGCGAGCTACGTCGTGTGGGGCGCCGGTGAACGCAACGAGATGCGCGCAATCCGGAAGCACTTTCGATCGACCGTCGGACTCGACAAAAACGACGTCGCGATATTCGGATATTGGAAGGAGGGCGTCAGCAACACCGAAATCGACCTCCGTCGACGCGAGAACTACGAGCGCATCCTCGCCGACGGCGGAACCCTCACCGACATCGACGACCTGGCCATCGAGATCTGATTGCCTCACACCAGCCGACCTGACCGGCGGTGCACTGCGGTGATAAGTTCCTCTGTGCCAGCGGACCTCCACACAGGGGGTCAGGGAATCCGGTGTGAATCCGGAACTGACGCGCAGCGGTGAGGGTGACCGCCCGGGCTTACGCCACTGGATGAGAATCTGGGAAGGCGCTCGGGTGGGGCGATCTCGAGTCCGAATACCGGCTGGCAGCAGGGGTCAACAGGCGCCTGTTCACACGGTAACGGGCTCCGCGAACGAGCCCCTGCGAGAACGAGATTCCATGCGTCTGTCCAGACTTCGCCTACCCGCCGCCGCCGTCGCTGCCCTGTTGAGCGCGTCGTTGGTTGCCTGCTCCTCCGACGACAGTGCTGCCCGACAATCCAACTCTTCCGAACAATCGCGCGTGACAGTCCAGAACTGTGGCCGAGACGTCACGGTGGAGCGACCGATCGAACGGGCAATCGCGGTAAATCAACCTGCAGCAGAGATGCTGTTCGCACTGGGAGTGCAGGACCGGATGGCCGGGTACGCCATGAGCGATGACGATGTCCTCCCAGAACTGCGCGAGGCGCGTGGTCAGGTCCAGGCGTTCGACACCGAGTTCCCGTCATTCGAAAGTGTCCTCGAACGCGAACCGGACATGGTCTACACGACGTTCAACTACACGTTCACCTCGGAGGGCATCGCCGACCGGATCAAGTTCACCGACCTCGGTGTCGCGACATATCAGTCACCCAGCGAGTGCACCGGTCAGGATGCCGAGCAGAGCAAGGCCCTCACGCTCGACGACTTGTACGACGAAATCGACGACGTGGCAACACTGTTCGATGTCAAGGACAAAGGTGTCGACCTCACCGAGAATTTGAAGGATCGCGCGGCCACCGCCACGGCGGCACTGGGAGCTGAGAACGTGACGCTGGCGTGGTGGTACGCAGCCACGAAGACTCCGTACTTCGCCGGGTGCTGCGGTGCACCGGGAATCATGACCGACGCGGTGGGTGCGAAGAACGCCTTCGACGACAACAAGCAGTACTGGCCCGAAATCGGTTGGGAGAGTGTCCTCGATCGAGACCCGACCGTGCTGGTGCTCGCAGATCTCGACCGCGGTGGAGACGGCGACAGTGCCGCAGACAAGATCGCGTTCCTCGAATCGGACCCGGTCGCCAGCAAGCTCACCGCAGTGAAGAACAAGCGTTACATCATCCTCGAAGGAACGACGATGGATCCCTCGATCCGCAATGTCGGTGGCATCGAACAGCTCTCCGACGGGCTGCGCCAGTTGGGTGTGGTCTAGATGTCCGCGGAGATCTGTGAACTGGTGCGTCGGTGGGACGACCAGCAGGCGGCATACATCGCCGACCGTGAGAAGCGCTTCGACGTGATTCTCGACGTCCTCGAATTGCAGCACGCGCACGCCCCGTTCACGGTTGTCGACCTGGCCTGCGGGCCGGGTTCACTGAGCGCCCGGATTCTCGAAAAGTTCGAGCATGCGAGCGTTGTGGGGATCGATTACGACCCGATGCTGCTGGAGCTCGCCCGCCAGTCGTCGACGCGTTTCGGTGACCGACTGCAGCTGATCGACGCAGACCTGGCGGGAGCCGATTGGCCGAATTCGGTGGCTGCGCCGGTTCAGGCGATAGTGTCGACAACCGCGCTGCACTGGTTGCAACCGCAGCAGCTCGTCGAGGTGTATCGGCAGTGCCGCGAACTGCTGAGCCCTGCCGGCGTTCTGCTCAATGGTGATCACTTTCGCTTCGACGGCCGATCCCCCGTCATAAGCCGATGGGCGAACGCTCACGACGAGCAGACGCAACGCTCCGCCTTTGCTGCGGGCGCTCCCGAGTGGGACAGCTGGTGGGACGAGCTGCGGGCCACTCACGGCATCGGGGCACTGACCGACGAGCGTGAGCGTAGATTCGCCGGACGTGACGCCACCGCGCCCACAGCCGTCGACTTCCAGTTGGCGGCGCTCGCGCAAGCAGGTTTTCGGGAGTCGGGGACGGTCTGGCAACTGTTCGACGACTACGTGGTCTACGGCGTGAGATGACGACAAGAGTTCGGCTGCGTGACAACCCGACGACCGTCACCCTGCTGTGGGTGATCGGTGTTGTCACGCTGGCCGGATCAGCCGCCGTTGCCATCACGTTGGGGCCGGCCGGTCTGTCGGTCGGTGAGGTGGCTTCGATTGTCGTCGGCCATCTCGGCGGTACCGCGGCGGACGTCACCCCTATCCGTGACGGCATCGTGTGGGACCTCCGTCTGCCGCGCACCCTGCTCGCCGCGCTCTGCGGTGCCGGTCTCGGGTTGTGCGGTGCGATCATGCAGTCGCTGCTTCGCAATCCGCTGGCCGATCCGTTTGTCCTCGGTATCTCGTCCGGCGCCTCGACCGGTGCCGTACTGATCGTGATCCTCGGAGTCGGGTCGGGAGTGATCGGCTTGTCGAGCGGCGCCTTCATCGGCGCGGTGATCTCCTTCGCCCTTGTGTTGCTGCTCGCCCATGCGGCCGGCGGCACGCCGGATCGGGTGATCCTGGCCGGTGTCGCCGCGACCCAACTGTTCTCCGCGCTCACCTCGTTCATCGTCATCACCTCGGCCGATCCCGAGCAGACCCGCGGCGTGATGTTCTGGCTCCTGGGCTCACTCGGCGGCGCCGACTGGCTCGACGTCGCACTCTGCGCTGCGGTGGTCGCAGTCGGCCTCGTGGTCTGTCTGACTCACTCCCGCGCACTCGACGCCTTTGCCTTCGGCGAGGACGCGGCGTCGTCGCTGGGGGTGAACGTGTGGCGGGTGCGTGTGACCCTGTTGTTGGCAACAGCCTTGATGACCGCGGTGATCGTGAGCGTCGCAGGTGCCATCGGCTTCGTGGGCCTGGTCCTCCCGCACGCGGCGCGGGCTCTCGTCGGTTCGAACCACCGCCGACTCCTGCCCGCGTCCGCACTGATCGGCTCCATCTTCCTTGTCTGGGTCGACGCTGTGGCACGCACAGCCATTGCGCCGCAGGAACTCCCGGCCGGTGTGGTGACCGCGCTGGTCGGTGTGCCTGCGTTTGCCGTCATCCTCTGGAGACGGAAGGCCAGGCCATGACACTCGAAGCTACCGGCGTCAGTTGGCGGGTCGGCGGGGCGCTCATAGTCGACGACCTCGACGTCTCGCCTACAACCGGAAGTACGGTGGGGCTTCTCGGCCCCAACGGTTCGGGGAAATCGACGCTGCTGAAACTGCTTGCCGGGCACAATCGTCCGACGTCCGGTGTCGTGACCCTGGACCGAACCCCGTTGTCCGACTGGAAACGCCGCGACGTCGCGCGTCGGATCGCGACCGTTGATCAGCACAGCAACACCGAGATCGATCTGACGGTCGCGGAGGTAGTCGAACTCGGACGCACACCGCACCGCGGACTGTGGGGTGGGCAGTCGGATTCCGATCGCGACGCCGTTCGGGCAGCGATCGAACACACCGACCTCGCCGGCATGCTGGACCGGTCGTGGCACACCCTGTCCGGCGGGGAGCGCCAACGCGTCCAGATCGCGCGCGCCCTCGCTCAGGAACCGCACGAGTTGCTACTCGACGAGCCGACCAATCACCTGGACATCAACCATCAACTCGAATTGCTCGCGCTCGTGCGACGCCTCCCCACCACCACGATCATGGCATTGCACGATCTGAATCTGGCCGCCATGTTCTGCGATTCGATAGTGATGCTGAACCGGGGATCCATCGTTGCCCACGGAAGCCCGACCGAGGTCCTCACCGCTGACCTGATAGCCGAGGTCTACCAGGTCGACGCCGAGGTTCGCCTGGACGGTCCCGGCGGAGTACCTACCGTGCGATACCTTCCACCCGGCTCGAACTAGACGCACTCGGAACTGTCATTCACGCGAGAGCATCGCCACTGCTTCGCGTTCGAGGTCGACGTACGGTTCACCACTGACGTCGATGGCCACCCGGTTGAGCGTTCCACCCGTGAACGCCCAAGGTGACGTACCCGGGTAGTCGTCGGTTACGGGCTCCCCGCTGTCACGGCCTGCATTGAGCCCTTCGCCGCCACCGATGCTGAACTTGCCTGGCTGAGTGCGGATTCTGCCCTCACCGACTTTCCGATCGCCGTAGTAGAGGCCGAGCACCCCGTGCGCAGTGCCCGGCGGATCCTCGCCTTCCTTCTCGAAAGTTGCTGCCAAGATCATATTTTCGCCGATCGGAAGGTCTTCGGTGGCATCGATCTTCTGCTGTTCACTGCCGAGGAAGTTGTACACGTAATGCAGGCGGTTGTCCTTGACGTACAGCGAATGACCACCGAACCTGCCACCATGCGAGAAAAGCACACCGGTCGCACCGGGTTCGGCCAAATCGACAACTGCCCCGATCGAGAATGAACGATTACGAAGGTTGACGGCGACGGCCTCCGGCACCTCGGCTCCGCCCGGGCGGTAGACATACCGGTTTCGCGGCGGGGCCAACTGAGGGCGAGGCGTGGTGAGAAGTTCGACACCGGACCGATCGTCCAGTGGCAGAGCTTGATTGGCACCGGCCTCGTGGAACCACAACCCCACCAGCTCTGCCAGCCTGCCGGGTTCTTCATCCGCAAGGTTCCGGAGCTCGGCTCGGTCCAACTCTGTGTGGTAGAGCTCCCAGGTGTCTTCCGAGAAATGGCCCCACCCGCTCAGAGTCGGGTGCGTGGTGACGGCCTTCCAGCCGTCATGCCAAATTCCTCGTCCTCCGAGCATCGAATAGAACTGGGTGTGCTTGGCGGTGGGGATGTTGCCGGCATCGAAGCTGTACCGCATGCTCACGCCTTGAATCGGGTGCTGGGTGTACCCCTTCACCGTGTCAGGCAAGTCGACGCCGACGCAGTCGAGCAGAGTCGGGACGACGTCAATGGCGTGATGGTACTGATCTCGAATCTCGCCACGGGCATCGATGCCCTCCGGCCACGAGATGATGCATGGGTCGCAGGTTCCACCGTTGAACGAGTACCGCTTCCACATCTTGAAGGGCGTGTTGAACGCCATCGCCCACCCGTTGGGATAGTGGTTGTACGTCTCGGTGCTGCCCAACTCGTCCAGCTTCGCCAGGTTCTCGGCTAGGTCGTCGGGTACACCGTTCGCAATCTTGTTCTCGTTGACAGATCCGTCGGGTCCGCCCTCACCGCTGGCACCGTTGTCGGAGACCACCACGATGATCGTGTTGTCGAGCTGCTCGATTTCTTCGAGGTATCCGAGCAGGCGTCCGATCTGATCGTCACAGTGCGAGAGGAAGCCCGCGTATACCTCCGCCATCCGTGAGAACAGTCGCTGCTCGTCAGCGGAGAGGGTGTCCCAGGGGCGGGTGAAATCCAGCGGCGGGAACGGTTCGCCGTCGGGCCCGGTGCGGGTCTCAGGAGTGCCTATCGGGTTGAGTGAGGGCAGGGTCGTGTCTTTCGGGACAAGTCCCATTTCCTTCTGTCTGGCCAGAATCTCGTCCCGCATGGCTTCGTACCCTGCGTCGAACCTGCCTGCGTAGCGATCGGCCCATTCGCGGGGCGCGTGATGCGGAGCGTGTGCGCACCCGGGTGCGTAGTAGAGAAATACAGGCCGGTCCGGAGCTATCGACTTCACGTCACCGATGTATTCGAGCGCTCTGTCGGTGATATCGACGCTGAAGTGATACCCCTCTTCGGGCGTCGACGGCTGTTCGACGGGGTGGTTGTCGTGGACGAGATCGGGATACCACTGATTGGTCTCGGCGCCGAGAAAGCCGTAGAACCGCTCGAATCCGCGGCCGACCGGCCAATTCCGTTTCGTGGAAGCAAGATTCATCTCGTCTTCTGCGCACAGGTGCCACTTGCCGACCATCGCGGTGCTGAATCCCTGCTCGACCAGAACCTCGGCGAGCGTGGCACATTCGGGAGGGATGTGACCGTTTCCGCCGGGAAAACCGACCGCGCACTCGCTGATGCAGGCCATGCCGTTGGTCGTGTGGTTTCGCCCGGTGAGCAGACACGATCGCGTCGGGGAGCACAGCGCTGTGGTGTGCCACTGCCCGTACCGCAATCCGTTGCCCGCGATGCGGTCGATGTTGGGCGTCTCGATCGGTCCCCCGTAACAACCCAAGGCGCCGTATCCGACGTCGTCGAGAACGATGTAAAGAATACTCGGTGTGCCGGCGGCGGCCTTCGGCTGCTCGTACGGGCTCCAGTCGGGAATCGAATCGCGAATATCGAGGTTGACGACGCCTTTGAATGCGTTGGCCATGATCTGGCTCCTTGTAGGTCATCTGATTTCCAGCCTCTACGGCCGCATGGTGAATCGCATACCCCGATTGTGGTCACCGAACCGCTGTCGCCCGAAATGGGCGATGCCATTTTCGGCAGGAGATCCGAGTATGAGAGTGCCGGATTTGTCATCGACTCACTGGAAGCCAGGGACCACATGAGCAGTCAATTCGTTGAAGCCTCCACCTCCGACACCTGCGACCCGCTACCGAGCTGGCAAGACGGCCCGCCGAAGCAGGCCGTCCGGCGATTCGTCGAACGCGCGACGACTGAGGGAAGTCCGGACGAAATCGCACCGGAAGACAGGATCGCAGTCTTCGACAACGACGGAACCCTGTGGTGTGAGAAGCCGATGCCGATCCAACTCGACTTCATCCTGCGCCGCCTCGTCGAGATGACCAACCAGGATCCGACTCTTCGCAACCGTCAACCGTGGCAGGCGGCGTTCGAAAAGGACTACGCCTGGTTGAACGATGTGATCTCGAAGCACTATCGCGGCGACGACAGCGCACTGAAGGTGCTCGCGGCCGGTGTCCTGGCGGCATTCGCCGAAGTCACGGTCGACGAATTCGAAACCCACGCCGATACCTACCTGCGCACTGCTTCGCACCCCACTCTCGGTCGCGAGTATCTGCACTGCAGCTATGCACCCATGGTGGAGTTGCTCGATTACCTTGCAGCCAAGGGATTCTCGAACTACATAGTCTCTGGAGGCGGACGTGACTTCATGCGTCCGATCAGCCAGGAGGTCTACGGAATCCCCCGAGATCGCGTCATCGGCAGCGGCGTGGCCTTGACGTGGAAGGACGACGGGCACAGCGGCACAATTCTCCGTCAGCCCCAAACCGATGTCGTCGACGACGGGCCGGCCAAGCCCGTACAGATCTGGAACCGAATCGGCCGACGACCTGTCATCGCGGCCGGAAACAGCAACGGTGACCTACCTATGTTGAAGTTCGCCGAACACCCGAACGTTCCGGCACTTCGCCTTCTGGTGCTCCATGACGATCCGGAACGCGAGTTCGACTACGTGGACGGGGCCGAGCACGCACTCGACGTCTCGCGCGCAAACGGGTGGACGGTGGTGAGCATCAAGAACGACTGGAAGACAGTCTTCGAACGATTCGCCGAATGACAGTATTGATACGTGACCCTCGATGATGTCGCCGACGAACTCTACGGCCTCGACCCCGGCGAGTTCGTAGAGTCGCGTACAAAGCATGTGAAGGCTGCCCGGGACGACAACGACCGCGCACTGGCCGCAGAGATCGGAAAACTTCGGAAGCCGACCACCGTGGGGTGGTTGGTCAATCTCATCTCGCGCGATGCACCAGAGGATCTGGATGCACTTCTCGCGCTTGGCGAATCGCTACGCGACGCTCAACGCCATCTCTCGGGCCCGGACTTGCGACGGCTGACGACACAGAGGCAGCAGGTGGTGCGGAGTCTCGCCCACAAATCCGGTGAGATCGCCGCTTCGCGGGGAAAGAGCGTCGGCGAGGATTCGTTGCGCGATGTCGCGCAGACTCTCAATGCCGCCCTGGCCGATGAGGAGACTGCCGCGCAGGTTCGACTCGGACGGGTCGTGACCGCCGCGAGTTACAGCGGTTTCGGGCCGGCGGGACTTGCTGTAGTGGAGGAGGATTCTGCACAAGACGCCCCTGCGATCCCCACCGAAGAACACGCTCCGGCCAAGTCCACTGCTCCGGATCGCAAGGCCGAACAAGCCAAGGCGAAAGCAGAATTGAAGGAAGCCAGGGCAGGCGTCGAGAAGATCCGACGACGGGTCAAGGCCGAGACCGCCCAATTCGAGGATACCAGGTCAAAGCTGTCCGACCTCGACCGTCGCATCGAAGAACTCCGCGCCGATCTCGAACACGCAGAACAAGAACGACAGTTCGCCAAGAACACCGAGAAGGCTGCCCGCGTCGCAGTTCGAGAGTCCGAGGAGGAACTTCGCGAGGCCGAGTGGCGGGTCGACGAAGCAGAAGAGGCCCTCGACGAGATGGAATGAGTTGTACGTTCGGAGATCTTGACCTCTACAGCAGTTCAGGTTCTAGCGTGATTTCATGACATTCACCCGAATCGAACTCGACTACCTGGCCACACAGACTCTCGGTCGCCTCGCGACGGTTCAACGGAACGGAACGCTGCAAGTCAGTCCGGTCGGGTTCCACTACAACCCGGATACAGCCACGATCGACATCAGCGGTTACAACATGACGGGCAGCCGTAAGTTTCACAATGTCGCAGACAACGGTCGGGTCGCGTTCGTCGTGGACGACATCGCATCCGTAGATCCATGGCAGGTCAGGTGCGTCGAAATCCGTGGCCGGGCAGAGGCTTTGGATGCTACTGGTGCTGCTGCACATGGTCTCGACGCACCGATCATCCGTATCCACCCCGAACGCATCATCAGCTTCGGCCTCGACGACAAAGAACTGGACGTCCACCAGTTGGTCGTGAACGGACGTGACGTCGGAAGGCGCGAGTCGAATTGATCAGCCTGCGGCGGCTTCGAGCTCACTCAAGGATTCCTCGAGATGGCCGAGGAGCCGCTGCAAGTGCGGAACATTGCGGCGGCAGCCGACGAGCCCGAACTGCATGGTGTCCGCGTAGCCGATGACGGTGATGTTCATCGCCTGCCCGTCCAACGGAATCGATGCCGGGTAACAGCTCTCGAGTTTCGCGCCATTCCAATAGCGCGTCGTTGTCGGGCCGGGGACGTTGGAAATCACCAGATTGAAGACTGGACGCCCAGTGATCAGTCGGGATGAACCGGGGATCAGCGGCAGCCCGAGACCCGCGACGTTCAATGCACTGAGCGCCGTGATCTGCAGGGGCGTCAGGCCCGACATCAGGGACTTGGCGCTACTCATCGAGTCGTGAACTCTCTGAAGTCGGGCCGCCGGATCTGCCAATTCGGTTGCCAGATCACACAACACCGCACCCACGGCATTGCCGGAAGCCTCACCCTCTTCGCCTTTGCGAAGGGATACCGGCACCATCGCGATCAACGGTTTGTCCGGCAACTCGTCCAGTTCGATCAGGTATCGCCGTAGCGCACCCGCGCACATTGCCAACACCGCATCGTTGAGCGTCACGTCTGCAACGCAGCTGACCTTGCGCAGGCGCTCGATCGGCCACGACTGCGCGGCGACACGCCTCGCTCCGGTGATCGGGACGTTGAAGATCGATTTCGGGGCAGCAAACGGCAACGGTGCGACGTGGTCCTTCACTGCCGAGGCAGCGGCGTTCACTATCGCAGGGCCGACCCCGACCACATCTTGCACGGTCTCGATCACGGAGCCCACCCGCCTCTGCAGGTCCAGCCCGCGACCGGCACGAACCCGCCCCGAAGAAGGTCGTTGCGCCCACGGAGGCATCGAATGTCGATCGTGCGGATCCGACGAGAGGCTGCGGTACCACGCCTGAACAGCAGACACACCATCCATGAGCGCGTGGTGCGTCTTCATGTACACGGCAACTCGGCCGTCGGCGAGACCTTCGATCACGTACGCCTCCCACAGCGGCCGATGCCGATCGAGCAGCGTGCCGTGGAGCATGGAGGTCAGCTCGAGCAACTCGCGGACTCGACCCGGCTTGGGCAGCGCGAGCAACCGGACGTGATACTCGAGATCGACGTCTGCGTCCTCCGTCCAACGCACCGGCGCGAAGTTCGACAAGAACTGCACCGGCTTGCGACGGAAGAGGGGCCGAATCGAGTCGACGTCGGTGAGCGAACGGTAGAGCGACCTGGCGAATTCGCCGTCGTCCCCTTCCGGCGGAACGAAAAGCGACAGGCCACCGACGTGCATGGGATGCTCCCGTGACTCCATCAGAAGGAACATCGAGTCGAGCGGCAGCATCAGCGTCATGGCGATCCGTTCTCTCGGGCAGCTGCCCGGAGTACCGATCAGCCGCTGTTCGACAAAGTTACTCGCCCTGACTTCCCTCATTGGCGACTCCGACAAAACATTGCCCCCTCGATTTCGACAGGAGTCCGATATTCCCGTCGACGAACGCCTTTTCGGGTCGAAGCACCTCACAGCGATTCGCGGGTGAATGACGAGACACAGAGCACTGCAACAAATTTCAATCCTCACAGCCGCAAGTAGTAGCGGAGGCGATCGCAGTAATACTTTTGTCGGAATTGTTTCAAATTGTCTGTACATCCAAGTCACACGTGACTACCGTCACTCATCATCACAATCCCGACTGGTCGGTTGTACCCAAAGGAGAAATACATGTCCCGACGTTCGACGTCGCGTGGGCTTTTCGGCGCACTCGCCACCGCAACTGTGTTCGCCACCGCCGCTGCGGTGGGAAGCTTGTCAGCAAGCATTGCAGGAGCCGCCCCGGCAGCGGAGATCCCCTTCGGCGGTTGGGATTCATGTCCGATCGACAATCCCGAGACCAGCACCTGTATGGACGTCACGGTCACCGGCGGAAACATGAAGATCGGCAAGCTTTCCGTCAGCATTCCCGCCGGGGCGATGCGCATCGCAGGCGGAGTTGCATACCGGGAGAATCCAGAGGCTGAATTCGGATTCGACCAAGTATTCATCCCGCCGAACGACAACAGTCGGGGGATCTACGCCAAACCCATCGACATCCCCGGGGGCGCACTCGGAATCGACCTGCCATTCAACAATCTCTTCGGACTGAACAAGGCTTCAGCCACCGTAGAGTCGACGTCTGCACTCCCCACCGTGGACGCATTTCAGCTTGGTGTGAAGCTACCCGTCAAACTGAAGATCGCGAACCCTCTCCTCGGCGGCAAATGCTACCTGGGCTCGGACAACAACCCCGTCCAACTCAACTTGGATGTGACCGAATACGGTGTCCTCGAAGAGGTTCCAGGTTTCCCGGATACTGCCGTCGTTCGAAACACCGGGCACACCGGACAGCCCTTCGCGGTCCCGACAGCTTCCGGATGTGGCCCGTTCGGCGTTCTGAATCCAATCGTCAACTGGCGCGCCGGGCTTCCCTCGTCCACCACGTCCAACTCCCTCGCCACGACGAGTGACGTCTACAACATCGGTGCCGACAGCCTCAGGCCCCAGCCGGACGGCTCACCCGAACCCGCTGCCGTCGTTGCCGAACGTAGTGCCAACTAGCAATCCAACCACTGCCACAGAACCGTCATCGACGACAGATTGCCACCTCGAAACGGAGTTCACTTGTCCATGCGCACAATACGATTCAGAGCCGCGCTCGCCGTCGTCGCAGCGGGAGTCCTCACTCTCGGGGCGGTGTCAACCGCGACGGCGGCCCCGCTGCCCAATGCGCCGTTCGGGGGCTGGGGAAAATGCCCGATAGCCAATCCGGAGACAAGCACCTGTGTCGATGTCGTCGTCAAAGGCGGCGAAATGAACATCAACGGGCTCAAAGTACCGATTCCTTCCGGCTCGTTGAATATCGCCGGCGGTGTCGCCTATCGCGAGAACCCCGACGCAGAATTCGGGTTCGACCAGATCTTCATTCCTCCCACTGACGGCACCAAAGGCGTCTATTCCAGCCCCATCGAGGTACCAGGAGGAATCTTCGGGCTCGGTATACCGTTCCCCGGCGGCTTGACCACCATCAAGGCAACAGTCGAACCGGTCGCGTTGCCAACAGTCGACGCATTCCAACTCGGTGTCACACTTCCGGCAAGATTGAAGATCTCCAACCCCTTGCTGGGCGGCAACTGCTATCTGGGTTCTGCGAGCAACCCGATCATGTTCAAACTCGGAGTGTCCGAAAATGGTGTCCTGGAGGAAGTTCCAGGATTTCCGGATACCGCCGCCGTCAGAAACGTGACGCACGCCGACCAGACGTTCGCGGTACCGGGCGCATCTGGATGTGGACTGTTCGGCGCATTGAATTGGGCAGTCAATCTTCGCGCCAACGTTCCGTCTTCGAGTGGCCACAACTCGTTGACCACCACAAGCGATGTGTTCAACATCGGCGCCGACAGCCTGCGGACGCAGTAGAGCAAGCACCGGCGACTCACGAAGTATCACCGACAACAAGGAGATATCGATGTCCCATGCAGTTCGCCGCACCACCATCGTCACAGCTGCCGCCGCAGCCGCGATTGCGGTCGCAGCCGGCACCGCTCTGGCTTCGACCGTCGTCACTCCAGCGGGTCAAGCCGTGACTGCTTCGAGCAGCAATCTCAGTATCAAGACAGGAACGATCACACTTACCTGCTCCAGTACGACGGGCTCCGGGACCATCCCATCCGCGCCGGGTAATTCCAACACCGGCACCGGCGGAGTCAACGTCAATATCGGCACCCCCAGCCTGACCGGGTGCAAGGCTAACGGCCTACCCGCTGTGGTCACGACCTCCGGCTCGTGGCTATTGAACGTCTCGGCAGACACCGGATCGGCTCAGGGATCCCTGGTCATTCCTGCAGGAGGCGCAGTCGTCACGATGCCCGGATCAACATGCACAGTCACCGTCGGGGCCAGCACTGTCGGACCGCTGCCATTCGATATTCCCAACCAGCGCGTCGTGGCAAGCAACACCGGCACCGTGAACTACACACGCACCGGCACCGGACCCGTCTGCCCCGCCGCAGCCACTGGCACGGCAACAATGTCGGGCACACTGCAGTTCGCATCGGCCACACCGATCAACGTGACACCGTGACGATCGACAGCTAGACAATAGGGCTCGTTGGGGGATCGACGCTTCCGTCGGTCCTCCAACGAACGTCCTGTGGACCGGGTCCGCACACGATCGCCTTCGGTTGCGCCACGAAGCGGACCGGCGCATTATCCATCTGCTGCTTCGGTGGCGTCGAGTAACGCGTCAAGGGCGCGGTGGAGCTCGGCGAGTTCCCGCCCTCCGGTTTTCGTCAGCACTTCCGTATTCTTTACATCCAATTGGCGGACAATGTCTTTAGCGAGCTCTATGACTCGTTTGCCCTCGTCACTGAGATCGAGGCGAACGGCTCGCGCATCGCGTCTATCGCGTTCACTGACAACAAACCCGCTCTTCTCCAACGCTCGCACGAGCTTGGATATGTAGATTCGCTGCAATCCAGTGTGCGCTGAGAGTTCTCGCTGACTCGGCCTCTCCCCCGCACTCACCAAACCATGCAGAGACGCGAGCACTGAATACTGGGCGTGAGTCAACCCCAGGTGCGCGATCGCTCGGTCAACCCCCGCCCGCCAGCGCAAGCCAAGGTGCCACACCAGCGACCCTGTCGTCCATGTTTCTCGATCTTGCATACAAATAGAATACATGGCTACTATCTCAATTAGAGTATATGGAAACTATTTGAGGAGTCGCAATGCCCACAATTCCCGTGCTCGACTCGACCATGGCCTACCGCTCGCGCGGTGAAGGAACACCCTTCGTACTCATCCACGGAAACCCCACATCCTCGCACTTGTGGCGAAACATCCTGCCGCAGATAGGAAATCTAGGCCGCGCACTTGCCCCTGACCTCATCGGAATGGGGCGGTCAGGCAAACCGCCAATCAACTACGGCTTCCTCGACACCGCCCGCTACCTCGACGCCTGGTTCGACCAGATGGAACTCGACGACGTCGTACTCGTCGGACACGACTGGGGCGGGGCACTTGCACTGGACTGGGCTGCCCGCCACCCCGATCGCGTCCGAGGTGTGGCCTTCTTCGAAACGATCCTTCGTCCGATGACCTGGGACGAACACTTCCCGGGAGAGGCACGGGCACGGGTGGAAGCTCTGAGGGACTCCGACACAGGAGAGACAAAGGTACTCGACGAGAACTTCTTTCTCGAAATAGCGCTTCACAGAACGGTTCTCGGTGAAATGACCGAAACCGATGCCGAGGCCTATCGCTCCCCTTATCCGTCACGAGAGAGTCGCCGACCCCTTCTCGAGTGGCCACGATCCTTCCCCATCGAAGGAACTCCCGGTGACGTGAATGCACGTGTGGCGGCGTACAGCGATTGGCTCACAGAAAGCACTGACGTACCCAAACTTCTTCTCACCTTCAGCGGCCCCGCAGAACTTCTCATGATCGGACCTGACGAAGTCACGTGGAGCCGATCGAATATCGCAAATCTCGAGGTGGAACAGTGCGGTCCCGCAGGACATCTCGCCCCCGAGGATCAGCCTGCGGCCATCGCGGCGGCGATCATCGAATGGACACAGCGGCAACACTGTTTCAACCGCGAGTGACGTGGGACCGTCGCCAAGTACTCTGAGCGCCGGTTTCCCCGACCCATGCGGTAGCGATCCAGACGATGCTCCGAAATATGGGACGGACACCACCTCCGCCGGATTTGTCCGATATAACTAACTGGCGAGTACGCCGGTTGGGACGAGGTCGAGAACGAGGGGGCGTGTGTGGTGAACGAGGACGGGTTGGGGCGAACGTCAGGATCGGGGGCTCCACACCGGGTGGGCGGCTTTCTCTATCACCGCAACGGCGACCGGTGGGAGTGGTCGGACGAAGTTGCACGGATTCACGGATACGAACCCGACCAAGTAGCTCCGACGACGGAATTGATGCTCTCGCACAAGCATCCCGACGACCGAAGACACGTTGCCCAGACACTGCATGCCATCCGCACTTCAGGCGGACCGTTCAGCAGCCGCCACCGCATCATCGACACTGCAGGGGACACTCACTCGGTAATCGTCGTCGGCGACAGCGTCGTGGACGAGTCGGGTGCCGTGGTCGGCAGCTCAGGCTTCTACATCGACGTCACCGAAACCCTCGACAGCACGGTGAAAGCGTCTGTCGACGTGCTGGTCAACGAAATCACCGCTTCTCGCGGAGTAATCGAGCAAGCCAAAGGCATGCTCATGGTGATCTACGGCATTTCGGCCGATCGCGCCTTCGACATACTCGTGTGGCGTTCTCAAGAGACCAACGTGAAACTCCGGGATGTTGCCGAGCAGTTGATAGTTCGAACGCTTGACGACTTCCGGGTCCCGACACTACTGCGGACCCGATTCGATCACGTGCTGTTACAGGGTTGAATGACAACAGGGTTGAGGGATCTGCTCAAGGCGGTTCCCGTGGCTGGCTGCTCAACCTCGAGGAACCTCGCCCGCATTGATTCCGGGACGGTCCGATGCGGCCTATCCCCGTTGTTACCCAACGCGGAGTAAAAGGAAACTACTCGTCGTCAGACTTCTCGCCGGAGGTCTCCTCGACCAGTTCAGGCGCCTGTTCTCGCGTTGCCATTCCCCCGTCGCCGCCCTTGTCCACGGGTCCTGGGTGCCCACCCTTGGGCGACTGGTCGTTGTCGTCTTTGTCGGTCATGCGATCGTCCTCATCATCTCGTCGTCTCAGTCCTGGAGCCGGTGCAAAGAGACCGGGACCCAGCTCCATCTCAATCTAACGCGCTCAGGACTTCTCGCAACCCTCACCGATTTTGTTTGCATTTCAGTGCTTTCGGGCAGGTGACTGCGAACAGCATTTCCACGATGAGAGGTCGATCCCAGTGCGCGCAGTGACTTGGCAAGGCAAACGGAAAGTAAGCGTCGATACGGTTCCGGACCCGAAGATCGTCGAACCCACCGACGCGATCATCAAGGTCACCACGACGAATATCTGCGGATCCGATCTGCACCTGTACGAGACTCTGGGTGCGTTCATGAATGCCGGCGACATTCTCGGCCATGAACCGATGGGAATCGTCGAAGAAGTCGGTTCGGAAGTCACGAATCTCGAGATAGGTGACCGCGTCGTGATTCCGTTCCAGATCTCGTGTGGCAACTGTTTCATGTGCGATTCGAGCCTCTACACACAGTGCGAGACGACGCAGGTCCGCGATCAGGGAACGGGCGCAGCATTGTTCGGCTTCTCCGAGCTCTACGGCTCGGTGCCCGGCGGGCAGGCTGAGTACCTCCGAGTACCGCAAGCACATTTCACACACATCAAAGTTCCCGAAGGTCCCGCGGATTCGCGATTCGTCTACCTCTCCGACGTGCTCCCCACCGCTTGGCAGTCGGTCGAATACGCCGACATTCCGCCGGGTGGGTCCGTGACAATCCTCGGCCTCGGACCGATCGGTGACATGGCGGCTCGTATCGCCCACCACAAGGGGTTTCGAGTAATCGGTGTGGACCGTGTACCCGAACGCCTTGCGCGCCTTGCCGAACGCGGTATCGAGACCCTCAACCTGGACGACTACGGCAGCAAGATCGGCGATGCCATCAGAGACGCGACAAACGGCCGCGGAACCGATTCGGTGATCGACGCTGTCGGTATGGAAGCGCACGGGTCTCCGATCGGAAAGCTCGCGCAGCAGTTCGTCGGACTCCTTCCCGACGCTCTTGCCGCGCCTGCGATGCGTAACGCAGGAATCGATCGCCTTGGCGCTGTCTATTCGGCCATCGACATCGTTCGGCGCGGCGGAACCATTTCTTTGATCGGTGTCTACGGCGGAATGGTTGATCCGCTGCCGCTGATGACCATGTTCGACAAGCAGATTCAGCTCAGGATGGGCCAGGCGAACGTCAAGAAGTGGGTAGAGGACATCATGCCCCTGCTCACTGACGACGACCCACTCGGTGTCGACACCTTTTCCACCCATCAGCTGCCGCTCGATCAGGCGCCACACGCCTACGAGATCTTCCAGAAGAAGCAGGAAGGCGCGGTCAAGATCCAACTGAAACCGCACCTGTAGTTCAACGCCGATCAGTTCGACGGTTCATCCGCCACGTCCGCATCTTGTTCGCGAAACCACCGATCGTCATACTCACCTCACACGCGCTCGACAGAAAGAACCTGAAACCGAAATGGCTCGCGAACTTACCGTCTCCGACAGCATCGTCGTCAGCTCCGACGCGCTTTCCCTCTACGAGCTCATCAGCGATCCCACTCGTATGGGTGCCTGGAGTCCCGAGAACTTAGGCGCAACCTTGCGGGGAGACCGCGAAAGCGCTTTCCTGGGCATGGAGTTCGACGGGCACAACAAGCGTGGGCGCGCGCAGTGGACCACGCGATGCACAGTCACCGCTGCCGAGGCCGGGAAGCTCTTCGAATTCCGTGTTCACAAGATCGGCCTCGGTACTCCCCGGATCCCCGCCTCTATCGCAACCTGGCAGTACCGATTCTCGCCGGTGCCCGACGGAACCCGAGTTACCGAAACGTGGACCGACGACAGGCGCGGCTGGCCGGACTTCGCCGCCGACATGTTCGACAAAATTGCCACCGGAGGAAAAACCTTCGCCGACTTTCAGCGCGGCAACATCCGCAAGACGCTCCTGAACCTCAAGAACGCAGTTGAGCAGGAGGTTTCCGGAATCGAAGGTAACGTCGGCTGACCGGCCGACACCATTTGTGGCAGTTTCTGCCACTTTTGGTACAGTGCGGATATGGCAACAGCCCGCCGCACTGCACTACTTCTCCGCGTCTCGCAGAGTTGTGCTGCCGCTTTCGTCGAACGCGGCGACACTTCGACGACCATCGCGGAGCTCGCCGAGCGGGCAGAAATCTCCGAGCGAACGTTCTACCGTTGCTTCGCCACCAAAGAGGAGAGCATCTGGCCGATGCTCGACGAGGGAAACCGCAGTCTGGCCACGGCACTCAGCGCGCAAGCCCGCGAATTCGGGCTCGCAGCGGCTGTGAAGAATGCCTTTATCGCATCGGTCGGCGAGTCCTTCGAGCCGATGACCCGATCACTGATGCCCATCATCTTCGGTGATGCGGCACTCCGGAGAGTTTGGGAATCAGCAACTTTCGAGACGATGGAACTGATTCGCCCAGAAGTCGCACGCCTGATCGACCGTCCGGAAACCTCGCTCGACACCACAGCGGCTTCGGGCCAGGCAACACTTGCGGTAGTCGCCGCACTGCGTGAGATGGCAGACCTCCGGACGCCCGCACCCGAGGCCATCACCCGCGCGCTCGGGGCGTTCTCGAAGCCATATCTCGCAACACCAACAGGTAAGGAACAATCATGACTCAGGATCTCTCCGGAAAAATCGTTCTCGTCACCGGCGGCGCACGCGGCCTGGGCGAGGCGTTTGCCCGCGGCATCGTCGCGGGCAACGGCCGCGTCGTCATCGGCGACCTACTCGACGACGACGGTCGAGCAGTGGCCGAATCTCTCGGCGACGCAGCGCGTTACGTTCACCTCGACGTCACCGATCCAGCGTCTTGGAAGTCCGCCGCCGAGTACGCGGTATCCGAGTTCGGCGCGATCAACGGTTTGGTCAACAACGCCGGAATCTCGGCGTCCGGCCAGACAGTCGCCGAGGAACCACTCGAGACGTTCCAGCGCATCATCCAGATCAACCTGGTGTCCGTGCACACCGGTATCCACACGGTAGTGCCGTTCATGAAGGCAGCCGGCGGCGGATCCATCGTGAACATCTCCTCGGCCGCCGGCCTGATGGGCATGGCTCTGACCAGCGGTTACGGCGCAGCCAAGTGGGGCGTGCGTGGGCTGAGCAAGATCGCCGCCGTCGAACTCGGTCGCGACAAGATCCGGGTCAACTCGGTTCACCCCGGCATGGTCCTGACGCCCATGACTGCACCGACGGGCATCAGCCTCGAAGAGGGCGCATTCCCCAACAATCCGTATCGCCGTGTCGGTCGCCCGGAGGAGTTGGTCGGAGCGGTCACCTACCTGCTTTCCGACGATGCCTCGTACACAACGGGTTCCGAGATCGCCGTCGACGGCGGTTGGACTGCCGGCCCGTCGATCGAATACATCGCCGGCCAGTAACAGCCTTGCAGACTCACGTATGCAGAATTTGCGCGATGCCAAGTTGGAGGTCGCGCAAATTCACGGCCGGACCGAGGGTGTGGTGAGGAGGAGGGCCGGTAACAGCAATCAATGCCTCCTTCGCCGCACGCACGGCTGATGTCGGCTGGCGAACAATCTCCTCTACCAAATCCCGAACAGTCGACGCGAGGAGCTCGCCGTACACACACCGATTCGCCAAACCTGTTGTTACCGCGTCCGGTCCCTTCACCAGCCGTCCGGTGTAGTGCAGTTCAGCGGCCACAGCCGGTCCCACAACACGGACAAGGCGCGCCGCGAATGCCGGACTGGGTCGAATCCCGAGACGCGCAATAGGCATTCCGATTCTGGCGGAAGTCGCCACGACTCGAATATCGCACGCGAGTGCCAACTGACACCCTGCTCCAGCTGCTACGCCGGAAATCTGTGCGATGACAGGAACGGGACAAATTTCGATAGCGCGGAAGGCTGCCTCCATTTGCGCGAACGACTCCTCCACGTCCTCGGCACAGGCACCAACCCACTCGGTGACATCGGACCCGGCGCAGAAGGTATCGCCGACGCCGCGAAGGACGACAACACCGAGCGATGCGTGGGTCGAGACGCCAATGATCTGATGCGCGAGATCTTTCCAAGCATCACCGTTCAAAGCGTTTCGACGACGGCCTGTGCCGATCGTCACCGTCGCGATTGGGCCGTCGAACGTCACATCGACCATGCCGGAGTCGCGCCGGCTCGGCCTCATAGCAGAAACCATCGATGTCTGTCTCATCGGCGTGCTTCGCTGAGCCAACCGGTGATAACAGCGTTGTCTGCACCGAGAAGCGGTGGAGCCGAGTGACAGTTCTTCGTGACCTCCATGCCGTCCACAGAGAAGAACCGGAGTGGGGGCCCAGGAAGCGTTATCCGACCTAGGCTTTCGTGTTCGACTTCGACCATCAACCCCTGCGAACGAGTCTGTTCCCAGCGGTACACCTCGTCGATTCCACGAACACGTCCCGCCGGAATACCCGTACGGTCCAGCTCGAGCAGCAGCTCGTCCGTGCCATACTTCGAAAAAATGCTTTCGATAAGCTGGCGGACCGCCTTACTGTTTCGAACTCGTTCGGAGTTGTCTTCCATCCCGGGGGCATCTGGGGCCAACCCGAAGCCCGAGCAGAACCGCTTCCAAAGTCCTTCACTACCAACCGCAATCTGAACTACGCCGTCAGCTGTCGGAAAGAGCCCGTAGGGGCAGATCGACGGATGGTGATTCCCTTGTGCCTTACCAGTTTCACCAGCGACGGTAAATCGAGTTCCTTGGAAGGCGTGGATACCTACTATGCCGGCCAGCAAAGAGGTTCGTACCGTCTGCCCAACGCCGGTTCGCGCTCGCTCCTGCAGTGCCGCGAGTACACCGAATGCGCCGTACATCCCTGCCAGTAGGTCAGCTATCGGAGTTCCGACCTTTTGGAAGTCGTTGGGACCCGAACCTGTCAGCGACATCAGACCCGCCTCCCCTTGTGCGATTTGGTCGTACCCCGCACGTCCGCCTTCCGGTCCGTCGTGACCGAATCCACTGATGGACAGCACGACGAGTCGCGGATTCAGCTCCGAAAGTCGTTCGGCGGTAAGCCCCAAACGATCGAGGACGCCGGTCCGAAAATTCTCCATCAGAACGTCGGCGCGTGAGACAAGGGATTCCAGTAGTGCAAGACCCTCTTCAGATTTCAGATCGAGTACGACTGACTTCTTGTTTCGATTCGTGGACAAGAAGTATGTCGATTCTCGCTGTGCACCTGCAGGTTCCATGAAAGGTGGCCCCCAGCCGCGCGTATCGTCGCCGGTACCGGGTGTCTCGATCTTGATGACCGTCGCCCCCAGGTCGCCGAACATCATTGAAGCGTGAGGTCCCGCGAGTGCGCGCGTGAGGTCTGCAACGACTATGCCTGCCAAGGGCCCTCTTCGAACATCGGATCCGGATTGTTCCGAAGATGATTCGACCGAATCGATGTCGTCGGTCACTGAGTTGAACATGTAACTTCCTGTCGATAGTCGATGTGGCGGTCGCGCTGTCAGGCAAGCGTCCGAGCAGGTTCCGGCACACGCAACCTGTTTAGAAAACCTGCTGCCAGCTCGGTTGCCTGGTGCGTTCCAGCAACGCCGTAGACGTGAAAATCCGGTCTGACCAGAACGACATCTGCGTCCTGATCGTCGAGCCAGCGCGTGTAGGTGAGGTCGACGTCGTCGACAACGGTCACGCCCGCCGATTCGGCACCTCCGAGCGCTACGAGGTCGATCCCCAACGTCGCCAAAGCTGTTCGCGTCGCCTCCGGAACTTCTCGCAGCGCGGCCGATGTGCGTGAAATCAAAGCCCCTGGCCCATCGAACGCATCGTCGAACTTGGCAACTTCGCCATCTCCGACTCGAACCTGACCTTGTAAAGCCAGACTGCCACCGGCAGTCCCGACATGTATCCCTGGGCCGAGCCCTGGTCGTGGCGGAGCAGGAGGCTTCATTCCCGCAGTCCAGTTCGCCACCATGCGGGCATCACGTTCAGCAGCTTGCTGCGGGTCGGACATGCAGATGACTTGACCTAGTTCGGTCGAGAACTGCACAAAAGCTTGTGCGTGCCTTAGTCGTTCTGTTCCATATGTATCGAGCAGGTGGTCGTCCGCTGCCGAACGCAACACCGCATCGAGCTTCCACGACAAATTCATCACGTCACGGACACCAGCACCCAGGCCTTGTCCGGCGAACGGCGGCATAAGATGCGCGGAATCGCCGGCGAGCAACACGCGTCCTTGTCGCCATCGCGTCGCCCAGCAAGCCTGAAACGTGTACACGGAATGCCGTTCAAGGATTGCATTGTCAGGGGTCAGCCCATACGGCTCGAGCAGTTCCCATGCCGTGTCTTCGCGCTGAAGGGATTCTGGACTCTCTTCCGGCAGTCGCATGAACTCCCAGCGACGGCGGCCCGGACCACCGGGAACCATCGTGGAAGGGCGTCGGTAGTCGCAATTCTGCGCGGCAACGTTCGGAAAACTGGTTCCGCCCGAAGGTTTGACGTCCACAACCAACCAATCGTAGAAGTACCCCTCGTCGTGCCAGTCGATTTCGGCCCATTGACGAACGCGACTGTTCGCCCCGTCTGCACCGACAATCCACTGCGCATCGACGGCGACACACCTACCGCTGTCCACGGATTGGACGACTACTGTTGCCAGTGCCGAATTCTGCGTCAATGCCACCGCTTCCCACCCCCTCATCACCCGAATATTGGACAACCCGGCGACAATGGCGTCCAAGGCCTCTTCCAATGCGGGCTGGCTGAAGAAATAGGTGTTGTACCAACCGGATTCACCTTTACCACTCCAGTCGACCTCCACCAGTGTCCGCCCGTCACCGTTTCGCCACACATACATGTCGTCATAAGGTTCGGTTATCTCGGGAATGGTGTCCGGCGCCAGCCCGACCGACTGCAGGATTCGCGCGAAATCGGCGCAATGGGTTACTGCACGCGGCAGAGGGTATCCGACTTCATTTCGATCCACGACGACGACATCGTGGCCCTTCCGAGCGAGTTTGACGGCGAGAAGCTTCCCCACCGGCCCGAAACCGACGATCATCACGTCAGCAGCTATCCTCGTTGCTTCGGCGTTGACACTCTGCACAGCGAATTCCGTTCTGGTGAAATAGCTTTGATGTTGAGAACAAGGATCGGTTCGTTAATTCCTTTTGTCACGGATCAGGTCCCGGAAATCGGGACGAGCCGAAATTCTCGGTGCCGCCTGAAACGGCTGCACGACCCTGGCGGGCACCGAGACAACTGCCGTCACCACGGTGCTCGCGGCGGAGATACGTCCCGGTTTTCGGCTACGTAGAGCGACGGCAGGAAACGAGACAAAAATGTGAACTCGTCGTACGCGTGCTGCAGGAGTCCTTGACCGAACTCCACAGTTGCTTGTGCCGCAATCTGTTCCGCGGTTTGCCCGAGTGTCTCGAGATCGTGTCCGATGAAGAAGTGACTTCGCAGGGCCATCCCCCACTCGGTATCGCGAGCGATGTGCAGCAGCCTGCCGCCGAGCACGCGCCCGTCCGGGAGACGAGGTGGATTGTGGGTGACCCCCAATCGTCCGACAACCACTCCGGACACAGCGCCGGATTCTCTTGCTCTGGAATAGGCGTCTTCGTCGAAGAACTCGGACGGATCCCGAAATTGGATGACCAGATCATCGGCCGGCTGCCCCGAGAAGTATTCGGTGACGACGTGCTCGCTGCCGATATGAGTGTCGTCCGAGAGATTACCCTGCCAACTGCTGTACGTGTGGTCGATGGGATGCCACCAGATGTATTTCTGTGTGTCGCAACGCCAGCGGACCCACCATTCGAGCATCTCGCCGGTGCAACCGTGCATATCCGTACGGACTGCGACGTGCAGCCCTCCAGATGGCAGTCGCTCGTATCCCATCTCCAATTGCAGAGGCTTCGGATCTAGTAGAGCGGTGACTTCTGACAGGTCCATTGATTCAGCTCCTCGGATCGAGTTTTTCCAACGAGCTGAAGGTATGAGCCAGATGTGCTGCGCGTCACCCCATTTGTCCCGGTTTCCGGGACTAAACGGTTACGCCCGAGAAGTCGACATCGGACGATGGCACGCATCACATCGACCGCCCGAATCGGGCTCACTGTCTGGAGAGACAACACATGCATCTCAATGCACCCGCGCGAACCGATGAACGTGGGGAGACTCGATCCCACCCCGCAGTCATCGGGTTGTGCATGGTTATCACCGTGATCGAGGGATTCAACCTGATCGTCTACGGATCTGTTATTCCGTTGCTGTTGGAAGACTCGTACCTGCGCATAACCGATCAACAAGCAGGGCTGGTCGGCGGGCTCGTCTATATCGGAGCCATCGCCGGATCAGTACTGGCCCCTCTCGCTGCCGAGCGCTCCGGTCGAAAGTGGGTTCTCATTGTTGCCATCGCACTGTTCGCTTTCGGAGCCGTGATCACCGGAGCGTCGATCAGCATCGTCATGCTCGCAGTGGGTCGATTTGTCACTGGATTCGGCGTGGGCGGCGCGCTCACCACCGCGATGACAGTCGCTCGCAACAGTGCGGCATCGTCACGGGCGTCGTTGGTCGTCACGATCACAATGGCAGGTATCCCACTCGGCGGCGTCGTCGCGTCACTGCTCGCGATTCCAGTGCTTCCTGCGCTCGGATGGCGCCCGATGTTCTTCATCGGTGCATGTACGGCTCTGGTGATCCTCGCCGCCGTCGTGATAATCGACATCCCGACCGACACTCCCCAGGAGGTGGCGGGGCGTTTATGGTCTGGTCGGCAAAAGATTGCCGCACTGTTCACCGGCCGCGGGTCCACAATCGCACTGGTTGTCGCGGTATGCGCAATCTCCAACATGGTTGCGTGGCAGGGACTCAACGTGTGGGCAGCGCAGTCGATTATTGACTTGGGGTACACGCTGAACACTGCTCTTGTGATCACCTTTACTCTGACCGGTGCCGCAGTAATCGGTTCCTTTGCCAGTGCGTGGGCGGCCGACCGCCGCGGGGCCTCAGTTATAGCGGTAGCCACCAGCGCGTGCACGCTCGTCGGACTTCTCGGAATGGTCTATCTGCCGACATCGTTGACGGGGACCATGATTTGTGTGGCACTGATGGGCATCGGCGGCCATTCCACGATGAATCTGGTGCACACGACCACAGCCGATGTCTACCCGTTGCCTGCACGAGCAACTGCCCTTGGTTGGTCGAACGGGACATCATTCGTCGGGGCGTTCTTAGGCCCGGTAATCGGCGGTACCTCCATTGCGTCGGGTGGAGCCGTCGGATTGTTCAGTACGTTCGCGGGTGCCGCGGCAGTGTGCTTGGTCGCGGTCTGTGCACTCTGTTTTGCAGATAGGCGCATCAGACGGTAGGGATACCACTGATCACGAATCAGTTCCCGACCTCCCAGTAGGAGCCGGGAACTGATTCGCGCGATCTGCAGAAGTCACGGGAGCACACAGAAGAAGCTCTCAGGCAGTCGCATTCAGAATTGCGCTCGCGACAAACCCAGATCCACCTGACTGTTCACCACTTTGAGACCTTCGACCGCGAGTTCCTTCTTCGCTTTGAACCGCCCGGACGGAATGACGATGGCGATCGCTTGAAGCGCGCCAGTCGGTCCGATCATTGCAGTAGCCACGGCGCAGATCCCTACGTCGTGCTCCTCGATGTCGACGGAGACGTGGGAGCGACGCACCTCCGCCAGTTCCGCCAGCAGCGCCGCCCGTTCGGTGATCGTCTTTTCCGTAAATCGCGGTAGAACCGGTGACAACAACGCAACTGCCTGCTCCTCCGGCAACTGAGCAAGCATGGCCTTCCCGATACAACTCGCATGCAGCGAAAAGCTCTTGCCGACCTTGGTGACGCCTCTGAGCCTTTCCGGTGAGGCAATCTGATCGACGACGACAACCTCGCGACCACTGAAGATCGCCAACTCCACGTTCTCGTTGACGGTACGAGCCAACGTCGCCAGCTGAGATCGATTGGCCGAGAGTAGCCGTAGGTGAGCATTCATCCCGAACTTGAGTAAGCCGGGGCCCAAGATGTATCCGGATCTGTCCGGAACTCGGACCACGTACAACTCACGTTCGAGAGCTTGAATAACTCGGTGCACCGTCGAACGTGGAAGTCCGGTGCGGGTTGCGAGGTCTGTCAGCGTCATCGGCCAGCGACTCTCGGCGATCGAATCCAGAATCACCGTGGCCCTGCCTATGTTCGCCACGACTAACTCCTCGTCCAGGTCCTGGTTACCGCAAGTTCGATGATGCTCCAGTCTCGTTCGTCGACAACCATCGTGTATTCACCGAGGGTGTGCACCGAGGGATCGGGTTCGAACACCCACCGAGTGTAGTGCGCGTGAGCTTTCCACACTCGGGGGCCAGACCCGGCGAGCACCACGAGGTTGCTGACGTCATGGCGATGTGCGACAGGTGATTTCCACAATTCTGCGAAGAACTTCTCCGCATCGTCCGGATGATCGAAACCCGTCCCGGGGAAGCTAACCCGGGCAGAAGCCAGGAGCCCCACAGCACCGTCGACGTCTTTGCGGTCCGCAAAGTCGACGTACGTGTGAAGTAGGTTCGAAATCCAGTGTCTGGCCGAGACGACTCCCTGGAGTTGACTGCAGGTCACGATTCCGTCTGCTCTTGCCACTGTCGAACGTAGGAACGTCCGTAATCGTTGCCATGCGGAGTGCGCATCACCGTGTGAATATGGAAGGGCTGAGGAGTGTCGTAGTCGAGGAAGACACCGCAGTGGTGATCCAGTTCAGCTATCAAGACCGGGGATTGGATGCGGTAGTAGAAGACGTCTCCAGGGCGGTGCCCGCCGATCCAGCAGAACCATGTCCGGTCCAGGTGCTCTTCGATCTCGCGCAGACGAGCAGTCCGAGGTCCCGCGGGCAACAATGCCACGAACTGTTCGGCGATCGCGAGCACTAGTTGTCTGGCACGCGTGTCCATCTGATCGACGGGAATGCCTTCGAAGGGAATCACTCGGTTGTCCTGAAACGCTCCGGCGAGGTGCCGCTCATCCCCGGGGTGCACTCGCCCGGGAGGCATGGCCGGATCGTTCATCAGCCCGTATACAGTGGCCTCACGCCGCTGGTCGTCAGTGAGTGCGGCCATCAGTTCTATACCGAGTTCGATTCGACCAGTGAATGATTCGATGCCGGCGTGGGGACCATCGTCTATCTCGTTGGGTTCCGCGCCGAGAAAGACCGGACTCACAACCATCCGCCCGCCGATGATCAGACAGTTGACCGCGCAGTGGTGACCGTACAATTGCCATCCCCACGGCGAGAGGACACTCGGTTCACCGTACAGAGCGACGTTGTAACTGAATTCGTTGAGTATCGTCTCCAATCCGACAACCTCGCCGAGAAAACCATTGATCAACATCATGTTTCGGACGATTCGAAAACCTTCGGGGCTCAGCGAGGCCTCGACCAATCGCAATGCCAACTGTCGAACACGTTGCGATTGGAACTCGAGTCGTACTCCGGTGTCGAACTGCATGAACTCGGGGTTCGCCCACGTCTGCCACTCGACAGCATCGATCGGATAACTGATCCTGGAGCGATCGACGTCACTCAACTCCGCAAGTAGATCTCTCGCAGCATCCACCATTTCATCCACCGGAGCCTCTTCACCGTGCGTGACGGCTGTCAAAGGGTAAAGCCCGTCCGTGATCGTGCCGTTTTCGGTGACTCCTCGAAATTCGTTGAGATATAGCGGCTTCCATCCCTCAACGAGATCACCGGTAAAGGTCCCAGGCCGCCTTGACACATCGCGATAGGCGTAGGGATCCAAACCTCGAACACTCGATAGTCGGCGATGGTCGTGAGGAAACAGATGTGAGCGGAACTCACCGGACATGAATCGTCCTTTCAGACTGGAGTGTTGTGCCGTACGACGGCCGCACGTACTGCAGCCACATCGCCGGCGGAGATTGCGTCGACAAGTTCGACGTGGATGTGAAACCTCTCGGTGCGGTAGCCCGCTGCGTCACGCTCGTTGTCGAACTCGGTGGCCGTGCCGTGCAGCGGGCCCAGAGTGCCGATATAGACCGATCGCGCAAGGTCATTGGGAACGATCGTCGCGATTCGCTCGTGCAAGGCCCAGTTCGCTCGGAGGAAGGTGTCCCAGTCGGGGGCGGATTCCATCCGCTTCAGGTGTGCCCCCAAGTCGGCGATGTCGGCCCGGCTTCGATGCCGAGCCGCAGCAGTGTCGATCAAGATTTCGAGGTGATCACGCAACTCGATGGCATCCGCGACGACCGAGGCCCCCTCGGTGACACTCAGCAACGTATGGCGCAAGCGAACCGCCGGGCTTTTCTCTGCGACAAATAAGCCGCCACCTCGCCCCTGGCGGATCTCCAGCACTCCTCGATCACGAAGCAGTCGAACCGCTTCGCTGACAGTCGAATATGCAAATCCGGTCTCGCCGCGAAGCGATTCCAGCGTGCCGATTGGCGCACCGGGCTCCAGGTTCTGCTCCCGAATCCGGCTGTCGATCGCCGCCGCCAACTGCTCGGCTCGGGTCCCCCTCCCCACCGCTTTGGACAGCACAGAAATCGGGTCACTCGGCGCAACAGAAATCCGGGGCATGCGTCCGCCTTGTCCATCTGGGGTGTCGTGAGGCATAGTCCTATGAAACCATAAACCTCAGAAGGTTTATAGGTTTAATTCGAACCTGAAAGGCAACTGATGAAAATCGTTGGGATTCAGCAACCCGATCGTGGAGTTCAGGTGGCTCAACTGTCCGAGGACGGCTCCCACGTGAGTGTCGTGTGCACTCTCGAAGAGTTCTGGTCGGATCCCGCCGGCAAGCTCGCGACGACTCCGACCGGGCCACACCTGCCGGTAGCCGACATCGAGTTCGTTCCACCGGTCCTGCCGGGCGCGAGGGTGGTCTGCATCGGACTGAACTATCTTGCCCACGTCGCAGAGGGGAGCTACCGCGCAGATCCTCTACCCGCCTATCCGACTCTGTTCGCCCGGTGGCCCAACTCCCTCACTGTCGGCGACACCGATGTCCCCGTTCCAGCCAACGAGCAGGGTCTCGACTGGGAAGGAGAGGTGGTCGCCTGGGTTGGGCAAAAGCTTGCCGACGCCACTCCCGACCAGGCCCTTGCAGCTGTCGTCGGATACTCGACGTTCAACGATCTCACCTGCAGGCGAGCACAGAAACTCACCTCGCAGTGGATACTCGGAAAGAACGGTGACCGATCCGGCCCACTAGGACCGATGGTTCCTGCGAGCGAAGTCGGCGACCTGCGCGACGGCCTGCGAATACAAACCCGCGTCAACGGCGAAATCGTTCAGGACGCCCGCACCGACGAAATGGTCTATACAGTCGGCGACACCCTCTCTCACATCTCTCAAACCTTCACACTGCACCCCGGCGATCTCCTCGCTACGGGCACACCGTCGGGAGTCGGCTACGCACGCTCACCCCAATGGCTACTACAACCAGGCGATCAGGTCGAGGTCGAAGTCGAAAAGCTTGGTATTCTTCGAAATACATTGGTATCCAGGGATACTCGATTCGAAGGCTGAGCAAGAACGAGGCACCATGTCACGAGAGCCATCAGTCCGAGATGGGCGATCCCCCAGATCGCCCTCGACAGACGCCAGAGTGCCAACCTTCGCCGACCTCACGGGTGACTGTCAATACTTTTCTGATTGCATTCGGAGAAGACAACTTTCGCAGTCGCCGCAGCGCCCGATGCAGGTCGAGCGACACCTCGTCTGTCGTACGGGCAAGCGACGTTGCGGTCGCCTTTGTATCGAGCCCGACGATCAGCCGCAACACCAGGACATCGCGTTCGACAACCGGGAGCGTTGTCGGAAGCGGGAGCGATCCACCGCTGAACCCGTCGGATGCCGCCCGAGCAATCGCGATGCTTGTACTCGCGTACAGCACGCGTAGAAAAGGCTGATACGTCTCCGATCCGTCGCACACTGCCGTGAGAACGGCGACGCACGCGGCATCCGCGGCGAAATCGGAAACGGCCTGATCAAGCTCGGCGCGGCACCGCAGCACAACCATCGGACGAAACGCCGCATACAAACTGGCCATGGACTCACGGCTACCGCTCCGCGCCGCGGCGGCCAATACATTCAGCGAGCCTTCCTGCAACATGGGCTCACATCTCTCTTTCTCGACGGGACATTCGTTGTGCGGTCCGAGAGATCAACTGGAACCGAACGGTCCCACGAAGTGGTTCCGGCGGATGGTCATGCCACGATCAATCCCCTGCCCGAAGGATTCTCGAGGCTCTCTCTCAGCCCTGAGGCACACCCCAGTGAAGTCCTGCATCCTTGCCGCTCACTGGCACTGACCTGGCAAATTCCTGGCAGAATGCTGATTCAAACCGAACGCCTTGCACTGCAGAATTTTTCGATCCGGTCAGCGTGTATTTGCTGCTCCAAGTCCGACCGTTCCGTTCCAGGCGACGAGGGGTCACACGGGCGTAGGGTCGAGAGAGTTCGGCTCAGTCGTCAAGAGCGGAAGGACACCCAGACAATGCGGAGCGATGGAGATACGTGGGACATCGTCAGTAGCGTCGGACTTACTGCGCTGGCAGTGGCAACGTTCCGAGCACTGGAGAGCACCCGTCCGGACGCGATCATCGAAGACAAGTTCGCATCGTGGTTCGTAGAAGCTGCAGCCGAGCCGCATTTCACAGCTCTTCTGAAAGATCCCACGCTCCTCGAGGACACCCCCTTCGGCGGTTTCATGGGGTTGCGAACCAGGTTCTTCGACGAATTCTTCTCGTCGTCAACCGAATCCGGAGTAAGACAGGCGGTAATCGTTGCAGCAGGGTTGGATTCGCGTGCGTACCGGCTGGATTGGAGCTCAGGATCGACGGTATTCGAAGTGGATCAGCCAAAGGTGCTGGAGTTCAAAGCCGAAGTGCTCGCTGCGCACGACGCCCAGCCGAAGACCGATAGACGCACTGTGCCTACTGATCTGCGAAACGACTGGCCGGCCGCACTCGAGGAGGCTGGTTTCGACCCGAACGAACCCACCGCCTGGTCGGCGGAAGGCCTGCTCGCCTATCTCCCCGGCCCGGCCCACGACGCCCTGTTCGAGCGGATCGACGAACTCTCGGCCACCGGTAGTCGCTTGGCGGTGAACGACTTTCCGGCCGGAACCGACCCGAGCAAGCTTGCGGCCATCAGATCCAAGTACTTCGCCAAGGACCCGTTCGGAGACCTGGACATTTCGCAACTGTTCTACAGCGACAAGCGATCCGATCCGGGCCAGTGGTTGGCTGAACACAATTGGACTGTCCGACGCTTCAGCTCGGTCGAGTTGGCAGAACTGTACGATCGTCGGATCCCCGAACTCCCCGAAGAAATCGCAGCGCTGTCAACGCAACCGTCCTTTTTGGCCGCGACCAAGAACTAGCTCTCGCAGTCATCACGAAAGTTCTTCGAGCGCAGCCTTTCTCCCATTTGTCCAGCGGCAAGGCGCGTGTCACCACTACAAGTGGTTGACGGTACTCCAGGATGAAGCGATTCAGTACCTCAGGCTAAGTATGTCTACACCTCAGACGGACGCGCGCCGAAGCCCCCACCGCGGCACCCGCTACGGTCACGATCCCTGACAGCTCCGTCGGCAAGCAGATCACCTGGCTTCTCAGTGCGTTCAACACGAGCACGCCGTTGCCCCAGGAAGAAATCGCCGAACACTTCGGGCCCATTGCACCCGTAGTCCTGACACCTCCGGACTTCGACTCCATCCGAGCCGGACAGCCTTGGACAACAGTGAAGTACAAGGGAGGCGACTCCGACGGCACAGTTTCCATCACCAGCACCTCCGGCGGTGCGTTCGACGTCAACGTCGTCGTCGACGGCAACGGGCTGATCCTCGGGATGGCGATCACACCGACCAAGGACGTTCATGTGCCGGCGGCATCTTGGCAAGAACTCGAGGCAGCTGTCAAAGCGCTTCCCGCGCCGACCAATCTGACCGTCACCGAGGTCACCGAAGGAAAGAACGCCGAAGTCTTCAGTGTCGGCGACACCTCACCACAGCCCACAGGGTCAACGATCAAGCTGTACGTTCTCGGCGCGGTCGCGACGGCCGTCCAGAACGGGACACTCTCCTGGGATCAGAAGCTCACCATCACCGACGACCTCAAATCGATGCCCGGCGGGACCATGCAGGACCTGCCATCGGGAACTGAAGTCACGGTCCGAGATACCGCCGGCAAGATGATCTCGATCAGCGACAACACCGCCACCGACATGCTGATCGCTGCTGTCGGGCGCGAGCAGGTAGAAGCCGAATTCGCCCCGATGGGCATGGCAAATCCTTCGCTCAACATCCCGCTCAAGCCGACCCGCGCACTGTTCCAACTCGGCTGGGGTGGCCAAGGCGCACAACGTATCGCTTGGCGCGACGGAACTCCGGACGAGCGTCGAGCGATACTCGCGGCACTACCTGGCGGCCTGGTGGACATCCCGGCGTCAGCATTCACCACCCCCGCATGGCCTTTCGACATCGATTGGTTCGCCTCGCCTGCCGACCTGCGTGCCGCGTTGGGCACGTTGCAAGAGAAGGCGAAGACCGAGAGCGGCGCACCGGTTCGAGACATTCTCGCCGAGGATCCGGCGCTCAGTGACGAGTCCGCGAAATGGTTCACTTACGGCGGATTCAAGGGCGGCAGTTCCATCGGGGTCCTCGCGGGTGCCTATTACGTGGAACACGACGATCGTGCCTGGGTTGTCACCATGCAAACTCATGGTGACGACGCTGCACTGGTTGCCGACCCGGCTCTGTACTTCGATCCGGTCGACGACGCGATGCTCTTGATCCAGACGGATGCAACCAGTTAGTGCCCAGTGGCGGGCCGAAACCATGCACCCCGATTCATTGCCTTCGCCGATGAAGGCGCCGGACACAGAGAAGCCGCTGCACATCCAGTGTCATCCGGATGCACAGCGGCTTCGCTAAGTCTTAGCCCGTGGGGGGCTCGGTCTCGTCCGACGAGAATCCGTCGAAGAATGCGATGACCTTCTGAAGAAGTGCCGCGATGTCGAAATCTTCCAAGCTACCCATTGCGTTCGTCCTTTCGTTTAACACTGAGGATGAAACGTGCATCTTGCAATTTCCAATGTAAAGCATGAAAAGCATTATTTCTCGACCGCGCGACACTTCGGTTGCAAATACGTCACTCAGCAAGATATGGGCAAATCACCGGAAATAACAGCTCCCACCCGCAACATTTCGGTCTTCCGCAACCCGCTTATTTCCCCAATTCGCAAGTGGGTAAATCTTGAGAAAAACTTCCCGGCGCGTCGATCACGAACGATCTTCCTGGTGAAACTATCAATCCAAGAGCACCAGGCAGAGGGAGCGCCGACACAGCTGACACGCAGTTTTGCCCGCATTCAAGAGTCGCCTTCCATGCACATAGTGGACATTCGTCTGCAATAACGAACTGGTAGCAACACAATCCCAGGCACTTTCTCCCATCTTCTGACTTTTACACATGACCACTGAAGATGTTCGCTGGTGAAACGCAATACCAGTTCGAAAGTTCCATAACTTCTCCGGATGCTGTGCACGCGATTAACTGATCAAATATCTGCTGACTCACCGACCCCCCACACTCCGCCAGAACGTCACATCCGAATGCTGGACGTTAGTTTAGATGGGTTCGTAATTCTCGGAATCTGCTCGATAACGGCGGCCCCACGGATAAAACCGAGACTGCACCACCGCAGGCCGCCAGGTCATGATCCGCGACTCGGCGAAGGGCGTGCGGACAAGTCCACACGAGGGTGAAATAGGGGGTGAGACATGCCTTGGGGTCTCGTTTTACCGAGTCCGACACAGTACGTTTTCCCAGGCACGCCAGTCCCCAGATTCATACGGTGTGCAAGGACTCGTTGACGCTTCCGAGATGTTGGCAAGGCCGACCACAGGCCCCGTTCTCCCGACGAGAACGGGGCTTCCTCGGGTCGGTTTCCGCCTTCGACCGACCGGGTAGACGCGAGCATGGGCGCCACCTGCTCGACCGAATCCACCGCTGGCCGCCACGAATCGACGACCCCGACTGTCGGCGTCGAAGAAGAATTCATCCTCGTCGACCCGACCTCCTGGTTGCCGTCCACCGACAATGTTGCGGTTGCGGAAACCGCGTCGACACTGGGGTTGGATCTTCAGCTCGAGTTGTCCCGCTGCCAAGTCGAGACCAACTCTCCCGTGTGCCATGGCATCGACGAACTCCGAACCCACTTGATCGACATGCGTCGGCTCGCGGCAAAAGCTGCCGAGTTGAACGGCTGCAGGCTGTTGGCCGTCGGCGCACCGCTTTCGGGGCCTTCGCGTTTCGAGATCAGCGACTCGCCTCGCTACCGCCGGATGGGCGAACGCTTCGGCGCCCTCGCTGCCGAACAAAGCATCTGCGGTTGCCACATACATGTGGGCGTCGCTGATCAAGTACAGGCCGTGCAGGTCTGCAATCACGTGCGCATCTGGTTGCCCGCCTTGTTGGCACTGAGCGCCAATTCCCGTGTCCACCAAGGAGTCGACACCGACTTCGCGAGTTGGCGGGCGATCCAATGGTCCAGGTGGCCAGTCGCCGGGCCGCCGCCGTACTTCGAGACCACCGGGGACTTCGACACCGCGGTTGCGAAGATGGTGGATTGCGGCGTGATGCTCGACAAGCGGATGGCCTACTGGGATATCCGACCTTCCTGCCACCTACCGACCGTCGAGATCCGAGTCTGCGACGTTCAGCCGACAGCAGAGGATGCAGCGCTACTTGCAACCCTTGGACGAGCTCTGGTGGCAACTGCGTTACGCGCGATAGACCGGGGCATCGAGGCTCCGAACATTTCCCTCGAGAGCCTCCGCCTCGCAACCTGGGTGTCCGCGAAGGAAGGCGTCCTGGGAGCGTCGATCGATCCGATTACCTCACAAAGAATTTCAGCCACGGAACTGTTGCACCGGCTCCTGATCCATGTCCGTGACTCCCTCGACGAGGGAGGCGAGTACTCGAGCGTGGAGTCGGCGCTGCAGCTCAAGTCAGTCACAGGCAACGGCAGCGACTGGCAACAGCGAACGCTGCGCCAGGTCTGCCTTCGGGAACTGATTGCGCGTGCCGTTCAGCGCACCGTACCGACCGCGCCGACTGGCACGGATACGCACGACGAGCCGACAACGGATCAGTAGTAATGCCGCCGACCACCGATGGCGTGCCCGGCCGCGCCCAGCGCGTACAGGATGATTCCGATCACCAGCAAGACGACACCAATCGTCCACAGGATCGGAATGTTCACCACGAAACCGATTATCAGCAGGATCACGCCGAGGATGATCATCACAAGCTCCTTCAGTGCGTTCACTCGGGCGGATACGCCCGCCTCGAGCCGCATACACCGCGGATACCCGTCGGCAGAGCGTTTCATACCCACTCTGACCGGGTATTTCGCTGGGCACCATAATATTTGAAGAATCGAGCCCGCCATGATGAGAATTGTGACTCTGATCGTTCTGATCTGGCTGATAGTCGGGGCCGTCGCGGCCGGCCAACGCGGCTACTACAGCAGTTCGCCGACCAACTGCGCCGGCGTCGGGACCATCGCGCTCACGGTCATCGCGGGTCCGCTGAACTACTTCGGCGTCAACCCCAAAGTCACCGATTGCACGCTCCCCCAGCCCACCGAGTGAGCTGCCGGAAATCCACGCTAAACCGACTAGTCGTTACCCTGGAGGTGAGTCGACACACATCGAAGTGAGGGGCCACCATGACCACTGCACCAGATCGCACCCGAATCGAGTTCCCGGACATCAGCTCGCGTGCGTGGGAACACCCAGCCGATCGGGCTGCATTGGTGACGCTCCGGACGCTTCGGGGGTTCGACACTGTCCTGCGGACGCTGTCCGGACTGCTCCAAGAACGTCAGCACCGCCTCATGTACCTCGCCACGTCGGTGCGAGTCGACGAACGCCAGTTCAGCGACCTGAACGACCTGCGCCGTGACTGCGTCGACATCCTGCAGGCCGACGAGACACCCGAGCTGTTCGTACTCCAGACCCCGATGGTCAGCGCCTTCACCATCGGCATGGACAAGCCGTTCATGGTGGTCACTACCGGCCTATTGGACGTGATGAACTACGAGGAACAGCGGTTCATCATCGGCCACGAACTTGGCCACGCGCTGTCCGGTCATGCTGTGTATCGGACCATCCTGATGCATTTGATGCGACTGGCCGGAACCATCGGATGGCTGCCCGTCGGCGGGTGGGCATTGCGCGCGATCATCGCCGCCCTCATGGAATGGCAGCGCAAGTCAGAACTGTCCGGTGATCGTGCCGGACTGTTGTGCGGGCAGGACGTACACACCGCGATTCGCGTCCAGATGAAATTGGCGGGCGGATCCCGAGTCAGTGAAATCGACATCGACGCGTTTCTTGCCCAGGCCGCCGAGTACGACGCCAGCGGCGACCTCCGCGACGGTGTACTCAAGCTCCTCAACATCGAACTGCTCTCTCACCCGTTCTCGGTGCTTCGCGCCGCCGAGCTCAAGAAGTGGGTGGACAGCGGAGACTACGCCGCGATTCTGCGCGGAAACTACCCCCGTCGCGGCGATGACGACGGAGCGAAGATCAGCGACGAGTTCAAGAATGCAGCCAAGACCTACAAGCAGAACTTCGACGAGTCGGAGGACCCTTTGATCCGCATGGTGCGCGACATCGGTAGCGGATTGGGCGGTGCGGTGGGCGCCGTGGGGAATGGCGTCGGCGATGTAGCGTCGGACATCAAGGAACGATTCACCCACTGGCGCAAGAGTTCCGACAGGTCGAAGGGCACTGACGACGCCGAGTAAGCAGAATCGGGACCTGCCACCGAAGGCAGTCGGCGGCAGGTCCCGGGCTCTTGGCGTGAAGGTGATGCAGGCTTCCCTCTGCACCACCCTCACGTTCACAGACAGTACCAGCAGTCGAACAAACGTGCGAACTGAAAGCGGTCGTGTCGAATCACCGGTTGTCGGGTACGCGGCATAGGACCACTACAGAAGGGAGCCGACATGCATGCTGGGCGACTGAAGAAGGTCGGTTCGAGTGACGGCCCGTTTGCCTCCGTGTACTTCGAAGACGTCCGTAACCGGGAAGATGCGCGCGAGCGCTTCGAACTCGAATGGCGCTCGATGCGCAATCAACTCACGAAACAGGGAGCATCGGAATCGCTGATCGCACGACTGGACGAGGTGAAGGACAACCATCACGGCATCTCAGGTCGCGCCGGGCGCGCGATCGTCGCCACTTCCGAGGCAGTGCTGATCGACGATATTCTGCTCGAACCTGCCGGCTCCACTATCGCGACCTTGGGCGAACTGCCCTACCTGATTCCACTGATCGCACACGGATACGACACCGAACCGTTCCTCATCGCCAAGGTCGACCACACTGGCGCGGACCTGTGCGTGCGCGATGCTCGCGGGCGTGACGTGTACGGCGAAACGGTAGACGGAGACGGCTTCCCGGTCCACAAGGCACACGTGGGCGGTCAGGAGCGATACACCGACAGCCAAAGCCTCGTGGAGGAGAATATCCGGAAGAACCTGACTCAGGCTGTGGAGCGCGCGGCGGCGCTCGCCCGTGAACACAAGGTCGCGCTGGTGGTTGTCATCGGAGAAGTACAATCCCGCAAAGCTTTTGCACAGCTTTTGCCGTCGACGCTACGGGTGGTGGACGTCGAAAAGGGTTCGCGTTCAGTCGGTTCGACACCCGCCGAGGTGTCCAAGTCGATTCGTGAACTGATCGACACGCAGCGACTGCGCAGAATGGATGTGGAAACCGAACGCTACGTCGCCGAGCAGGGCCGGGACTCCGGCCTCTCCATCGACGGGACCGCACGCGTCCTCGACGCCCTCGAACAGGGCAAGGTCGAGACGCTGCTGCTCACCGATCCTGACGACAAGGAAGTCACCAGTGGAGAGTTGATCGGGCCCGCCGATCGCGTACTCCCCTACATCGCAATCGGGACCGGCACCGAGTTGGTACAGATCGACGAACGCCTCGTTCTCGCCGACGGATACGGCGCGATACTTCGGCACCCTTGAACGCTGGAGCCTGCTGATCAGATTCGGTGGCGAGCACGTTCTATCGAGAAGCGTGCTTGCCCACCGAGTCCGGGAACCCATCGGCAATTGCTGCGACGAGTTCCAGATATGCCCGTGCCGTGCGCTTGTTCAACAACTTCAAGTCGATCGGACCGCCTTCGCCCAGGTGATCGTCGTAGGGCAACGTCTTGACCGCTCGCACTCCACGCTGAGCGAAAACGTCCTCGAGTTGATCGAGGTCGAGCGAAGACGAACCCGGCCGCGTCGAATTGATCGCCACGACCGACCTGCTCACCAGTTCTGCGTATCCGTGCTTGGTCAGCCAACTGAGCGTTGCTGCAGCACTACGGGCACCATCCTGAGCTGTCGGGCTGACGACAACCAAGGCATCTGCTTCGTCGAGAATTCCGTACATGGCCGAGTGCATGATTCCGGTGCCACAGTCGGTGATGACGATGTTGTAGTGCACCTCGAGAATTCGGAGAGTATCGAGGTAGTCCTGCTCGTTGAACGACTCCGAAGTTTCCGGATCTGCCTCACTCGCAAGGATTTCGAGTCGGCTGTCGCCTTGCGAGGTGTAGTAACGAACATCGCTGTACGTACGAATGTCACCGTCGGCCAACAGATCACGAACGGTCAGGTGATGTTCACGTCGTTCGCGATCAGCCAGAGTCCCCAGGTCGGGATTGGCGTCGATGGCTACGATTCGATCCCCACGGATCGATGCGAACGTCGAACCGACAGTTTTGGCCGCCGTGGTTTTCCCCACTCCACCCTTGAGTGAGATGAAAGCAATCTTGTACACGCCGCGCACCGTTCGGTTGGCGCGGCGCACGAGAGCCTGGTGTTCGAGTTCGGCAGCCGACTGCCCAGTGTTGATCCGGCCCCCGGTGAGTTTGAACAACACACTGCCCAAACCGCGTTCGGGTGGACGCTTCGCCCGCTTGATGATGTCCAGGTCGTCGACGGAGGTCATAGGCCTGGGCGTCGAGGTCCGGAAATCGGTCGGCTCTTCACGACGTTGCTGGCGCATCCGCTGACTGGGCAACGGTTTTGCTGCAGGCTCGTCGAATTGTGGTGTGAAGGTGACGGTTCGAATCGACGTCGCATAGCCGTCGTCGGACGCGTCGAAATGGCCGTCGCCCTGAGTCGTTCCGGAGTTGTTCCCCAGGACTCCGTTATTCGAACCGTTGTTATCGCTGCGCACCGTTTTCCTAGGTCGAGTTCGGAATCATTTCGGACATAGCCTCTCGGACGCTATCACTCTGGCGGGCTTGCCGTTCTCTGCTCAATACCGTCGTGGCACAACAGACCGTTACACCCGCACTTCGATGACTTTGGTCCCCAAGCTTGTGCCGATCTCAGCAAATACGAACGTCGTAACGATATGCGGCACAGATATCTTCATCTGCCGCTAGAAACAGCCTTCCGCAATGTCAGGGCAAATCCCTTGGTAACAAACGAGAAAAGGGAGGGCGATCGCCTCGGCGATCGCCCTCCCTTCATGGACAAGTGTTCAGCTGCTGCAGAATTCCGAACTGCCGAGACTTCCGAAAATCGTCGACAGATCCACACTTCCGAACGAACTGCCCGTATCGCAGCCGTCGGCAGTGAGCGCGAAGTCGACACCGGTGACGTCATTCGTGCTCAGATTCACCGGAATTACTGCTGGATCGGCACCGCATCCGCTGCCGGGAACCACTTCTACGGAATAGCCGTCCTTGGCCGGCTTGTACTGAAAGAAGTAGTCACCGGAATCATCCGTCGTTGTCGTCGCGATTTGCGTGCCGGCATCGAGGAGATTCAACGTCACGTCAGACGCGCCGACCCCGTCAGCACCCGGACACCCAGTGACAGTTCCGACGATGCTGAACACCTTCACCAACTCGAAGTCGATCCCGGTCGCGTCGGACGTCGTCAGATCTACCGCCGTCCTGTCGGGTACGGATCCGCATCCAGCCGGCGAGTATGGACTGACCGTGTAATTGCCCGGAGGAACGTTCGTGATCGTGTATCCGCCACCCGCCCCGACAGTGGCCGAGGATATCTGCGTCGAGCCATCCCATACGACCATCCATATCCCGACCGGATCGCCAGTATCGCTACACGAGTTGACAAGGGTGCCCGACACGGAGCGTGTGACCGGGTCCGCCGAGGCCACCGAAGACAGGAAGAGACCGAACGCACCCATCAGGGCGAATATCGCAAAGAATCGACGCCTCATGAAACTCTCCTATGTGTTTGCCCTGCCGTCGACCCGTTGCCGGCGACCAGAGCCAAGTCTGGCACCGGAAAATGACCGTCACGTTTGTTTCACCCGGTCCTCGGCAAAGTTTGGCGAATCGGACAAATCCCCCACCTAACGCGTTCGTCGGTCGGCCACCGAAACGATCCCGACCGATCACCTACTAAGCCCGGTAGTAGGCGCCTGTATCCTTTCGCGTATGACGCCGGGTCCGAAAGATGTCGCGCAGCTGCGCGGTGCTTTCGTGGGCGGCACCTCCGGCGCGGTTTCCGTCGCAGCCCACGCGCTCGGTGGCGGCGGCATGGCCCCGTCCGAAAGCGCTGTCGTGTTGCTGATCCTCGCCTGCGCGAGCGTCGGCGCGGTGGTCACGTCCATCGACACCCGTCGCTCCCCCGCGCTCTTGCTCGCCCTCATGCTCGCTGCGGGTCAGGCCATCGGTCACGCGACGTTGACCATCGCTTCGGATCATCAACACGGCCTGCTCCTGTCCCTTCCGATGCTCGCAGCACACATCGCTGCCGTCGGAGTGTGCGCAGTGCTGATCCGCGGCGCAGAACGCGGATACGTCGTGGCCGCATCGACGGTAGCGGCAATCGTCGCCGTTCTATTGCGCCCGTGGGCAGCTGAACCGTCACCGTTCGCTGCACGTACTCGATACCGCGCCAAAGTTGTTCTACGTCAACTTCTCACCTCAGGCCTGGGCACTCGCGGCCCACCGGCATTCGTGTAACTCACCTCCCCTTTCCTTTCACGCACGTGATTACGTGCGCCACTTTGCTGTGCGCCTTTATTAACCGCCCGCGGTTAACAAAGGCGCACAGCGGGATCGAGTACACGCATGTCCGCACCCGAATTGGAGCGCGCACAGACGCGCGCGTCCAACGACAGTTCTCCCCCGAAGAAGCAGGTTGGCGGCGCCAGACCACTGATCCTGCGTCTGCACTTCTACGCCGGCGTCCTGATCGGACCGTTCATCCTCATCGCCGCTTTGAGCGGTGGCCTCTACGCGATGGCACCCACCATCGAGAAGTTCGTTTACAGCGACTACCTCCAGACCGACACCACCGGACAGATCGCGTCACTGAACGACCAGATCCGTTCCGCTCAGCAGTACCGCCCCGACTTGACCGTCTCGGCAGTACGTCCGTCCCCTGCTGCCGGCGAAACCACCCGAGTCCTGTTCACCGATCCGTCACTGGGCGAATCGGAGAGGCTCGCCGTCTTCGTCGATCCGGTGCTCGCACAGCCGGTCGGCGAGTTGGCGGTCTACGGAAGCAGTGGTTCGCTGCCGCTGCGAACCTGGATCTCCCAACTGCATCGCCACCTTCATCTGGGCGAACCCGGCCGCCTCTACAGCGAATTGGCCGCGTCGTGGATGTGGGTGGTCGCACTCGGCGGTGTCTACCTCTGGTTCCGTCGTTACCGCACCGCCCGGAACGCTCGACTGCTCACGATCGACCGAGCATCCACCGGACGAAGCCGGACCCTGAACTGGCACGGTGTCGTCGGCATCTGGATAGCAGTTGCATTGGTCTTCCTCTCGGCGACCGGCCTCACGTGGTCGACCTACGCCGGAGAGAACGTCAGCAATCTGAGAACCGCGTTGAGTTGGACGACGCCCTCAGTTGTGAAAACTCTCGGCGACGCTCCCCCTCCGGCGACAGGCGGGCACGAGGGTCACGACATGGCCCCCGCCGCCACCGGCACGCTGACGGACACCAACGTCGGACGCGTCGACACCGTCCTCGGTATCGCCAGGTACAACGGGATCACCGGTCCTGTCGAAGTATCGATACCCGCGAACGCCGAGACGGCGTTCACCGTCGCCCAGACACGTCAGCCCTGGGTGTACAGCAACAACACCATCGCAATCGACGGAGCGACGCAAAAGGTCACCGACGAGTTGTGGTTCTCGGATTGGCCACTCGCAGCCAAACTTTCGGCCTGGGGAATCCAACTCCACATGGGCCTGCTGTTCGGTCTTGCCAACCAGATCGCACTCGCCGCACTGGCACTCGCACTGGTCAGCGTGGTCATTCGGGGCTACATCATGTGGTGGCGCCGACGCCCCACTCGTGGCTCCGACTGGGCAGTCGGCCGGGTTCCTGCCCGCGGCGGAATCCGCAACCTCTCCCCGGTCGGCCTCGTTGCGCTCGTCGCGATCACGGCGTTGGTCGGTTGGTTCGTTCCGCTACTCGGCATCAGCCTTCTCGCATTCCTGCTGATCGACCTGTGCCTTGCGGCGTTCAAACGCCGTGCCACCACCTGACACTTCACGAATTACGGAGACACACATGACTGTTCGCACAAAGATATTCGCAGCTGTTGCACTGTCCGCAGCTCTCGCCCTGACCGGCTGTTCTTCCAACTCCGACAAGGAAACCGAAGCTGCACAATCCATCACAGTTCAGGATCAATGGGTCAAGGCCGCGCCGGAAGGAATGAGCGCGGCGTTCGCCGAACTCGTCAACTCCAGTGACAAGGACGTACGCGTGGTCTCGGCCACCAGCCCCGCGTCGTCTCGACTCGAGCTGCACGAAGTCGTGACCGGCGACGGCGGAACGATGACGATGCGTCCCAAGGACGGCGGTTTCCTGGTCCCTGCCAACGGATCCGCCTCCCTCACCCCGGGCGGTGACCACCTCATGTTCATGGACCTGTCCGCGCCGCTGCTCCCAGGCGCAGAAACCGAACTCACCTTGATCTACGACGACGGTTCCAGCACCACGTTCACAGCCCAGATTCGCGACTTCTCCGGTAATCAGGAGAACTACGACCCGAATCACGGTGGCTGAGAACACGAACCCGCCCAGCCGAGCACTCAGCCGGCGGCGCCTTCTCGGAGGAGGCGCCGCCGCGCTCGGCGTGGCGGGAATAACCTGGGGCGCAACCACAGTGGTCGAGCGCAGCGAACACGAGCAGCAAGCAGGCAAGCTGGTGGAACCGTTCTACGGAGTCCACCAAGCCGGCATCGACACCACGCCGCAAGCGCACGGCACCTTCATCGGGTTCGACCTCTTGCCTGGAACCGATCGAGCAGTCGTCGTCGGAATCATGAAGATGTGGTCCGAGGATGCGTCACGGCTCACCGCGGGAAACCCGGCGTTGGCGGACACCGAACGGGAACTGGCTGTGGATCCGGCACGCTTGACAGTGACCGTCGGCTACGGCCCTGGCCTGTTCACCAAGCTGGGATTGCAAGCACGTCAACCGGACTGGTTCGAGCCGTTGCCGAGCTACGCGATCGACCGACTTGACGATCGATGGGGCGGATCGGACCTGTTGCTGCAGATTTGTGGCGACGATCCGGTGACCATTGCTCATGCTGTGCGAGTTCTGACCAAGAACGTCCGATCACTGACGACCATCCGGTGGACGCAAAAGGGATTCCGCAACGCTCGCGGCACCACGCCTGAGGGAACCACGATGCGCAACCTAATGGGCCAAGTGGACGGGACCGTCAATCCTGCTCCGGGAACAGTGGATTTCGATTCACTGATCTGGCACGACGGCGCGGGTCAGTCGTGGCTGGCGGGCGGAACCTCGTTGGTACTGCGACGCATTCGCATGGAAATGGATACCTGGGACGAACTCGACCGTTCGGGGCGCGAACTCACGATGGGGCGCACGTTGTCCAATGGCGCTCCGCTCAACGGAACCAACGAATTCGACGAAGCGGATTTCACACTCACGGACAAGTTCGGGATTCCGGTGATCCCGCCAGGATCACACATCGCTCGAGCCCACCAGACGCATGAGAAGGAGCAGTTCTTCCGTCGGGCATACAACTACGACGACGCACCCGAGAGCGGGCAGACCTCGAATTCGGGATTGATCTTCGCAGCATTCCAACGGGACATCGCCGAGCAATATCTACCGGTCCAACAGCGATTGAGTGACTTCGACGCACTCAACGAGTGGACGACGCCGATCGGTTCTGCGGTGTATCTCATTCCGCCGGGATGCACCGAGAACGACTATCTGGGAAGCGGATTGCTCGGCTGACAACCCCGGGCAACGATATTGTGGGGGCTGGATCCGAACGGATCCCGCCCCCACAATTCCTTCTACCTGAAGTTGTTGCGTTACTTGGACTTACGAGGTCCCGGCACGACCGCACCTGGACGGGCGGTAGTCAACCTCGTGACCCAACCACTGACGGGCCACTTCTTCAGGCCGACGTTGTGTGGGGTGACCTCGGTTCCGACGTACTTGGCAGCAAGCTCGTCGTCGACGGTTCCGTTGAACCGCCACAGTTGGCTTCCGTCGGCATTGCGGGTGGACACCTCCCATGACTGAGCACGGAAGGCACCACGAATGATGCTGTCGGCAAACACCAGAACGGGAATTCCGATCTCGGCACGAACAGCCGCACCGGCAGACCACTCGGCGCGCGCGAGTTCGTAGATCTCTTCCGGCGTTGCTCCCGGACGGGCGGAGGCCGGTACGTGGAGGACGATGCTCGGCGTCGGGAGTTCCGGCGCGGGATCAGCCGAGTAGCGCAATGCGAGTTCCTCGACGCGCGTCGCACGGGCGTCCTTGTCCGAGGTATCGCCTGCGAGATTGGTCAGACCCTCTCCCGCGTCGGTGATCCGCAAGGCTTCCACGATGCCTCGGACGACCTCGTCGGTAGTGGCGGCCGAATCCGTGGCGCCAGAGACCGAGCGGAGGAGTACGAAGTGCTCCACCGCCGAACCTGCGTCGTAGATCTCGCGGATCCGAGCGATCTTGGCTGCCGTCACAGCAGCATTCGACTCGGCCGGAGCGTCCGCTCCTTCGAGGTTCGCGAGTTCACCGAGCGCTTCGAATACCGGCGCGAATACTTGATTTCCCGTGCCGTGCCCGACATGGAACACCTGGTCGTTACGCGGGTCACGCAAAGCAAAGACATACTGCCCCAACCTCTTCCCGACCTTCTCGGAGAACGCCTGCGGAGCCGGCTTCCTGACGACGACCTCGGTGGACAGAGTGCGCATCACGGCCAGACGTAGTGCGTCTGGCACGCTGGTGGAACCGGCAGCACCGGAAAAGATTGCCGCCGAAGCAGCGCTGATCGAGGTGAACGTGCGGCCGACTTGCTTCTCGAGAGATGCAGAGACCGTACCGACCGCAGTCAGTTTTGCATCGAGGGTGCCGTCACCCTCGACAAGGAACTCCTTGATCAACGGAGCAACGAGCAAAGTGGAGCCGATAGCGCGAGGAACTGTCCAGACAATAGCCATGCCACGAGCCTAGGCGATCACCTCGAGACGCGAGGCGAACGTGACTCAGCCCGCCGCTGCCGGCCCGGCCAGTCCCTGCACAAGTAGGTTCCAGGCCGAGTGCGCGACTTCTTTTCGCGAGCTCTCGGCAGTCCGTTCCATGATCGCGGCGAACATGGCGATCGCCAGGATCACGTCCTCAGCAGTCACGGACTCGCGTATCTTCCCAGCTCGACGCGCCTCCTCGAGGCGTCCTTCGAGGAGATCGGTCAGGCGGGTGCCTGCCGAATTCAGTCGTGAGTCGCCGAAGGAGACGGGCTTGATGACCTCCACGAACACGATGGAGGTGGTGATCTGGTCTACCAACAATCGAAAAAGATCGTCGAGAGTCGAATCCGGATCGGCAGCCATATCTTGCAGCTCGACGATGTTCTCGTCGAACACCGCGAGTGCGAGGCTTTCGCGAGTGGGAAAGTGCCGGTAGAGGCTGCCCTGACCGACGCCGGCCGTGCGGGCGATCAGGCTGAGCGGAGCAGCAAAACCCTGAGTGGCGAACACCTCACGAGCTGCTGAGACGAGTGCCGCACGATTGCGCGCCGCATCTCTCGGCCCTCTGTTGAGAGATCCGCTATTGACGCGGCCAGACGATGTCACGCACACTACGATACCAACCGGACAGCATTGTCCGGTTGGTTGCGGCCCGACACCGGTTCACACCCCGACCCGATCGTCGTGAGCGCTCGAACACGCGCCTGCCCTCCGTGCTGCCTGTCCGTGAGATACGTCTGCCCGTGAGATACGAAAGGCAATCCCGCACCGGGAGTTGGACTCGATGAAATCGTTCACGACCATCAGAACCAGATCTGCCATCGCACTCGTCGCCTTGATCACCGTGCTTCCCGTGTGCGTCGCGTCGGCTGAGCCCGCCACTGCCCCGGGCTCGATCCACGAGAACCCGGGTGTCGCTTCCACCGCCGCAAGCCGCGCCGAATGCGGCCCGGGATCGATGCCCGAGACCGGGTTGCAGGGTGATGTTCCGGCCGAGGACCGAAACAGCGGACGCAGCCGAGACGGCTACAGCTGCAACATGTCTCAGATCGGCGGCTACTCGGGTCGCGGCGGCGGGATCACGTCCACCAACTTCGAACACTGCTCGTACGTCGGCAGTTTCTTCCCCGGGAACCTCCTGGGCCCCGCCCAGGGCGTCCAAGTTCTCGACGTGTCGGATCCTGCCAATCCCGCTCTCACCGCCACGCTGACCGAACCCGCGATGCTGGCCGGAACGTGGGAGAGCCTCAAGGTCAACACCGCGCGAAAGCTGCTGGTGGGCACGGGCGTTCCGCTCTTGACCGGCGTCGGCCTGATGTCGGTCTACGACATCTCCGATTGCGCGCACCCGAAACTACTCAACCCCGGACCAGGAACCGATCTGGGGATGCTGCTGCCTATCACCAATCACGAGGGAGGATTTTCACCGGACGGGAACACCTACTGGTCTTCCGGCACCGCTCCCGGCGTGGTGAGCGCCGTCGATCTCACCGAACCCGCCAACCCACGCGTCGTCTGGCAGGACCTCATCGGGTTGTCGACGCACGGCTTCGGAATCAGTCCCGACGGAAATCGCATGTACTTGTCGAACAATCTCGGCGGAATACATGTCCTCGACATCAGTGAGGTTCAGCGCCGCGTCCCGAATCCTCGGGTGCGCCAACTGTCCCAGCTCTCGTGGACCGACGGGTGGGCCACCCAACACAGCATTCCGGTCACCTACGACGGTTCGCCGTACCTGTTCACCGTCGACGAAGGTGGTTCCGGCGGAGTCAAATTGATCGACGTCTCCGATGACGACGAACCGTCGGTCGTCAATTCGGTGAAGCTCGAAATCAATCTGCCGGAGAATCAAGACGCTGCGCTGGCGTCTGCTGCCGGCGGATCGCTGTTCGCGTACGAATCTCACTACTGTTCGGCAGATCGCCCGGTCGACCCGACGGCGCTGGCATGTGGATGGATCTCGAGCGGGATTCGGGTCTTCGATGTTCGAGATCCCTTCGACGTCCACGAAATTGCGTACTTCAACCCACCTGCTCGGACCGGCGGCAATCTCGAACTCGCCAACTCGCCACACGCTCTCGCGTCGCTCATCGGCGTACCCGTTCTCAGCACCCCGGCAATCGCGCAGTCGATCGCGCAGGGCCAGTTCGACCCCGGCCAAGCACTGAGTTCGCGGTCGGGCATGGTCGCTCTCGGCGACATCTCGACCGATTGGTGTTTCTCCCCACCCGAATGGCGAGGGACCACGTTGTGGGCGACGTGCGCCGACAACGGCTTTGTTGCCATGCAACTCGAAAACGGTGTCTACACACCACCGGCTGACCAGAAGACGACCGTGGGATCATGACGGCACCGCGAGCGGTCAAAGCCGTCGCACTCGTGGCCGCGGCACTGATGCTGCTCGTACTCGGCGCAGCACTACGTCCGCTGTTCGCACCCGAGAACCACACGCAGAGAGCTGTTCTGAGCGAAACCGAAATCGGATTCGTGCACGACATGGCGGCCCACCATCAACAGGCCCTCTTCATTCTCGCGCGTCTGAGTCCCGATGTGGACCCGGCGGTGACGAGACTGGCCCAGCAGATCGACGATGTTCAACGAACGGAAATCGGTGTCATGCTCGGTTGGCTGAGGTTGGCCGGTGTCCCGCCGAACAGTAGAACGCCGATGGCGTGGATGGAGGCGTCGCCGAGCGGCGCCGGCGACTCTCGTCATCACCCGGCAACGCTGGACACCGAGACCGACTCCATGCCTGGTATGGCTACGACCGAAGAACTCGAGAAACTGAGCAGCGCTCGCGGGCTCGACGCCGAGGTCCTTTTCCTTCAACTGATGGAACGCCACCACCGTGGCGGGATCGCCATGGCGCAGGCCGCCGACGCCCTACTCGAGAGCGGGCCGGTGAAACAGTCCGCCCGCGACATGATCAACACCCAGAGTCAGGAATCCGGGCTGATGACGCTGATGCTCGAACAACGTGGGGCACAACCACTGCACTGACCCGCATGTGCAGTGACTACCATAGGTGTCGACCTGCGAACTACAGAAGGAATCGACACTTCATCATGACCCTGCTTGTTCGCGGAATCGATTGGTCGAACCCGACAGCACCGCGGATCCGATGCGTCGACGACACCACTTCCGCTACGACCTTCTTCACTCACGACTCGGTGCTGCGATTCTCCGTCGACGAGACGAAGGGCCGCCGCTGCCTCGGCTGGCGAGATCTCACCGCCGAAGGTCCAGGACACTCGCCGTGCGACCGCGGGGCGACGGTCACCGCAGGACGCCAATGCGACCGATGCCGAAATCGTGAGGGGTTCACCACGGTTCATCAGGCACACGTCAGCGGCGCGCACATTCATCCGAATGTGCGTACCTACCTCGCACAACCACAATGGCTCTACGTCGACGTATTCGCCGGCGGCCAGATGAAGGTGGGGACGGCTTCCGAGTTCCGCAAGCATCCGCGAGTCGCCGAACAAGGGGCAGTCTGCGCATTGTTCGTAGCGCGGTCGACGGACGGTTACAGCATTCGCGCCCTCGAAGCCCGAGTTTCGGAGCACTTCCACTTGAGCCAGGCAATACGTACGTCTCGGAAAATCGAAGCGTTGACAGGGCCCTTGGATCGAGAGAAACTACGAAAGTCGTTGCACCACTTCGTATCGTCGATCAAAGACGAGCTGAATGACATCGGATCGGACATCGACGGAATCGAGATCCTGGAGGCTCCCGAAGAATGGACGGCGCCGGCGTGCGCTGACATGGTCTTCGATGCGGCACCGTTGATCGCGTACCCGCACACTTTCGAGTCCGGCGAACATTCCTTGTATCTGCAGGGCCTTGCCGGTTCGATCGCCTCGCTGCGGATCGACCCCGATCCTGAATCGCCACGCTTCGTCGCGGATGTGTCCGGACTGGTCGGTCGAACCATCACCGTCGGCGAGTTCGAGTCCCCTGGCGTGGCAATTCAGGAATCGTTGTTCTGAAAGTAGGTCAGCAACTTCCCGCGGTCGCTGCGGCGAATCCGCGAGTGACCTCGGCCTGCTCGTCGGCAGACAGGCTCGACCATTCGGGATAAGCCTGGATGGAGGTCAGCATGTCGTTTGCCAATGATTCACGCGTCATGCCCATTTCCTCTCCGGACTCGTCGATGGCCGGCTGGTATGCGTCGAGGTACCGGAGAACGTCGGAGCACGCCTGCGCGTAGGTCCGTGGCAGCGCCGAACTCACATTCGGGTCGGACGGGACCTCAGCCGGAGCACTCGAGTCGACCGAAGGGGTCTCGGTAGGTATTTCCGACGACGTCGCCGGAGCCTCGGATGACGTCGTCGACGTCGCTGTGGTGGTCGCCGAAGCAGAGGAAGTGAGTGTTCCGACCTCGGTCGGCTTGTCTCCGTCTGAACCGCAGGCAACCAGCGCCACCAGCGAGCAGGCACCGATGAACCCGGTGATCGTTTTCTTCATCCCTCAAGGATGCCAGAGGGCCACTGGCGTTCGAACGGACCGGCATCGCCCGTCAGCGCCAATTGCCCGAGCATCCGGCCGAATCCGAGCGCCTCGCCCTCCCGACTGCGGGATTGGACTGTATGCCCCGTTCGCGAACCCATGCTACGGTGACTTAACTGCAAAATAACTACGGGTGGGATTGTCCGGTCTGCCGCGTTCATCCGGAACGCTCCGATCGGAAATAGTTCGTCTATAAGGGGCTGGAACGAGTGGGACTTTTTCGTCGACGAGGTTCCCGCGAGGAAGACGACGATCGCGGGCAAAACCTCGATCGCAGCGACCCCGGGTACGCCGCCTGGTTCGCGAACGTCGCCGACGCGGGTGGTCAGCCGATTCCGTACAAGCGACCGCTGACCGCACCGGTGTATCCGCAACTCCAGCCGCCGGCCCCGGACTACGAGACGGATACGAGACGGCCACTCAACGCACCCGCCGGAGACGGCTGGCTACCCGCAGACCGCATCGACGAATTCGAGTCGTCGAATGGCCGCCCATCTGCACCGAACGGAACGAGCCCACAAATCTCACAAACTGAAAAGTTGCCGCCCGACCCACTCCCGACGCCGCAACCAACAATTCCACCTCGAAATGTACCGATGACTTCACCACCGAAGCATCACCTGGAGTCGCCCCGCGCGACTCGGCCCTACCAAGGAGAAGCAATGAGCAACATCGACAAGATCCTCGGCGAATTGATGCGCATCGACGGTGCCAGCGGTGCAGCCGTCGTCGACGCCGACAGCGGAATGGTTCTCGGCATGAGCGGCAACCCGTCATTCAGCCTCGAGTACGCCGGCGCCGGCAACTCCGAGGTTGTGCGAGCAAAGCTCCGCACGATGAGTAACTTGGGGATTACCGACACCCTGGAAGACATCCTGATCACCCTGAGCAACCAGTACCACCTCATTCGCGTCCTCGAGACGCCCGGACTGTCGACGCTGTTCGTGTACCTCGTTTTGGACCGTGCGCGTGCGAACCTGGCGCTGGCCCGCCACAAGCTGGGCGAACAGACCCCCAAGATCGAGATCTGACGCTTCCACTCCCTTCCCGACAATGCCCGGTCCTCGCCAACGGCGAGGGCCGGGCATTGTTCGTTCCGAACACTCGATTGGTGAACCTCGCGCCGGCGCCGATACTGGGACCGTGACTATCGCGGATGCTCCTTGCGTGTGGTTGACCACCCTCCGAAGCGACGGCTCGCCGCACACGACTCCGGTCTGGTTCTTACTGCATCAGAACACATTCTGGATACCGAGCGCTGAGCAGAATCGTAAGGTTCGGAACCTGCTGGACGATCCTCGGGTCTCGTTGGCAGTCGACGGATCCGCTGGCGACCCGTGGGTCGCACAGGGCCTCGCGACAATTCATCACGATGTCGGCGAATTCGTCGACCTCCTGAGACTTTTCGGCGAGAAGTACGACGGCTGGGATGCCGCAGACGAAACTCGTGACGGTCCGCGGGTCCTCGTCTCTGTCCCGGTGACTCGATGGTTCCTTCGACCAGACTGACAGACAGTGCCGGTTAGGCCCGAATTGTCGTGAATGACATACTTGTAGTTCATCTCTCGCAGAAATGGACTCTCACACATGGCACGCACGGCATATCACAGGCGCGGCATCACCGGCGTCACCATCGGCATTGCTGCCGTGATCGTGCTGGGAGGTTGCGCCAATTCCAACGCCGACGCGCCCGAAACATCTTCTCTCGGTTCGGGAATCGGATCCGGTGTCACCACGACGGTCGTGACCGAAGCCTCGGCTCCTTCGTCCGCCGCAATTGAACTGCTGGCACAGATCCCCGTCAAGGGACGCGCACCCAAGACCGGATACGACCGCGCGCTGTTCGGTACCGCCTGGACCGACGACGTCACCGTCGAATTCGGCCACAACGGCTGCGATACTCGCAACGACATCCTGCGGCGTGACCTCACCGACCTGACATTCAAGGACGGCTCCAAAAGCTGCTCGGTCCAAACCGGTACGCTCCGTGACCCGTACACGAACAAGACCATCGCGTTCACCCGCGGCCAGGACACGTCTTCTGCAGTCCAGATCGATCATGTAGTCGCACTCTCGGACGCCTGGCAGAAGGGCGCACAACAGCTCGATACACAGACGCGAACCAATCTGGCCAACGACCCTCGAAACCTGCGCGCTGTCGACGGGCCCACGAACCAGAAGAAGTCGGATTCCGACGCGGCGACCTGGCTGCCACCCAACAAGGCCTACCGCTGCCAGTACGTGACTGCTCAAGTGGAAGTCAAAGCGGCATACGGTTTGTGGGTCACCCAAGCCGAACACGACACCATCGCAGACATTCTCGCGACCTGCTGAACTCTTGCGGTGATCAGCGGCCCTTGATCAGATACCGCACAATCGCCATTCCGAGCGCGAGGCCCACTACGGTGGCGAGCGCTGCAACCAGACCGTGACCGGTCAGTGCGACGAACACACCGGTGATGACTGCGACGACGGCAATGATCCCCGCGTCCACTCTGCTTTGACCACGTTCAGGCATGGCACTCTCTCGTGCTGTCAGGTCCGTCCGCTCCCCTCGTAGCGGACGGACCCAGCGGCAATCTGTCGAAATGCGCGAACTCCGGTGGCCTCACCGGGCTGACTTTGCGGGCGGTCCTGCGAGGCCGGCACGTCCCCCGGAGCCAACTCACATCGGTTCACGAAGTCCGTACCTTCGCAGAATATACCGATTGGTAGGTAATTACCGAGGGCTAAAGTCCCTGGTCATGGACTCATGCGACGAGTGGTCGGAAACTCGAGACGAACGAGCACATCCGCGAGGCGAGCGTTAGCCGAGATAGCAGAGGTCCGTGGCCACGGCCAGAGGCCCATCTGGAATCAGAGCGGAGACGTCTATGACCCGAAAAGTGATCCGAGATCCAACGATCCGACTGACGACACTCGCTTCCAATCAGCGCAATATGCGGTGGTGAAGCGAGAATCCGTCAAGAGAATCGTGACTGTCGCCGGTTCGAGGGTGCTTTCGAACTCGAGGACATTCAATTCACCATCGCCGTCGACCTTCGCTCGGCCGTATATGCACGGCATGTCAGCTGATACGGGCCCAGACGTCGTGTAGGTTCCCGGCAACACCTCCCACGGCACGTCGAACAGTCCGTGACCAGGAATCGTTCCCGGCGCTGCTGAGGCCGCAGACGTCCCGATCATTGCCACACCGACAGCTACTGCTGCAGCGGACGCGAGCAAACTAACCTTGCGCATTTTCCCTACCTTGTTCATACCTGAACCGCAGCGGCGAGTTCGAAGGCTTGTTGATGTAAGAACCCGCGGTTCGCGCAGTTCTTCAACTAACGGTAGTAAAAGGGCACCAGTTTTGGTGAGCTACCTTTTGTGGTTCTGGCCCGATTTACGTGACGGAGACTCCCATTGAGAAAAACTGGGAACGCCGGCGTTGCGGCTCTCGGCATGATTCGAACCTGTCATTCCAGTATTCGATCACACACCCGTCTTCGAGCCGAAACGTCGACGCTCCCCTGCCGTTTGGGTGACTCAGCCTCCGAGTGAGCCCGTCGGCAGCTTCGAGAAGATGTCCCCGAGGCTTCCGGTTCCACCAGGAGTTTCCGGTTCCGTCGGATCCACCGGCTCGACGACGATGACACCAGGCACGGTGACGGTCACGGTCTTGTCCGCAGATTCCGAAGAACTGAACTTCTTGGTACCCAAGAACTTTGCGGTGATGCGATGCTCGCCCTGGTCGCGGAACGGCCAGACCAGTTCTGCATGGCCATTGGAATCGACTGTGGCGCTGCCGATCTTCGTATCGCCGTCGAAGAACTCGACCGTTCCCTCACCCGGGTTCGGGTCGATACTCGCCGCAATCTTGACGTCTTCGCCCGTCAGTGCCTCCAGTGCGACAGCGACCATCGTCTCGGTCTGGTTGGTCGTGAAGACCTCGGTAGTCGAGAGGGCGTTGCGTCCTTCCCCCGCAGCAACACAATACCCAGCGGCATTGACCCACCGGGACTCACCGAAACTCATGCTCGTGTCTTTGATCTTGATGCTCGGGCTCGTCGCCCCGGCGCGCAGGTGCGTCGTCGCATTTCCCTCGTCGGACCGAGCTTCGAGTTTCAATTCGACTGCCGGCAAACGAAAGTCCGTGTTCGCCTTGACTTGCAGCCCTTCCTTGGGCTTGTTGTCGTTCGCGCTCGGACCGTCGTTGACTGTCTTGTTGCCGGTACCGGTAATTCGCAGGTACTCACCCGCCGGGTTTGCGTTTCCGTCTGCGCCCACCCGGAGCAGCACCGCAGTCTCGCCGGTCAAGTTGGACGACGAATCACCGACGAGGGAGTACGAAACCAGGGTTGCCCCTTGCGGTAGTGCGATGTCGTACTTGATACGACCGGTGTCCGAATCCGAACTACGCATGGTGCCTGGATGCAATTTCACTGTGAACTGTTCGCCGGGACGCACGGACGTGGGCGCCGTTACCTCCATGTTGTCGGAGAACGACGAATCCCAATCGGTGGCGCCGTCGACCCGGCACTTGTGTTCGAAGGAAACTGTCCGCGTCACGGTATCGGAAGCCGCTGCCACCGGCGCGAACACAGCGAGGAGTCCGGCCGCGAGTGCTGGTACGACAGCGCAAACTGCCAGAGTGCGGGGGTTCATGTGTTGCCTTTCAGAAGAACTCGGCCATTGAAAGTTCAGTGAGGTAGGACCGTGATCACTTGCCTCCGAGCGAACCCGTCGGCAGCTGCGGCAGAACGGACTCGAGGCTGCCGAGACCGCCCGGAGTGCCCGGATCGGTCGGGTCGGGATCGACCGGACCTGTGGTGTCACCGGTCACCTTGAGTACGTGTGCCGCCGACGAGTACTTCGCCTCGTCTCCGGTAGCGGTGAATACTGCAGTCACGGACTTGGTACCCGCCTTACCGAAGGTGAGATCCAGGCGCGCAATACCGCGAACCACCGGCCGCGGGTCACCGACGGGTTTGCCGTCGACCATGAACTGTACTGTTCCCGTTGTGTTTTCCGGATCGACGTGAGAAGCAAAAGACACCTTAGTACCGGTCGCGGCGGTAGCCGGTCCTTCGAGCTTAGTCACGATGTCCGCGCCTGGCTCAGGATCAACGGGCCCCAGGTCCCCGTCGATCTTCGTGGATGCCAGGGCGCCGGCACCGGCATTGAGGGGGCCGGTCTCAGCGTCGCGCGGCGAGCAGGATGTGGGCGCCCAGATGGTTCCCGCGAGCCAGTGACCGACCTGAGGGAGGAAGGTCAAAAATGACTCCGGCCCACCGAAAGTACCTGCAGCACCCGAAGTCCGGACATTGGTTTCGACTGCGCCGGAAGGCCCGGCTTTCACGGTGATTCTGATCTTCGGAAAGACGATGTTCGTCTCGGCACCGGACTGAGCATTGATCGCCAGCCCACCGTGCGCACCCGACGACGATGACGGGCTGTTGCCGATCGCTTCGTTTGCGCCGGACAACCGGAGTATCGGACCGTCCGCTGCGGGAGTGCCGTCTTCGTTGACACGAATCACCGAAGCAGGTTTCCCGGCAATAACATTGCCCGGATCGGTGACCGTCGCCGAAACGAACTCCGCGTTGGTCGGAATCGGCAGATCAATCTTCAGACGCGAGATCTTCTTGACGCTTGCGCCGCTCACATCGTTCGGGATCTGGACGCTACCCGGATCCACGTCGATGTCGAAGACCTGACCTGGCGCGACTACCGTCGGAGCCGAAACCCGCACCGTGGCAGGCTTTCCGTCTGACGAAGGACCGGAGAACGCACTCGGAACTGCGCGGCACGTGACCTGGAACGTTGTCGACGTGGTTTCTGCAACGGGCGCCGCGGTCGCCGGAATCACGGCCACAGCGGTTCCACCGGCAAGGAGGCCGGTAAGGAGCGCAGCATTCAGTAGGCGTTTTGACATGATGTCCTCTCGGAACAACCTGATTGACGTTTGCCGCCGAACTGTAACGGAGCCAGCGCCCGAGTTGACCCGTTTTCAATAAACAAAACCCACACAGTAGGTAAATACTTGGTAAGAGTTACTGGTCGTCACATCTGACCGCCGCCGCAGGCCTTTCCCCTCTCGACCAATCTCGCGATTCGAGATTCACTGCGGGGAAACACAATTCGACAGAAGTTCGCACCGTAGTGAGATCTCCGGTCATACTCTACCCTTACAGGAGGGTAGAGTATGAGAACCTCGTCAGGACGGAATCTCATGGCAGTAACCATCGCTTCATCCACCAACGACAATTCGGTTCGGGCCGCGCTCCGGTCACCTCACCGTCTCAAAACGGAGGTTTTGGCCGGACTGGTCGTGGCGTTGGCACTGATTCCCGAGGCGATCTCGTTCTCGATCATCGCCGGCGTCGATCCGCGGGTAGGACTGTTCGCGTCGTTCACGATGGCAGTGACCATCGCCGTCGTCGGCGGACGACCCGCAATGATCTCCGCAGCTACCGGCGCCGTCGCACTGGTCGTCGCTCCACTGACGCGCGAGTACGGAATCGACTACCTGATTGCGACAGTCCTTCTGGCCGGCCTTCTCCAGATCGTGCTGAGCCTCCTGGGCGTCGCAAAGTTGATGCGCTTCATTCCGCGCAGCGTCATGGTGGGATTCGTCAACGCACTCGCCATCTTGATCTTCATCGCCCAACTCCCCCACCTGATCGATGTTCCGTGGCTCGTCTACCCACTCCTTGCAGTCGCACTTCTGCTACTCGTATTCCTGCCGAAACTGACGAACGCCGTCCCGGCTCCACTGGTGGCAATCGTGCTACTGACAACCGCCACAGTCGTTTTCGCGTTCGATGTCCCCAACGTCGGCGACGAGGGCGAGCTTCCGTCGAGCCTACCGACGCTACTGTTCCCCGATGTCCCCCTGGACATGCACACACTGTCGATCATTGCGCCGTACGCATTGGCCATGGCGCTCGTCGGACTCCTCGAATCGTTGATGACGGCCAAGCTCGTCGACGACGTCACGGATACGCACTCGAACAAGACCCGAGAAGGGTGGGGCCAAGGCGTCGCGAACATCGTCACCGGCTTCTTCGGGGGCATGGGAGGGTGCGCGATGATCGGCCAGACCATGATCAACGTCAAGGTCTCCGGCGCTCGCACTCGAATCTCGACTTTCCTGGCGGGCGTGTTCTTGCTGATACTCGTCGTCGGCCTCGGCGATGTGGTGGCGTTGATTCCCATGGCCGCATTGGTGGCCGTCATGATCATGGTCTCGGTCGGCACTTTCGATTGGCACAGCATCAATCCGAAGACCCTGCGCCGCATGCCGATCGGCGAGACAGTGGTCATGTTGGTCACCGTGGCAGTCACCGTCGCGACCCACAATCTTGCCTACGGCGTGATCGTCGGAGTGATCACCGCGATGGTCATCTTCGCTCGCCGCGTCGCGCATCTCACCGAAGTGATCGACGTCGCGCATCCGGACGAGGACACCCGTGTCTATGCGGTTCGAGGCGAACTGTTCTTCGCATCCAGCAACGATCTGATCTACCAGTTCGACTACGCCGGCGACCCGAAGAACATTGTCATCGATCTGTCCGAGTCTCATGTCTGGGACGCGTCGACCGTCGCGACACTAGACGCCATCACCACCAAGTACGCGGCCAGAGGCAAGAATGTCGAGATCGTGGGGCTCGACGACGCATCGGCCGAGCGCCACCTGCGCCTGTCCGGTCGCCTGGGTGACGGTCACTGAGAGTATGGAGGCCCAGCGCGAGGAAAGTGGGAGTGATGTCTGAGCCGGAACATGCGGGCCAAGGGCCGAACATGCAGATCGGACAGGTTGCCGAACGCACCGAACTGTCGATCAAGACGATTCGTCATTACGACGAGGTCGGTCTGGTTACTCCGTCCGAGCGGAGCGCCGGAGGATTCCGCCTCTATACCGAGGCCGATGTCCAACGGCTACTGGTAATCCGACGAATGAAGCCGCTCGGATTCAGTCTCGAAGAAATGAAACAACTTCTCGATTCTCTGGCAGTGCTCGGCGACGAAGCTTCGGACGCGTCAACGCTCACCGCTGCAACCGAATTCGTCACCGACTGCCACACCCGGGCGGAAGAAAGCTGCACACACTTACGTAAGCAACTCGCCTACGCCGAAGAGCTGACGGGTTTGCTCGCCGACCACAGTCTCAACGGTGAACGGCATTCGTGATCTGCAAGCTGAACTAAGCTGAGTTGATGGCCCGATACTTCGACGTTCACCCGGAAAACCCGCAGCCGCGCGCGATCAGCCAGATCGTCGAAATGCTGCGCAACGACGCGGTCATCGCCTACCCCACCGACTCCTGCTACGCCCTGGGCGCCCGAATGGACAATCACTCGGGCACCGATCGGATCCGCGAGATCCGTCATCTGCGTTCGGACCATCACTTCACGCTGGTCTGTGCCGATTTCGCGCAGCTCGGGCACTTCGTTCACGTCACCAACTCGGCGTTCCGCGCGGTGAAAGCGGCTACGCCTGGGCAGTACACGTTCATCCTTCCCGCCACGAAGGAAGTTCCGCGTCGGCTGGCACACGCCAAGAAGAAGACCGTCGGAGTGCGTATCCCCAGCCACCCGGTAGTGCGGGCACTCTTGCAAGAGTTGGGTGAACCCATCCTCTCCAGCACCCTTCTCCTGCCCGGCGCCGAGGAACCGATGACGGACGGCTGGCAGATCAAGGAAGAACTCGACCACCAACTCGACGCCGTCATCGACTCGGGTGACTGTGGAACCGAACCCACCACAGTCGTCGACTATTCGTCCGGTGTTCCCGAAATCGTGCGGGTCGGCGCGGGAGATCCTTCTCGTTTCGAATGATCCCCCGCCCGGGCCACATCATGGAGTCGACCAGTCACGGCGTGACGATATCGAACCACAGATCGAAGTCCTCCAGCAGCGAGATGAACGTCTCCAGTTCGGACTGATCTCCCACAGCTTTTGCCGTTCCGGCCTTGATGGATTCGGTGAGCGAGGTCGTTCCCAGATACACCTCGTTGAACACGGCACGGGTCAAGGTCAGAGTCAGGGCGGCCGAAGCATCTGCCTTGTCCATGTCGTAGTTCAGCACGCCGTTGCGCACTGTGACCAGGACGTTGTCCGCGGTGTCCGACAACACGAATCGCAACGACAGGTCTACATCGGCTGCTTTGGGACCGTCGAGGCGAACTGCCCAGAAGTCCAGCATCTGCTCGAGCGGCATCACTGCGACCACGGCCGGGCCAGTGGGGTTGTTGGACGGCATCGGTGCCAGCGGATGCCGCAATTCCATCGCTCCGACCAGGTAGAAGTTGCGCCACGTACCGTTCTCGGCTTGGTAGCCGAGTTGTTCGTACGTGTCCGCCAACAACTCTCGCGCTTTCTGATTACTCGGATCGGCGAACACCAGATGGTTCACCAACTCCGCGGCCCAGCGGTAGTCTCCGTCGTCGAACGCCTGCTTGCCCTTGGTCAGAAGTGCGTCCGGCCCGCCGACGGCTTCGACGTAGCGCTTGCCGTTCTCCACCGGCGGATGGGGATTGAGGTGAGCGGGAACGCCGTCGAACCAACCGAGATAGAAGGTGTAGATCGCTTTGACGTTGTGACTGAGCGAGCCGTAGTACCCACGGTTGTACCACTGCTTTCCGATCGCGTCGGGTACCTCGATCTGGTCGGCAATCTCTACCGGTGTCAGTCCCTTGTTGGCAAGGCGCAACGTCTGATCGTGCAGATACTTGTACAGATCTGCCTGATCCGACATCAGCTTCAAGATCTTGTCGTTGCCCCACGTGGGCCAATGATGCTGCGCAAAGATGATTTCGACGTCGGGGAACAGTTCCATTGCCAGACGCACGTAGTGCGACCACGCTTTGGCGTCGCGAGTCTTGGCGCCGCGCAACGTGTATAGATTGTGCATCGTGTGCGTGACGTCCTCAGCTGACCCGAGCGCCTTGAAATCGGGTAGATAGAAGAGCATTTCGGATGGCGCCTCGGTTCCCGGCGCGAGCATGAACGTCACGCGCACACCGTCGATGACCTCTTCGTGCACCGGTTCGGTGATGACGTCGGTAGGCACGGCGAACGTCGAAGTGCCGTGCGAAGTGGACAGGCCGAGACCACCGGATACCTGCCCTTGTGGCCCCGGACGCAGGAACGATCCATACATGTACATTCCGCGACGTGTCATCGCCGTGCCGGCAAGTACGTTCTCGGAAATCGCTTCCTCCGTGAAACTGTCTGGTGCGTAGACCTTTACGGCACCGGACTCGATCTCTTCGTCGGTGACAAATCCTTTGACACCGCCGAAGTGATCGCCGTGGGAGTGCGTGAAGATGATTGCCTTGACCGGAACCTTCGGGCGGTGCTGGTAGTACAACTCCAGCGCGAGAGCGGCTGTTTCCGCGGACATCAGAGTGTCACCGATGATCAACCCGGTGTCGCCCTCGATGATCGTCGTGTTCGACAAGTCCTGGCCGATCACCTGGTACAGACGATCAGCCAGCTTGAACAGTCCACCGCCCTTTCCCATCAAAGTGGCTTGGCGCCACAGACTCGGGTTGACGGTATCCGGTGCATCGCCGTCGGCGAACCCGTAGGCGTCGTACGAGAAGATGAACTGCCCTTTGTCACCTTTGACCAGTCCGCCATCGATGAGCGGTGCCACGAGACCTCGAGAAATCAGTTCGAAGTCGAAGGTGTCGTCGAAAGGAAGGTCACGGAGAACCTGGGTATTTGCCAGGCGAGTCGCTTCGGTGGCGGGCTTGGGGTCGAGTTCGGACGGTGTAGTCATCTTCTCTTACGCTCCTCGGGAACTCGCGGTGACCTGTGTCGGGATATCGGTTCATCCTCGATCCCCACGCAGCCCTCGCACATCACCCGGAAGGGATGATCAGGTGGCCCGTCCAGCAATCAACAGCGCAACGACGAACTCACGCACCAACGTCCGCTCGTCGTTCTCGTCCGCCCCCGGCACCATGAGCAGCGAGAGAATCACTCGCACGATCCAGCGCGCCCGCGACGCTGTGCCTGCTCCGAGTTCACCCAGCATCGCGACACCAAGTCCGTTGATGACGTCGGATGAATTGGCAAGTTCACCGGCAAGACTCGCATCACCCGGGGTGAACCATGCAGCCAACGTCGGAGTGCTACGCACCGCGGACACTGCAGTGAGTATGGCCGTCTCCAGACGCTCACTCGGATCGTCGATGGTCGCTACCGATTCCGCGATCGCAGTTCCCAGCCTGCGAGCTTCGCGGTGAACGAACGCAATGTGAAGAGCCTGCCGATTCTCGAAGTACCGATACAAGGTGGCCCGGGAACATCCTGCAGCAGAGGCTATCTCCGCCATACCGACCGCGTTGACGCCTTTCGCGACGAACAATTGTGCCGCGCTGTCGAGGATCTTCTCGGCTGCCGCCAAGGCGCGCCCCTCGCCGAGCCAGTCGTTGCTCATGGCCGAGTCACCGACATCGGAGCCGAGAGCGGACGGCGCACGTAGTTGCCCGGCGCGTATTGCATCGCGTCGATGTCGACATGGAAGTCGGGAATCCGGGAAAGCAACTCTTCCAAAGCAACTCGCGCCTGCATTCGAGCTGCCGATGCGCCCAGACAATGGTGGGCGCCATGGCTGAAGGTGAGGATCTTCTGCGGTCGACGCAAGACGTCCAACTCCGCCGCGTCGGGTCCGTACTTCTCGGGATCACGATTGGCCGCACCGTACATCAGCAGAACCTTACGTCCTGCCGGAATCACTTTGCCACCCAAGGCCACATCTCGCGTCGTGGTGCGTGCCAGTCCTTGGACCGGTGAGGTGAGTCGAAGCAACTCGTCGACCGCGTCGGTGATCAATGCGGGATCGTCCAGCAGGATCTGACGCTGGTCGAGGCGTTCGGTCAGCATCGCCACCGAACCACCCAGCATTCCTGTCGTGGTGTCGTTTCCACCGGCCACCATGGTGAAGGCGAAGCCCAGAATCGACAGCAGGCCGGACATGTCGCCGTCCTCACCGAGTCCAGCGGCGAGTAGGTGCGAAATCGTGTCGTCACCCGGTTCGACCTTGCGGCGTTCGATCAGCGAAGCGAAGTACATCATCAACTCACCGGTGGCGGCCTGCGCCGTCGTCGCTGCCGCGGCCACACCACCTGCCGAATTGGCAGCGACAATGGCTTCGGTCCAGCCGTCGAACCGGTCACGGTCCGATTCCGGCACACCCAGATAGTGTGCGACAACCATCGACGGCAACGGTTTGAAGAGCTCGACGACGATATCGCCGCTGCCACGCGCTTTCAGCGCCTCGATACGTTCGACGACAAATGCGCGAACCATCGGCTCGACCGCCGATACCTGACGCGGAGTGAAACCCTTCGACACCATGCGCCGGAACTCCGACTGCACTGGCGGATCCTGCATCACGAACGGCGGATTGTCCTGCATCCCGATCTGTTCGAGTTCACCGTAGACAGTGGTCAATCCCTCTGCCGACGAATACGTCTCGTAGTCGCGAGCGGCGTTGTAGACGTCTTCGTGACGGGTGAGCACCCAGTAGTCGTCCCGCGGCGCAGCTTCCGGCACAACGTTGTGCACCGGGTCGTTCTCGCGCAATGCGTCGTACATGGCCCAGGGCGAACGCCAGGACTCCCCGGTGGAAGGTACAAACCGTGGCGAATGTGACACAGAAGTTGTCATGACTCGACTATGAGACAAATTGCCGAATGTGTCAACGTTCTACGATCAACCGTTCCCACGAGCAGCATTGAGTAACTCGCATCCACGCAGAGCACTATCGTGTGTCGGGTGATCACGGATCCGAAGAATCATCCGAACAGCGCTGACGCCGGGCGCCGCGCCGTGGTTGCGGTCCTGCTCCCCCGCGAACATCTCCCCTTCATCAGAGACTGGTGCCTGCACCACATCGAGCAAGGCTGGGAGGTTGTTCTCTACGACAACACCGGTTCCGTCGGGTCCACCCGCAAGACAAGCGCATTCAGCCTCAACCGTTGGCACGGCCGCAGCGAGGACAAGAGAGGCAACTCTTACGGCGCCTTCACCCGATCGATGTCGGACAGTGAAGTTCAGGTCGCATTCCGCAAAGAACTGCACGACCTTCCGGTGACGATCGTCGACTGGCAACCGCGCGACGCGGACGGTCGGATCGTGCACGGACAGGTAGAGGCGTACGTCGATTACGTGAGCCGGTACCGCGACACCGTCGCATGGGCAGCATTCATCGACGCCGACGAATACCTCCAACACGCACCAGGATTGGACTGGGAGGTTCTACTTGCCGGCGTTACTCAAGCGGGTTCGCACCGCGTCGTTCTCGATGCTCTGGTCTACGAATCCAGGTGGACGCGCGACGGGCAATTGCGAGACGTCGAGGAATTGAAATGCCTTGGGCTACAGAGCCATGGTTGCAAGAACATACTGGAGCTGTCGGAGATTTTGCGAGCAGACGTCCACTGGGGATGGAAGACAAGCGAACCGGACAGCCTGGTGCGGCCGGACAGATCGCTCTACTACTTCCGCCACTACCGCGGTTCGGAAGCGGCACTCGACTTCACTCCGTTGCCGAACTTCGGACCCCAGGTCTACGAAGAAGGTGTGGACGTTCCGGCAGCAATGGACGTATCACAGAATTGAATGTGCCTGCAAGACACAGATATTCAGGTGCAGACAAACCTCCGGCCCGCGTCCACGAAGGCAATGCCTTCAGGCCACGGGCCGGAGGATCAGCTCAGCGAAAAATCAGCTGAAGGACTGCAGGGCAACGCCCAGTCCGACGATTGCGCCGATGCCCGAGATCAGGCCAGCAACACCCGTGATAACCGGCTGAATCTGCTTGATCAATGCCAGGTCTGCGTCCGAAGAACCCATGTCTAACTCCTCATCATGGAATGTGTGTACGCGTTCCGCGCGTCCGGTGTGTAACGGCGCTCACAATATACGTAAGACGGCCGAAATTTGAAGCGGCACCGCTGAGTGGGACGTAACTCACATCTCATCCAGCGGGAACCCACGAGTAACAATGCGCGATTCGGACAACGCTTCGGGAACCGTTGAATGACGAGCAGGAGAACAGCAGTGGGCAAGTTGGATGGAAAAGTGGCCCTGATCACTGGCGCAGGGCAAGGCGTCGGCCAGGGAGTTGCGTTTGCGCTAGCCAAGGAGGGCGCTTCCGTCGCGGTCGCGGGCCGCACTGAGTCGAAACTCGTCGTCACATGTAACGAGATCGCCGAACGCGGAGGCCGTGCAGAACCGGTGCTCATGGATATCGCCGACGCGGATTCCATCACCGGAGCCGTGGCGCGAACGGTGGAACTGTTCGGCGGCGTCGACATTCTGATCAACAACGCCAGCCTCAACCCGCTCGGCAACGTCCTCGACCTCACTCCGGAGCGCCTTGCCGACGGATTGACGTCCGGCCCCGTCGCGACTCTGCGAACCATGCAAGCCTGTTACCCGTTCATGAAGGAGCGCGGCGGCGGGGCAATCATCAACATGGTCAGCTCCGTGGCCGTCCGCTGGGACGCTGCCGGCTACGGCGGCTACGCGGCCGTGAAGGAATCCGTCCGAGCCCTCAGTCGCGCGGCAGCATGCGAATGGGGCGTCGACGGGATCCGGGTCAACGCGGTTGCTCCCCACGCGTCATCGCCGGGGCTGCAGCGGTGGGCAGATGCACGCCCGGAGGAGGCTGCCGCCTTTGTTGCCGGGATTCCGCTACGGAGGATCGGCGACTGCGAAACGGACATCGGAACCGCGGTGGCTTTCCTGGTCGGCCCGGATGCCGCGTATCTGACTGGAGCAACAATTCCGCTCGACGGTGGTCAGTCGCGCTGGGGCTGAGAGCTGGCGTCGTCGAAGGCAAGCACCGCCGACTTGGCTTCGGCGATCGGGCGGCGGAAAACGAAACCGACCAGAACGGATGCCAAAACCAAGGCGGCCAGAACAATGAGCCCGACCATCCACCACATGGTTTTCAGTATGCCCGAACCGACCTCCGCCGGACGCGCGCCACGGCCGTCGGAAAGCGGCGACAGCCTCGAAAAGTGCTGAACACCAGTCAAATTCCGTTTTGCCCGTTTCCTGAGCTTCTTGAGAATCCGTGATCGATGACACATATTCGGATCCCGAACCGGAACGCGTGCGTGACTACGACGACACCTCGGTGCATCCTGGCAGGTATGGAATCCGCTGTTTCGGCCCAACTCGCCGACGGAAGCACCCTCACACACCCGTGGGGCGGGACGAGCAACATCACCGATCTCGGCGGTGACGTTCACTGGATCGACTTCGGCGGTCCCAGCGGAGCGCCGCCCATCGTGCTCGTTCACGGTCTGGGCGGCTCGCACCTGAACTGGGTGCGGGTGGCACCGGCGCTGGCGGCGCGCACGCGCGTGTACGCACTTGACCTCGCCGGATTCGGACTCACCTCTGCCCGTGGGCGACACACCGGCGTCGACGCCAACGCAGTACTTCTGAATCGCTTTCTCGACACAGTGGTGGGTGAGCCCGCCGTCCTGTTCGGCAATTCCATGGGCGGAATGGTCTCGGCAATGTCGACCCATGCCAGTCCCGAATCAGTCGCCGGCCTGGTGCTGGTGGATCCGGCGCTCCCCCTGCCCGTCCAGCTTCCCGATCTGACCGTCGCCGCCCAATTCGCGCTCTACTCGATGCCGTACGTCGGTGAGCAGGTTCTCAGCTTCGGACGCCGAAAGATGTCAGACCGGCAGTTGGCCGCTCAGATGACCAGATTGTGTTTTGCCGATCCGACGCGAGCCGACCCCGCGGTCCTCGACGCGGGCGCTGCCTTGACGGCGATTCGCCGCAACGAACCTACCCAGGATGCCGAATTCCTTCAGGCAGCACGGTCACTGCTGATGACCCTCGCCCGTCCTGCCTCCTATCGAAAGACATTGCGAGAGATCACGACTCCGACGCTCCTGATGCACGGCGATCGCGATCGGCTTGTCCCGGTCGAGGCCGCACGGGCAGCCGCTGCTGCACATCCACACTGGACCACCATCATTCTCGGCGACACCGGCCACACCCCACAATTGGAGATTCCGGACGAGTTCACCCGTCATGCGCTCGCGTGGCTCGATCGCACGGGGCTGATCAGGAGCTGACACGTACCAACACTCCCCGGTGGAACGGCCTCGCCGATCGAGCAAGTGCCCCATCAACTTCGGAGTATCAAGAACGATTCGGCGGTCGTCTGCGTTGGCAGGTCCGGCCCACCGGGGAACGCGAAACGGTCACATACCCCAAAGCTCTCGAACCCTGGGAATGTGTCGGGGTACGCGCGTAGCGTGAGATTCAGGCCTTCCTCGGCCAAGCACTCCGCGTCCCCTGCTTGTGTATCCGTTTCGGTTAAGGAGAGTTTTCAGATGCCCGCACGCACAGCGCTCGACGGAACACCCTGTTGGATCGACCTCACCAGCTCCGACACCGAGGTTGCCAAATCCTTCTACACCAACGTGTTCGGCTGGCAGGCTGACACAAACGACGACCCGCAGTACGGCGGCTACGCGATCTTCAGCAAAGACGGGCAGCCCATCGCCGGGCTCGGACCCCAGCAGGAGGGAAACCCCTACGGCAACGTGTGGACCACCTACATCTCCTCGACTGATGCGGCAGCGTCGGCGTCCAAGGCCCAAGCCGCGGGCGGAACGATCATGATGCCGTCGATGCAGGTCGGTCCTCAGGGCAGCATGGCGATCGTGGGCGATCCGGCCGGTGCCGTCGTCGGCATCTGGCAGGCAGATCAGCACCACGGCTTCGGTTTGGTCGGCGAGGCCGGAGCGCCGGTCTGGCACGAGACCTTGTCCAAGAACTACGCCGCGGTCCTGCCGTTCTACACCGACGTGTTCGGCTGGACTTACGAGTCGATCGGTGACAGCGACGAGTTCCGGTACTCACAGGCCAAGCAGGGCGACACCGTCGTCGCCGGTTTGATGGATGCCAGCTCGTTCCTCCCGGCAGAGGCGCCGTCGTTCTGGCAGGTGTACTTCGGGGCGGACGACACCGATGCGGCCGTCGCCAAGGTCGTCGAATTCGGCGGCAGCGTCTTGCGCGATCCCGAGGACACGCCCTTCGGTCGTCTCGCGTCGGTGGCCGATCCACTAGGTGCCAAGTTCCAGATCTCCACGATCATGGAATGAATCTCCGCGCGGAGGCCGCACCGGTCCGCGGTCTCTGCGCGCTGATCATCTGGAAAGTCCGGATTTGACCGCACAGATTTGAACACTCGCCCAGAAGGTATGCAGTTTTCTGCGTCCAACGCCTAATCTCATGGGATGCCCGCCCCCGCCCCTCTCCTCGATGTGTACTCGCAGCCGACTCTGTCGACGCTTGCGCCGTCGGTACTCGCTTCTCTCGGAGTGAGCGGCGAAGCGAACCGTCTCGATCTACAGCCCAGCAAGAAGACCGTAATTCTGCTGGTAGACGGGATGGGCGCGAACTTGCTCGCCCGCAACGCCGAACACGCACCATTCCTGAATTCACTCGTCGGAACGCCCATCCGGGCAGGCTTCCCCACGACGACGGCCACCAGCATTGTCTCACTGGGGACCGGTCTGCCTTCGGGAGCGCACGGCATCACCGGCTACCAGTCCTACGTCGAAGAAGCCGATTCGGTGTTCAACTGGCTGGGTTGGCACAGCGCGGGCAAGAAGGAATCTCAGACCGACTCCATCGTCCCGGAAACCCTGCAGCCGCAGGCCACGACGTTCGATCGCGCCGCCGCAGCCGGCATCACCGTTACAACCGTCGTACCGTCGAAGTTCGACGGCAGCGGCCTCACCCGTGCCGGGATGCGCGGTGCCCAGTTCGCCGGAATCCAGGCATACGGAGACCTCCTCGCTCGCACCGTGGCGGCGTCGAAATCTGCCGACCGCACGTTCACGTACTGCTACATCAGCGAGATCGATGCACTCGGCCACGTCTACGGACCCGAGTCCGAGCCGTGGATTTTCCAACTGATGCTGGTCGATCGACTGGTCGAGCAACTCGCCGCGGCTCTCGGTCCGGACGTGAGATTGCTGGTGACGGCAGACCACGGAATGGTCGACGTGTCGGACGAGAACAAGATCGACTTCGACAACACTCCGATTCTGTCCAAAGATGTACTCGCTCTTGCCGGTGAACCTAGATGTCGTCACATCCACACCCGAGAAGGCGCTGCACAAGATGTTGCGGACCGCTGGCGCGCCGAACTGGGTGACCGCATGTGGATCGGGACGAGGTCCGAGGGCATAGTCGCAGGATTGTTCGGGCCTGCAGTGCATTCCGAGTATCACGGCCGGATCGGTGATGTCATCGCCATTGCGTCCGGGGACGTGGCCGTCGTACGTCGATCTGTCGAATCGGGACTGTCCGGACTCCGTGGACAGCACGGCGCCCTCACTCCGGACGAACTGCTGGTACCGCTCTTGTCCTCAGGACAGCAATAGGGTTCGCGCCCGGCGAATCTCGGGAACACCGACGACCTTGCATGCACCCAACAGGACGACGGCACCGACGGCCGCACCCGCCGACAATGAAATAACAGCAGCAAGCCTGGGCTCGGGAACTCGGTTCTGAACCGCCACCACCAAAGCGAACGCACAACCACCTGCCAGAATTGCCGCCGCCGAAATCCTTCCGACGGTGGCCTGCACGCGACGGAATCCCAACAGCCCGTATCGCTTTCGAAGAAGGATGTGGCCGAGTACCGCTCCACACACGTAGGAGAACGAGCCGGCAGCACAGACGGCCAGGACCAGCCTTTCGTCACTAGCCGACAGTGACGCAAGAAGGACGAGCGCAGTCTTGGCGACCACCATCACCAGGGCGATGACCGCGGGAGTTCGGGTGTTGTTGTCGGCGTAGAACACTCGCAGCTGAAGCATGACCATCGCAAAGGGCACCAGCCCGAATGCACTGACCGCAACGGCCGTCCCGATCAACCGGGCACTGCTGCCGTCGACCCGGCCGAAGAAGATCAAGGTGGTCAACGAGGGACCGAACACCATGAGCGCCACAGTGACCGGAATCAGCGCCACCACAGAATACCGGGCTCCCCGGCCGAGATCGGATACGACGCCGACGTCGTCACCCGCAGCAACCGACCTGGCGATCCGCGGCATCAGCACCGTCAACAACGACACACCGAGAATGCCGTACGCCACTTGAAACAGCAGATCCGCGTGCGTGTACATCGAGTAGACGTGACGGGAGAGAGTGACCTTCATCGTCACCCACACACCGATCTGGCCGGCAACGACGTACACAAGTACCCAGCCGAGCAACGGCGCCCCGACGCGCACCGGGCGCCAGGTGTGCGGTACGACCCGCACGCGAAGGCGCCACCGAAACCCGTTGCGGTGCAGCGCTCGAGCAACGACGGCGGTTTGCGCCACGATCCCGAGCAGAGTGCCGATACCGATCACCAGAACCTGCGCGGTGGTCATCGACTCGGGAGTCAGAGCCACCGGCCCCGGGATACACAGGAAGACCGCGACCGTCACCAGAAGGACGACGTTGTTGATCACCGGTGCCCAGGCCGGCGCGCCGAACACCGATCGAACGCTGAGCACAGCCGTCATCATCGCCGTGACGCCGTAGAAGAAGATCTCCGGAAGAAGCAAGTACGCGAAGAGCGTCGTCAGCTCTCGTTGAGCCGGATCATCGATCACGGCCGAGACCAGAGGCGGCGCGCACACCACGGCCACTACCGTCACGAGCGCAAGAGCCAGCGCTCCGACGGTGAGAACGCGCTGCGTCTGCTCTCGTTCGAGCGTCCGCCCACGGCTCCGTTGCCGCGTCAGATACGGAAGCAGGACGCTGGCGAGAATCCCGCCGAGGAGGAGCTGATAGACCATGTTCGGGAAGCTGTTGGCCGCGTTGTACGCATCACTGACCAGGGCGATGCCCAGGACCGCGGCAAGGGCAAGGGTGCGGACGAAGCCGGTGATCCGACTGACCGTGCTGGCGAGCGCCACTTGCCCGCCCATCTTCGCCAAGCTGCCGCCCGTCACACCATTACGTTCGGACTCTCGTTCGGACTCCCCCACGTTCTCGACCATCTCGCCAGAGTGCCACATCGCAGACGTTCGACGATCCGGACGGAAACGGAAGGGCGCCCCGAACCGTGGGTTCGAGGCGCCCTTGCGAAAGGAACAATCAGGCGGATTCTGCTCCAGCCAACGGCGGCATGACGACAACCTGACCGGCGAAGGACAGACCCGCACCGAAGGCGAGAAGCAATGCCTTGTCGCCCGGCTTGCACTGGCCGTCGCGCAGCATCTGCTCCATGGCGAGCGGGATCGAGGCCGCGGACGTGTTGCCCGTCTCGGCGATGTCGTTGGAGACGGGGAAGCCCTCGGGCAGCTTCATGCTGCGAGCGATGACCTCGTTGATGCGCTGGTTTGCCTGGTGCGGCACAAAAGCGTCGATGTCCTCGATACCCAGCCCCGACTTCTCCAGGGTGCGAGTGGCGACCTTGCCCATCTCGAAGGCAGCCCAGCGGAACACCGCGGTGCCGGCCATCTTGATCCACGGCCGAGGTCCGGTCGGGTTCTTGGTGTAGTCGAGCCAGCTGGGCTCCTGAACGATGGCGTCGGACTGGCTGCCGTCCGAACCCCACTCGACCGGGCCGATTCCGACGGTATCGCTCGGGCCGACGACAACTGCGCCTGCGCCGTCACCGAAGATGAAGCGAACGCTGCGATCGGTGGGCTCGGTGGCCTCGCTCATCAACTCGACGCCGACGACGAGTACGTGATCAACCGTGCCGCCGCGAACCAGGTCGCTGGCCACCGCAAGGGCGGTACAGAAACCGGCGCAGCCTGCCGCGACGTCGAATGCAGCCGGACCCTTGATGCCGAGCTCGTGGGCGACGATGGACGCAGCCTGAGGAGTCTGCAGGTCCCACGTCGACGTCGCGATGATCACGGCGCCGATCTGCTCAGGGGCAATGCCGCTGACGTCCAGTGCTTTACGCGCCGCGCTGATCGACATCGCGAGGATGCCTTCACCTTCGCCGGAGAACCGGCGCGACTTGATACCCGATCGCGTCTGGATCCACTCGTCGGTGGAATCGATCAGCTCGCAGATCTCGTCGTTGGTCACGACTCGCTCCGGGCGGTGAACGCCGAGCCCGAGAAGGACGGACTGCCGACCTCCGGCCACACTGGCAATCGGCTTACCCATTGATCGATCTCCTCGTTGGTTTCTGGTGATGACGCGCATTCGACATCACACGTTACGTACAGGACATAAGCCCCTGCCTCTCAGGTCACCGTTCGATCACGGCAACAACATGAGGCTGGCTCACATTACGCTTCGGTCAGGTATGTAGTCCAGATCCACGATCAGGCGCGTAAATGAGCTAGAACTGCCAAAACACGACGATGCCCGCTTTCGGAAGCCGACAGGCCGAGTTTTGCGAAGATATTTCCTATGTGCTTGCTCACAGCAGTGTCGCTGACGACCAGTTTCCTGGCGATTTCCTGATTTCCCAGCCCCTCCGCCATCAGTCCGAGAACCTCGGACTCGCGTGGCGTCAGCGATCTGATCGGATCGTCGGCGCGTCGACGGCTCATCAGTTGGGATACGACCTCGGGATCCATCACGGTTCCGCCGTCGACGACCCGGTTCAATGCGTCGACGAACTCGGCTACCTTGCCGACCCGTTCCTTGAGCAGGTACCCGACCCCGCCGGCGCCTCCTGCCAACAATTCACCGGCGTAGCGATCCTCGACGTAAGCGGAAAGGACCAGGACGGGAAAGCCCGGGCGAAGCTTGCGCACCTCGATCGCCGCTCGAAGTCCCTCGTTGGTGAAAGTAGGAGGCATCCGGACGTCGAGCACCGCGGCGTCGGGGGTTGTCTCCTCGAACACCGTGAGGAACTGTGCGGCGTCGGAGACGGCAGACACCTCGAAGCCCTCTCCACGGAGCAGCAGGGCCAGCCCCTCTCGCAGAAGAGCGTCGTCCTCGGCAATCAGAATCCGCACGGTAGTTCCACCCTCATCGTTGTCGGTCCACCCTCCGGGCTCTCCAATACTGCGGTTCCTTCGAAAGCCTCGACCCGGCGTCGAATACCCGCCACGCCGCCGCCCGGGCGTTCGTTCGCGCCGCCGTGACCGTCGTCGATCACGTCGATGAGCATCGTCTCACCCGACGAGTCGTCCGACGTCTCCGTCCGTGCCGTGACGGTGACCCTGCGGGCTCCGCTGTGTTTTGCGACGTTGGTCAAGGCCTCGGCGACGACGAAGTACGCAGCAGCCTCGACGGCAGCCGGGGCACGGCGGAGCTCGTCGATCTCGAGTACGCAGGGCACGGCGGAGCGCCCGGCGAGCGCCGAGATCGCGCCCTCCAGACCCAACTCGTCGAGGATCGGCGGGTAGATGTCGTGCACCAACGTCCGGAGTTCGCTCAACGCCTCGGTGGCCGCATCTTGGGCCCGATGCAGTTGTGGCAGAGCCTGGTCCGGATTGTTCTGCAACGACCGCTCGGCCATCCCCAACATCATCACCACCGCGACCAGACGGTTCTGCGCTCCGTCGTGCAGATCCCGCTCGATGCGCTTGAGTTCGGCCGAATGCGCGTCGAGCGCCGCAGCGCGGCTGGCCGTCAGGGCGGTGACGCGCTTCGAGAGGTCCGAACGCGTATCCGGCGCAAGCAAAGTCGTGGTCGACCAGCTGATCCATTTCGCCATCGCGGGGATCAACCACCACGCGATCAGGAAGTACAGGATGCCGATCAACGGCATTCCGGCAGCGCCCAGCCACGACGTCACGGGGTACGGATTGTTGACGGGTTCACCGGCGGGCATCTGCTGCCAGTACAGCGGGACTGCAATCGCATTGAGCGCACCGAGTGGCAGAGCAATGGTCAGCATCGCCGCGACGAAAGCACCCAGACCATGAATCGACAACCAGGCCGCGTCGCGCCTCGTCGACTGATCGGTGAGGAACCGGCTCCAGTCCCCGAATGTCGGATTGCTGGGCATCGGTGGGTATCGCTGCAGAACAGGGCGTCCGGTGTACGCAGCGGTGCGTTTGCGAGCCAGGCCGGCCCACCACCGGAGCACTCGCACGTACGACGGCAACAGCAACCAGCCGACGATCAGAATCGAGAGCGACAACAGAATGAGACCGACCATCAGCAAGAACAGGGAAACCACAGCTGCCGCGCCCTCGACGAGCACGTACACCGCAGCCCTGGTTCTCTTCTTCACTGCCCCAGCATGCCGCACCACACCGCACGATCCACTACAGCTGGCTACACCATTGATTCGGGACTCTGCTGGATGTCGACGAATGGCGAATCTCCATAGCGTTCTTCCCATGAAGAATCGACACTCGGTCCTCGCCCCGCCGGCTCCTGGTGCCACGGGAGCTCGAACATCTGCCGTGCGACTCGAAGGGGTCAGCAAGGTCTACGGCAACGGCCGCGGCGCCGTGACCGCCCTCGACAACGTCAGCCTCACTCTGCCGCGCAGCACCTTCACCGCAGTGATGGGCCCGTCCGGATCAGGTAAGAGCACTTTCCTGCACTGCGCCGCGGGCCTCGACCGACCGAGCAGCGGATCGGTGTGGCTGGGCGACACCGAAATTTCACAACTGAAGCCGAAGGCCCGCAGCATCTTCCGTCGCGATCACATCGGTTTCGTCTTCCAGGCCTACAACCTGCTCGGCGCTCTCGACGTCGAGCAGAACGTCACGCTCCCCCTACTCCTCGCCGGGCGACGAGCCGACAAGCAGTACCTGACCTTCGTCCTGGAATCCGTCGGACTCGGATCACACCGAAAGCGCAAACCCTCCGAACTGTCCGGCGGTCAGCAGCAACGCGTCGCAATCGCGCGCGCCCTCGTCACTCACCCCGACGCACTCTTTGCCGACGAACCGACCGGCGCCCTCGACTCCCGTAGCGCCAAGCAGGTTCTGGAGTTGTTGCGCCGGACAGCCGCCGAGTTCGATCAGACCATCGTCATGGTCACGCACGACCCGGTGGCCGCGTCGTACGCCGATCGTGTGCTGTTCCTCGCCGACGGGAAACTTGTCGGGCACATCGACCGCCCGACCCCGCAGCAGATCGCCGAGCGCATGACACACCTCGGGGACTGGTGATGATGAAAGCGCACACCTTTGCGCACCTGAAAGCGCATCGCTCCGGTTTCGTCGCCGTGTTCGTCTCCGTATTCTGCGCAGCGCTCCTCACCTGCGGTCTGGGTGTGCTGCTGGAATCGGGAGTGCGAGGCGGTGTCTCACCACATCTCTACGCCGGTGCCGACGCCATCGTGAGTGCGCCACAGGCGCTCGAGGTCAAGGAAGACGCCGATCAGCCCTTTGCCGAGCGAGTTCTCCTCGCCGGCGATACGGTCCGCAAGCTCGACGCACTCGATGTCACCGTGGTTCGCGACATCTCCGTCCCCGTCAGCACCGCCGAGGGCGTCGTACTCGATGCACATCCTTGGAACACAGCACAATTGGCGCCGTACTCGCTCACCGAGGGGCGCGCTCCGCAGAGCCGCGACGAGGTGGTCTCGACCACGGGCGCCGCGCTCGGCGAGCGAATCACGCTGGCTCACGGCGCGGTAACGGACGAGTACACCGTCGTCGGCACAGCTGATTCGGCTTCGGCGCCGTCACCCGACCGTCCGGCACTCGTCTTCCTCGACGACGCAGAGGCCGAACGGTTGTGGCCGCACCAGAACTCGGTCACCGCAGTCGGATTGATCGCTCCCGAAGGCGTCAACGCCGCCGCTCTCGCTCGCGACGCACTCGCCGGATCCGGTGCGGAGGTCTCGACCGGCACCGCACGCGGAGGCATCGAATTCCTCGACGCCGGTGCTGCGCGGACGCAGTTGATCGTGCTCTGCGCGTCGTTTGCCGGTCTCGCGTTGATGGTCAGTATGTTCGTCGTTTCCAGCACGCTGTCGCTCTCGATCAACGCCAGACGCCGAGAGTTCGCTCTGCTGCGGGCAATCGGAGCCACCACGCGACAAGTGCACGTCATGATCGGACGTGAAGTGCTGCTCGTTGCTGCTGCGGCGGCAGCTCTCGGCGCGGTGCCCGGATACCTGCTCGCCCGAGTGCTGGGCGCACAGTTCGCCGACGCCGGTGTCATGCCCACCGATTTCGCGCTGGCCTACAGCCCGCTTCCGGCGATCGCAGCTTTCCTGATCTGCGTACTCACTGCCCGCGCGGCAGCGGCGATCGCGGCACGACGACCGGCGAAGCTCGACCCCGTCGAAGCGCTTCGCGAATCCGAAAGCGGCCCGGCGAAACTGAGCCGCGGACGTATCGTCACCGGGCTGATCTTCGGCGCCGCCGGCCTCAGCGCCTGCGTCCTCCCTGCTTTCCTGCCCGGCAGCGTGGCGGCCGCTGGAGCCGGTTCGAGCGCACTGTTGTTGATCTTCTCGGTCGCGCTGCTCGGCCCCTTGTTGGTGCGCGGCATCATCAAGGTGATCGGCGGTCCGCTGCGCCGCAGTGGGTCGGCGTCCAAAGTTCTCGCTGCCGCCAACGCCGAATCCAATTCGAGACGGCTCTCGTCGGCGGTTGTTCCGTTGGCTCTCGCAATCGCACTGGGCTCGGTGCAGTTCTTCAGCCAGAGCACCGTCGCCGCCGAGGCGACCAACCAGTCGATCAAGGGCGTCACCGCCGACCTGATCGTCGGCGCACCAGCCGGTATCGCTCCCTCGCTACTCGAGTCGATCGCATCGGTGCCCGGAGTGAGTGCGGCAAACCCGGTGGTCCGCAGTCAAGTCCTCCCGGTACCCAGCGGAGAGGAAGGCGGCTCAGCCGACAGCGCGATCGCGGCCCAGGGCATCGACGCCGCCAGCGCCGACGCGACCCTCGATCTCGCGGTGACCGAGGGCGACCTCAGCGCTCTGACCGGCGATACCGTTGCCGTGAGCGAAGACGGCGCCTTCACCCTCGGAGCCAAGGTAGGCCAGCGCGTCGACCTCTATCTGGGTGACGGAACACTGGTACATCCCATGGTCGTCGCAAAATATGGTCGCGGCCTCGGATTCGGGGACGTGACCATGCCGATCGAGACTTTGCGTCAGCACTCCACCGACGCTCTGATCGACACCGTTCTGGTTGCTGCCGAACCCGGACGGTCGGCCGAAGTCCAGCAGTCGTTGCGCTCGTTCCCCTCGATCGCCGCGATGAACCAGGACCAGTTCGGGGCCGCGGGCGAAGATCAGCGTCGTATGCAGTCGTGGGTCAGCATCCTCGCCGTCCTCGTCCTGCTCGGCTATCTCGCAGTCGCAGTCGTGAACACCCTGGTCGCCGCCACTGCCGAGCGTTCCCGCGAGTTCGCGCTCCTTCAACTGGTGGGCTCGCGGACGAGGCAGGTCCGAGCAATGATGCGCATCGAGTCGTTGATGGTGGCGGGAATCGCCGTCGTGGTCGGATCACTGATCGCCCTGCCGCCTCTGATGGGCATTGCCGTAGCGGTGTCCGGGCAGCCGATCCCGGCGATTTCACCGGCGATTTACGGTTCCATCGTCGCGGTGACCGCTGTTCTGGGATTTGTCTCCATCGCGATCCCGACGCGCGCCGCTCTACGCAAGAACCCGATGGACGGAGTGCGTAACCACTGAGTGGCACTACCGTCGTCATCTATGGATGCGGCGGCCTGGGACAAGAAGTACGAAGAAACCGAGCTCGTCTGGGGCGCTCCTCCCAACGAACTGCTGGTGGAATACGCGACGGCCCTCCCCCACGGCCAGGCACTGGACCTGGCGTGCGGCGAGGGCCGTAACGCGTTGTGGCTCGCGACCCGCGGTTGGGAGGTCACCGGGATCGACTACTCGGCCGTCGCGATCGAGAAAGCCCGCACGATCGCGGCCCGCTCGCCCCGATCGGTTCTCGACCGGCTCGACTACCGATGCGGCGACGTCACCGTCGCGGATTACGCCTCGAGGAACGGGCAGGGATACGAGTTGGCCCTGCTTCTTTACCTTCATCTGCCCGCACCACAACGCACCCTGGTTGTGAACCGTGCCATAAATTCTCTGAAACCTGACGGAATCCTCATGATTTTGGGTCACGACCGAAGCAACATCGACTACGGCGTCGGCGGGCCGCAAGATCCCGAAATCCTTTACACACCAGAAGAATTGATGCAGGAGTTCCGCGGAAAGCTCGAGTTCGAGATCGCCGGAAATCCCCACAGGCACACCGAAACGGGAATCGCGGTCGACGCGCTTGTCATCGGACGCAAATCCGGTGTTGGCAATGCAAAGAACGGCTAGTAACATGTATTAAGTTACCGACGAGTAATAAACTTCGGGCGGTACTAGGAGTGCTGGACCGCACCACCTCACTGGGAGAAGCAGAAGACATGGGCCATTACAAGAGCAACGTTCGGGACCTGGAGTTCAACCTCTTCGAGGTTCTCGGACTGGAGAAGCCACTGAGCGAAGGCGCTTGGGGCGACCTGGATGCCGACACTGTCCGCAACATGCTGGCAGAGGTCGCACGCCTGGCCGAGGGACCGCTTGGCGAATCTTTCGCCGATGCGGACCGCAACCCCCCTGTCTTCGATCCCGAGACGCACACCGTTGCACTTCCGGAATCCTTCAAGAAGTCGTTCAAGGCTCTGTGGGATGCCGAGTGGTACCGTATGGGATTGAGCGAAGAGGTCGGCGGCGTGCCGGTTCCCCGCTCCGTCGTGTGGGCCATCGGTGAGCTGATCCTGGGCGCACAGCCTGCAGCGCACATGTACCAGGCCGGACCCGCTTTCGCGGACGTGCTGTTCAACAACGGCACCGAAGAGCAGAAGAAGTGGGCAGCCACCATCGTCGAACGCGGATGGGGCGCCACGATGGTCCTCACCGAGCCCGACGCCGGCTCCGACGTCGGTGCCGGACGCACCAAGGCGATCAAGCAGGACGACGGCTCCTGGCACATCGAGGGCGTCAAGCGCTTCATCACCTCGGCCGACTCGGACGACCTGTTCGAGAACATCTTCCACCTCGTTCTCGCTCGCCCCGAAGGCGCCGGACCGGGCACCAAGGGCCTGAGCCTGTTCTTCGTCCCGAAGACGCACTTCAACTTCGAGACCGAAGAGTTCGGCGAGCGTAACGGTGTCTTCGTCACCAACGTCGAGCACAAGATGGGCCTGAAGGTCTCCGCCACGTGTGAGGTCACCTTCGGCGGCCACGGCATCCCCGCACAGGGCTGGCTGGTCGGCGAGGTCCACAACGGCATCGCCCAGATGTTCGACGTCATCGAGCACGCTCGAATGATGGTCGGCACCAAGGCAATCGCCACCCTCTCCACCGGTTACCTCAACGCTCTCGATTACGCCAAGCAGCGCGTGCAGGGCGCAGACCTGACCCAGATGACCAACAAGGCAGCACCGCGCGTGACCATCACGCACCACCCCGACGTGCGTCGTAGCCTGGCAATGCAGAAGGCATACGCCGAAGGCCTGCGCGCGGTGTACCTCTACACCGCAGCTCACCAGGACGAGGTTGTCGCCCAGCTCGTCTCGGGCGCAGACAAGGACACCGCGTTCCGCGTCAACGACCTGCTGCTCCCGATCGTCAAGGGCGTCGGCTCCGAGCGTGCGTACCAGTACCTGACGGACAGCCTGCAGACCCTCGGTGGATCCGGCTTCCTGCAGGACTACCCGATCGAGCAGTACATCCGCGACTCCAAGATCGACTCGCTGTACGAAGGCACGACGGCCATCCAGGCTCAGGACTTCTTCTTCCGCAAGATCGCTCGTGACCGCGGCGTCGCGCTCGCTCACGTTGCCGGACAGATCAAGACCTTCATCGACAGCGAAGCCGGCAACGGTCGTCTGAAGGCGGAGCGCGCACTGCTCGCCACCGCACTCGAAGACGTCCAGGCCATGGCCGCCACGCTCACCGGCTTCCTCATGGGAGCTCAGGAGCAGCCCACCGAGCTGTACAAGGTCGGCCTCGGCTCCGTCCGCTTCCTGATGTCCGTCGGCGACCTGCTCATCGGCTGGCAGCTGCTCCGCCAGTCCGAGATCGCTCTCGCAGCACTCGACAACGGCGCTTCCGACAAGGACAAGGGCTTCTACGAGGGCAAGGTCGCCATCGCTTCCTTCTTCGCCAAGAACGTCCTGCCCGAGCTCACCGCTTCACGCGAGATCATCGCGAACACCGAGAACGACATCATGGAGATCGACGAAGCAGCATTCTGATTCGTTCCTGATTCATGAAAAGTGCCGGTCCCGAGAACGTTTCGGGGCCGGCATTTTCATGCTCAGCAGTCCATGGAATCCGAGGTCATCTGCGCTCGACGGTCGGGCAACTGATCTGTGCGGACAGTACGGACGTCGTCGGTTGTTCGCCGGGCCGTGCCGCCCTTCCCACCAGGGAAAGCGCCACGCGCCTGCGGTCCGGAGAACTGACGATTTCGATGGACTTGTCGTCACCGCCCCCGAAGGACACGAACTGTCCGCTCTGATCCGAGAACTTCATGATCGCCGACCCGTGCTGACCTGGTTCCGGTTTTTCGTTCACGTAGACCTGCAACTGGAAATCACGTCCCGGATACTCGCCGCCGCCGTCGTACTCGTAAAAGGAACTGGTGTGCACCTCGTAGGCCCACTGGCGGTGACCGGCGGGCACCGAATCCGCCCAGTTGTGCTCGAAACACGTGACGGATCCGGGCAGCGAGACATTGGCTGCGCCGCTCCACCCACCGGACAGGGTGATGGCTCCGTACGGCGCTGCTTCGGACTCGTGCCGATCGGAAGGCAAGGGCGGAACGGTCACGGGTCCGACATTGCGACCGGTGAACTCGAAAAGCCTCTCGCTCGACACGAACGGGGGCGACTCGCGCTCACCGGCACAGGAGACAACCGACAGGGTGGCCATGACCAGTAACGCACACATACCGCGTCTACGAACCGGCACCTCGACTCCCCCGTTCCGTTTCCAACAGAATACATACCGTTCGGTCTTCAAGTTATCGAACGTGTCCGACACATCCCATTCCTGGGACCGCTCGCCCGCTACCGATGTGATTGGGTGAGCACGAACGTCCACTGAACCAGCACTCGGTTCTTTCGCAGGCCGAGTAGATCAACAGACAGGTGATCATCGTGGTCGCACCAGAGCATTCACAACCCGATTACGCCCCCGACCTGGCATTGACCGCCACGGACTTGGCGCTCGACGGCCCATGGGGGCCGGTGTTCGGACCCGTCAATCTCGAGATTCGTGCGGGCGGTGTGACGATCCTCGAAGGCTCGGCCGGTTCAGGACGTACGTCCTTACTTCTGACACTCAGCGGACGAATGAAAGCCAGTTCCGGCTCACTGTCCGTCTTCGGTCGGACGCGTCCCCGCGAGATCTTCGAGATCGCCGGGGTCGCCGGGTTCGAGGACATCGACGAGCTTGCCGAATCCGTCACCGTCCGCGATCTGATCACCGAACAAATTCGCTGGGATGCGCCCTGGTACAAGCTCATCGGACGCGCCGGAGACCGCGAACTCGAAGCGGTGTGCGCTCCCGTCTTCGGCGATCATCCGTTACCTGCGCTCGGCCGGTACGTCAGCGATCTCGGGGAACTCGAGGCGATCCTGCTGCGTATCGCCGTCGCGAACACGAAAAAGCCGGCCCTGCTTGTCGTCGACGATCTCGAACAAGTGCGGCGCGACTCCGAACGTGCGTACCTCGTCGAGCGACTCGTCGAGATGGGGAGCTACCAGACCATCATCGCGTCGACCGTCAACCCGCTGCCAGACGGATCACCCATCGATGCCGTCACCCTGCTCCAAGAAGTCACCAATCCCGACCAAGAAGGGGCGAGGTAACCGCGATGCTCGCTGGAATGTCTCTCGGAACCGAACTCAAGCGGTTCTCCCGCGGCGCGATGCCCAGGATCGCACTCGTCACCATCATCTTGATGCCACTGCTGTACGGCGCGATGTACCTGTGGGCGTTCTGGAATCCGTTCGGTGAGGTCAACAAGGTCCCCGTCGCGCTGGTCAACACCGACCGCGGCGCGATGGTGCAGGGTCAGGAGCTCAACGCGGGCGACGAGGTAAGCCAAGCGCTGCTCGATTCCGGTGAGCTCGATCTCCACCTGGTCTCGCAGCAGGAAGCCGCTCAGGGAGTCTCGGACGGCACGTACTACTTCTCTCTCACATTGCCTGAGAATTTCAGCGAGGCCGTCGCCTCCCCGACGACCAAGGACCCCCACAAAGCTCAGTTGCAGTTCACCTTCAACGACGTCAACAACTACCTCGGCACCATCATCGGCCAAAACGCCGCCCAGCAGGTCCTCAGTCAGGTCAGCGACAAGATCGGCGCGCAGTCCGTCGAAACAGTTCTGGTCGGATTGACCGATGCGGGTGCTGGTTTGAAGCAGGCCGCCGACGGAGCGCTCCAGCTCTCGGCCGGAGTGAACACTGCCAACGCCGGAGCCGGCGAATTGGCGTCGGGCTCGAAAACTCTGGCCGACAACATGGTTACCGCACGTGACGGTGCAGCCACTCTTGCCGGCGGTACAGCGCAACTCTCGACCGGTATCAACACCGCCACGGACGGCGTCCTCGCACTGACCGACGGTCTGGGGCAGCTCGATCTCGGAGCCGTCCAACTTGGCGACGGCGCAAGCCAACTCAGTGGTGGCGTCACCCAGGTCGTCGACCAACTGAGTGTCCTCGGGAACACACAAGCAGACGTCGCACAGCTGGTCGGGCAGGCAGTGGCCAGCCTTCGACTGAACCCGGATCCCGTCAGCCAACAGATCGCCAATGCCCTCGCGCCTGCCCAGGACATGCTGCGCACTCAGGGTTTCGGTGAAGCGACCATGGGCCAACTGGGCGAACTCAAGAGCGGTGCACAACAACTCGCCTACCAACTCGACGATCCGTCGAGCACCTTCCGAGCCGGGCTCAGCGCCGCGGCCAACGGCGGTGGTGAACTCCGCAACGGCCTGGTACAGCTGCGTGACGGCGGTCAACAAGTCAACGACGGCGCTCAAACCCTCAGCAGTGGACTGGTTCAACTCACCGACGGAAGCGTTCAACTCTCCGATGGTGCAGCCAAACTCGCAGACGGCACCGAGCAACTCCGTGCCGGGTCTGCCGAACTCGCGACCAAACTCACCGAGGGCGCCGGTCAGGTCCCCAGTTGGAGCGATCAGCAGCGAACCGCAACCGCTCAAACCCTCTCCAGCCCGGTCGAACTACAGGAGACGTACGAGAACCGGGCAAGCACGTTCGGTACCGGTTTTGCACCGTTCTTCCTGCCCCTCGCGCTGTTCGTGGGCGGCATCATCACCTGGATGCTGCTCAAGCCGCTCCAGAACCGGCCCATCGCAAACGGACTCGGCGCGCTGCGAGTGGTCCTCGCCTCGTACTGGCCGGCATTGCTCATCGGCATCTGCCAGGTGATCGTGATGTACCTGGTCGTGCACTTCGCCGTCGGCCTGCACCCCACACACGCCCTCGGCACCGTCGGATTCCTGATGCTCATCACTGCCACGTACATGGCGTTGATCCAGGCATTCAACGCCATCTTCGGAGTCTCCGTCGGACGCGTCATCACCCTGGCGTTCCTGATGCTGCAACTGGTTTCGGCCGGCGGCATCTATCCCGTCGAAACCACCGCGAAACCGTTCCAGATCATCCACCCCTTCGACCCGATGACCTACGCGGTGAACGGGCTACGACAACTCACCGTCGGCGGTATCGACTCGAGACTGTGGGTCTCGATCGCCGTCCTCGGCGGCCTTCTCGTCGCCTCACTCGGCGCCAGTTCACTTGCTGCACGCCGAAATCGGCAATGGACCATGGACAGGCTGCATCCGCCGATCGAAGTCTAGGTCAGGGTCTCCGGCCAAGGCTCCACGGTCAGCGCAGGCCATTCCCTGCGCCACCGTGCCGCCTTGGCCTCGTAAACCTCTCTCGGTGCCAGCACCGGGTTGGGACGGACGATCATGTCGAAAAGATCGTCGTATCCGTGCGGGGCATACACGTCCACAGTGCCGCCCGCAGACTTGGTGATCCCGAAACAGCAAGTTGTGGAAGCGAAGTGGTCGACAGCGTCGCAGCAACTGGTGAACGGAACGCCGGGAATCCCGAAATGCTGCTCGTACCACAGGTGCACGCGGGCTTCGTTGCGTACTTCGACATCGGCATCCACATCGGCGAACAGTTCTGCCGCCGAACGAATCACACAGTCCTCCGCGTCGTAGCTCAGATCGCCGGCGTCGAAATAGAAGAGGTCGTAGTCCTTGATTCCGGCGCCGAGGTCACGGCCGTCGATGTGATTCCAGACGGTTTGGAAGAGCCCACCCGCCGTCAGGTACCACTCCGGCAATCCCAGCTTCGGCGCACGATCCACGATCGTTGCGACCACCGGATTGGCCAGGGCGATCTCGAGAAATCGTTCACGCATGCTCTTCAGCCTCTCATATGACAAGCAAACTTGACATCTAGTGACAAGTATTCTTTACTTTTTGCATGACTGGAAAGGCCGGCGACAACAACGTGCGGGAGCACCGACGCCTCGCCGGCCTCACCCAGGCGCAACTGGCCACGGCAGGTCAGGTGAGCAGACAGAGCATCGTCTCCGTCGAACGCGGTGACTATGCACCGAGTGTGTACCTGGCACTTCGCCTGGCCCTGGCGCTGGGGACCACCGTCGAAGCGCTCTTCCCCTTACACGAATCGGAACTCACCACAGAAATTCCAGAGGAGACGGCATGAGCACCATGATGAAGGCAATGCGGTTCGTCGGAGATCTGGACGACGACTTCTACAAGGACGAGCGTCAGCGCGACGTCTGGAACGAAGCCTCGGCGGTGGGACTCCAGAGTGTCTTCTGGGCAATATTCGTCAGCTCGGCGATTCTGCCCTGGGTCGCCGGCCGAACAGGGGCGTGGATCTCGCTCGCCCTGCTGATCGTTGCGTTGTTCGGCTCGTTGATCACGATCATCTATGCGAAGCGCCGCGATGTGGACGTGTACCTGCTGTCCACCTACGGACGCCCTCGCGTGGTGATCAGCATCGCGCTCTACCTCGTGGCCGCTGTCGGAATCATTGCCCGTCTCGAATTCGATTCGTACGAAGAATCGTCAACCTGGGTCGGCGCGCTGGTAGGCGCCATCATCGGCGGTGGCATCGCAATCGCAGTCGTCAAACTTCACCAGCAGCGCGCCAAGCGACGCGACGCGGCCGAAGAACTTCTCTGACTTCCGGAAGTCTGCCCAGCACAACGGAATCCATAGAGTTGGTAAAATCGTGCCAGGTCAACCGATCGCGAGTAACGTCGAAACGGTGAGCACTCGCCTCGGATACCAGATGCCCAACTTCAGCTACGGCGGTCCGGTCAAGGACCTCTTCCCCACCGTTATAGCGCAGGCCCGCGAAGCCGAAGCCGCAGGCTTCGACACTGCATTCGTGATGGATCACTTCTACCAACTCCCCGGAATCGGAGCGCCGGACGCCCCGATGCTCGAGGCCTACTCGGCGCTCTCCGCGCTGGCGACGGCCACCGAGACCATCCAGTTGTCTGCACTGGTCACGGGAAACACCTACCGCAATCCGCCCATGCTCGCCAAGACCGTCACCACCCTCGACGTTGTGAGCGGCGGTCGGGCCATCCTGGGCATCGGCGCCGGTTGGTTCGAACTCGAACACAATTCGTTCGGATACGAGTTCGGAACGTTCACCGAGCGCTTCCAGAAACTCGACGAAGCACTGCAGATCATCGCGCCGATGCTCCGCGGTGATCGCCCCACCTTCGACGGCAAGTGGTACCACGTCAAGGACGCCATCAACGAGCCTCGCGTCCGCGACGACCTGCCGATCCTGCTCGGCGGTGGCGGTGAGAAAAAGACGTTCGGCCTCGCCGCTCGCTTCGCGGATCACCTCAACATCATCTGCGACCCGTCGGAACTGCCGCGCAAGATGGAAGCACTTGCGGCACGCTGCGACGAAGCCGGTCGCGATCCCGCAACCCTCGAGACGAGCTTCCTCACGTTCATGATGATCGACGAGGACGGCGACAAGGCTCGCGCCCATCAGCGAACGTTTCTCGCGGAGCGTGGCCTCGACATCACCACGGCGCCGGAAGACGTGGTCGCCAAGGCCACCGAACGCCATTTCGTCGGCAGCCCGGACGACGTCGCCGAGCAGGTTCAGACGCGCATCCTCGACCACGGCATCGACGGCGTCGTGATCAACCTGATCACCAACGGCGAAGAGCCAGGCATCGTCGACCTCGCGGGCCGCACCCTCGGCCCACTCGTCGGCAAGTAGTTCCCTACTCGCACTTCACGATCGGCACCGGGTCGTACTTGACGGTCCGGGTGTTCGAGGAAATCTCGGCGCCACTCGCGTGGTCGGTGATCACGCGAGTGTCGCTGACCGTGAACCCGGGCGCACCGCTCGAAGCCACACAGCCAGGCCCCTCCGGCAAGGTCACGGTGTTCGGCGACGTCGGCGACGTCCGCGGGCCGGTCGTCGACGTGACATCGACAGTTTTGGTTCCCCAGATCCGAACGGTGATGTTCGACGATGTCGCAATCGTCTCGATCATCACGCCGGTCTTCGCCGGATTACGGAACTGCAGGTCGATCGCACCATCGAAGATGGTCGCCTCACGAGCCTCGGGGTACCGCGAGATGTAGTAACTGTGCTCGGTGTGCGCGACGTCCTCCATACCTGCGAAATACGTCGCGTTGTAGAGCGTCGTCGCGAGCTGGCTGATACCGCCGCCGACAGCCTTGTCCGGGCGACCGTTGTTGATGATCCCCGACTCGATGTATCCCTGCGCCGCACCGCGCGGGCCCGTGTACTCGTTGAGCGAGAACGTGTCACCGGGCTTGATCACGGCCCCGTCGATCTCCGACGCGGCCAGGCCGATGTTCACACCAGACGCGTATTCGAAACCACCGGTAGTGAATTCGCCGATCACCTCGTTGATGCCGAGGGCCTCCGCGGCTTCGGTGGTCAACGCCGGCGGGACCGGTCCGTAAACGGCGGGCGTTGCCCGAGAAGCCGTGCTGCCCAACAGAACCGGAAGTTCCTTGACCGTGTCCGGCCAGTTGATCAGATCACCGACGACACCGGGCACAACCGACGGTTTGCCACCGGCGAAGGTGAACGACGCGTCCTTGGGTTGTACTTCCGTCGACGCCAACTGCGGAGTCAGAATCTTGATCGCAGCATCCGTGTTGTACTGCGGAGTCAGCCCACCCGAGCCGTCGGGTGTGAAGGTCAGAACCTCGCCGATCTGATCGACGCCGAGTGTCGCGACCTTGCCGTCACGGCCGTTGACCACTACGTCACCCGAGACAGCTGGAATAGCGATCTCCTGCAGCGCACGATCGACACCGGCCTGAGTGACCGTCACCGGAACCTCGTCGACCGGAAGATCGACGACGCCACCATCGGACCATTCAGCGGCGAAGGTCGAACCCGCCTGCTGCGTTTCGAGCGCCTGACCGGCAGCGGGCGAAACACCAGTCGCCTTCCCGTTCTCGAACACGACTGCACCTTCGACGGGCGCACGATCGCTGTTCGCCGCGAGCTGCGCCATCGACGCATCCAACGCACCCTGGTCGATTGCCGACACCACGGGCACCTCGCGGGAGCCGAAGAACGACGTGATGCGGGTGATCGGGTTGATGGGCTGAGCGTTCACGCCCGACAGCGTCGCCGACCAGTCGACGTCCACACCCGCAGACGAGGGAACGATCTCGGAGTCGACGCCGCCTGCATGTACCGCTACCGGTTCGACGAGCCTCGGGCCGAGTTGGGCGCGCAGCGTGGCCTCCGCGTCGGCGGGCGTGAGATCACCGATGTCCACCCCGGCGACCTGAGTGCCGCGTGGTGTCTTCCCGGACGAGGTGAAGATGTCCACTCCGTAGGCAATCGCTGCGACGGCAAAGATGGCGCCGACTGCTATCGCCGGTTTGACCCACTTGCGGGAAGACTGCGAAGCGGGCGCCACCGGTTGTTGCGGCGCCGGGGGTGCAACTACCTCTGCTTCTCGGACAACAGGCTCGTACTGCTGCTGGATGGGTTCGAGTTGCTGGGTGTCGTACTGCTGCACGAACTCGGGACGCGGCGGCTTCGGGGGAACCACAACTGCAGGGGGCTCGAACTGCTCTGTCTGCTCGTCGATGGCTTCTGTCGCCGGAGCCGAGTTGACTACTTCCGTCGGCGGTGCGTCCTCCGCTGGGACGACAGGGATGACGGTGGTGACCTCGTTTGCCGATTCGTCGACTGTCGCTTCCGTGGAATCGCTTGCTTCTTCGTCGACAGGCCTTGGTGCTTCGGCTGGTTCAGGTTCTACTGATTCAGCCTCGACAACGGCCTCGGTGTCCTCAGGGGCCTTGGGTTCCTCGACCGACTGGGTTTCCTCGACCGACTCGGTCTCTTCGACCGCCTGAGGTTCCTCGACCGACTCGAGTTCCTGTTCCGGGAGGGACGAGTCCTCGCTGTTCGTCTTCTCGACGGACGGACCCTCTTCGTCACTCACCTGTTGGCTCCTCGCTGCATCAACCGTCGCTGCGGCGCTCACCGACAACTCAATACAGGATATCCGGACATACGAGAGCCCCGCGCTGCTGCCAGGTCGGGGGTCAGGCAGCAACACGGGGCTGTCATGAATATCGGTAGCTATTCTGCAGCGTTACACGCCTGCGCGAAAAAGTTTGCAAAGAGTTCGGGGATCCGGCCACCCCTCGTGGCCGGATCCCCGATTACGCATCCCCTCGCGACGATCACTGCAGGTGAGCGCAGTTTTCAGTCGCATGGGGAGATTGTGGAGCGGTTACCGCTCGATGATCGCCGTGACACCCTGGCCACCGGCCGCACAGATCGAGATCAGGCCGCGGCCCGAACCCTTCTCCGCGAGCATCTTTGCGAGGGAAGCCACAATACGTCCGCCGGTTGCCGCGAACGGGTGACCTGCAGCCAAGGACGATCCGTTGACATTGAGCTTGCTTCGGTCGATCGATCCCAATGCGCCGTCGAGGCCGAGGCGTTCCTTGCAGTACTCGTCCGACTCGAAGGCCTGCAGGGTTGCCAGAACCACCGAAGCGAAGGCTTCGTGGATCTCGTAGTAATCGAAGTCCTGCAAGGTCAGACCGTTGCGGGCCAGCAAACGCGGGATCGCGTACGTAGGAGCCATGAGCAACCCGTCTTTGCCGTGGACGTAGTCGACGGCAGCGGTTTCGGAATCGACGAGGTGCGCCAGAACCGGAAGATTGCGCTCGGCTGCCCACTCGTCGGTGGAGAGGAGCACTGCAGAAGCGCCGTCGGTGAGCGGCGTCGAGTTGCCTGCCGTCATCGTCGCGTCGCCGAGCTTGGTACCGAAGACGGGCTTGAGCGTCGACAGCTTCTCGACGGTCGAACCGGGACGGAGGTTGTCGTCGCGGGTCAGGCCGAGGAACGGGGTGACGAGGTCGTCGAAGAAACCGCGGTCGTAGGCAGCTGCCATGTTCTTGTGGCTGGCAGCGGCAAGTTCGTCCTGGTCCTCGCGCTTGATGCCGAATTCCTTGGCGGTGATCGCAGCGTGGTCACCCATCGACTTGCCGGTGCGAGGCTCGCCGTTGCGCGGAATTTCCAGGCCGAGCATGCCCGCACGGACGTTGCCGAGCAGCTTGATGCGGTCGCCCGTGGACTTCGCGCGATTGAGGGAGAGCAGGAACTCGCGCGCCTGATCGTTGACGCCGATCGGGGCGTCGGACGTGGTGTCCGTGCCGCCGCCGATGCCCGAATCGATGCGGCCGGCCGAAATGGCGTCGCCGACGGCGATGATCGACTGCAGTCCCGTGCCACACGCCTGCTGAAGGTCGTACGCCGACGTGTACGGGCTCAGCGCGCTGCCGAGAACGGACTCGCGAATGAGATTGAAATCACGGCTGTGCTTGAGCACCGCACCGCCGACGACCATGCCGAGCTTCTCGCCCTGCAGATTGAATCGGCTCACCAGACCGTCGAGCGTCGCAGTGAACATGTCCTGGTTGGACGCCTGTGCGTACGCCTTGTCCGAGCGTGCGAACGGAATGCGATTTCCGCCGACGATCGCAACCGGACGGCGCTGACCTGCAGAATTTGCAGCGGCTGCGGCCGGTGCAGTGCGCGGTGCGGCGGGCTTTGCATTTGAACGGGCTTTGCTTGTCACTTGCGTCTCCAAGGATGGTGCGATTACCTGTTGAAGACTATTCTTACTCAGTAGTAAGTTACTTGTCTATCGCCGCATTCTTTCGATTGCCCGGTGAGAGACAACCCGAAACACAACAGAAGGTAGGACCGTGGCAGCCAGCAAGGGAGCTCCCGACCTCTATTCACAGTTCCTCTCGTCCGCCCCCGGCGCATTCATCGCGTCGAAGGCCGGCCTGCCCAGGCCCGAGAACCTGCGTCGATACAAAGCAGGAGAACCCGCACTCGCCGGACCTGTCCTCATCGGCGGCAAGGGTCGACTCGCAGAACCACTTCGCGTACTGCTCTCCGACTACCCGGCGGCTCAGGCACACGACAGCAGCTTCGGTGGACTCGTGTTCGACGCCACCGGAATCACTCAGGTCAGCGAGCTCGAGCAGCTGTTCGAGTTCTTCCAGCCCGTAATCCGCAACCTCGCACCGTCGGCTCGCGTCGTCGTTCTCGGCACGACTCCGGAAGAAACGTCGAGCGTCGACGAGCATGTCGCGCAGCGCGCTCTGGAAGGCTTCACCCGCAGTGTCGGCAAGGAGATCAAGCGCGGCTCCACCGCTCAGCTGGTCTACGTCTCCCCCAAGGCATCCACCGGACTCTCCGGCGTGGAATCGACTCTGCGCTTTCTCCTTTCGGCAAAGTCCGCCTTCGTCGACGGCCAGGTCATCGTCGTCGGCGCTGAAGATTCCGTCGCGCCCGCAAGCTGGGACAAGCCGCTCGAAGGCAAGGTTGCCGTCGTCACCGGCGCAGCCCGCGGTATCGGCGCCACCATCGCCGAGGTCCTGGCCCGCGACGGCGCGCACGTCGTCTGCGCTGACATCCCGGCCGCCGGCGAAGCGCTGTCCGAGACCGCGAACAAGGTCGGCGGCACGTCCCTCGCCCTCGACGTCACGGCAGCCGACGCAGCCGAGGTCCTCGCAGCTCACCTCCTCGAGCGTCACGGTGGAGCGGACATCATCGTCCACAACGCCGGCATCACCCGCGACAAGACCCTCGCCAACATGGACGAGGGCCGCTGGAACATGGTCATGAACGTCAATCTTCTTGCACCGCAGAAGATCACCGAGCACCTCGTCGAGAAGGGCGCCCTCAAGGAAGGCGGCCGCGTCGTCGACGTCTCCTCCATCGCCGGCATCGCGGGCAACCGCGGCCAGACCAACTACGGCACCTCCAAGGCCGGCGTCATCGGTCTCGTGCACGCCGAAGCTCCCGTCCTGGCGAAGAGGAACATCACCATCAACGCCGTCGCACCGGGCTTCATCGAGACCGCCATGACCGCAGCCATCCCCTTCGCCACCCGCGAAGCCGGCCGCCGCATGAGCTCGCTCCTGCAGGGCGGCGAGACCGTCGACGTCGCCGAGACCGTCGCATACTTCGCCAGCCCGGCCTCCAATGCCGTTACGGGACAGGTCGTTCGCGTCTGCGGCCAGAGCCTCCTGGGCGCATGATGGCAACAAAGACCGTCGCGCTCACCGAGCAGCCGAAGACCCTCGACATCTACTCCCGCGCGGTACTGGGATTGTTGCCGTGGAACAAGTCCAACTCGCGCTCGGTGCCACAGCAGACCTTCACCCTCACCGGATTGAAGGTCGACACCGACAATCTGGCGGCGTACTGCCGCGTGACCGGACTGCGGTTCGGCGACACTCTGCCGATCACGTACCCCTTCACCTTGGCCTTCCCGACCGTGATGAAGCTGATGGTGTCGAAGGACTTCCCCTTCGCCGCCGTCGGCTCCGTTCACGCCGAGAACGTCATCGAATCGCTGCGGCCCATCTCCGTCAGCGAACCGCTGGACCTCTCGGTGCATGCCGAGAACCTGCGTGAGCACCGCAAGGGCCTGCTGATCGACGTGATCACCGAAATTCGGGTGGGGCGGGAACTGGTCTGGCGACAGACCTCGAGCTTCCTGAACCAGCAGAAGACCTCCCTGTCCGGCCAGCCCGGTCCGGAGCCCAAGGCCGACGAGGTCCCCCCGATGCCGATGAGCACCATCCGCGTCGACCAGACCACGATCAGCAAGTACGCCGCTGTCTCCGGCGACCGTAATCCGATTCACGTCTCGTCTCTGGGCGCGAAGGCTTTCGGTTTCCCGAAGACCATTGCTCACGGAATGTGGAGTGCCGCGGCAGTTCTGCGGACCGTCGAGGGGTCCGTCGCGGACAAGGTCACCTACAGCGTGCGTTTCGGCAAGCCGATTCTGCTACCGGCGACGCTGAATGCCTACGCTGATCGCACCGACGACGGCTGGGATCTGTCACTGCGCCACCCGAAGAAGGGTTACCCGCACGTCACTGCGACGCTGCGCTGACCTGAGTTTTGTCGGGTTCCCACCCGCCCCAATTGAGCGAACGTACCTTTCGGCGCCTTGGATGCGCTGAAAGGTACGTTCGCTCAGATTGGTTTGAGAGCTATTCGGACTTCTTCTTGCCCGACAGACCGCGCCACGCGAGGGATTCGAGTAGATCCGCTGCGGCATCCACTTCGATTTCCCCACCCGCAACCCGGTCCGCTACCGCCTCACCGGCGCCGACGAGCGCGATGGCAATGATCCCGTAATCGTGCGCGGCATCAGGATCCTTGGTGCTGGACTCGAGCAGATGCGCGGTCAACTCGATCAACCGATCGCGACTGGACTGCACGGTGCCCGCAAAAGCCTGCTGCCCGACGGCCTGACGGTAGAGCACCATCCACGACTTGCGGTTTGCGCCCACGAACCCGAGGAAGCCCTCGAGAGCGGCGCGCAATTGTTCACGCGGAGTCAGGTTCGGCGCGCCGGCCGGGGCGAGGGCCTCGAGGAAGCGGAGCCCTTCACGATGAATGCACGCCGCGAACAACTCTTCCTTCGAGCCGTAGTACAGGTACAGCATCGGCTTCGAGATCTCGGCCTTGGCTGCGATGGTGTCCATCGAAGTTTCGTGAAACCCCCTGTCGGAGAACACGTCCACAGCCGCGTCGAGCATCTGCTGCTCACGCACTGCGCGTGGCAGTCGCTTGGTACCGCCGGCCATGCTTCCTCCAACCACAGGGTAAATGTCGATCTTACTCTACGGTAAGATTGCGCGTCGAATCCTGACTTCGACTCAGCAGGTCACGGCACCTTTGGCAGCGGCAACTGTGACCACGGCCTGATCGACCCGCGTCTGCGGAAGCTCACCCGACGCGACGGCCTGCTCGAGATGATCGAGAACCCGCGGAACGTCGTCGGTGGTCAGCCACAATGCCTGATCGACTCCAGCCACCAGCGCAGCCTGAACCGCGTCGGCAATATCGTATCGGTCGGTGATCGCCTGCATGCCGCTGAGGTCGTCGGTGAACACCGGGCCGGTGAACGGCGCTGCGCCGTAACCCACTCCGTCGCGAAGCAACGCAACGGCTGCGGGGCTGATGCTGGCAGGGGTACCGGGCTCGGTCAGACCGGGAACCTCGAGGTGCCCCATCATGACGCCGACTCCGGTTCCCGACAGCTCGCGGAAGGGAATCAGGTCCGACGCGATCAGATCCTGTAGCGGCGGCGTTGTCACCTCACCCCGGTGCGAGTCACCCGACGCGCTGCCATGCCCGGGAAAGTGCTTGATCACCGGGAAGATTCCGGCGTCGCGCATCCCCTGCGCGTACGCACCGGCGTAGGCAACCACGGTCTGGGGGTCGTCGGAGTACGAGCGGTCCCCGATCACGGAGTCGTCGGGTTGGCTGCTGACGTCGACGTCGGGTGCGTAGTTGACGGTGATCCCGAGATCCTTCAAACCGCGTCCACGCTCGAGTGCCATCTGGTACGTCTGTTCCACTGTCATGGTCTGCGCCGTTTCCCTGGCCGACGGATCGGGCCCGAGGATGTCCGCGACGCGCGAAACCCGTCCACCTTCTTCGTCGATCGTCACCATCAACGGCAACTTCGACGCCGAAGCAACCTGCGGCACTTCGCGATTGGTGAGCATCGACTGATCGGTCCAACTTCCGACGAATATGCCGCCGATCTCCTCGTTCTGCACTATCGACAATGCGTCGTCGGTCCCGGTGACGCCGACGTTGAGCAGCTGGGCAAGTTTCTGACGCAAGGACAGCGAGGCTAGAAGGTCACTACCGCACGACGCGGCGACGGGTGCGGAGCTCGATGCCGCAGGCGTCGACGTGATCTCGGAGGTGGTGCTGGTCGGGGCGCTCGAAACCGGATCGGCGGTCCCGTTTTCGCCCGAGCATCCCGCAACCAACCCTCCGCACAAAGCAATGGTCGTCGCAGCCTTCAGAAACTTGATCCGCATACCTCGACCGTAACGGACCCGGTACCCATACACTCCCTCACGGGCACATCGGGACGGTAGCCTGGAAGAGAACCGATTCCCCCGCTGACGAGGAGGTCGTGATGCCACAAGGTCTGATGCTCATCGCGTACGACGGTTCCGACAACGCCAAGCGTGCAGTCGACTATGCGGGGCGTTTCCTCTCCGCCAATCGTGCTGTTCTCGTCACTGCCTGGGAGCCCATGGTTCGCCAGGCCGCTCGCATGTCCGGCCTGTCCGGGGTGATGCAACCGGAGTGGGTTCCCGACGACGACGTCGAGGACATCGCGTACACCGACGCCAAAGTCACCCTCGCCGAGGGCGTCGCACTGGCCGAGGCCGCAGGCCTGACCGTCGAAGGCAGAAGCGCCGAGTGCCGATCCGCGATCTGGTCTGCAATCGTCGAAACCGCAGACGAATTGGACGTCGACATCATCGTGACCGGCACCCGCGGCACCACGGGTTTGCGGTCGCTACTGCAGAGCAGCGTCGCGGATCATGTTCTGCGTCACAGTCATCGGCCGGTGTTGATCGTCCCTCCGGGGAAGTGACCTTCGCGCATTCCTGATCCGTGGCCGACTAGTGTCGAAAGCACCATGGACGGTTTTGTTCTCTCGCGCCCCGATCACAGCGTGGTCACCCGCGGCGTACAACGCAGCTTCGACAGCTCCGACGCGGCCACCCACGCTCTGTCGGCAGGTACGACAAAGCTGATCGTCGGAGCGCTCCCCTTCGACCCGGCTGCCGCAACGGCGTTGTACGAACCTGCCGAGGCGACGATCGCGTCGCGGCCGTGGCAACCGCGCGATCCCCAGGCCCTGCCCACGACCCGGGTTGACCGGGAGATCCCGTCGTCGTCGGAGCATCTTCGTCGAGTGGAAAAGTTGATCGGACGCCTCCGCAGTGGAGAGATCGACAAGGTTGTCGCGGCTCGCACTGTGGAACTTCGCACGCAGACCCCGATCTCCCCAACCGCGCTCGCCGCACGCATGGCGGCGCTCAATCCCGTCGCCAACACCTTTGCCGTCGACCTCTCTGCTGCGGGAGCCGAATTCGAGGGCCACAGCCTGGTCGGCGCGACGCCCGAAGTATTGGTCAGTCGACGCGGGCGCGTCGTGACGTGTCGCCCGTTGGCCGGGACCACCAAGCGATCCGCCGACGCCGATCAAGACCGCGAGGCAGGCGAAAGCCTTCTGCATTCGACGAAGAATCTGGCCGAGCACGCCTTCGTGACGTCGTGGATCCGCCAGGTCCTGCAACCGATGTGCAGTGATCTGTCGGTGCCGGCAACTCCCGAACTGACCAATACTCACGAGGTCTGGCACTTGGCCAGCCCGATCCGCGGCACACTGCGAAACGACACCACTGCGCTCGACCTCGCCATCGCGCTGCATCCGACGCCCGCGCTGTGCGGAACACCCACCGACGCGGCACTGAAGGTCATCCGCGAGACCGAGGAGCCTCGGCGTTTCTACGGCGGCGCCGTGGGATGGTGCGACGAGGCCGGTGACGGCGATTGGGTGGTTGCCATCCGCTGCGCCGAGATCAGTGCAGACGGCCGCAACGCCTGGGCCAGCGCGGGTGGTGGAATTGTCGCCGAATCGGATCCGCAGGACGAACTCGACGAGACATCTACGAAACTGCGCACTCTGTTGACCGCGCTTGGCGCCGAAACCCTCGACTGACCAGCACGTCACGAGGGTAATCGTCCGGATTCTCGAGTGCGGGTGATACCTTGACCCGAGCAGTTCGTACGGGCCGGTAAGTCCGTCCGACCGCGAACGACCGACTAACGACCAATTGGGAGATCCGCGATGACGAAGTTCCTTGTCCCCGGTGTGGCCAGCGCTGTCATCGGTGCCGTTCTGGGTGCCGGCGTCATCTTCGGTGTCACGGCCGCCGCGTCGGACAACACTCGTCCCGAGATCGACCGCAGCGGAAACGCAGATTCTTCCGTGCTGAACCAGGTTGAGTACGGCAGCCGCTGAGAGCGCAGGCCTCGCGAGTTCCCGTTCTTCCGCCGACGCAGCGGTGTCTTCGGTAGACACCGCCCCGTCGGCAGAGCCCCTGTCGAAGCGGTGGCTGTTCGGCGCCTCCGTCGTAGCGTTTCTTCTCACTTTTCTGCAATCGCCGGGTCTGATCACCGCTGACACCAAGTACGACCTGACGCAGAATCCGTTCGGTTTTCTCGAACGCGCCTCGCATCAGTGGAGTAGTCAGGCCCCACTCGGCCAGGTTCAAAACCAGGCCTACGGATATTTCTTTCCGCACGGGCCGTTCTTCGCGCTCGGCGAGTTGGCGAACGTTCCGCCGTGGGTCACCCAGCGCATCTGGTGGGCGCTGCTTCTGATCGCAGGTTTCTGGGGCATCATCCGAGTTGCCGAGGCTCTCGGCATCGGCAGCCGTAGTTCGCGCGTGATCGCAGCGGTTGCCTTTGTTCTTTCTCCCCGCGTGCTGACCACGCTCGGTTCGATTTCCTCGGAAACCCTTCCGATGATGTTGGCGCCGTGGGTGTTGTTGCCGGTGGTTTTGGCCTTCGGCCCTGTGCGTGGAAAAGGAGTCCCTGGACTCCCTGACCACTCACGGGGGTTGAGGCGGTTGGCCGCACAATCCGCACTTGCCGTCGCACTCATGGGTTCGATCAACGCCGTCGCCACCGCCGCGGCCTGCCTGGTCGCGATCATCTGGTGGCTCTCGCACAAACCCAACCGAACATGGCTGACGTTCACCGCGTGGTGGGCGCTGTTCGTCGCTCTCGGCACCCTCTGGTGGATCGTGCCGCTACTTCTGCTCGGCAAGATCAGCCCACCGTTTCTCGACTACATCGAGTCCGCCGGTGTCACCACTCAGTGGGCATCGCTCGCCGAGATACTTCGCGGCACGGACAGTTGGACCCCGTTCGTCTCCCCCGAACGCATTGCCGGCGCCGTCCTGGTCACCCAACCCGCAGCAGTCGTCGCCACCGGCCTGGTTGCCGCCGCCGGCCTCGCCGGGCTCTGCATGCGGTCCATGCCTGCTCGCGGCCGGCTGACGCTCATCCTGTTCGTCGGTATCACCGGCCTGGCCGCGGGTTACGTGGGTGAACTCAGCTCGCCGGTGTCGGAGTCGGTGCGCCTGTTCCTCGACTCGGCAGGCGCGCCGCTGCGCAACGTCCACAAGCTCGAGCCGTTGGTCCGTCTGCCGCTGGTGCTCGGACTCGCACACCTGCTGGCCAAAGTGCCACTGCCGGGATCGGTTCCACTCGCCCGATGGCGCCGCGCGTTCGCCCATCCCGAGCGCGAACCGATGGTCGCACTGACCAGCCTGATCCTCGTTGCCCTCACCCTCTCGACCGCCTTGGCCTGGACGGGAAAGCTCGCTCCCCGCGGTGCGTATCCGGACGTCCCCTCGTACTGGAACGAGGCGGCGCAGTGGCTCGAGGACAACACCTCCCCCGGATCGGAAGCCGAACGTGCCCTGGTCGTCCCGGGAGCGCCCTTCGGCAGCCAGGTGTGGGGTCTGACGCGTGACGAACCGCTTCAGGCGTTGGCGAGTACGCCGTGGGCAGTACGTGACTCGGTCCCGCTGACCCCTCCCGGCGCCATCCGAGCGCTCGATTCGGTGCAACGTCTCATCGCCGACGGACGTCCGTCGGACGGCCTCGCACAGACCTTGCTGGGGCAGGGCATCCACTACCTGGTGATGCGCAACGACCTCGACGGCGAAACGTCGCGCTCGGCCAGGCCGATACTCGTGCACCAGGCGGTCGAAGGCTCGCCGGGGATCAAGCGAGTCGCCCACTTCGGTGAAGACGACAGCCCCGAACCGATCGAAGGGCTGGTCGCGGACAGCGATCTGCGTCCCGGTTACCCAGCCATCGAGATCTTCGAGGTCACCCCGCCCGACGGCACCCCGGCGGTCAGCGGCCCGTACTCCGTCGACCTGAACCAGGTTCCGCGTGTACAAGGTGGGCCGGAATCGTCTGTGCGACTTCACGAAAGCGGGCTGGTTCCGGGGACCGGGCCGATGATTCTTGCCGCCGACGCCGAAGCTGCGGGACTGCCCGTCGATTCTGTCACCGTCACCGACACACCGCGCGATCGGGAAACCGATTTCGGTCAGGTCGACAACCACAGTTCCGCCCTGCGCACCCCTGACGACGCTCGTCGTACCTACAATCTGGTGCCCGACTACCCGGTTGCGAACACGCCTCTCGTGGAAGGCCGTTGGATCGGAGCTTCGATCACCGTCTCCAGCGCCGCCTCGGATGCCACCCAGCTGGGCGGCACTTCACCGTCGAGCAGTCCCGCGTCGACGGTCGACGGCGATCCCGCCACCGGCTGGTTCAGCAACGGCATCGAGCGCGCACTGGGCCAGTGGTTGCAGATCGACTTCGACACACCGATTTCCAGCGGGTTGCTTCATCTGACCACCAGTGCCGCGGCAATCGGAGCTCCCGTCAAATGGCTCGAGGTCTCGACACCGAACGGCAGCACAGCGGTGAAGGTGGAGCGTCCCGGTGAGCCCATCACCGTCTCGATCCCGGGCGGCACCACTCCGTGGGTACGCATCACAGCGACTCACACCGAAAACGGATCGCCTGGAACACAGTTCGGCATCAGCGAACTCTCCGTCGAAGACTTCTCCGATCGCAGCGCACCGAAGACCGTACCGATCCGTTTCGACACGGTCCTGCCGAATACGCCGACGGGCGCATCCGTGAACGCCTGGAATCTGAGCCAGGAGTTCCCCGGTCGCAACGCGTGCGCGGACTCGACCGACCGCGTGCGGTGCAGCAATGCATTCATGGCGATACCGGAAGAGCCGAGCCGCTTCCAGCGCACGCTCACGGTGCCCGAAAACACAGTCGTTACACCGACACTGACTGTCCGAGCGCGTCAGGGCAACGCCCTCGAAGATCTGCTTGCCGTCCCAGGCCGAATCACGGCTTCGGGTTCGAGCGACATCGGCGACACACGCGGATCTGCCTTCGCTGCCACCGACGGCGACGCACGCACCACGTGGTCGGCGCCGCAGAGCACCACAGAACCGGGCGGCCCGAAACCGACGCTGACTCTCAATCTTCCCGAGCCCACCCTGGTCACCGGCCTGGACATCACCCGGGGACTCGGCACCCTGCCGTCGCTGCCGACCAGCGTCGCGGTGAATCTCGGCAACGGGCCGCAGGTGCGAGAGCTGCCCGAACCCTCGGACGACACGCCTCGAACCAGTCGAATTACCCTCTCCCCCTTCGTCACCGACAAGATCGTCCTGAGCATCACCGATTGGGAACCGGTCCTCGATCAGACGGCGCTCGGCTTCGCCCAGGCGCAGCCCACCGGCCTCGCCGAGGTCGGCGTCATCGGTGCCGACGGAACCCCGATCGCCGGTTCGGGAGTGCAGGGCTCGGACTCATTCGACAACCGCACCGTCACCGTCACCTGTGGCGACGGCCCGACCATTTCGGTTGCCGGACAGCAATTCCCCACCTCGATCACGGCGACGGCGACGCAACTTCGGACCGGCGCACCCGTCGAGGCACGTGTGTGCGGTCTGGACGCTTCGGCGACTTTGCCGGCGGGACAGCCTGAAGTGGTCGTCGAACCAGGCCCCGCATTCTCGGTCGACAATCTCGACCTGGCGGCGGTCGGTCCTTCAGCCGCGCAGCGGAATACACCGCTCGAATCGACCGCGTGGACGGCGAATCACCGCGAACTCACCGTCACGAACTCGTCCGCCGATCAGCTGATCGTCAATCCCGAGAGCACCAGCATCGGTTGGATCGCCACGGCGCCGGACGGTTCCGAGCTGACGCCGGTGGTCGTGAACGGTTGGCAGCAGGGCTGGATCGTGCCGGCAGGCACCGCGGGAACCGTCACCATCGACTTCCCCAGCGACCGTTGGTACCGCCTCGGCATATTCGGCGGGCTCGTGTTGCTGATCCCGCTGCTGTTCGCGGCTCTTGTCCCCACGCGCCGAGAGCCCAAGCCCCTCACACCACCCCGACCGTGGCGCAGCGTCGCGGCAGGATGGGTGGGCGTGCTCGCGGCGGCCACCGTCATCGGCGGCGGAGTGGGAGCGGCGATCGCAGTTGTGTGCTCGATCCTCGGACTTGCCGCGCTGCGAATCTTCGGCCCGGCTCGGACCGCACGCATTCTCGTCGGCACCGCCGGCGTGGCCGCGATGATCGGCATCACGCTGCTCTCGACCGGACCGTGGCGAGCACCGGGCGGCTATGTGGGCGACTCGTTCGCGATTCAGTTCTCGATGTTGGTGGCCTTGGTCGTGACCGGGTTGGCCGCGTTGCCCTTTGCCGGTTCACCGATATGGCGGCGCTTCTCCCAGCGCGTCACCGCGACGCGCGCCGGTTCCTCCACCAAGGCGTAACTGGCCGAGGCCACAGCGACGCTCAGGACGACCGTCAGCGCCAGGACGTAGAAGAAGCTGCCCGAGAACGGAACTATGCCGAACACGGGGAACACAGCGTTCAGTACGGCCAGGTGCCAGATGAACAGGCCGTAGGACCAGCGTCCGATTGCCAGCGCCAGCGGGCTCGCCAGGAATCGATGCTGCGATTGATCGCGCAGAACCAGTGGAGCGATCAACGAGAAGCTGATGATCGCACCGAGTGCAATCTTGATCGCGTACTGCCACGGCTCAGGCCGCACCAGACCTTCGGGCCCGGCCAGATCGGTGCACGAGAGAACGAAGGCCACAAACGCAACAAAAGTCAGGAGCACCCGCCGGTGCGCGAGGCGATGCATCCACGTCGACGGGCCCACGGCCAACTCGGCCAGCACCATGCCTGCGCCGAACCACGGCAGGTAGCCCGGCAGCCAGTTGTCGTGGTGAATGGCGTCCGGAGTCGGGATCGGAATGAAAGCCCACGTCAGCGCCAACACCGACACCCCGAGCAGAAGCGGTAGCCGGAACCGGGCCGAGTTTCCGCGTAGTCGCACCATCAGATACGCGAACAGCGGCAGCAGAACATAGAACGCCACCTCGACCGACAGGCTCCACATCTGCGTGAGGCCCTCGGTGAGTGTCAACGGCACGAAGACCTGCGCCAACCCGAGATTCGCCAACCACACTTGGTAGCCCCCGCCGGCACCGGGCAGGAACAGCAGGATCAGGACCACTGCCACCCAGTACGCCGGCAGAATGCGCGTCGCGCGGGAGATCCAGTACCGGACGGTCGACTGCGGCTGCCCGATTCCGCGGGCCTTTGCCGCGTGGGGGCGCCACAGGAGAAATCCGGACAAGGCAAAGAACACCGCTACGGCGAGATCGAGTCGACCGAACGCGCGCCCGATCGCGCCGGACTGCGCTTCACCGGTTTGGAACGCGACATGGGTGACGAGGACACCGAGCGCCGCCAATCCACGCATACCGTCCAAAGCCGGAACGAAGCCCCGAGCCTGTGGCGGGACCGTCTGAGGGGAATTCGTGGAACTGATCATCACGGATAAGTGTGCACCCCAGGCCGATTGAGGGAAACCACCAGGGACTCACAACAAAATGCCTGGCCAATTCATGCCCTCATGCGACAAACCGGGCCGGTGGACTGTTAGTGTTCTGCCACACATGGTGTCCATCGGGGGCCCCATGCGATCTGCGCAGCTCATATTGTGCCGGTTGGGGAACCTCGAAAGACTTAACGGGTTAGGAGTCACAGCATGGCGGAACGCTCAGGGCCGAGCCGGATACTTCCTTGCATTCTGGTGGGCCTCGGTGCCTTCCTTTTGGCCATCGCCATCCTCATTCCTACCTACACGGTAGGCAAGCTGGAGAAGACGCCACTCGACCTCGAGGTGACCACCGTCGCCACAGGCACCGGTAGCGTCCTCAACTCGGCGGCCCTCCTCGCCGGTAAGGCGCAGGTCGACAACAACGTGCCGATCGTCGCTCAGCGCTACGTCACCACGCAGGACCCGTCCGACGCCGACATCATCACCGTCGAAGCCGGCCAGACCGTCCGTCGTACCGACAAGCAGGGCGACACCGGACTGCTGACCGCAACCCTGGACCGCGTCACGCTCGATCGCGTCAGCTCGATGCCGACCAACGATCCGGTCGGAACCGTCCAGACGTCCAGCGACCAGCCCGCCGAAGAAGTTTCCCGCGACGGTCTGCAGTACAAGTTCCCGTTCAACACGGAACAGAAGAGCTACCCCTACTTCGACCTGAACGCTCGCGCCACGAAGGACATCGACTTCGTCGAAGAGACCGAGATCAACGGTCTGAAGGTGTACCACTTCCAGCAGACGATCGATCCCGTCGACCTGTCGAAGGTCGTCAACTCCCCCACCAACAAGCTGAGCCTGCCCGCCGACACCTGGGGCGTTCCCGGTGGCGCTACTCCGATCACGATGACGCGTTGGTACACCAACGTCCGTGACCTGTGGGTCGAGCCCAAGACCGGCGTCGTCGTCAAGGGCCAGGAGCAGTTGCACCAGTACTACGGACGCAACAAGGACTCGGTCGACGTCGAGGTTCTCAAGGTCACGCTGCCCTTCGACGAAGCAACCATCGAGTACCAGGTCCAGCAGGCACGTGACGGCATGGACAAGCTCTCGCTGTTCGGCCGCACAGTCCCGATCGTGGCAGGTGTGCTCGGCGTCATCGCGCTGATCGCCGGTATCTTCCTCGGCATTCGCGGCGGCAAGGGCGGAACTCCGGCCCGCGCTGCACACGGCGGAACGAACCAGAATCCCAGCGGCCAGGGCTCGCCCGAGCCGGCTCCGGGTGAGCACGACTGGACCTCGGACGACACTCAGGTGATTCCGCGTCCGGATCTGCGCAAGGACTGATTCAGACAGTAAGCAGAGCGCCCCTTCCACACGGAAGGGGCGCTCTGCTGCGTTTCGGGGCTTTGTTGCCGGATCGGCGTACGGATTGGCGCAACGGGTCGTTCCCTCCGCGTGGTTGCGGGCTTAGCGTTTTCTGGAAGTCCAGACCACCCCGAACACGAGGAGCCACATGCCCGCATCAACAGTTCTGGGTTCGCACATCTGTGTCAGCGATCTGACGCGACGGAGATTTGTTGTCGGCACGGCTGCATTCTCCGGGCTGTTCGCCGCCGGTTGCGCGAGGTCCGCCGGTACCGAGGGCGATTCGGCCGGGATGCGCACGGTCACGACCTCGCTCGGAACCTATGACATTCCGGTCACCCCGAAGCGCGTCGTCGCCATCGACTCCAGACTCGACCTCGAACCAGCCGTTGCGATGGGCCTGCCGGTCATCGCGTACAGCTTCGACGCCGCCGAGCCGTGGGTTCCGGCCGATCCCACGGCACAGGTGTTCGAGGCACCGGTCAACGTCGAGGCAATTCTCGCGCTGGAACCGGACCTGATCATCTGCACCGACATCGGTGAGGCCTCCGACATGTGGCCGCTACAGCAGTTGAGCCAGACAGCGCCTGTGCTTCCGATGGACTTCACGCGCCCGTGGCGCGAGAACATCGATCAGCTGGCGAGTTGGCTGAATCGCACCGAGAACCCCGACGTCCGTCAGGTCATCGGAGCGTACGAGGACAAGGCAGCCGGATTGAAGGAACGTCACGCCCCGAGCTTGGCGAGCAAGCAGATCGTGCTGCTGAACTACGTGAATCAGAAGGTCAACGGCGTCAACCGCAAGGGCATCTCCACGCAGGTGGCCGAAGACCTCGGCGTCCAGCTCCAGTGGCCGGTCGAGGGACAGAAGGAGATCTCTACCGAAAACCTCGTGACTGCTCTCGACTCGGCCGACGGAATGATCGTCACCACCGCGCCCGGCGTGGATCCCGTCAGCGACGACCGCGCGATGTGGAACCGTATCCGCGCAGTACAAGGCGACAACGTCGTCTACACGGGTGGGAACATCAACTACGGATCCGTCTACACCGCGATGCGTACGCTCGACTACTTCGACGATCTGTTCACGCGTCTGGAGAACTGACGCCGGTGTGAGGTGCCGGCCGGGCGCGGTCGGCACTTCGCACTGCGGCGACCGACACCGCCAACGCCGTCGTCGACGCAACCACCACGGCGACGCCGATCAACTCTCCCGGCGTCTTCGCCCACACCAGCATCACCGTCGCCTCCACGGCCAGTCCTGCCCACGCCAGAAGGGCCACTCGCGTGCGTTCTGACGCGATTGCGGACAGCAAGGCACCCTGGAGTACCGCTAGCGCTGCACCGTGCAGTGCGAAGGCCCACAGCATCGGAGCCACGGCGGCGTACGCGTCGCCCACGAGCATCGGCACCAGCGGGCCGGCAACCGCCGCCCCCAGAACCAACACGGCGCCGATGCCGACGAGCACAGCCAACGCCGAGCGAACCGCTTGCGCCGAGTGCGCCGGATTCGCCATCTTCGGGTACAGCACGACGCCCACTGCCTGTGGCAGCCAGAACGCCACCTTCGTCGCGACGGCGCCGAGTGCGTAGACACCGGCGTCGTATTCGCTGAGAACGACACGGACGATCAGCAGGTCCAGCGAAGACAACGCGATCAGCGCGAGCTGGACTTGTGACGCCGCGAGCACGGAGACGACGCCGATACGCACCGGACGGTCCTCGCTCACCGAGACGGTTCGGTCGACCACTCGAACTATCGCCACCAGCAACGCAGTTCCGGCCGCGCCCGCGACCAATGCCGCGCCTGCCCCGCCACCGAAAGCCAGAACGATCACTGCCGGAAGGACTTTCATCACCCCGGCCCCGGCCAGTACGGCGCTGAGAGTGCCGAATCGACCGTGTCCTTGCAACAACCCCTGCTCCGTGGCCAGCAGAACCAACATGGGCGCAGTCACCAATGCCGAGAACGACGCCACGATTCCGGTGTCGAGCAGCCACGCCATCGCCGGAGTGAGCGCCACCGCGAGGACGGCGACGATCGCGGTGCATCGATACCCCAACGACCGCAACGCATCTGTGCTCTTGCCACGCACCGCCTCGCGGGCGACCACCGTCTGCAACGCCAAAGCCGGAACCGCAAGTACCAACTGGGCGGCAAGCAGACTCGCGAACTCTCCGTAGCCGACCGGACCCAACCATCGGCTGGCCAACCATGCCAACAGGTACGACGCGACATTGGCCGTCATCGATCCCACCAAAACCATGCCGACCCCGGCCGCGGCGGCGCGATCGAGTGGTTGGCGAGGCATGGCAGTAATGATGCACCACGTATCGTGCGCGTCATGACAGTGCAAGCCGGATACCGCCGTTACCTGCCTGCGGCGTACAGCCTGGCGCTGGCACTGTTGATCCTCGGACCGCTGCTCGGCCCCGGCTACCTCCTGCTGCGCGACGCCGTCAGCACGCCGCGCTCGTACTTGACCGACTCCGCCCTCGGACTCACCGACGCCGCAGCCCGCGCCGTTCCCCAGGACGCGCTGATCGCAGCGTTGAGCACCGTGATCGACGGCGGACTGGTGGTCAAGTTCATCCTGCTCGTGGCGCTCTGGCTCGCCGGTTGGGGTGCGGCGCGCATGGTCGCCGTCCTGCTGCCGACGGCCGGTCTCGGTCCACAACTGGTCGCGTCGACGGTGATGCTCTGGAACCCCTACGTGGCCGAGCGCCTGTTGCAAGGACATTGGAGCCTGCTGACCGGTTATGCCGCACTGCCGTGGATCGTGTGTGCCGGAATCGGAGTTCGCCGAGCCACGCCCGGGTCCTGGTGGGCGTTGGCCGCGTCACTGGCATTCGCGGGCCTGACACCTACCGGCGCTCTACTCGCTCTGACGGCCGCACTGGTGGTAGTTGCCACCCCCGGAGGCCGAACCTCGGCCATGCGGCGTGTCTGCGGCGCTATCGGGCTGTTCCTCGTCGCCGCCTCGCCGTGGTTGGTCGCCACCTTCGTATCCGGAGCAGCAGGCGACGGTTCCGATCCGGCGGGAGTCGCCGCCTTTGCCGCCCGAGCAGAACCGGGACTCGCGACGCTCGGCAGCCTCGCCGGTCTCGGCGGTATCTGGAACTCGGCAGCGGTACCGTCCACGCGCACAACACTCTTCGCATTGGTGGGAACAGTTCTTCTGCTTGTCGTGGTGTTCGCCGGTATGCCCGCTCTGTGGCGCCGACGCCGGAATCCTGTTGTCAGTGGACTCGGACTGCTGGCCCTGTTCGCGGTGCTGGGTCCGACCATGGGCGCTACCCCGTGGGGTCTCGACGCCGGCCGATGGTCGGTCGAGGTGTTCACCGGCGCCGGTCTACTGCGTGACGCGCAGAAGTGGGTCGCGCTGGCCGTCCCGTTCTACGCACTTGCTGCGGCCGCCGCGGTGATGTGGGCAGGCAATCGGTTCTCCCTCCCCCGCCCGGCATTCTCGGTCGCCGCCGTCGTGGTGACGATCGTGGCACTGCCGGATCTGGTGTGGGGTGTCGGCGGCGCGTTGAAGCCCGTGCACTACCCCGGTTCCCGGACCGTGGTGACCGAGCAACTGCGAGACGAAACCGGTGACGTTGCAGTGCTTCCCGCCGGAATGTTCCGCGCGTTCCCCTACAGCGGTGATGCGCCGGTACTCGACCCCGCACCACGCTTCCTGCCCCTCGACGTGCTGCAGACCGGCCAACTGGTGGTTGCCGGTGGTGCTGTCGGCGGTGAAGGAACCCGGGCCACCCAGGTCGAGGATGTGCTGCTTGCCGGCGGGAGTCCTACGCAGTTGGCCGATCTCGGAGTCGGATGGGTACTGATCGAGCGTGAGACACCAGGCCAGCTCGGCAACTCGGCAACCACGCTCGACGGCTTGGAACAGGTCTTTGCCGACAACGATCTCGAGCTCTACCGGGTACCGGGAGATGTTGCCGCGCACGAAGCCTCGACCGGCGCCCGAACGGCCGTCATAGTTGCGCATCTCGCCTGGATACTGATGGGCGTGATCGCGCTGATCTCAGTCGGACTGAACCAGAACCGAATTCGACTCGCGAGGCGCGGCCAGTCCTGAGACCCACCGACCGTCCTTGTGCGCGGTCAGCACCTCGAGCACTCCGGTGCCGGTCTGCTCCCAGGAGAACTCGCCCGACCACACCCGAGCTTTCTCACCGAGCACCGTGCGGAGTTCGTGGTCGCGGAGCAGGGTGCCTGCCGCCTGCGTCAGATCAGCGATGTCGCCGTCGCCGGCGTGCTCACCGCCGACCAACAGCCCGGTCACTCCGTCGACGATCGAATCGGTCAAGCCCTTGGAACTGCGGTAACCGATCGTCGGAACACCGTGCTGCGCAGCCTCGATGACCGCCAGGCCCCACCCTTCCTTCCGCGAAGGCATGAGGTGGATCCACGACTGCGCCAGCAGTTCGTGTTTACGAGCCTCGTCGACGTGGCCGTAGAACGAGACGGCGTCACCGATCCCCAACTCGGCGGCGCGATCGCGCAGGTTCTGCTCCCACCAACCACCACCGATGACGTCGAGATGGATGTCCGGAAGCGTCGGCCGCAGGGCTGCGACCGCTTCGAGTGCGTCCTCGATCTGCTTGTGCGGCACCAGCCGTGAGAGAACCGAGATGGTGGGACGCTCGGCCCTGGTGATCGATCCGCCCGCGTCGACGCCGACGGGGAGCCGATCGGCACCGTTACGCACCACGGCAATTCGTTCGCGCTCGACACCGAGGTCCACCAATTCTTCCGCTGAGGGAAGCGACACCGTCAGATACTGACTACGTCGATGGGTGCGCGGTGACAATCGCGATTCGACCCACCAGCCGATCCGGCCGACGAGCTTGCCTGCCACCGGCCACTGTTCGCGATGGCAGTGATGGACCAAAAGCGTGACCGGTGCACCCGCCACGGTCTTCGAGAAGAAAGGGATGCCGTTCTGGGTGTCGATCACCGCGTCGGGGCGAATGCCCTTGAGTGATCCGAAACCCAGACGTCCGGCGGCAATGGCGGCCAGAGCGCTGGGGTACACGCTGAAACGTCCACCGGCCCGGCTGATGGTGATGCCGTCTCGAACCTCCGACGAGGGCGCCCCGGGATACGACGCCGTCCGCAGCGTCACCTTGATACCGCGCTCGGCCAACTGGGATCCGACCTGCTCGAGGTAACGCTCGCTTCCACCGCCCTGGGGATGCCCGGTATCGCGCCAGCAGAGCAACAGAACCTCGCGCACGTGCGTTACTCCCTGAGTTGGTCGGTGGCCACCCCGGTTCGGGCGATCCTGCGGGATGCCCCGCCTGACCGGCCGGTAACCCTGCCGAACACCCTAACTGTTCGAGCGTCCGTATTGCCGCGCTCCTGACGGTGTTCGTGGACCGGGCGACCCAGTGGCTAAAGTTGCTACCCGTGACCAAGCCCGCAGTGACCCGCATTTTCGGCCGACGGGCAACCCTGAAACGCTCGTTCGGCCTGCTCAGCGACTTCCGCCACGAGCAGTCCGCGCCCGACATCTTCTACGGCGCGCTTGCGCGCGACTCCGTCGAATTGATCTCGGACCTGCACGAAGGTCACACCGGACGATCCCTCGACGGTCTCACTGTCCTCGACGTCGGCGGCGGTCCGGGCTATTTCGCGGAGGTCTTCCAGGCCGCAGGTGCCCGCTACATTCCCGTCGAACCCGATCCGTCGGAGATGCACGCAGCAGGTCTGACGGTGGGCGGCGCGGTGCGCGGATCCGGTTTGGCACTGCCGTTCCTGGACTCGTCCGTGGACATCTGCTTCTCCTCCAACGTGGCCGAACACGTCAGCGAGCCCTGGCTGATGGCCGAGGAAATGCTGCGCGTGACCAAGCCCGGCGGCTTGATGGTTCTCTCGTACACCCTGTGGTGGGGTCCGTTCGGCGGCCACGAAACCGGACCGTGGCACGCGCTGGGTGGCGAGTACGCAGCCAAGCGGTACCTACGCAAGACCGGACGCGAACCGAAGAACAGATTCGGGGTGTCGTTGTTCAAAGTCGGCGCCACGGACGGCTTACGCTGGGCCCGTGGAACCAGCCAGGGCACGTTGCTCGCCGCGATCCCGCGCTACCACCCGTCGTGGGCGTGGTGGATGGTCCGAGTCCCCGGTCTGCGGGAGTTCCTGGTGAGCAACCTCGTCGTGGTTCTCGAAAAGCGATAGCGACATGCGCCTCGCAGTCGACATCGGTGGTACCAAGATGGCTGCCGGGGTCGTGTCCGAGGACGGCCGCGTTCCCGTGTTCGACAGCGTTCCGACGCCGCAGACCGACCCGTGGGGATCCTGTGCGGCGCTGCTCGAACGAGTCGCAGACGGCCGAGAGGTCGACGGTGTCGGCATCGCGTGCGCCGGGCCGGTGGACACCGTCGCCGGCGTCGTCGCTCCCATCAACATCACCGAGTGGGCACAAGGATTCGAGCTCGTAGCGGGCGTCCGCAGCGTCTTTCCCGATGCCGGAACCGCCCTCGCAATGGACGGAGCCGCAGCGGCATTGGCGGAGTTCCACCACGGCGCCGGACGCGGAACCCCGAACCTCCTGAGCCTGGTCGTCTCGACGGGAATCGGCGGAGGAATCGTTCTCGGCGGTGAGATTGCTCGGGGTCGCACGGGGAACGCCGGTCACATCGGCCACCTCGTCGTTCCAGGATCTGCCGAACCGTGCAGCTGCGGGGGCGTCGGCTGCCTCGAGACGGTGGCAAGTGGACCGTCCGCGGTGCGATGGGCTCGTAGCCAGGGCTGGTCGGGGAACACCGGCCGTGAACTAGCCGAGGGTGCACGCAGCGGCGACGCGATCGCCGTGGACGCGCTTCACCGTGCAGGCACGGCGCTCGGTGGTGCCATCGCCTCGGCGGCTGCCCTCCTGGACATGGACCTCGCGGTGATCGGCGGCGGTTTCGCCCAGTCGGGTGCACCGCTGTGGGAACCGATGCTCGACGCGGCTGCCCGACATGCCCGTTTGTCGTTCATCGCCGGGCTCCGGATCGTTCCCGCCGAGCTGGGTGGCGCCGGAACTCTGACCGGTGCGGGCTTGCTCGCGCTCACCGCCGTTATCTGACACGCGTTCTTCCTCGATAAATCCGCAGGGAGTCCCACTAAACGGGTGCCACCTGTTCCCAATTTCTGTAACGTGTTTTAGTGTTCTGACTCACACCGTTACGGGCATTGCACGTGACGCCTACGGGAAGGAGGTGACCGTGAGCCCAGACGCTTCCTCATCTGACGTTGCCTCGACTGCTTCTTCGACCGATGAAACCGAGCATCACGCCCAGGTCGCCCGACCAAGCGATTCCCTCCGCGACACCGAAGACCTCCGTGAGCGCCTGGAACGGTGGATGGCCGGCAAGGTGCCGAGCGGATCCACTGTGACCGTCGCCGACGTCACCTTGCCCGCAGCCAACGGCATGTCCAGCGAAACCATCCTCTTCGACGCCACCTGGGACGGCGAACATCATCCCTTGGTCGCTCGGGTGGCGCCGACGGAATCGACCATGCCGGTCTTTCCTGCCTACGACCTCGAATCCCAGTTCCGCACCATGGCTCAGGTGCGCGAGCACTCGGCAGTGCCCGTACCCGCGGTGTACTGGTCAGAATCCGACCCGGACGCGTTGGGTGCGCCGTTCTTCGTGATGGAACGCATCTCCGGCGACGTGCCACCGGACGTCATGCCGTACAACTTCGGATCGTGGGTCACCGAAGCGTCACCCGAGCAGCGAAAGACCCTGCAGCGCAGCTCGGTCGACGTCCTGGCTCAGTTGCATGCCATCGACAAACCTGGTGAGCGTTTCGACTTCCTCCGACTCCCGAATTCGGGAACGACTGCACGAGAAGCATTCACGGCGCACATCGCCGAGCAGCGCGCGTACTACGAGTGGGTGGTCTCCGACGGGATCAGATCACCGCTCATCGAACGTGCCCTCGACTGGATCGAGGAGAACAATCCCGCGGACGATTCGCCGGCAGTGCTCTGTTGGGGCGACTCGCGCATCGGCAACGTCATGTACCAGGACTTCGCGCCGGTAGCCGTACTGGACTGGGAAATGGCAACTCTCGGCCCGCGGGAGATGGATCTGGGCTGGATGGCATTCCTGCACAGGTTCTTCGAGGACATCGCCGGACTGGCGAACCTACCCGGTCTTCCCGACTTCCTTCGACTGCCGGATCTCGCGCAGACCTACGCCGAGATCACCGGCCACACCCCACACGATCTGGAGTTCTACGTTACCTATGCCGCACTGCGTCAGGCGGTCATCATGTGGCGAATCCAGGCTCGCGCCATAGCTTTCGGCCAGTCACAGCGACCCGAAGACCCCGACGACATGATCATGCACCGCGCTTCGCTGGCCGCGATGCTCGACGGTACCTACTGGGAGAGGTTGGCCTGACATGCTCTCACCGATGGACGACTATCCCGTTCACCAGATCGCCGAACCGATCCGTCACGTAGCCACCTCGGATCGAAACTTCTACGACCGCTACTACTTCAACTGCTACCCCACCGAATCCCCCGACGTGTTCCTCATCGTCGGACTCGGCCAGTACCCCAACCTCGGCGTCATGGACGCCTTCGCGGTACTGCGCCGCGGTGACGACCACATCGTTGCTCGTATGTCGAAGGCTCTGGGCGCCGACCGCACCGACACCACCGTCGGGCCTTTGCGCATCGAAGTGCTCGAAGGGCTGCAGAAGCTCCGCGTCGTCCTCGAACCGGGCAGCGAATACGATCTCTCCTTCGACATCACCTTCGATGCCACCATCCCCGCGGCGCTCGAGCCCAAGCACTTTCGCCGTCAACTCGAACGAGTCACGTTCGACACCTCACGCTTCCTGCAGACCGGCACGTGGACCGGATCGCTCACCGTCGACGGGGAGGACTTCGCGATCGACCCGAAGACGTGGCGAGGTAACCGCGACCGCTCGTGGGGTGTGCGTCCGGTCGGTGAAGCCGAACCGCAAGGCAGACGCGCCGTCGACGGAATCCAGAACTTCTTCTGGATCTACGCGGTCATGCAGTTCGACGAGTTCACGATCTCGGTGATCATGCAGGAAGACGAGCAAGGCAGGCGCATCGTCGAAGAAGCCATGCGAGTGTGGCCGGACGAAGCCAGGGACAACGAATGGCTCGGCCGACCCGAACACGAACTGACGTTCTGCCCCGACACCCGCGACGTCACCGGAGCGACCATCACCTTCCACCGGCCAGGCGGTGAAGTCCTCACCGTCGCCTGCGAACTGCTGCTGGCCAACTACATCGGAATCGGCACCGGCTACGGGCTCGAACAGGACTGGCGTCACGGAATGTGGCAGGGCGAACTCGTCGTACAAGGGCTCCGCCACAAGGTCCACGAGATCGAACCGTTCCAACGCATGTTCTCCCCCGTCGACAACCTCGCGTCCTTCACGCTCACCGAAGGCACGAACACCAACACCGGCACCGGTCTTTTCGAGGTAGCCGCCATCGGACCGCACGAGAAATACGGATTCACCAGTTTCACCGACACCGCACAGGCAGACGACGCGTATGCCCTCGCGGCGACCGACAACACCGAGGAATGAATTGATGACTGACTACGACAAGCTCTACATCGGTGGAGCATGGGTGGCCCCGGCCACCGACCAGGTACTCGAAGTGTTCTCTCCCGCAACGGAGGAGCGCGTCGGCAGCTGTCCCATCGCAGCACCGGCAGACATCGACGCGGCCGTGTCCGCAGCCCGCGCGGCGTTCGAGGGACCGTGGTCACGCACCACCCCCGCCGAGCGCGGCGCGATCCTCGCCAAGGCCGCCAAGCTGATCGAAGAGCGCAGCGCGGAGATCAACCAGCTCATCTCCAACGAGATGGGCCAGCCGCCCGCCATGGTCGGCATGATGCAGCAGACCCCGTCGATGGCGACGCTGGGCTACTACGCCGAGCTGGCCGACAAGTTCGCGTGGGAAGAGAAGCGCACCGGCGCATTCGGGCAGACCAAGGTGACCCGTGAGCCCGTCGGCGTCGTCGCCGCCGTGCTGGCCTGGAACGTCCCGCTGTTCCTGGCGATCAACAAGCTGGCCCCCGCACTGCTCGCCGGCTGCACCGTACTGCTCAAGCCCGCACCCGAATCCCCTCTCTCTGTCCACGTGATCGCCGAGATCTTCACCGAGGCAGGTGTTCCCGAAGGCGTCATCTCCGTGCTCCCCGGCGGAGCCGAGACCGGCGAATATCTGGTCTCTCATGCGGGCATCGACAAGATCACGTTCACCGGATCCAGTGCCGTCGGCCGCAAGATCGGTGCCATCGCCGCACAGAACCTCAAGCGCTGCTCCCTCGAACTGGGTGGCAAGTCCGCCGCGATCATCCTCGAGGACGCCGACATCGCCGCCGGAATGCCGATGCTCGTCATGTCCGGCCTGATGAACACCGGTCAGGCCTGTGTCGCTCAGACCCGAATCCTCGCTCCCCGTTCGCGTTACGACGAGGTCATCGAGGGAATGAAGACCGCCGCAGGCTTCATGACCGTCGGCGATCCGTCCGATCCCGCAGCACAACTCGGCCCGCTGATCTCCGAGAAGCAGCGCGAGCGCGTCGAGGGCTATATCGCCAAGGGCAAGGAAGAAGGCGCGCGCGTCGTACTCGGTGGTGGACGTCCCGCCGGCCTGGACAAGGGCTGGTACGTCGAGCCGACCATCTTCGCCGACGTGGACAACTCGATGACCATCGCACGCGAGGAGATCTTCGGACCCGTTCTCTCGGTGATCCCGTACGACTCCGAGGACGAGGCCATCAAGATCGCCAACGATTCGGATTACGGCCTCGCCGGATCGGTGTGGACCACCGACATCGATCACGGACTCGAAGTTGCCGCGCAGATCCGCACGGGTACCTACGCGATCAACTGGTACGCCTTCGATCCCGGATCACCGTTCGGTGGTTACAAGAACTCCGGTATCGGTCGCGAGAACGGACCTGAGGGCCTCGAAGCCTTCTGCGAGACCAAGTCCGTACTCATGCCGCCCGGCTACGTGGGCTGACCCACCCGGGAGTTGGCACCCTTTGCTGACAGTTGGCACCCGTTCCGACCTGCCGGAACGGGTGCCAGCCCCATGAAATGGGTGCCAACTCCCAGCGAATCCACAGATCCACCCGGTACCGTCGAAAACGAATCAGTCATCTCACAAAGGACATTCATATGCTCACCAACGCCATCAACGCTTTCCTCGCACTCTGGGGCAGCGCCTCCGTCGGCAGCAGTGGATACCAGATCCCGCCGGGAACCCTTCCCTTCGGTTCCTGAGACATGAATGTTTGAAGCCCGCCGATTGGTCAATCGGCGGGCTTCAAACGTAATCGAGGCACCATTCAGGCCAGTCCACGCTCCCGACGAAGCGCATCCTCCACCTGCTCATACTCGCGACGCGCAGAATCCCGTTCCAGGATATGACTGCCGTGCGTGCAAAGCTCGGGCGCTCGAACTGCAGGGATGAATATGGAAACGGGCCACGTGAGACCAACTGCTAGAAATCCGAACATTCCTGTAAATATCGCCTCTGTCGAGAAAAAGGAGCGATACACTCCGTGTTTCCTTCTCCAGTAAGACGTCCCTATTGCCCGACCGATTACAGCATAGGAGATGAATGCAATGAATCCGACTACTACCATGTCCATTGAATATCCTCTCGACCGATTGATAACGAATATTTTTCGCCGGATTCAGGCATTCGGCAGCCAACTCTCATAGCGTTGACATCGACGTTCACCGAACCTACTGCGCTAGCCTGAGCAGCATTGACTCATCGGTGCTGCGCGCATGGGCTACCGCCTTGCCCGTGGCACCTCGTGCAATTTCCAAAGGTTCCCCACACCTTCCCCTCCCCGTTGCAGACCGAACATTTGCCGTGCTGGCAATCCCGGCACCTATTGTCGTATCCCATGGTTCACTCCTCGAATTCGCATTGGTCTGAATATTTCTACCCAATCTCGATACTCATGGCAGTCGTCTGATTGACGGACAATCGCCACAGGGTCCTGGTTGCATTCAAGAGAAATCAATTCAGGCTGACCGGGTCCGCAAGAAATATTCGACCACTTGAATCGAATTGACCGTCTCACTGATGGACAGAACCCGCTGAGCGCACTTCGCGCTCAGCGGGTTCTCTGTTTCGCCGACCTGTATCTACCGGTCCAGAACGTGATCCTCCAATTGATTCTCCTGACCTGCGACCAATGCTTCAGCGTCACCGGCGTCCACGTGCCCGAACCAGGTACCGCCGGGGTTCGCGATCACCAACGGCCCCAGGTTGCACGGGCTCAGACAACCGGTTCCGGTCACCTTTGCCGAAGTGCCTTTGGCCGCCGCGCTCATCGCCCGGTGCAACGGTCCTGCTCCGTACGCCATACAGCGAGGGCCCTTGCACACCAACAGATGCCTATCGTGCTGCTCGATCACGGACCACGCCGGACTGCGATACGACGCCGGACTCGCGGTGATCGGCTTTCCCGCCGAGTCGAGTTCGTCGATCACCTGCCCGGCCACCGCACCTTCGAGCGTTTCCGTTTCATGGAGCGTCACTTCCAGTTCGGCGTCGATCCGGGTTTCGCGCCAGTTCGCAACCGCCTTGCTGGTCCACGTGAGCAGGTACCGATCCCTCGGCACCGCAACTGGAATCAACACGACCTTGTCGACGTCATCGACATGGGCTCGATCGAGTTCCTCGTGAAGGCTCGGCGAAGCGACATCGAGGTACGCAACGCGAACGTCGGCGTCGGTGCCCGCCTGAACAGCGTCGAACATCCGTCGCGCGGCCGACTCGTCGAGGCCGCTGACGGTCGGCCGCAGTACGACAATCACCCGACGCGAGCACCGGTTGTTGCTCATGCCGACGGCGCGGTTGTCCAGTCGATCCCGCTCGACGGAGCGAGTCCGAACTCTTCGATCTTCGCGCGCAACTGTTCCGCGCCGTAGATATTGGGGAACCCGCTGGTGAACATGGCGAGCGGGAGTACGACGAAACGGTTCTGCTTGACTGCGTCGAGGTCACGCAGGCCTTCTCGGCTCTTGATCGCGTCGATCTTGCCCTGCACTTCGTCGGCACTCTTCTTGTAGTCCATGATCACGATGACGTCGGGTTCTGCCTTCGCGACGGTCTCCCAGCTCGCTTTGAACCAGGTGTTGTCGACGTCGGCGAACACGTTGGTTCCCCCGGCGACGTCGATGATTCCGTTGGGGGCTCCGTTGCCTCCGCTGGTGTACAGATCTTCTTCACCGCTGTCGTAGATCAAAACCTTCGGCTTGTCGGCGGCATCTGGCGCGGACTCCAGACGTGCCGAACGTGAATCCAATTCGGTCAATGCCTCGGCGGCGATGTCCTCGGTTCCGAACAGCTTTCCGTAATTGGTCACGTCCGCACGAAGGGCATCCCACGGACCCATCGTGCCGAGCGCGGAATCCGCTGCGGCACTCTGCCGACAACTATCGGAGATCACATATGCATCGATGTTGTTGCTCTGCAGCGATTCCGGCGTCACACCGGAGGCGCCCTTGAACAAGCCGCTGTAGGAGCCGACCACCAGGTCCGCCTGCTTACCCAGAATCGTCTCCATCGTGATCGTTCCGTCCAGGTGTGGGACGTCCGCAATTCCAGGGCCGAACATCGACTCCATGACCGCGTCGTTGTTCGTGTTCAACACGACGGCCGCGAGACGATCCAAACCGCCGACTCGAAGAATGGTGCCGATATTGGCCGCATTGCTTGTCGCAACGACGTTCTCGATCGGAAGCTGGAAAGTGCTTTCGGTCCCGCAGTTCTCCAATGTCACCGAAGTCTTGTCTGCAGCTTCGTCCACCGGTGCAGTTGCCGAGCAGCCGGCAACTGTCAACAACGCTGTCGCGGCTACAACCGCACCGAACGACGCGCGGGTCTTGACCTGTATCAAAGTGCACTCTCCGAAAATGATTGTTGTGGTTGAGAATTTCGTGATTCGAATACGAGGTGTGAACGGCCTGTCGCGGGGTTCACGAGTTCGAAAGTCTCGACGCCGAAAACAGTTGCCACCACCGAGGTGGTGAGTACGTCGGATGGATGTCCGAACGCCCTGGCCACTCCATCCGCGAGCACTAGCACCCGATCGCACACTGCCGCAGCCAAATCGAGGTCGTGCAGTGCCATGATCACCGTCCGGTCCAACGACCGGACCAGATCGAGCAGTTCGAGTTGATGCCGGATGTCGAGATGATTGGTCGGCTCGTCGAGGATGAGCACACCGGCGTCCTGCGCGAGACCTCGGGCGAGAAACACCCGCCGACGCTCACCGCCGGAAAGCGTGTCCATCGAAGAGAACCGGTGCTCGATCATTCCGACCTCGCCCAGAGCACGATCGACGACGGCATTCTCGTGCTTTCCACCGACGCTCCAGGGCTTTGCATGTGGTGTGCGGCCCAGACTCACGTACTCGTGAACCAACAAATCGGCGGGGCTCTGCTCTTCCTGCGCCACAAAGGAAATGGCTTTGGCCCTCGACCGCGCGGACATCGCGTGCACGGAGTCGCCGCCGACACGAATGTCACCGCCGGCGATCGGCCCGAGACCGGCGAGAGCACGCAAGAACGTCGACTTGCCCGAGCCGTTCGGACCAACCACGCCGACCACTGCGCCGGCGTCGGCCGCGATGTCGACGCCTTTGACGATGGTTCGACGGTCGATGCGGACAACTACTCCGGACGCGGTCAGCGCCAGGGCTCGGGCGCTCACGAACTGCCACCGAATCGGTAGCGCCGACGGCCGAGAAGCAGGAGAAACAGCGGGGCCCCGATCACCCCGGTCACCACGCTCAGCGGGATCTCGGTCGGCCGCAACGAGGTCCGCGCCACGACGTCGACCCACACCAGGAAGGACGCGCCGATCAGTGCTGCCGCCGGTAACACCACTCGATGTCTGGCTCCGACGAGCATGCGTGTGACGTGCGGTATGACCAAGCCTACGAAGGCAATCGCGCCGGACACTGCAACCATCGTGCCGACCAACGCTGCCAGCACGCCGAACAGCACGTTTCGCAGGGTTCGGACGGGAATACCGAGCGAAGCCGCGACGTCCGGTCCGGCCGCCAGCGCATCCAGCCAACCGTGCAGGGCGAACACCGCTGCCGTCAGCAGGAACACAACGATGACCGGCGCCCACAACTTGTCCCAGGATGCCCCGGCCAAACTTCCCAGGAGCCAGAACAATACGGACTGCGCGGCCTGGGAATCATTGGTACGCAGCACCAGAAAACTCGCGATCGCCGACAGGGCGGATGCGGTAACGGTGCCGGTCAGAACCAATCGCAGTGGAGTGATACCGCCTTGCAGCGTCGCGATGGTGAAGACGAGAATCGCAGCTCCCAACGCCCCGATCATCGCGCCGAAACTGAGCGCCCACACTCCCGCGCCGGCGAACAGTCCGGTGGTGATGACGGCGGTGGCACCGACACTCGCGCCGGACGACACTCCCAGCAGGTGGGGATCGGCAAGAGCGTTACGGACGAGGGTTTGCACCACCGCGCCGGCGACGGCAAGACCAGCGCCGACGGCCAGACCGAGCAGTACCCGAGGTGCTCTGATCCCCCACACGATCGCAAGTTCGGAACGCGTGACGGGTGGGCCTCCGAAGCGCGAGTGCACCACGTCCACCACAGTGGACACGGGGAGCATCTCGGATCCGAATGCCAACGCGCACACAGCAGAGAGCACGGCGACGACCAGCAGAGCGGGCAGCACGATACCCGGACTGAGCCGTCCTCGCGGCGCACCAGCCTTCGGCGAAAGCAGGTGGGTAGGTGGAGACAGAGCTCCGCCAACAGCATTCATGGTGTGACCGATCCATCCTCGTGGCATGACACAACGTCAACGAGGGTGGTATCTGGCTACGGTCGACGCAGGGACGACCTCACAGTGGCGGGACCGCGCCGGAATTGCACCGACTTCCCATTACCTCGATGATGACGTCAGAACCATAACGGACTGTGGTCACCATTCCGCACACCGGATCAAGATTGCGACCCGATCATCGATCTCGCGTGCCGTACGACGGCTTCCGTTCGCACTCGAAGTTCTTCGGGTGAATCCGATTCCAGCACAACCCGATGCACCTGGCTGTCCACGGCAGTCACAGTCAGCCGCGACGTCAGCAACGCATCGTCCGCACTGAAACCGCGGCTCTGCAAGTACTCCGAAAAACCCAGTACCAGTTGCCGATTCATTTTTTCGACCTGCTCGATGAGCTCGCGCGTACGCGGAACCTGATCGTAGAGCAGGTGAAAGAACTCTCGTGGCTTACTGTTCACTTCGACCGCGCACTCCACCAACATCCGGACGGCCTCGTCCGGGGTGAGCTCACGCTCGACGATGTCGGCATGGCAGAGCGCAAAACTCTCCCGCGCAGCACTCACGTGACGGTTCGCCAACTCCGAGAGGATCTCGTACTTGTCGCCGAAATACTGGTAGAGCGAGCCCACCGACACCCCTGCTTCGTCAGCGATCCGGTTGGTGGTCGCTGCCATGGCTTCCGAAGCGAAAACGCGAGTAGCTGCCTCCAGGATCGCGTCGTAGGTAGCCCTCGAGCGCTGCTGGGAGGGCCTTTTCCGCCGAGTCGACACGGTCCTCCGATGCGAGTTGTCAGCCGCGACGCCGATACCGAGAATTGTGTAGGTGACCAGCGCCGATTACTCGAAGTTTATGCCCGACCGGTACACCGACCACATGCCGGCGCCGACCCCGACGTGGTGGGAGTGGAACGGCAACACCGTCCACGTCGCACGGGCCGTGGTTCCAGACGCGCCGGTTCGTGTTCTCGGCATCCACGGCGCCGGCGGCTACTCGGGCGCGTTGTGGCCGTTCGCCGGGATCGGCGTGAAACTCGGAGCCGAAGTCCTCTTCCCTGACCTTCCGCTGTACGGCGACACCGTCGTAGCCGATCCCGCCGGCGTCCGGTACGAGCAGTGGGTCGATCTCCTCTGCGATCTCGTCCGGGCCGAGAAGGCAGCCGACGATCGGCCGCTGGTGTTGTTGGGAGCCAGCATCGGCGGTCTGCTGGCCTACGAGGTAGCCGCGCGGACCGGTCTGGCCGACGCCGTCGTCGCTACCTGCCTGCTCGATCCCTCGGATCCATCGGCCAGAGCTGCCGCGGCGCGGTTCGGCCCGATGGGTGTCTACGGCGCTCCCCTGATGCGGCGCACCGAACGACTGGTGGGCCGTATCCGCGTGCCCATCCGTTGGGTCGCCGACGTGGCGAACATGAGCAGCAATCGGGAGCTCGCAACGCTGTGCGCAACCGATCCGCGCGGTGGCGGTGTTCGGGTGCCACTCGGATTCCTCAGCAGCTACTTCTCGTTCGAGCACACCGCACCCGAAGCATTTCGGACGACGCCCGTTCTGCTCACCCACCCGGCCGACGACCGATGGACGCCACCCGAACTGAGCCTGCAGTTCCTCCGCCGCATCAACGCACCCACCGAATTCGTGATGCTGGACGGGTGCGGGCACTTTCCCGTCGAAGAGCCGGGCCTGACGCAGTTCCACGACGCCGTCGCCACACTGCTGCACTCCGTCGCCGAGCGTCACCGCACGAAACCGTCGTCACCCGCCTAGCCTGAGAATCGTGAGCACCGAAACGGAAGCATCGGCCGACGAGAGCACCACGACAGTCGTACTGGCGTTTGCGGCGAACGCGCTGATCGCCGGTGCCAAGACGGCGGCCGCCATCGTCACCGGATCTGCATCGATGGTCGCAGAGGCCACCCACTCCTGGGCCGATACCGGCAACGAAGTGCTGCTGCTGATCGCGAACCGCCGCTCGAAAAGGGTTCCCGACCGAGACCAGCCACTCGGCTACGGCCGGGAGGCCTACATCTGGTCGATGTTCGCCGCCCTCGGACTGTTTGCACTCGGCGCGGGTGTCTCGATCACCCATGGCATCCAGGAACTGTTCCATTCCGAACCGGCGTCCGACTTCGGTGTCGCCTACGCCGTCCTCGGCGTCTCGTTCATCCTCGAAGGCATCTCGTTCCGGCAGGCGTACAAACAACTCCGACACGAAGCGTCCGCCGTGAACCGCGACGTCATGACCCAGGCACTCAACACATCCGACCCGACGACTCGGGCCGTGTTCGCCGAAGATGCTGCGGCACTTATCGGTTTGGTCATCGCGTTCGTCGGTGTTCTGTTGCACCAGGTCACCGGTTCGCCGATCCCCGACGCCCTCGGCTCCATCTTCGTCGGCATTCTCCTCGGGGTCATCGCAATAATTCTGATAGATCGGAACCGCCGCTTCCTGGTCGGCGAAGAGGCCTCACCGACGCTGCGGGCAGCAGCCGTCGAAGCTCTCACCCAACTGCCCGAGATCAACCGAATCACGTTCCTGCGTATGGAATACCTCGGGCCGCGACAGGTCTACCTGGTGGCCAGCGTCGACCTGGTCGGTGACTACGCGGAATCCCGTGTGGCCCACACGTTGCGCGAACTCGAGCGCTCACTCGAGCAGAGCCCACGTGTCGTGCGGGCGATCCTGACCCTCTCGACCCCCGAAGAACCGTCGATCACAGTCTGAACTTCCGGCCGGGCGATAGGCTCGGGCGATGCGCACACTGATCGTGATTCTGGCGGTTCTGGGATTTGTAGTCGGGGGAATTCCCCTGGTGGGCAGTCTGATCGACGTGATGACCAGCCCTGACGAGACCATCGTCTATCAGGGTTCCTACGTACCGTTCCGGGACGTGCAGATGGCTCGGGACTACGAGTCGACAATAGCCACCGCCTACGAACCCTTAGACGGACCGCGCTGGCTCGTCCTGGCCTGCTATCCCTTGATCGGAGCAGCATTGGGCGCTGCGACGGCCGTCGTACTGGGACGTCGCGGGTGGCACCTGACGCGAGCCTGAACAGACGCCGACGGCCACCCGCCGTCTACACGAGGGTGGCCATCGAAGAAGGAGTGCTTCAGATGTACATCGCCGGATCGATGTAGCTGTTCGGGTCCACCAGTTTTTCCTTGGTGGTCCGTGGCCGCGCCACCGCCGGGATACCCGTCGCGATGGATTCGGCCGGAACATCTCTGGTGACAACGGCATTGGCGCCGATAGCGCTACCTTCACCGATGACGACAGGTCCGAGGATCTTGGCACCAGCGCCGACGGTTACCCGATCACCCAGCGTCGGGTGACGTTTGACCTGTTCGAGCGAGCGACCACCGAGAGTGACGCCGTGATAGAGCATCACGTCGTTACCGACCTCGGCCGTCTCCCCGATCACGACGCCCATGCCGTGGTCGATGAAGAACCGTCGACCGATGGTGGCACCGGGATGAATCTCGATGCCGGTGACGAAGCGTGTCAGCTGCGAGAGCACTCGCGCCGGGCCGCGTAGCGCAGGGACGGCCCACATGCGATGTGCAACCCGATGCGCCCAAATAGCATGCAGCCCTGAATAAACGAGCGCGTTCTCCACATTGCTGCGCGCGGCAGGATCCTGACCGCGCGCAGCCTGCAGGTCCTCGCGAATTGTCCCGAGGATACTCACAAGTCTCAGTCCCGGATGTGTTCGAACAGCGGGGTGGAGATGTAACGCTCGCCGAAGTCACACACGACAGCCACGATCAGCTTGCCGGCGTTTTCCGGACGCTTCGCCAACTCGAGTGCTGCCCAGACGATGGCGCCGGACGAGATGCCGCCCAGGATGCCTTCTTTGGTGCCGAGTGCGCGAGCGACCTCGATGGAATCGGGGAACGAGACGTCGATGATCTCGTCGTAGATCTCGCGATCGAGGACGTCGGGCACGAAGTTCGCGCCGATTCCCTGGATCTTGTGGGGGCCGGGCTGGCCACCGTTGAGGATCGGCGAGTCGATGGGCTCGACGCCCACGATCTTGACCTCGGGCTTGTACTTGCGAAGGGTGCGTCCGACGCCGGTGATAGTGCCGCCGGTGCCGATGCCGGACACGAAGATGTCGACGGCGCCGTCGGTGTCGGCCCAGACCTCTTCGCCCGTCGTTGCCTCGTGGATGGCCGGGTTGGCCGGGTTCGCGAACTGGCTGGCCGAGACAGCGTTCTCGGTCTGCTCGACGATTTCCTTGGCCTTGGCGACCGCACCGGCCATGCCCTCGGATCCCGGGGTCAGCACGATCTCGGCGCCGTAAGCACGCAGCATCACGCGACGCTCGGTGGACATGGTCTCGGGCATGGTCAGGATGACCTTGTAGCCGCGAGCAGCACCGACCATGGCGAGTGCGATACCCGTGTTACCGCTGGTTCCCTCGACGATGGTGCCACCGGGCTTGAGTGCACCGGACTTCTCGGCGGCGTCGATGATCGCCACGCCGATCCGGTCCTTGACGCTGTTGGCCGGGTTGTAGAACTCGAGCTTGACGGCGACCTGTGCGTCCAGGCCCTCGGTCAGACGGTTGAGCCGCACGATCGGGGTGCGCCCGACCAATTCGGTCACGTTGTTGTAGATCCCGCTCATATCTGGTCCTCCTGAGGATCGAGTGTGTCGACCCGCTCGCTGATCACTGCTTTACGGCTGAACTGCATAACGGCTGAACTGCTTAACGGCTACAGGCAAGGGCATACAGACGACCGATGCCGCATCGGTTCATCAAATTGAACCAATGCGGCATCAGGCCACTACATACGGGGGCGGTTTATCAGGCCAACCGCTGCTTCAGAGCTTCGAACTCGTCGCGAATGCCGGTCGGCAGCTTCTCGCCGACGAAGTCGAACCACTCTTCGATGAGCGGGATCTCGGCCTTCCACTCGTCGATGTTGACCGCGAGAGCCTCGGTGATGTCGGCGTCCGACACGTCCAGGCCTTCGATGTCGAGTGCCGATCCGGTGGGAACGACGCCGATCGGGGTGTCGATACCGGCAGCCTTGTGCTCGATACGCTCGACGATCCACTTCAGGACGCGAGAGTTCTCGCCGAAGCCTGGCCACAGGAAGCGTCCGTCGTCGCCGCGGCGGAACCAGTTGACGTAGAAGACCTTGGGGAGCTTGGACGCGTCCGCGGACTTGCCGAGGTCGATCCAGTGCTGGAAGTAGTCACCGACGTTGTAGCCGAGGAACGGCAGCATTGCCATCGGATCGCGGCGAACCGTACCGACCTGGCCTTCGGCTGCTGCGGTCTGCTCGGAGCCGACCGTTGCACCCATGAAGACGCCGTGCTGCCAGTCGCGAGCCTCGGTGACCAGCGGAACCGTCGTCTTGCGGCGGCCGCCGAACAGGATTGCCGAGATCGGCACGCCCTTCGGGTCGTCCCACTCGGGAGCCATGATCGGGCACTGCGACATCGGGGTGCAGTAACGCGAGTTGGGATGAGCCGCATGGGTGCCCGACTCGGGCGTCCACTCGTTGCCCTTCCAGTCGATCAGGTGCTGCGGGTCGCCTTCGAGGCCTTCCCACCAGACGTCACCGTCGTCCGTCAGAGCGACGTTGGTGAAGACCGTGTTGCCCTGGTCGATGGTGCGCATGGCGTTGGGGTTCGACGACCAGTTGGTGCCGGGAGCCACGCCGAAGAAACCGAATTCCGGGTTGACGGCGTACAGCTGTCCGTCCTCACCGAAACGCATCCAGGCGATGTCGTCACCGAGGGTCTCGGCGCGCCACCCGGGGATGGTCGGCTGGATCATCGCGAGGTTGGTCTTGCCACAAGCGGAGGGGAATGCCGCCGCGATGTAGTAGGCCTTGTCCTCGGGCGAGATGAGCTTGAGGATGAGCATGTGCTCGGCCAGCCAGCCCTCGTCGTGCGCCATTGCCGAGGCGATACGCAGCGAGTAGCACTTCTTGCCCAGGAGAGCGTTTCCGCCGTAGCCGGAACCGAAGCTCCAGATCTCACGATCCTCGGGGAAGTGGGTGATGTACTTGGTGTCGTTGCACGGCCACGCGACGTCTTCCTGGCCTTCGGCCAGCGGAGCGCCCAGCGAGTGCAGCGCCTTGACGAAGAACCCGTCGGTGCCGAGCTTGTCGAGAACCTTGCTGCCCATGCGGGTCATGACGCGCATGGAGACGACGACGTACTCGGAATCGGTGAGCTCGACGCCCAGCTTCGGGTCCTCGGCGTCGAGGGGGCCCATGCAGAACGGCACGACGTACATGGTGCGTCCACGCATGCAACCGCGGTACAGGTCACCCATGAGGGTGCGCATCTCCGCCGGGTCCATCCAGTTGTTGGTGGGACCTGCGTCGATTTCTTCCTTCGAGCAGATGTACGTACGCGATTCGACTCGCGCGACATCGGACGGATCGGAGTTGCCGAGGAAAGAGTTCGGCTTCTTCTCGTCGTTGAGGCGGGTGAAGGTTCCTGCCTCGACCAACTTCGTTGTCAGTCGGTCCCATTCTTCGTCCGAGCCGTCTGCGAAGACGACGCGATCAGGCTGGGTGAGTTCGGCAACCTCTTGCACCCATGCAAGCAGTTCCTTGTGCTGCGTGGGGGGCGTGCCGTCAGTTCCATTGAGACCGGGAATGGTCGCTGAGGTCATCAAACTCTCCTGGGGTGAGCCGGAACCGGGTTCTCGTGACACCGGATGCGAACTGCAGCGCCCCGATACCAGTCGATCCCGGTGTCCCCCTCTCGACGGGGTCCAGCCGCGTCATCCACTCACGTGGATTTCACGGACGCCGGGTGTCCTATGTATTGAGGTTAACGCTGGCTGTTCACCTGCAGGTAATCGGGTGCGGTCAGAAATGTCACAGAAACGATTCAGTTGGTGTGTTCAGGTGCCTACCCGGCGCTCAGAGCACATAAACGGAAGCTTTTCAGAGCGCTCCGGCATCGATTTTCTGCCAGACGAGGGCGCCTTCGTCGTCTCGACTGCATTCCCAGGCCGAGTAGTCGCCGTCCGAGTCGATCATCGTGAGGCGATCGGCGCTACCGTCGCGATCGAAATCGGACACGATCACGACGGCGTCGTCGGAGTGGACGACACGGCTGTCGACCGTTCCGTCACCGTCCAAGTCGAAGGCGTCGAAGTTCAGGTCGCCGGCATCGACCGGTCCCGACGCGGGCCCGAAGGCCTCGGGCTCGATACGCCCAGGATCGAGCGCTTCGGCTTCGTGCCCGTCGATGTGTCCGGCCGTGATCAGAAATGCGTCCATTACTCCCCCTACTGGATGGTGACCTACTGCTTCGGCAACCCCTACCGAAACCGTCCGCTCAGTATTACCAGACCCCGACGATCAGTCGAGGCCGAAATTGCGGCACTGTGGAGAACTCTGCACTCGCGGAATGATCAGTAGGCGGCGTTCAAAACGGCGAGGTCGCGCTCGCACGACGCGAGCTGACCCGATCTGGCCGCGGCGAGCTCACGAAGTTCACCGTCGATCTCCACGATTCGGGCCTGCGCCGACGCCACCTGCTCGCGGCTCTCCGCCATGATCGCCGCTCCCAGATCCGCCTCGGCCTCGAGCAGAACACTCTGGACTCGCTGCTCCCACTGTGCGCGAACCGTCGACATCGATTCGACGATCCACGACCTGGAGTAGGCACGATCCGCCGTCAGCCCGCGAGTTCGCGCCAACCACCACGCCGCGGCGCCACCCAGAATCAACGTCACGGGGATACTTGCGAACTCCAAGGCCGGAATCATTTCCAGCGGAGTCACTGCGATACGGCCGAGGCCGAGACCCGCGGACGCGCCGACAAGAATTGTCACCCGGTCCTCGTTTCCGCGCTGACGGCGCGGCGGGCCCTCCGGAATCCGTGGGGAAGGCATGTATCCGGTCGTGCCCGCCACTTCCACCGCTGCCGCCATCGCGGCGTCGAACACCCGGGTGTGGTGGTCGACCTCGTGCTGCAGTCGCGTCGGCACGCTGCCCAATTCGGCTCGCGAGGCCGTGTCGACCCATGCACGTGCCCCGGCGACCGTCGCCCGGGTTGCCTCGGCGATTTGTTGTGACAGATCCCCGCGCGCTCGTTGCAGTCGGCTTCGCACCTGCACCAGGCGTTCGCCTCGCCGGCCGTCACGGTCTGCGAGCAGCTGCGATCGCTCTGCCCGCAGTTCGGCACCAGGAACACCGTCACGTAGATTCCGGATCTCCATCTCGATCATCCGGCGCGTCTGTGCGATGACTCCGGAATCCGAACCACCTGCTTCCCTCTCCCGTGCCGCCCGGCTCACGACCGCAACGAGCGACTGCTCCTGACCAGGCGCAATCGGGACCACGGGAGCCTGCGCAAAAGCGGTGCAGTGCGAAGCGAGAATCTCGGCATCACGCCGGCGCACCGCCTGCCAGTCTCGATAGACGTCGACGCGGGTCAGCGCCACCACCACCGGGGTTCCGCTCGCCGCAGCGTCGCCGAGGAGAAGGAGATCCTCGCGTCCGATCACACTGGCGGCATCGACGACCAGAAGTACGACGTCGGCGTCCACCTCGCGTGTCACTGACGAACAATCATCCGAAGCATCGAACATCTGCGCGACGTCTTCCCGTCCACCCCTTGGTGGACCGACAACGTAAATGCGAGTGCCCCTGCATGTTTCGGCGGCGACCTGGCGACCCGGATCGGATGCCGGATTCCATCGCTGCACCACGCGCAGCACCGAATCCGGAAGTACCGAAACGCTATTCATCGGTCACCGCCGGGGCAGAGCGATCGCCTCCGAGCTGCGCCCACCGACGCACATACCCGCGTCGAATCAGTGAGACCCTTTGTTGCGGACACTGTTCCGACTCGTCCACGAGCTCGCCCCACCACCGGCTGCACGTGCCCGCGTCGTCAGCGGTACGAGGATCGGGAGGCTCGCCTTGACGCAGGGCTCGAATTTCGGGGCTCATCATCGCCGCCGCAGCGCCGAACAACACCGCGGAGTCCGAACTCAGATACAACTCGATCTCGTCCCTGCCCGCAATGCTGCGCGAGGCAGATCGCCTCAGCGCCGGGCCGATCTGCTCGACCCGGCCCCACCACTGCGCCTCCAGAACAGGTCCGAGAGCCGCGAACAACTCTTCGACGCCGCGCCCGGTCAGTGTCTCCACCGGAACCGTGGGCACGCCGACGTTCTCCGAGATTTCCGCCGCCCGTCCCAGCGCCTCGTCCCAGCGCGGACCGAACAAGTCAGCCTTGTTCGCAGCGACGACCACACGATCGGAAACTCGAGCAATGGCTCGGCCGTCGACGTCGCGGACCGCGTCGACCACCACGTAGACAACGCAACGACGACCCAGATCGGGGTTCGACGTTCCAGGGACATCGAATGCCCTCGACTCGGTCACCACAACCGGTGCGCCGACAACTCTGCGCGAGAACCGGTCGTCGCGCCCCAGGATCCGCGCCAACGACGACCGCCCCACCCCGGCTCGCCCGGCGACCACCAATTCGAGCGGCGCTGTCAGCGATCCGAGCACCGAGTGAACCGCCTCGGCGGCTCCCGAATCGATCGATGTCAGCCGATATGCCAGAGCGCGCAACTGATCGATCGGCTCCACGCAGGCGTCGTCGATCGATTCTGCGGGCAACATTCGTGACCAATTACTGCATGCAAATCCTGTGTTCATCCCCACCCCACGTCCCCATCGTGTCGGTGGGATTCTGTCAGGTTCTCGGCAAGGACGGCAGGTGACACCGCCCTTTCGCCGACAGTCCGAAGTCGACGGTTTCAGGACTTTCCGTGGAAAGTCTCAACTCAAACTTCAGACCCGTCTGCGCTAAACGGGGGTCATGCGTGACAATGGGTTCGTGAACGAAGCCGATCAGCATGCACCGCAGACCCCTGACACGGGGCAGACGGACCACACCAAGGGGTCCCGTCTCCATCCGAGAGTGACCAGCTTTCGCTCTCGCCGGGGTGCGCTGACCGACGCACAGCAGCAGGCTTGGGACCGTCAGTGGCCGCTCATCGGCGCCGACGTCTCGGACACACCGCTCGACGCGAACGCATGGTTCGGACGCGAAGCACCCCTGATCATCGAGATCGGTTCGGGTACCGGCACCGCGACGGCCGCAATGGCCAAGGCGGAACCGCACGTGAACCTGATCGCGATCGAGGTGTACCGCCCCGGGCTCGCGCAGCTTCTCCAGCAGGTCGAACGCGAAGAAATTCCCAACGTCCGCGTACTGCGCGGTGACGCGATGGACGTACTCGAGAACATGGTCGCCCCCGAGTCCCTGACGGGCGTCCGGGTGTTCTTCCCGGATCCGTGGCCCAAGGCCCGCCATCACAAGCGTCGCCTCCTGCAGGGGCCGACGTTCTCGCTGATCGCCAACCGCCTCAAGCCCGGCGGAGTCCTGCACGTGGCAACCGATCACGCCGAGTACGCCGAATGGATCGAAGAAGCCGGCAATGCCGAGCCGCTGCTGACCGCACTCGACTGGGAGTCTCCGATGACCCACGAGCGTCCGGTCACCAAGTTCGAGGACAAAGCCCATAAGGTCGGAAGTGCAATCACCGAGCTTATATGGGGGAAGATCAGAGCATGAGCGTCAGCGAACAGCTATCCGACGACGTGACGTCGTCGGAATCTCCTCTCGACTTCGGTCGTGACTCCCGCCACCCCAAGCGGGTGCTTCTGGTCTGGGACGCCCCTAACCTCGACATGGGCCTCGGCGCTATCCTCGGTGGCCGGCCTACCGCCGCCTACCGGCCACGATTCGACGCTTTGGGTCGTTGGCTGCTCTCTCGCACCGCCGAACTGTCCGCACAGAACAGCGGCACGCTCGAGCCTGAAGCGACCGTCTTCACCAACATCGCGTCCGGCAGCGCCGACGTCGTTCGTCCTTGGGTCGAAGCCTTGCGTAACGTGGGTTTCGCGGTGTTCGCCAAGCCGAAGGTCGATGAAGACAGCGATGTCGATTCGGACATGCTCGAGCACATCGCGCTCCGGTACGGCGAGGGCCTCGCCGGAATCATGGTCGCGTCCGCCGACGGCCAAGCGTTCCGCGAACCTCTCGAGGACATCGCAGCAACCGGTATCCCGGTCCAGGTTCTCGGGTTCCGTGAACACGCCAGCTGGGCTGTGTCGTCCGATATCTTGGACTTCGTCGATCTCGAGGACATCCCAGGTGTCTTCCGTGAGCCTCTGCCACGGGTAAGCCTGGACACCCTGCCCGACGAGGGCGCCTGGTTGCAGCCGTTCCGACCGCTTTCTGCCCTGCTCATCGGGCGAAAAAGTGTTGCCGAGTAGGAGTTGATCAGTGTTCGCCAGCTGGGGAAGCATCGTCTATCGAGCCCGCTTCACCGTCATCGCTGTCATGGTGGCGGGGCTCCTCGGGCTCGCTGCGTACGGCCTGAGCCTGCAGGATCATCTCAGCCAGAGCGGCTGGGACGATCCGGGGTCGGAATCGGTAGAGGCTGCCAAACTCGCTGACGGCACGTTCGGACGCAGCACGACGGGTGACGTTCTGGCGCTGTACACGGCGCCGGAGGGCAAGACCGTCGACGACCCCGAGTTCCAAGCGAAGGTCATCGACAATCTGCAGCGACTCGTCGCCGACAACCCCGACCAGATCATGAAGATCAACGGCTCGTACTTCAAGGTCGACAACGGTCTCTCGGTGGCGGCCCTGGCGGACAAGACCAAGCAACACGCGGTCACCAGCATCGCGATCGCCGGAGACAACGACACCGCGGTGTCCAACAACTTCCGCGACGTCGAGTCGCAGTTCTACATCGACGGCGTCGACGTGCAACTCGCCGGCCTGCAACCTGTCGCGAATTCGCTCAACGACACGATGGCCAACGACATCAAGCGCATGGAAATGCTCGCGATTCCTGCTGTCGGTGTCCTGCTGTTCTTCGTCTTCGGTGGCGTCGTCGCTGCTGCCCTCCCGTTGATCGTCGGCGGTCTGACCGTCATCGGCGCCAACGGCATCATTCGACTGATCACCAACTTCACCGAGGTCAACGCGTTTGTTGCGCCCGTGGTCTCTCTGGTCGGCCTGGGTCTCGCGATCGACTACGGACTGTTCATCGTCAGCCGTTTCCGAGAAGAGATAGCCGAGGGGTACGACACCCCGACCGCAGTACGCCGAACGGTCATGACGGCGGGTAGAACGGTCATGTTCTCGGCGACCATGGTTGCCGTCAGCCTTGGCGGTCTGCTGTTGTTCCCGCAGGGCTTCCTCAAATCGGTGGCTTACGGCGCCATTGCTGCCGTCATGCTTGCCGCGATCTCGTCCATCACGATTCTTCCCGCGATTCTCGGCATTCTCGGCAAGCGGATCGACGCGCTGACCTTCAAGAAGCTGCGCCAGACCAAGACCAACGAGGAAATCGAGAACGGTTTCTGGGGCAAGCTCACCCGCTGGGTCATGCAGCATCCGCTCAAGGTCGCGGTCCCGATCGTCGCGGCTCTACTGCTGATGATCATTCCGCTGACGGGCATCAAGTTCGGCGGTATCAACGAGACGTACCTGCCCCCGGACAGCCCCACGCGTGTCGCGCAGGCGCAGTTCGACGAACTCTTCCCCGGCAATCGCACCGAGCCCGTTCGACTCGTCATCGAGGGAGCCGACAACACCACCCTCGGTCAGATTTCCAAGACCGCAAATGCTGCGCCGGGTCTGGTCGAGAAGTTCACCCCGGAGGTTGCGACGAAGGACGGTGTCAACGTCCTCAAGGCCGGTCTGACGGAGCGGAACGAGGCACGTCCCACCATCGACTATCTGCGGTCCGCGGACTGGCCCGAGGGCACAACTGTGCTGGTCGGCGGTACTCCGGCCATCGAGCAGGACAGCGTCGACGCATTGCTCGATCGTCTGCCGCTGATGGTCGTATCCGTCATCCTGCTGACGACCTTGCTGATGTTCTTGACGTTCGGCTCGCTCGTCCTGCCCATCAAGGCCGCATTGATGAGCGCGCTCGGACTGGGTTCGACGCTCGGAATCCTGACCTGGATCTTCATCGACGGGCACGGTTCCGGTCTCTTGAACTTCACGCCGGGACCGATCATGTCTCCCGTCCTGGTGTTGATCATCGCGATCGTCTACGGCCTGTCGACCGACTACGAAGTGTTCCTGCTCTCCCGCATGGTCGAAGCGCGCGCGCAGGGCGCGAGTACTACCGAATCCATCCGTATCGGCACGGCACATACCGGCCGGATCATCACCGCTGCCGCACTGATTCTGATCGTGGTCACCGGCGCATTCGGCCTGTCCGATCTGGTGATGATGAAATACATCTCCTACGGCATGATCTCCGCGCTGATCATCGACGCGACTCTCATCCGAATGTTCCTGGTCCCCGCGACCATGAAACTGCTCGGCGACGACTGCTGGTGGGCTCCGGCCTGGATGAAGCGGATCCAGCAGAAGATCGGGCTGGGCGAGCCGATCCTCGACAACGAGCTGGTACTCGCGAACGTCCCGCAGATCGCGCCTGTCGGTGCGATCGCCGGACCGGGGCAGCCGCGCAAGATCGAAGCGGCCTCGCGGGTCATGCCGCCGCCTGCCCCGGCTGCACAGCCGGAAAGCGGACCTCGCGTTCCCGATCCTCTCACCGAGCCCATTCCGCTCAGCGAAATGGCGATCAAGGCACCCAACACGGAGGCTCCCGCCGCGGAGAAGCCGGCACCGCGACGTCGTCTCGATATCGGGAGTGCAGCCAGCGCCCCCCAGAACCTGATCGAGGCACCTGTACCCAATCCCTCGTACCGGCCGCAACCGAATGCCAGCGACAAGCGCAGAAACCCCACGCCCGCTGCGCCGGCCGAGCGTCCCATCGAGAGTTGGTTGTCGGACCTGCGGGCCCGGGAACAGACTCCCCCGGCCTCACGTCCACTGCCGGTGGTCCGGACGCCTTCGCGGACAAACGGTTCGGCGACCAACGGTGCTGCCAGCAGCAGTTCAGGCTCCAACGGCGCGAGCCGGAACGGCTCCGCAAACGGTGCTACCAACGGCTCTGCAACAAACGGTTCAGCCCCGACCTCGGTGGAGGCGACCCCCCAGTCGCCGCCTCCACCGACCGCTCCGGAGCGTCGTAACGGGGTTTTCACGGATTCGCCTTCGCCTACCAACGAGCCCCGAGTCTCGGACGCCACCCCTGACGGCGACGACAACGCCACCGGCAGGCACCGGCCTGACGACGCAGGCGCCATCAGCGTGAGCGAGCTCATCGCTCGCCAGAAGCGAAGCTGACCTGCTCCTGCTCCTGCTTGGCGAAGGCTCGTGCATAACGTGTCCCGACCAGCAGGAGCAGCAAGCCGACCACCAGGAAGGCAACGCTGCGCACCAGCCCACTGAGTGTGGCCAGGTCGAAGAGGAACAGCTTTGCCACGGCCGCACTGGTGAGAGCAAGCCCGGCTCCGAGCAAGACGCGAGCGTGCTGGCGGTTGTTCAATCCGAGCACCAGCGCTGACGTGGCGGCAAGCATCCACACGATGGTTGCAACGCTGTGCCCGGCAACGAAACCGGTTGCACTGTCGAAAATTTCGACGCCGGATGAGACGAGCGCGCACGTCACCGCGTAGAGGACACCGAACCCTGCGGCCGCCCATAGAACCGCTGCATTCGAATCGGCGATCAACTTCAGTCGGTGAATCGCCCAGACCAGCATCACCAGCGCGCCTATCGCCGTCAGGCTCGAGAGTGCCGTGATCGCACCGAGTTGCCTGGACGCGGCGCGAGCGGTCGTCAACGCTTCCGGCGGAACCGTCGTGAGGTATCCGATCGATCCGATTGCCGCAAAGGCGGTTCCGAGTGCGAAGACGAAGCGCGAACCCGCATACAGCGAGACTCCGAGGAAGATCATTCCGACCGTGAGGATCAGCGGTACGACCAGAGATTCAGTCGCCCCGGAGAAGCAGCAGAGCAACAATGCGAGGGCGCCGGTTGCGCCCAGTCCGAATCGCAGTTGCGTCGGCAAAGGCTTGGCCGCCGCTGCAGCCGAAAGAAGTAGTGCCGCAGCAATTCCGTACAGCACTGCGGATTCGGTGCGCCCGAGCACGGCTCCGACGCTCATCAGCGGAAGGGACGAGACAACAAAGGTAGCGGTGGACCACGCCCCTGCAATGCCGTCACGCGAGGGCGAACCCGTCCACTGCATAACCATCGCGCAGCCGGCCCCCACGATTGCAACCACGCCGGCACTGACCACCAATTGCACTGCACTGTTACCGGATTCGTCAAAGATGGACTCCGACGCTATCGCTGCGAGCAGTGCGAGAACCACCGGTACGGTGCGCGCCATGCCCAGGTACTTCCAGTCACGACCGAGCTGGGCGGAGAATGTCGCCGACTGGATCGCGAAGAGGAAACCGATGAGGGTCAACGATATTCCCGACGTCAACACGGGAGCCAGCAGCGCTGCTCCCAGAACGATCATGAGCGCCAGCGATTCGGAATGCCACTTCACGGCGAGGGCAACGCCGGCGGCGGCGATTCCGAAGGCAATCACCACCGCGAGCGGTGTCGTCACCCAACCGTAGAGAACGGAGGCTGCGACGACATCGAGATACATCCCTGCAAAACCTGTGGCAGCCAGGGCAATTGCCCCCACTTTGCCCCCTGGTCGTCCGTGGACCCGCACCCCGGCAGACACCAAGGCGCCGGAAAGGAGCGCACCGCCGAGCACCCGCAGCGGAGGTCCGAAGAATCCGGCCTGCGCTGCAAGTACCAGCAGCATCACGACGCCGATCAGTGTGACGGCAACACCGGCCGCGGCCAGGAGTCGACTGATGACACCGTCGCGTTGCCACCAGGGCTGGCGAGGTGCGGCAGCCGGATACGTCGGCGGCTGCCACGCGGGCACGCTCTGCTGAGGACGCATTGGCGGCATCTGCGGCACCTGTGGCACCGGAGCTGCGGGTGCCGGAACTACCGGCATGGGCGGGGTCGCAGTAGCCGAGGCCAGCTGAGTCTGCAGGATCGACAGGTTCTGGCCCATGTGACGCAACTGCCGGCCGATGCTGTCGCACTCGGCCGAGAGGGCGGTCACCAGTCGCGGATCGACGGCGGAAGAGCTCGGTGTGGTCATGGCTTCGAGCTTGCTGCGTGGCCGAACCGATCAGATGAGTAGTACTACTCGATCAGCCTGAGGACTTCTCGTACTCAACTGAGGACACCTTCGACTGACTGCATCATCGACTGACAGGGCACTAACGCCGAGGTGCCGCGTTCCGCAATCGTTCGGACAGAAGCCGACCCGAAGTGTGAAGCGGAGCGGGATCCTGACGCGCCCGAGCAAGGACCAGCGCGCCCTCGAGTGCGGACAGAGCGAGAATTGCCTCGGACTCGGCGTCTTCGCGGGACCAACCGTCTGCCTCGAGGCGCTGAGCCAGCAGTGCGAGCCACGAGTTGTACCCGTCCGCACAAGCACCGCGGATGACCTCGGATTCGGTTGCGGCATCCAGTGTTGCCGTAGCCAGGGCGCATCCACGTTCGTAGTCCGAATCCGACAAACGCGCAGCCAATGCGGCGGCGAATGCCGAGATCGCGGTGGCTGCATCGGGTGAGCTCTCCAGCAGGTGCCGGATGAAATCGGCCATTGCCTCGCCACGTCGTCTCAGAGCCTCGCCTGCGAGTTCTTCCTTGCCGCCGGGAAAGTGAAAGTACAAGGAACCTTTGGTAGTCGCACTAGCCGAGAGAACTTCCGACACACCCGTTCCGGCGTAGCCCTTCCGCTGCAACAGATCGGCAGCGGCATCGACCAACAAATCCCTCGTAGACATACGTTCAATATACCGATCAGTACACATATCGACAACAGTTGAAGTGCATAAATTGTCAAAACCTTGCATCACTAGACCGATTGGTACATGATTCGGGAATCAACAAACCGGAGCGCGGCCAACGACGCTCACGACGACGAAGGACTGAATCGATGTCACCGAATTCCCCGAACAACACCACCACGACCGTCCTCGGACCGGACGAAGACCTCGCCGGGACCCTCGCGGCCACCGGCGTCCGGATGATGGTTCGTAACAAACAAACCGAGGGAGGTTTCTCTCTTGTACAACACCGCATCGCTCCGCATTCGATGACCTCACCGGTCCATCGCCACAGCCGGGAAGACGAGTACACGGTGGTTCAAAGTGGCCGCGTCGCAGCGATGGTCGGAGACGAGGTCGTCTACGCGGAGACCGGCGCCATGATCTTCAAACCGCGTGGCCAGTGGCACGCCGTGTGGAATCCCGACGACGCTCCAGCGCGGATTCTCGAAATCATCACGCCCGGAGGAATGGAAGACCTGTTCGAACTGATGACGAAACTACTGGCCGAAGCAGGTTCCGCCGCGGAATCGGTTGCAGCGCGGGTAGAAGCAGACTTCGGGATCGAATTCGATCTCGTTGCCACCGCCGAGATCGCACAGACACACGGTGTGGGATTCGGCATCGAAAGTCACTGACCGACTGTCAGCACCTACCGATCGAAGGAAGATTCATGCTTGTACTCACCGGAGCAGAAGACCTCAGCGCCAACCTGAACCAAGAGCTGGGCGTCAGCGACTGGCACGATGTCACCCAGGAGTCCATCGACGAGTTCGCCCGGGTCACCGGCGACGATCAGTGGATTCACGTCGATGTGGATCGCGCGAAGGAGTCACCGTTCGGCGGAACCATCGCGCACGGCAACTACACGCTCTCACTCGGCCCCAAGTTCTCGTACGCAATGTTCTCGCTCGAAGGTTTTGCGTTTGCTCTCAACTGCGGATTCGACAAGGTCAGGTTGCCTGCTCCGCTTCCGGTCGGCTCTCGTGTCCGCATGCGCGCGACGTTGAGCAAAGTCGAACCGATCAACGGCGGTGTCCAGATCACGGTGACGCAGACGTTCGAACGAGAACACGGTGACAAGCCCGTGTGCGTCGCCGAGATGTTGACCCGCGCGTATCACTGAAAGGTCAGGAGCCGAACATCTTTCGGATCGTGGTACCGAAGGGATGCTTCGCGGTGACACTGCCGAATCGCACCTTGCCGTGCACCACCAGATGCAGCGGGCCCATCTGTGGGCCGGACCGAACCTTGTTCGACGCGCTTCCCCCGACTGCCTCGACACCGTTCATGTCCACCGTCGCCTCTTCGGGAACGATCAGTGAAATCGAGCTGGCGTAGTCGTCGATCGAGATGTTCACGACCTGCGTCTGCATCACCGCACGCGTGAAATCGATAGTCACACTGGACATTCTGGTGTCGACCACGACAGCTGGTGGAACGATCCAGGCACCGTTCCGCGTCACCGTCGCCATTCGTCCACGGATCACGGCAGCATTTGCCGCTCCGTAAGTACCTACAACCGGAGCCCCGACGGGAGCGCGGTAAGGCGGGCTCGGGTGAACCGGCGGCGGTTGGGGTTGGTACGTCGGCGCCGGGTAGGGCTGGCCTTGGTACATCGGCTGACCCGCATTGGGATACGCGGGTGGGTCGTAGTCGGAGATCAGTGTGATGCCCGGAAGATCGGCGAGAACCGAGTTGAGCTCACCTCGTGTCTTTGCGGCCAAGGCAGTGTCCATGCGCTCGGTGAACTCACCGAGCGAGAGCATCCCTTGACCGACAGCTTTCTGCAGCAGCTCGCCGACATGCTCTCGTTCGGCATCGGATACGCGTAGATTCCTGGCCTCCATGATTTCCAGGATAAACGTTATTCGAGACCTTGTTCTATCGCGTATCGCGTGAGCTCGACGCGATTGGCCAACTGAAGCTTCCGAAGCGTTGCCTGCACATGGTTTTCGACGGTCCGGTGGCTGAGCGAGAGCCTCGTGGCGATCTGTTTTGCGCTCAGCCCCTTGGCGACAAGACGGAGCACTTCGGTCTCACGGTCGGTGAGCCGAGGCAGCTCGGGTGCGCGATCGTCGGCCGGTGCCGTCGACATCCGGCGGTACTCACCGAGCACCAATCCGGCGAGGCCGGGGGTGAAGACGGCTTGTCCGTCGAAAGTCGCTCGCACGGCCTCGAGCAGTTCCGCCACCGAAGCACTCTTGACCAGGTAACCCGACGCTCCGGCTTTGACCGCGTCGAGGACGTCGTCACGTTCGGCAGAGGCCGAAAGCACCAGTACCTTGCTCTTCGGCGAAACCTCGAGAACTGCGGTGGTGGCGTCGGCACCGTTTCCGTCCGGCAGGTTCATGTCCATCAGAACCACCGCCGGTTGCACGGCGGCGGCCCGGCGGCGCGCACTCTCGACACCCTCCGCCGTGGCGCTCACGGTGAAGCCGGCAGCTTCGAGGTCCCGGGAGACACCGTCGCGCCACATCGGGTGATCGTCGACGACCATCACCGTCACCGGATTCTCGCCATGTTCGTCAGCCGCGCTCACTTTTCCCCTTCGGAACGTTGATCTCCCATTCGGTGCCCTCCCCCGGCCCGGTTTGCAGTACTGCAGTGCCGCCGAGCACCTGCACTCGGCCGAGAATGGACTTCGATACTCCCATGCGGCCTTCGGCTTCGGCCTGCGCCAAGCGACCCTCGGGGATTCCGACGCCGTCGTCGCGGATGCTGACGATCACCTCGTCCGGCAAATCTTCGAGCAATACGTATGCCTTCGCCGCGGGCCCGGCGTGCAGCCCGACATTGGACAGAGCATTGTCGACGATGGCTGCCAGTTCGATGGCTCGATCACGCTCGATCACGACGGGGTGCGCGGGCGTCGACACCGACACTGACGTGCTTGCCTGCGTGGTCAGCAGCGGACACAGATCCACTGTCTGTCCGCCGACGTCTGCCGCGGCGCCCGAAACCTGCTCGGAGATCAGCATTCTCAAGGCGACCTCCTGCTCACCGGCCAGAGCAGCCAGTTCAGCTGCCTCGCCGCCGAGTGCCGCACCTCGCCTGCGCACCATCGCCAGCACCTGCAGAACGCCGTCGTGTACTTCGCGTGCCAAACGCTCGCGCTCTTCGGTGGCCGCCGCCAGACGGACGGCTTGCTCGAGTTGTCGATGCGAGCGCCGAGCGGTGGTGGTGGCCAAGCCCAACGCCAGGCCGACCGATACGAGCACGGGAGCCGTCGCATCGCGCCAGAGGTCCAGGTTGACCTGGTCGCGGATGATCGCGCTGGCCGCCGAGATGACAACTCCGGACGCCATACCGAGCCACGGCCCGCCGAGAATTGCCGCGGAGATGACCGCGTTGGTGGCCCACAGCGTGGTGGGCAGCGTCTGGTGATTCTGATACCACTCGTGGTCGGAGACCAGCCTCGTCGACGCCATCAGCAAGATGACGACCACCTGATCGGCGATCACCACCTGATACCGCGGCAGCTTCTTCCCGAACAAAGCACCGGATGTCCCGAGCAACAGTGCCGACACCCCGGTCCACACGGCCATCAGAGCGACGAAGAACCAGCTGAGCCGAGAGTTGGTGTAGTCGGAGGCCGAGGCGAACTGGTAGCTGATCGCGTACACCAGCGTGACGAGCCGAAATGCCTGCGCCGCCCGCCACAGCGGGGCATCAGGGTCGGTGTCGACGCCCGACGCCTCGCGAACGGTCGGCTGATAGTGCAGCCGACGACGGCGGGTGGGCTCAGTCATCGGGAGGAGTGGGGTTCACGATGCGAGGCTCGGCGCGCGGCTCGTCGGGTTCGGCGGGGAACAGTGGGGTTTCCGGATCTTCGACGTGCAGTTCGGCGTACGCGATGTCCGGGTCGTCGGCGAGGAGGGAACGAATAGCGGTATTCAGGACCGCGACGATCGGAACAGCCAAGAGCCCGCCGACGATTCCAGCGAGAACGATGCCCGTTGTAATGGCGAGAACGACTGCCAGCGGATGCAGGCGAACAGCGCGACCCAACAACAGCGGTTGCATCACGTGCGCTTCGAGCTGCATGACGCCGATGATGATGCCGAGGACAATCAGCGCCGTCAGGAAACCCTTCGTGACCAGAGCGACAAGCACCGCGAGAAAACCGGTCAGAAATGCACCGACGATCGGAATGAACGCGCCGATGAACACCAACGACGCCAGCGGCAGGGCGAGCGGCACCCCGAGGATCGCCAGGCCGGCACCGATACCGATCGCGTCGGCGGCGGCAACCGCGACCGTGGCGCGCACGTAGCCGATCAGCGACCCGAAACCTGCAGAACCGGCGATCCGTACGCGACGACGCGCGTCGGTGGGAACTATCCGGGTGACGAACTGCCAGATCTGATCGCCGCCGTAGAGGAAGAAGATGAGAGTGAACAGCGTCAGCAATGCCCCGGTGAAGATCTCGCCGATGACTGTCGCCGTGGTCAAAGCGCCGCTGGTCAGGGACTCACGATTGGATTGCACCGACTTGACGACCGAATCACCTGCCTGGCGGATCTGATCCTCGCTGAAGTGCAGCGGACCGCTGGTGAGCCAGTTCTGAATTTGCGTGACGCTGGCCGTGAACTGGTCGGTGAGCTGGGGCAACCCGTCGATGAACTGCTCGACGACAAACGTCATGATTCCCGCGACCAGCCCGATCGAGGCAAGCAGAACGACGATGACGGCTGCCGAGCGGGGAACACCCCACACCTGTAGCCGATCGACAATCGGGATCAGCAGAGCTGATGCCAGCAGAGCCAGCCCCACCGGGATGAGCACGGTTTCGAGGCGGAGTACGACGTACCCGAGAACCAACAGTCCGGCGAAGATCACAATGAGGCGCCACGACCATTCCGCAGCGATGCGCACGCCGGGATGCACCGCCCGAGCGTCGGCGGAGATGGGTTTGTTCATCCTCGATGCTCGCTCCGCACGCCCCCTGTTTGCGTTCACATCGCGAGCCTAACCGGCCCGGCCGACACAGGTGAGCGGACGAATAATCGGACGCGCGTACCAACACTTCGACCTCTGCCAGCTAAATTGAACCCTGTGCGGGCCTCATACAGAGCAATAGCGGTGACCATCCGCAGCCGGTGGCCCCTCTATATGCTCTCCATGCTCGCAGCCAATCTGATCGGCGCGGTACTGGTCTTTGCCTTCGTCCGGTACGGCGTGCCGATCCAGGAGTCCGACGCGATAGTTGCCGACCGGGTCCGCAACTTCGCGATCTTCGGCGTGTACCTGGCATTCGCCGGCGCCGTCAGCCTCACGGCGGCGGCGATGATGTTGAAGTCGGTCATTCGCTGGCGGCTGCGCGGGGGTCCACCGACGAGGTCCGAGCAGATGGCGGCACTGCACGCGCCGCTTCGCCAGGCCATCGTCCACCTGGTGCTGTGGATTCTGGGCGGCATCATCTTCGTGTTCCTGACCATCACCGAGATGCCCGGACTCGCGATCGCCGTGATCGTGACGGTCTGCATGGCCGCGACCACGACCTTCGGGTTCACCTACATGCTCGGTGAGCGCATTTTGCGTCCGGTCGCCGCCCAGGCCTTGAGCGAGGGCGAATTCGATCGGACCATGGCGCCTGGCGTCGGAACCCGGCTGGCGATGACCTGGGGTCTCGGCACGCTGATGCCCGTCGCAGGCATCATCTTGCTGTGCTCGACGCAGCTCACGACCGATCTCGAGTTCTCCCCCGACTCGCTCGCGTGGGCGATCCTGCTCATCTCGATCATGGCGATCGTGCAGGCCTTTGCGCTGTCGATGCTGACGGCTACCCAGATCTCCGATCCGATCCGCCAACTGCGACGCGCCATCGAGCGGGTGCAGCGCGGCGCCACCGACGTACGCGTCGAGGTGTTCGACGGCAGTGAGATCGGCCGGCTGCAGGTCGGCTTCAACCGCATGATGAAAGAGTCCGACGAGCGTCGTCTGCTGCGTGAGCTGTTCGGTCAGCACGTCGGCGAGGACGTGGCCCGGCGCGCGTTGAAGTTCGGTACCGAGCTGGGCGGCGAAACTCGATTCGTGGCAGTTCTGTTCGTCGACATGGTCGGATCCACCGGTGCCGCGGCCGAGCGCCCGCCGGGTGAAGTGGTCGAACTGCTCAACGAGTTCTTCCGTGTGGTCGTCGACGTCATCGATCGTCACCATGGTTTTGTCAACAAGTTCATGGGTGATGCGGCACTCGCCATCTTCGGTGCACCACTAGATCGGCCCGACGCTCCGACTGCGGCCTTGGCGGCGGCTCGCGAGCTGCGGTTCAAGCTCAACGACATCACCGGCCTCGACGTCGGAATCGGTGTGAGCGCGGGGCTCGCGGTCGCCGGCAACATCGGTGCTGCCGAACGTTTCGAGTACACCGTGATCGGTGATCCGGTCAACGAGGCGTCACGGCTCACCGAGCTCGCGAAACTTCGGCCCAGCCGGGTGCTGGCGTCGACGAGCGCGTTGTACTTCGCCGACGAAGAGGAACAGGCCGAGTGGGAACTCGGAGAGCAAGTCCAACTGCGTGGGCGCCGACGACTGACGCATCTGGCGTGGCCGGAAAAGTATCCAGAGGTCGATCCGGATCAAATTGGTTAGGGTGAGTCGATGGCTCAGCCTGGAAACACCCCACGGCGACTGAGACGACCACGCTCGCCCGTGGCCGAGACCAGTCGGGCCAGAGGGCGCTTCTGGTGGCTGAAGTGGGTGCTCGGGATAGCACTCATCGCCCTCCTGATAGTCGAAGGCGCATATCTCTGGCCCAGGCTAAGTGAGGCCTGGCGGGTCCTGACCGAAATCCATTGGGGTTGGGTGGCCGCGTGCGTCGCGGCCCAACTCATTTCACTCAGCGGTTACGCGTCCGTTCAACAACGTCTGCTCAATGCCGCTGGTGTGGTTGCCGGTCACCTCAAGAACCTCTCGGTCATCTATGCCAGTACGGCAATGGCGCTGACGTTGCCTGCGGGCCAGGTCTTCTCCACTGCGTTCACGTACAAGCAGACTCGAAAGTGGGGCGCTACACCGGTTGTCGCATCCTGGCAGTTGGCGATGTGCGGTGTCATCGCCGCGGCGACTCTGGCACTACTCGGCGCTACCGGCGCGGCGGCGTTCGGCACCAAGGTCAGCCCGGTGACGCTGACGATTTCGCTCGTCGGCATGGCAGCACTGTTTCTGGCGTTGCGATACATAGCCCAGAATCCCGGCAGCATCGAGCGCATCGGGCACCGAGTTCTGGCGCTGTACAACCGTTCTCGCAAGAACCCGACCGGGCGCGGTATGCACCGTTGGTCCGAAATCCTCAAGCAACTGGATTCGGTCGAGCTCAGCCGCACCGACTCGGTCATCGCATTCGGGTGGTCGGCCATCCATCGTGTCGCCGATGTCGCTTGTTTGGGTTTCGCATGCTGGGCGGTGGGCGCGGAACCCTCCTTCGCGGGGCTCCTGATTGCCTTTACCGCCGCCAAAGCAGTCGGCAGCATTCCGCTGCTGCCCGGCGGGCTGGGCTACGTGGACACCGCACTGATCACCGCGCTGACGATCGCCGGTGCCAGTGGAGCGCAGGCAATTGCGGCATGGTTTGTATATCGGATGGTCAGCTTCGTCGGGGTCGCTGTCGCCGGTTGGATCGTCTTCTTGATCACTTTCCGTGCAACCCACCACGAAGACCTCGAGATGGACCTCGAGTTCGAACGCCGCGAACAGCCGGGCGTCTAGCGTCGCAACGCTGCCGCCATGTCGTCGAGGTGTGCCCGGCTGATCCGTACGGCTGCCTCCGCGTCGCCGGCTTCGATGGCGTCCACCAACATTCGATGCTCGTCCGCATCGGGCTGGCTGTGGGGATGCAGGTCCAGAACCGCGATCAACTCGATCAACGCAGCCCGCAGACGCGGTACAAAGGTCTCGAAGAGTTCCGACAGCACGGGATTGTGTGCCGCGTCCACCACTGCTCGGTGGACGGCGATGTCGGCGTCGACGAACGCTGCGTCGCCAGAGTGCGCTGCGGCAGTTCTACCGTCGAGCGCTTGCCGCAGAGCCGCGACGTCAACGGCATCGCGCCGCTGCGCAGCGAGGCGAGCTGCTTCGATCTCGACCGCGTTGCGCACCTCGACGACGTGAAGGATCGCCTCGGCTTCGAGCACTCGGGGCCACTGATCCGGAGGCGTCGTACTCCGTAGGAAGACCCCGGCGCCCTGCCGCGATTCGAGCATGCCGAGGCCCGCGAGAGTCCGCACTGCTTCCCTGATAGTGGACCGCCCGATACCCAACTGCGCAGCAAGAGTGGTTTCACCTGGAAGTTTGGCGCCGACTTCCCATTCACCGCTCACGATCCGCGCGCGTAGCAACTCCGCGGCCTGGTCGGTGAGCAGCCGACGCTCGACGATCGGGGACACGTGAACTCCTCAGGTTGTCTGATAAGTAATTTCGTTCTAGTGTAGCCCGCATGGCTACAGGAGCACTCCTTCTCGACTGCCGCGGCGGGGCCTGAAAGACCGGCACCCCTCCGCGGGGTTTCGCCATGCCGGTCTCTCGACTCGACCGCAGGAGAAACCGAAGATGAGTACTACCCGCGCCAACCGCTGGAACAACCAGAAGCCGTCACCCATGCCGTCCGAGCGCTATCGCGCCGCGTGGGATCGCGTCGACATTCCGACTTTCGAGCGGACGTGGCCGTCCAATCGCACCACCGCGGCGCCCCTGTGGGTGCCCGTCGATCTGCGTGACGGCAACCAAGCCCTCGCAGAACCGATGGACCCCGAACGCAAGCGTCGAATGTTCGAACTGATGGTGGCAATCGGCTACAAGGAAATCGAGGTCGGCTACCCCTCCGCGAGTCAGACCGATTTCGATTTCGTTCGCGACCTGGTGCGCTTCGATCTCGTTCCCGACGACGTCACTATCGTCGTATTCACTGCCGCGCGTACGGATTTGATCGAACGGACGTATCAATCGATCGAGGGGCTGCCGAACGCGGTTGTCCACATGTACACGGCGACTGCGCCGACGTGGAGAAACGTCGTTCTCGGCAAGGAGCGAGAAGAGCTGCACGACATGATTTTCCGCGCCGCGCAAGACGTTGCTCGTGGCGGCGAAGGCCACGACGGCTGGCGATTCGAGTTCTCACCCGAGGTCTTCAACCTCACCGAACCCGACTACATCCTGCAGGTCTGCAACAGTCTCACCGAACTCTGGGACGCCAGTCCCGATCGCCCGGTCATCCACAACCTGCCTGCCACAGTCGAAATCGCCACCCCCAACATCTATGCCGATCAGATCGAATACATGCACCAGAATCTGGCCCGACGCGATTCGGTGATCCTCTCGGTCCACCCGCACAACGACCGCGGCACCGGCGTTGCGTGCGCCGAACTGGCAGTGCTGGCCGGCGCGCAGCGCGTCGAGGGATGCCTGTTCGGCAACGGCGAGCGGACGGGCAACGTCGACCTGGTCACACTGGGGCTGAATCTGCATGCACAGGGCGTCGATCCGGAAATCGACTTCTCCGACATCGACAAGATCCGTCGAACGGTGGAGTACTGCAACAGAATTCCCGTCCACGAACGCCACCCGTACGGCGGCGATCTCGTGTACACGGCATTTTCCGGAACCCACCAGGACGCGATCAAGAAGGGCTTCGCGCATCACTACGAGAGCGCGGAGGCTGCCGGCGTCGATCCGGGATCGGCGCCGTGGGCGGTCCCCTACCTGCCGATCGACCCCGCCGACGTCGGCCGCGACTACCAGGCGGTCATTCGTGTGAACAGCCAGTCGGGCAAGGGCGGAATCGCATATCTGCTGCAGACCGAGTACGGGGTCGAACTCCCCCGGCGCCTGCAGATCGACTTCGCCTCGCGGGTGCAGCTCGAAACCGACGACTCGGGCACCGAAATGACTGCCGACCAACTGTGGAAACTGCTGCTGCGCGAGTACGGGTACAACGGAGGAGTGCGTCGGTACTCACTGGAACACACCGCCGACGGTGATCAGTTGTTCGTTGCCATCGATCGCGACGGGCGCGAGGTCACCGCCGCGGCCAGTGCGTCCGGGCCAGTCGAGGCATTGAGCAAAATCCTGACCGAACAGGGCTCAGCCGTCGAGGTCGTCTCGCTCACCCAGCATTCACTGCCCCGCAACCCGAATTCTTCCGGGAGTGCGAATTCGGCAGTCACCATTGCAGAGTGCGTGGTGAACGCCGAAGGGCGCTGGGGCATTGCGGTGCATCAGTCGGTGACAGCGTCGGCGCTTCACGCGGTCTACGCCGCAAGCACAAACACTGTGATGCAGCTCACATGATCTTGCGGAAGGATTTCCTGGGGTCCATAGTTGAAGCTACAAGAACTTGAACATTCAACTACTTATTCAGGAGCTTCCATGACCACCGCAACCTTGCCCGCTTTGACCGCCGGAACCTGGGTCATCGACACCGTCCACTCCACTGTCGGATTCTCGGTTCGCCACCTCATGGTTTCCAAGGTTCGTGGAACGTTCGACGAGTTCTCCGGAACGATCACCGTTGCCGAAGACGGAACCCCCGCCGTCGAGGCCGAGATTTCCGTGGACTCCATCAACACCAAGAACGAGCAGCGCGACGGCCACATCAAGTCCGCTGACTTCTTCGACGTCGAGAAGTTCCCGAAGGCCACCTTCAAGTCCACCGCAGTGCGCTCCAAGGGCAGCGACTTCGTCCTCGCCGGCGACTTCACGCTCCACGGCGTCACCCGCGAGGTCGAGCTGAACCTCGAGTTCAACGGCGTCAACCCGGGCATGGGCCAGGGCCCCGTCGCCGGATTCGAGGCCACCACCGTCATCAACCGCAAGGACTTCGACATCTCCATCGAGATGCCCCTCGAAGGCGGCGGAGCAGTTGTCGGCGACAAGATCACGATCACCCTCGAGATCGAAGCCGGCCTCCAGGCCTAACAACACTGTGCGCCTTTATTAACCGCCCGCGGTTAATAAAGGCGCACAGTCGTATGGTGTGAGCGTGAAGAAGTACGCACTCCCCTTGATCCTCGACGTCGTTCTCGTCATCGTGTTCTGCGCGATCGGACGTCAGACACACGACGAGGAAAATGCGATCGCCGGTCTTGCAACGACTGCATGGCCGTTCCTGAGCGGGCTCCTGATCGGGTGGGCAGCAACGTACGCGCTCTATCGCGACAAGTTCGATGCCTATCTCGTGATCCCGACTGGAGTCATCGTCTGGCTCTCCACCGTCATATTGGGGATGGCTCTGCGCATAGGCGTCTCAGGGCACGAATTCAAGATCAGGTTTGTCATGGTCGCGACTCTCTCACTCGCGGTGTTCCTTCTCGGTTGGCGCGCACTCGCTCCGCTGGTAGTGAAAATCCGCACCAAGTCGTAACCAAACTCCACGGCTCGGAACCACCCGAAATGCCCGAGCACGTAGGACACTTTTCGGATGAGCAACACTACGGAGCCCGTCGAACGTAGCGAGAAGGAAGACCGGGGGTTCTTCGGCCAACCCTTTGCGCTGGCGAACCTGTTCGGCGTCGAGATGTGGGAGAGATTCTCCTTCTACGGGATGCAAGGCATCCTCATCTACTACCTGTACTACAGCGTCAGCGACGGCGGCCTCGGCATCAGCCAGGCGGCAGCGACCAGCATCGTCGGCGCGTACGGCGGCACCGTCTACCTGTCGACGATTCTCGGGGCGTGGGTGGCCGACCGACTGCTCGGCTCCGAGCGCACGCTCTTCTACAGTGCTTCGCTGGTGATGGCCGGCCACATCGCACTGTCGGTTCTTCCCGGCATGTGGGGTGTCGGCGTCGGCCTCGTCATGGTCGCCTTCGGCAGCGGCGGCTTGAAGGCCAATGCGACCTCTCTGGTCGGAGATCTCTATTCCGAACAGGATGTTCGCCGCGACGCCGGATTCTCCATCTTCTACATGGGCATCAACATCGGCGGTCTTGTCGGTCCGCTGCTCACCGGAGCCGTCCAGGACGCCTGGGGATTCCACGCCGGTTTTGCTCTCGCTGCCGTCGGCATGGCGCTCGGCCTGATCCAGTACACGCTGGGCCGCAAGCATCTTCACGGAATCGGTGCCGAACCCGGCAACCCGTTGCCCGCGGACAAGCGCGCACTCTACATCGGGATCGGCATTGCCGCGATCGTCGTCGTCGCGGTCGCCTCCGTCACCGGCTTGATCACGGCGGACAACATGTCCGACGTCGTTGTCGGACTCACGATCGTCGCGTCGGTCGGTTACTTCCTCCTCATGCTCACCAGCAAGAAGGTCACCAAGGTCGAACGCAGTCGAGTCTTTGCGTTCATCCCGATGTTCATCGCGAGCGCGGCCTTCTGGTCGCTGTTTCAGCAGCAGTTCACCACCGTGCCGGTGATCTCAGACAAGCTCCTGGACCGCAATCTCTTCGGTTGGGACTTCCCGCCGACGTGGGTGCAGTCGATCAATCCGGTGTTCATCATCATCTTTGCCGGTGTGTTCGCAGCGATGTGGACCAAACTCGGTGACCGTCAGCCGTCGTCGCCGATCAAGTTCGCGCTCGGTACCGGCACGATGGGTCTGGCGTTCCTGGCGTTCATCCCGATCACCGGGGGCGGACCGAACAGTGCACCGCTCCTCGGCCTTGCCGGTGTGCTTCTGCTCTTCACCTTCGCCGAACTCTTCCTGTCCCCCGTCGGCCTTTCCCTTGCAACCAAACTCGCGCCCGAGCATTTCCACACTCAGATGGTGGCGTTGTTCTTCTTGTCCGTTGCATTGGGTTCTTCGATGGCGGGAACCTTGGCCGGTTACTTCGACATCGACGACAGTCGCCCGTTCTTCCTGATCATCGGTTTCTCGTCGATCGGAATCGGAGTGATTCTTGCTCTTGCCTCGCCGTGGATCAAGAAGCTGATGCAGGGCGTGAAGTAGACGGGCTCACTTCACCCACAACCACAGAGCCAACACGAATCCCGCTATCGCTACTGCCACACGCAGTACCGATGGCGGGATTTTCTTGACGACGGGCGGGCCACACCAACCTCCGGCCAACGCGCCGAGCGCCATCGCCAACGCGGCCACCCAATGCACCTGTCCGGAGAAGGCGAAGATGAGTGCAGCCACAAGATTGGCGATGCCGAGAAAGAAACTCTTCAGGATCGTTGCACGCCACACCGTTTCGGAAGTGAGGATGAGCGTCGCAGCCAGGAAGATGACGCCGGCACCGGCACCGAAATAGCCCCCGTATACCGCGACGGCGAACAGTGCTGCGGAGTAGATTCCGGGGCGGTCACCGCCGCCGGACAACTCACGAATCTTCGGTTGCAGCAGCAGCGCGAGCGAGGCGAACACGACCATCGCCGGCACAACGGATTCGAACGAACCTTCCGGTGCCAGCCACAGGATGAGGGCACCGATGATGCCACCGGCCGCCGAATAGAGAGACCAGCGAACAAGTTTCGGACCGGTATCGGCAACTTCACGGGACGAGTTCGCCAACGCTCCGACGCCGACGGCCACCAACGCGACGGTATTGGTCATGTTCGCGCTGACCGGTGAGAGCCCGACGCTCAGCAGCGCCGGATACGAAACGATCGATGCAAGACCGGTGACAAAACCGACTAGACCGCTGAAGAATCCCGCTACGACGAGGAAAAGGAAATCGAGCAGGTTCACGAAACAGGAATCTACTCGCGGTGCCCGGTACTACTTGTCGGCAGGCTTGCCGAGTTCCTGGAAGAGCTTGTCCGTCATCTGCATTGCTCGATCACCGCCGTCGGCGTCTGCGACGAACACCGCGAACGCGAAGTCTCCGCGTGATCCGTAGAACCAGCGATCGTCACCGCTCGCTGCACCGGCCGCCATCATGTCCGGGTACCCAGCCAGTCCGCCGGCGCCTCGCATGGCGTCACGCAGACGATTGTTGACGTCGCCGGGCAATACCGTCGGCGTGACGTCGGCGGTAGCCGGTTGTCCGAAGACCATCATCGGCATCGGGGCACTGCCGCGGGCGATCGATGCCGCGAGCATCGCCATTCCGAACGGAGTTACCGTCGGTGTGCTCGCGTCGTTGGACGTCTTGTTGGCCATGACGTTGTTCATCGCCTGGTCCACGCCGGGGCGGTTCGCGGCAAGCACTGCTGTCTGCTGTTCGAGTCCCTGAATGTGGAAGCCGTTGCCGAGTCCGAGTTGCTGCCCGGTGTCGGCCAACTGCTCGGGTGACACGGCGCCGGGGTCGACGCCGTTCTGCATCGACGATGCGAGACGGACCAGATCGAGGGCGCCGCCGGCCGGGCGCAACCCGGTGAAGGCGATCGGGCCCTGTTCGATGGCCTGATTGTTCTGTGCGGCAGCCAGAATGGCGCCGTCCGACGGGCGGATCGCGACGATGGCCGCAGGAGTACCTGCACTGACGACAGCTTCGATCGCGGCGAGTTGAGCGTGCGAGTCGAGGGTCGCGGCGACGTCGGGGCCGGGAGGTCCCTGGAAGCCGGCTTGCTTGATCGGGAATCCGTTGGGCTCGACCAGATTGACCGCCCAGCCGGCGGTGGCGTCGCGATTGGCCTGCCACACCGTCCGCAGTGGGTCCAGCAACGGCGAGTTGATGCGACGGTCGGAGGCGATCAGCTTGGGTGTCTTGACCACGACGACACCGGGGATCGCAAAATCGCTTTCCAGGTAGGCGTAGTCGGGATCGCGGAGCAGTACGGCGGTGACGGGCTTGCCGGGGTTTGCGGCGAGGTCGGCCAACATCGACTCCGAAGTGACCAACGGTGCGACAGGTTCGAGCACCGTGGCGAGGCGACGAGTGGTGTCGACGGGGTCCGGCATGGTGGCCGGGTCGAGAGTGATCGCGTTGATGGTCTGCTCGTTCATGAGCAGGGTGCCGGTGCTGTCGACTACCTTCGGCGGCGCTGCGTCCGTGCGGGTGTACGAAACGGTGCGACCGTTGCCGAGGTCGGGGACGAGGACCGACGGGTCCCAGGACACACGCCAGCCGACCGACAGATCACGAACCTCACCCTGCGACTGGTAACTCCAGTCCTTGCCTTCGCCGAAGTTCCAAGACGCGTCGAGTGTGAAGAGTCCGGAGTCGCTACCCAGATCCATGACCTGAGCGACGTCGAAGTCGGTGGACTTGGCGGCCAGTCCGTCGAACATCTGCTGGATCGACGGCCGCGCCGCGTTGGGGTACGACGTGAGCGCCGCAGCAGCTTCGGCGTCGTGGTTGTTGAGGGCGGTGACGAAGTCCTCCACCACCGACGCGGCGTCGGTTTTCTTCTCCCCACCGATGACACACGACGCGAGCGCCACTGTCAGAACGACAGCAGTTATCGACGCAACGACATATTTTCCACGACGGTTGTGCTGTCCTCCGGGCCCCATGCATCTAACTCTTTACTTCTGTCACACGAGTAACAAGCACGGGATGCCTACGAACGTGTCACGGTTGAGCTACGACGGTGTGATCCAACTGCAACGGAAAACAGGTTTCAGCGCAGAAAAGTGCCCGCTACCTGCACTGCAGGCGAAGAGCTGTCCGCACCCGCGATGAATACCGCAAATGCGAGGTCTCCCTTGATTCCGACAAACCACCCATGTGCCGGGCCACCCTCGGTTTCGGCCGTGCCGGTCTTGCCGAGAAGCCCCGGAATGTCCTGCAACGACGTCGCCGTACCGCCCGTGACGGTCTCGCGCATCATCACCCGCAACTGTTCGGTCACCTCCGCGGGAGCCGGTGCAACGGTCTGATCTGCCACGCCGGGCTGTCCCTTGACCAACATCGGCGCGGGTGTCGTTCCGTTGGCGATCGAGGCCGCCACGAGAGCCATCCCGAAGGGCGTGGCGGTCACCGTGCCCTGTCCGATCGCGGACTCGACGCGTTCGGCGGGGGTGTTCGCGTCAGGGACGTTGCCCGTCACCGTCGTGAGTCCGGGGGTGACGTAGTCGACGCCGAGCCCGAACTGCAGCGCCGCTTTGTGCAAAGCATCGGCGGGCAGACCGACGGCCATCCTCGCCATTGTGGTGTTGCACGACTTCGCGAACGCGGTGTGCAGCGGAACCGATCCGAGGTCGAACTCGTCGTCGTTGGGAATCTGACGGCCCTCGATGTTCTCGGTACCCGGGCACGGCAGAACGGTGTCCGGTGTAGCGACGCCGGCTTGCAGGGCCGCGGACGTCGTCACGGTCTTGAACGTCGATCCCGGTGGGTACAGGCCGGTCAGAGCGATCGGGCCCTGTGCGTCGGCGGGGGCGTTCTGGGCCACCGCCAACACCGCTCCGGTCGACGGCTGCAGCGCAACGATCGCCGCCTGTTGTGTCACCCCGGCGAGCGCATTCTCGGCCGCGAGTTGCATCGGTCGGTCGATCGTTGTCGCGATGTTCGGAGCAACCGGCCCGTCTTGGCCGGCGACGGTGGTGACGGTTCCGTTCTGCTTCACCTGCTGTACCGCCCAGCCTGCGGATTTGTTCTGCCCCTCCTGCCACAGATCGGACAGCCCACTGAACGTCGGCGACGCCAAAGTTTTGTCCACCGAGAGCAACCGCGCTTGCGGCGCCAAGCTCACTCCGGGAATCGCCGCCAACCGCTCCTCGATCGGTGCAAGATCCTCGGCACGCAAAGTGATTGCGGTGACCGGCTTCCCGCTCGCCGACGCAAGGTCGCCGCTGAGCGATGCCGCCGTGATCGTCGGTGCGACGGGCGAGAGCAGGGCGGCCACAGCTGCGGTGTCCACCGGAGGAACCGCAGCGGAATCCAGATTGACCAGCGTCACCACCTGCTGCTCCATGATCGGCTGACCCGCCGCGTCCAGCACGGACGGCGGCGCACCGGTCGTGGGCGTGTAGCGCAGAGTGGTCGAGGAGGTCAGGTCCGGGGCCAGCAGCGCCGGGTCCCACTGGATCAGCCAGTTGTCCCCGCTTTTCGACGCGTTTCCCTGCGTCGAGTAGTTCCAGTCCTGACCTTCACCGAACTTCCACGCCGCATCGAGTGTGAACGTCCCCGCAGAATCACCGGACTCGGTGGCGTCGGAGACGGTGAATGTTCCCTCGTCCTTGCCCAGCCCGTCGATCAGAGCCGAAATCGCAGTCGAGGCCGCCGCCGGATCGGTGGTCAGGGCTGCCGCCGCTTGCACGTCATCCGACGTGAGCGCGGAGGCGAACTCCTCTGCCACTGATTTCGGCTGGTCAGGGCCAGAACTGCAGGCAACTACCGATCCTGCGGCCAATACCCCCAGAGCCACGGCAGCCACGGGACGACGGAAAGTTCGGAAGCTCTGACGAGCGTGTGAAAGGCGCACGACTCCGATCATGCCCGAATTTGTGGCGCCGGTTCGACTATCGGTGTAATCATGTAATCAGTGCAATAAACGCACGTCATGCTCCACCAGGTTTCCGAGGAGAACGCCATGAAGAACTCACAAAGCTCCGGCGACCGCAGGTTCGGCCGTCCCGGAGGTTGGCAACAAGCATCGGTTCCCGACGCGAGTGATGCGTCCGACTGGTTTGCCGGTCGACTTCCAGATGACTGGTTCACCGGGACCGCCGACGTCCAGGTCGACCGCGAAGAAATCGTCGTGATCGGTGAACTCCCGTCAGTCGACGGTGGCGAGGCCGCCGCGGACGGAAGGATCTCGCGCTTTCGTGAAACCACGCGCGCCGACCGGATGCGCATCGCCGACGAGGCCGAGGCTCGCTACGGACGCAAGGTCGCCTGGGGTGTACGCCTGGACGAAAAGACCGTCCTGTTCACACATCTCGCAGTTCCGGTGATGACACGACTACGTCAGCCCGAACGCAAGGTTCTCGACACCTTGGTGGACGCGGGAGTTGCTCGCTCGCGAGCGGACGCTCTCATGTGGACAGTCCGGTTGGCGGGCAAGCACAGCGAACAATGGCTCACGGAACTCCGAGAAGCAATGTCGAAGGTCGACGATCTTCGGTCCGAAGGCCCGAAAATCTGAGGACCAGAAAATCTCAGCACCGAACACTGACGAGACCGACAGCACAAATTAATTCGATTGCAGGGGACCACTCGAGTGTTCTAACCTGGAACACGAATCATTCCCGACAGAACAGGAAACGGGCCGTTGCTCCTCTAGAGGTTCATCACGCGAAGGCACTCGCACCCATCAGCAATTGCTGAGCCGGGCGCACAGTCCAAGCACCCTCTGGAGTACTCATGGCCCAATCCCATCCTTCTCTGTCGCTCTCGGATCTCACCTTCATCTGGCCGGACGGCGAATCAGTCTTTTCCCGCACCAATTTTGTATTCCCCAGTGGCCGTGTCGGTCTCGTGGGACTTAACGGATCGGGAAAGTCGACTCTGCTGCGATTGATCGCGGGAGAGCTCTCACCGGAATCCGGATCAGTAACCGCTTCCGGCGAGGTCGGCTACCTCCGTCAGGACATCACACTCGATCCGAGTGTTCGGGTGGACGGCATCCTCGGTATCCACGAACTACGAAACGCATTGCACCGCATCGAAACCGGAGACGGATCCGAGTCCGATTTTGCACTCGTGGACAACAACTGGGATATCGAGGAGAGCGCTCTCTCCACCTTGCATCGACTCGGCCTCGAGAAGGTAGTTCCGGATACCGCAGCATTGAGCCGAACCGTCGGCACCCTCTCCGGCGGAGAGACCGTCCTACTCGGCCTGACCGCAACGCTGCTGAAGAATCCGCAGGTGCTGCTCCTCGACGAGCCGACCAACAAGCTGGACCGCGACGCTCGATCACGAGTTCATGCTGCAGTCCAACAGTTTCCGGGAACCGTACTGATCGTCAGCCACGACCGGGAACTGCTCGACACCGCGGAGTACACGATCGAACTACGTCGGGGGGATCTACGCGTGTTCGGCGGCAACTACTCGCACTACCAGGAGGTCGTGACCGCTGAGCAGGAAAACGCACTCGCCACTGTTCGCGACGCCAAGGCCGATCTGGCGAAGCAGAGCCGCGAGCTGATCGACGCTCGAACAAAACTGGACCGACGTAAGCGCTATGGGCAGAAGATGTTCGAGAACAAGCGGGTCCCACTGATTATCGCGCAGGAACGAAAACGCCAAGCCCAAGTTTCGGCCGGAAAGCTGGCCCTCAACCATATCGGGAAGGTGGACGAGGCCAAGTCCGCCCTGTCGGAGGCAGAGGAACTCCTTCGAGACGATCGCGAGATTCGTCTGGATCTGCCTGCTACAGAGGTTCATCCGGGGCAGCAGGTTGCGCGGCTCGCCGAGGTGACGTTGCGGAGCGGCCAAGTGGTGTCGCTCCAGATCACCGGGCCGGAGCGGATTGCGCTACTGGGGCGCAATGGAATCGGCAAGACAACGTTGCTCGATGCACTCGCTGCGTCGACTCCGTTCGTAGCCTCTCGTGCGCTCCCCCAACGTCTCGACGTGTTCGACGAGGATCTCTCGGTGGCGGACAACGTCGCTTTGGCCGCGCCACATGCAACAGCCGAAGAAATTCGTGGGCAGTTGGCACGGTTCCTTTTCCGGGGAGCGGATTCCGACGTGTTGGCTTCTGCGCTCTCCGGCGGTGAACGATTGCGCGCGGCGTTAGCGACGATCCTTCTGGCCGAACCCGCGCCCCAGCTGCTTCTTCTCGACGAGCCGACCAACAACCTGGACCTACCGAGTCTCACCCACCTCACGCAGGCACTTTCCGATTTCCGCGGTGCCATGGTGGTGGTGAGTCACGATCTGCCGTTCCTGCGCGACATCGGCATAACGCGGTGGATCAGCATGGACGAGAATGGTATTCAGGACATCGATCCCGAGTAGGCCGACGGTTGACGCTATCGGTGCGAGACGGTCTGGCCTTACTGTGGGGCGATGTGCCTTCACCTCGACGCAACCGCCGCGCTGTCGATCGCAGGTTGGGTTCGCGAAGAACCTACTCGATCGGCCTCTGCCCCAGTTCCGCAACCGCTGGTCGGCGTTTGTGATCAACTCCTCGTGTGGGCGAGTTCGTTCTCCGTACTTGCCAGTTCCGACGACCAGGTGTGGTTTCTCTCGGCGGAGAACTATGCCGGTGGCGTTGGCGTCAGTGATGAGGCGTTTCCTTGGAATGCGTTCCGGCACGAGAGCCTGGCGGTCGCTTCCGGGCCGGCTGAGCGCGCGGCGATCAACGCCTTCTGGTCCACTCACCTCCCGGTTCTGCTGTCGGTACGCAATGGGTACGAGTACCTGGCGCTCGCACCGGACGGTCAGGTTGTCCGTGGGGGAGAGCCTGAGTTCGAGGAGGTCACCGTAGTTGCCACTGATTTCGAGGCTCTGCTTCGGGGCATAGCCGCAGGCGTCAGCACGGCAGACCCCTTCACCGATGCACTGCTTGGAACGGTGGGTACTGCCCGGCCGGGCAGTGACCGGTAGCTCTGAGGGAGGCCGAGTTGATTGCTCGACTGGTCGTGAAAGTTCACGGCATCCGCCGGAATGGCTCCGGACGACTACTCGAGTTCACGTGCGTAGTAACGGGCACCCATACTGGACGGGTGTTGCACGACGTGAGAAATCCGGTGGACGGTGCGCGGATCGCCTATCAGATCGTGGGCGATGGCCCACCCCTGTTGATGGTGCACGGCACAGCGTTGTCGCGCTCCATCTGGCGTGGCTTCGGGTACGTCAAGGCGCTCCAGGAACAGTATCGTCTGATCCTCGTCGACATGCGGGGTCACGGACGCAGTGACAAACCACACGACTCCGATTCGTATGCAATGGATCTGGTGGTCGGCGATCTCCTGGAGATCCTCGACACGGAGTCTCCGTTCGAACCGGCGCACGTCCTCGGATACTCGTTCGGCGGGCGCTCGGTGATGTCGCTGACTGTCGAGCACTCCGAACGGGTGCGATCGCTGACCGTCGGGGGCGGTAGTAGCCGACCGATGACGGGGGCGTTCGACGCATTGTTCTTCCCAGGCTGCATCGACGCACTCGAAAGCGGCGGTATCGAGGGGTTTCTGAGCGGTTGGGGCGCGAGGCGCGGCAAACCGGTGGATCCACAGACTGCGACTGCCTTTCGAATCAACGATGCCCTCGCACTCGCGGCCTACATGCGCCGGGCCGAGAAGGAGCAGGGCATCGACGACGCCGTGCTTCAACGGATCACCACACCGGCGTTGTTGTTCGTCGGATCGAGAGATCGCGAGCGCCTGCCGGATACCGAGCATCTCGCGTCGCTGATCCCGGACAGTGCCTTGACTGTGATCGAGGGGGCTGATCACGCGAGCGCAGTCGCGGACTCCGAAGCTGTGCTGCGTGCGCTCGTTCCGTTCCTGAGCCGACAGTAGTCCGCCTTCATCCGCTCACTACTGCGGTGTGAGCACTCTCGACTCGAACGCGGTCACCGGTGGTTGCCGCAAGTCCAAGCGTCGCAGCAACTGGGCATTCGCGGCAACGACCACAGTGGATACCGACATCAGGATTGCTCCGACCTCCATCGGCAGCACAAACCCGACGGGCGCCAGTACTCCCGCAGCGAGGGGAACCGAGATCGCGTTGTATCCCGCTGCCCACCAGAGGTTCTGAACCATCTTGCGGTAGGTGGCGCGGGACAGCTCGATGACCGAGCTCACCGAACGCGGATCATCGCTGGCCAGAACAACTCCCGCCGATGCGATCGCCACGTCGGTTCCGGCACCGATCGCGATACCCACATCCGCCTGGGCGAGTGCCGGCGCATCGTTGACCCCGTCACCGACCATCGCCACGCGGTGGCCCGCAGCCTGAAGCCGAGATACCTGCGCGCCCTTGTCCTGAGGAAGCACTTCGGCGAAAACTTCGTCGATCCCGAGCCTGCGAGCCACCGAATGGGCCACGGCCTCCGCGTCTCCGGTGACCATGGCCACTCGAACACCGCGAGCATGGAGGGCGTCGACGGCCAATGCTGATTCCGGGCGAATCTCGTCGGCCAATGCCAATGCGCCGATTACCTTCTCGTCACGCACTACATGCAGGATCGTCGACCCGTCACTGAGCCACTCTTCGGTCCCCGGGATCGCTGTGGCCCCGACCGATCTCAACATCCCCGGTCCGCCGACACCGACGCGTGAGCCGCCGACGTCCGCAGCAACCCCGATCCCGTTGTGCGCCTGAAAGACGGAACCCGAAGTGAATTCGAGCGACAACTCCCGCGCCGCTGCGACGACGGCGCGCCCGAGTGGATGTTCGCTGTCGAATTCGACGGCAGCTGCTGCGCTGAGAACTTCGTCGTCGGAGTACCCGTCGACGCCGCGCACACTGACCACTGCGGGCTCCCCCTTGGTGAGAGTGCCGGTCTTGTCGAAGAGAACGGTGTCTACGTTGCGCATCGCCTCGAGGGCCATGCGGTCGGTGATCAGAATCCCGGCCCGAGCTGCTCGTTCCGTCGCGATGGAGACGACCAGCGGAATCGCCAACCCGAGCGCGTGCGGGCAGGCGATCACCAGAACGGTGATCGTCCGGGTGACTGCGCTCTCCGGTGTGCCCCAGATACTCCAGGCGATCGCGGTCAGCACTGCCGCGCCCAGTGCGTACCAGAACAGCAGAGCAGCGGCCTTGTCCGCCAACACCTGAGCACGACTCGACGAGTTCTGCGCCTGTTCGACCAGGCGCCGAATACCGGCGAGCGCGGTGTCTTCTCCCACAGCGGTGACTCGAAGCCGAAGTGCCGAGTCGGTGGCTACGGTGCCGGCCACCACCTGATCTCCGACAGTCCGGCGGACGGTCTTCGACTCGCCCGTGATCATGGATTCGTCCATGTCGGCACTGCCCTCGACGACCGTTCCGTCCGAGGGAACGCGGGCGCCGGGACGAACTATCACCAGGTCGCCGGTGGCCAGAGCTGCGGTGGGCACGGTTTCCACCGACTCCCCCACCACCCGTTCGGCCTCGTCGGGCAGCAAAGCGGCAAGCGAATCCAAGGCGCTCGATGTCTGACTGAGCGAACGCATCTCGATCCAGTGACCCAACAACATGATCACGATCAGAAGCGCGAGCTCCCACCAGAAATCAAGAGTGTGATCCACCCAGTGCAGACTTGCAGCCCAAGAAGCGAAGAAGGCAACGGTGATGGCAAGTGCAATCAGAAGCATCATTCCGGGTTGCCGAGAACGTATTTCGGCGACAGCGCCGGTGAGGAACGGCTTGCCACCCCAGAAGTACATCACCGTGCCGAGTACCGGTGAGATCCATTCCACCAGAGAGTTTTCCGGCAGTGTGTACCCGACCAGATCAGCGAACATCGCGTCTGCCGCAACGACCGGAACCGCGATGACCAGCATGACTGCAAACAACGTCCGGAACTGTGCGACGTGATCCCCGTGACCACCGTGTGCCCCATGCTCCATCTGGCCATGGCTCATCTCGCTATGGTCCATCTGGCCATGGTCCATCTGGCCATGGTCCATCTGACTGTGATCCATGTGGCGGTCATCCCCTCGCGTGTGATTGCAGCACAGCACCGGTCAAGCCATCAGCCTCGAACGTATGCCCAGGTAGCCACCCGAGCAAGGTCACGCGGCCAAGGCCTCCTGTTCAACTCCCCTTCAACATCGCTTCCATCTGAGTGATTTCCGCCTGCTGACCGGCAATGATCGCTTCTGCCATCTTCTCCGCCGACGGGTCGAGCCCGTTGTCGAGTTCGGTCTGGGACATGGTGATGGCACCCTTGTGGTGCTCGATCATCATCGTCAGCCACAACTTGTCGAACTCCGCGCCACTGGCATCGGTGAGGGCGGTCATGTCGTCGGCCGACATCATTCCCGGCATCTCGGCCATCCCGACGCCGTGTCCCGCGTGCGCCGACTCATCCATGCCCTCCATCGAACTCGACGAAGGCTCGGGGCGTCCCCACTCCGTCAACAATTCGGTCATCTGAGCCATCTCCGGGCCTTGCGCTGCCTCTATCTGCGCTGCAAGAGAGAGAAGTTCGGCATTGTCGGTTCGACCGTCGACCATTCTGGCCATGTCCAATGCCTGCGCGTGATGCGGGTACATTCCTTCGAGAAACTCGATGTCGGCGGCATTGACACCCGCAGGAATCTCCGACTGTGCTGCGACGCTGGTTGTTTCGGAAGAATGGTTGATGCTCTCCCCGGAGTTGTCCGAGCATCCGGCAATCAACAGTGCTGCCGCTGCCACAACCGGAACGAACCGCGCGGCGCTCTTCCTGACCGTCAAAGACATGTTTTCACTCCCGAGAATTGATTCTGTTCGATATGCACTGCACCACAATTGATTTGACAAGAGTGCTGCACATGCACAGTTGCCACGTTACCGGCGAAAATCCACCGCGAAGCCCGATAACCGGCTCGAACAGGCTTCCTTCATCGAATCTTCACAGTCGAGTGGAAACCACCACGCGACAGCAATGCAGACACGCAGTCGACTAACCTCGGTCTGATGAGCGCCGAACTACGACCTGGCGAGGAACCGGGGCGCGTTCTTGTCGTCGACGACGAGACTGCCCTCGCCAAGGTTGTCGCCAACTATCTGACACGCGAAGGATTCACCGTGCGCCTCGCCCACGACGGGCCGAGCGCAGTACGTTCGGTGCGCGAATTCGAGCCCGCGCTGATAGTGCTCGATCTGATGCTCCCGGGCTTCGACGGCATGGAAGTCTGCCGACGAATCCGTACCTTCTCCGATGCGTACATCCTGATGCTGTCCGCCCGCGGTGAAGAGTCGGACAAGGTGACGGGTCTGGCGGCCGGCGCTGACGACTACGTGGTCAAACCCTTCGGCCCCCGCGAACTGGTTGCGCGAGTGAAAGCACTGCTCAGACGGCCACGCGCGTCGAGTTTGCTGCCAAAAGTGCTGCCGACGCCTCCCGGACTCGACATCGACGTCGTGGCCCGCACGGTCCGTGTCGACGACACCCTGGTCGATCTCACTCCCACCGAGTTCACCCTGTTGTCCGCGCTTGCGTCCCGACCCGACGCTGCCTGGAGTCGGGCCGAGATCATCACCTCGGTGTGGGGCTCGTCCTGGTTCGGGGACCAGCACATCGTCGACGTCCATGTGCGTGCATTACGCCGCAAACTCGGCGACGACGCGACCGATCCTCGGTTCATCAGAACCGTCAGGGGCGTCGGATACTCCCTGAGGTCGTCATGAACGAGGTCGTCATGAAGAAACTCGGGCTACGCGGAAAACTGCTGCTGGCGCAGCTTGTCGTCCTGTTCGTCTCCTGCCTCGCCATCGCCGCAGTCGCCATTGCCGTCGCTGCCCCGCTCTTTCACAACCACCTCATGATGGCCGGCATCGAAGACTCGAATGTCCGTACCCACACCGAAGAGGCATTCGCTCAGACCATGACCATTGCACTGTTGTGCGGGATCGCGGTCGCACTGGTGGGCGCAAGCATCGCCGCGGTCTACATCGTCCGACGCATCACGGCCCCGATCTCAACGCTGGCGGAGGCGGCTCAAAGCGTCGCAGACGGGAACTTCGACGTGACTATCGGCAGGTCCGACGTAGATGCCGATTTCACGCGTCTCGAAACTGCCTTTGCCGACATGGCGGCACGCCTTGATCATTCGGATCGGGTCCGCAAACGCCTGCTTGCCGATCTTGCCCACGAATTACGCACTCCGGTATCGACTTTGGCTGCGTACGTGGACGGCATCGAGGATGGCGTCCTCCCCACGGACAACTCTTCATGGTCGGTCATGCGCGATCAACTCGAAAGACTGCGTCGGCTCTCTTGCGATCTGGCGGACGTCTCCGCGGCCGACGAACACGCTCTCGAACTCGATCGCCGAGATGAGAAGATCGACGACATCGTTTGCAGCGCAACGGCAGCAGCGGCGCCACGTTTCGCCGATCGTGGAGTCGAATTGACGACCGCGCTACCTCCGCAACCGATCACGGCCGAGGTCGATCGCCAACGAATCGAACAGATCCTCGCCAATCTGCTCGAAAACGCGTTGCGGCACACTCCGAGCGGAGGTTCGGTGACGGTGACACTCGCACGGGAAGGTGACCACCTCTCGGTGTCCGTCACCGACACCGGTGACGGAATTCCCGCAGACCAACTCGAATCAGTCTTCGACCGTTTCCATCGCGGTGATCGATCCGACGGTTCCGGTTTGGGGCTCACGATTGCGCGCAGCCTCGCGCTCGCACACGGCGGCGATCTGTCGGCGCTCCGAAACGAGCAACCTCTCGGCAGCACGCTGATCCTCACCTTGCCGACAGGTTTCAGGCTGCCGCTTTGAACGGATCGTGCTCGGCGATCAGCTTCTCCAGTCGAGCCTCGTCCACTCGAACCCTGACTGTGGATGCCTCCTGCTGATCACGAATCACCTTGGCCAACGTGAACGTACTGGTGACCAAGAACAGCAAGGACATTCCGAGAAATCCGCGTTGCCACGCATCGATCGGAAGATACGCAATTCCGAGGAGGGTGCCGACAAAACTGACGGCAAAGGCTATTCCGGCCTGAAGATAGAAGGCTGCAGTGGTCTTCGAGGGTGTTGTCGGTGTGCTCATGCTTCGAAGTCTGCTCGCCCATCCCGGCACTCGGATGCGTAGTCCTACTCGAGTGTGCACGGTACTTCCCCGGCAAAAATCAGATGCCGTTACCCATCCTGGTGGATAGTCTCGGTCCGGTATCCGGAGTTGTTCCAGAGCAGTCAGACGGCAGGAGTGATCGATGACCCGCAGACATATCGCCATGGTGAGCATTCCGGCACCGGGCCACGTCAATCCGAGCCTGGCGATCATCGCGCGTCTCGTCGCCGCCGGTCACCGCGTCACCTATGCCAACGACGAGTCGATGCGTGAGATCATCGAGGCGACCGGGGCCGAATTCGCACCGTACGTCTCCACGCTGCCCAGCCTCGTCCCTTCTCCCGACGGCGCCGAACCGGAGAAGAGCTGGGACGGGGATCTGATCGATCAGTTGACGATTTTCCAGGACGATTACGAGTCGATGCTGCCGCAGCTACGCCGAATCTACGAAGACGATCGCCCTGACCTCTTTCTCTACGACATCGCCGGCATTCCGGCACGAATACTGGCTCAGCAGTGGGGCGTTCCCATCATCCAGTTATCGCCGACGTACGTTGCCTGGGACGGTTACGAAGCCGACGCCGCACCGATGTACGACGAAATTCGTTCCGATCCGAGAGGCGTCGACCTGCTCGATCGGGAGACCCGGTTCTTCCGCGCCGAAGGCGTCGAGGTCGATCCACGTGAGTTCACCGGACGCCCACCCCGTGCAATCGTGCTGATCGCAGAATCGATGCAGCCCAACGCCGAACGCGTGAACCGCGACGTCTACACGTTCGTCGGCCCCGCACTCGAACCGAGCAGCCAACCTTGGGTGAACCCGGATCCCGAACGCAAGCTCTTGTTGATCTCGCTGGGTTCAGCATTCACCGATCATCCGGATTTCTACCGCACCTGCGTCGAGGCTTTCGGCCAGATGGACGGCTGGCACGTCGTCCTCCAGATCGGAAAGCAGGTGCAGATCTCAGATCTCGGACCATTGCCCGACAACGTCGAAATACACCGTTGGGTACCGCAGTTCGCGATTCTGCAGCAGGCCGACGCGTTCGTGACCCACGCGGGTATGGGCGGATCCAGCGAGGGACTGGTGACCGGGACACCCATGATCGCAGTGCCGCAAGCCGTCGATCAGTTCGGCAACGCCGACTCGCTCGTCGACGCCGGTGTCGCAGTACGCGTCGACAGCGCTACCGTCACGGCAGTAGAGCTTCGTGAGGCGCTGACTCTGGTGAGCGCCGACGAGTTCCGCCGACGCAGCGCGGAGTTGGCAGAAGAACTCGCAGCGGCGGGCGGTGTGTCCCGCGCCGTCGAATTGATCGAAGCCGCTCTACCCGGCAGCGGGCCCAGATAATGTCTGCTACCAGTGCCAGGCGTCGCCGCCCACGTTCTTGATGGTTCGCTGCAGCACAGTGATGGTGGTGACAAACTCCTCTTCGGTGATTCCCTGCATCCGCTCTTCCTGCAGCATCTGCTGTACCCGCGCGGCGCGATCGAACTGCTCGGAGCCCGCATCAGTCGGGCGAAGGACAGACCCGTCTTCGCGCGCCCACCCCAGTTCGAGGGCAGAGTCGACGGCGTCATCGATCACGTCGGTGGATTCGTTCGGACCGATCGTCCGCAAGAGGACAGCACGCTCCACCCCTTCAGGGTGCAGCGAAAGTTGGTGCAGGACCCACCACCCCGGCTGGGTGACGCCGATCGCTTCGAGTGCTCCGCGCGTGCGCGTGCGAATCGCTTGACCGGCTCGCGCGGTCCAGAATCCGATCGGCTGGTTGGCCGGTGGCTGCATCGCTTGTTTGTTCATGCACACGACGATAAAACCTCAACGGAAGTTCAGGTCAACCACCAGCGAGGTGAAGTTCTACATATGTTGCGTGATTGCTCTGCCGATAATGCGGGCGGCGTCGGGGAACTCACCCGGGTTCGGTCCGGCGTAGTTGAGCCGCAAGAACTTTCCAGTCGGTTCTGCCGGGAACCAATCGTCACCGGCCCCGACGATGACGCCGGCCGACCGGCAGTCCTGCACCACGCGTTCGACGTTCGTGGTGTCCGGGAGCCGAAGCCAGAGGTTGAGTCCGCCTTTCGGTACGGCGTCGAGGTGAGCGTCCGGCGCGTGCTCGCGCAGACTCGACACGAGGAGGTCGCGTCTGGCCTCGAGTTGGTGACGAAGCCTACGCAAGTGCGTTCGCCAGGCCGGTTGGGTCACGACGTCGAGCGCTACCGCTTGCAGCATGCCGCTGACGTACATCGAATCTGCCTGTGTATCAGCCAGAATCCGCTCGTACGCCGGACCCCGAGCGATCAATCCGGCAACTCGCACCGATGGGGACACGCTCTTGGTCAGCGCACGAAGGTAGACGACGTGACCGCTGTCGTCTCGTGCAGCGATGGGGCTGGGATCTGCGGTGATTCCGAAGTCGAGCGCCGAACTGTCCTCGATGAGGAATGCGCCGTGCCGACGGACGGTGTCGAGAACCTTGTCAGCCAACGACGGCGACCACAGCGCTCCGGTCGGACTCGCGAAGCTCGGTTGTGCGTAGAACGCACGGGCACCGGTCTGTTCGAATGCACGCGAAAGCTCTTCAGGATCAGGACCGTTGGCGCCGCTGGAAATCGGAATGACCGTGACTCCAGCCTGTGCGGCGGCCAGGATCGCTCCCCAGTAGGTCGGCGATTCCATGAGCAACGGACGTCCCTCCCCCACCAACGCGCGAAAGGACGTCGCAAGCCCACCCTGACTGCCGGGAAGTACAACCACGTCGTTCGGCCCCGGCGGAGTGATCCCGGCAGGAGTGGCGGAACCCAATTCGGAGGCAAACCAGGACTGCAGTTCCGGAAGCCCGGCAGCGAGGGGCCGATTGAACACGGCGTCGGTTCGCGTCGCCCTGGTGAAGGCTGCACGAACCAGACCTTCCGGCAACAGCTCTCGGGCCGGATAGCCGGAATGCAGCGCGATCACGTCGTTGGAGGTGGACTGCAGCGCCATGGGCAACTGCAGACGATAGTTCGGCGATCCGAGCGCCGCTGTCTGCCACCCGTAGTCGTTGGGTCGCACGACGCGCGCCGCGCGCACGAAGGTCCCCACACCGGGACGAGCCTCCACAACCCCCTGAGATACCAGTGTTCGCAGCGCCTTCTGCACGGTGACCGGACTCGCCCCGTGCAGGCTGACGAGCGACCGAGTGGACGGAAGCTTCGCGCCTGGAGGAGCCGTCGCGATCCACTCACGCAAGGCTGCGACAATCCTCGAACTGCTATCATTGGACATGTCGAATCATAGTAGCGCTACTCTTCTTTCGTCGCTAGCGCTATCGCGAATCAATGTCCGTTTCCAGACCGAACCCTGAGGCGCCCTTCTCATCTGAAACCAACTCACCCACCCGAACCGGAGAGGTACGTAACCGCGTGAACACACCCATCGATCAGGCCCGCAAGCTCGAGAATGTCAGGTACGACATCAGAGGGCGAATTCTCGACAAGACCGAAGAACTCGAGGATCAGGGACACACGATCCTGCGACTCAACGTCGGCAATCCGGCCCCCTTCGGGTTCGAAGCTCCGGACGAAATCATGATGGCCATGATCCGCAATCTCCCTACCGCGCAGGGATATTGCGATTCTCGCGGACTGTATTCGGCGCGCACTGCGGTGGTCCAGTACTACCAGACGCGGGGTATCACCGACGTCACCGTCGACGAGATCTATCTCGGAAACGGTGTGTCCGAACTGATCACCCTGACGATGCAGGCCCTCTGCAATCCAGAGGACGAGATCCTGATTCCCGCTCCCGACTATCCCTTGTGGACGGCTTCGGTTTCACTTGCCGGCGGCACGCCCGTCCACTACCTCACCGATGAAAGCCAAGGCTGGGCACCGGACTTCGACGATCTGGAAGCTCGGATCACGCCGCGCACCCGAGGGATTGTCGTCATCAATCCCAACAATCCGACGGGCGCCGTCTACTCGACGGAGGTGCTGCAACGCTTCGTGGATCTAGCGCGCAAACACGATCTGATGCTCTTCGCCGACGAGATCTACGAAAAGATCGTCTACGACGGCCGATCCATGACAAACCTTGCGACGATGACCGGGCGAGACGTTCTGTGTCTGACGTATTCGGGACTGTCCAAGGCCTACCGCGTGTGCGGATTCCGAGCCGGATGGCTGGCCGTCACCGGACCACTCGAGCGGGCGTCGAGCTTCATCGAAGGCATCAAATTGCTGGCCAACATGCGAATGTGTGCCAACGTGCCGGCGCAGCACGCTATCCAGACTGCACTCGGCGGACGCCAGTCCATCGAGGACCTGTTGCTTCCACAAGGTCGGCTGACGGCCCAGCGCGATCTCGCACACACCACGCTCAACAGCATCGACGGGATCAGTTGCCAACAGGCCGACGGGGCGCTGTACCTGTTCCCCAAGCTCGACGTCGACAAGTTCGGCATCGTCGACGACGAGAGGTTCGTTCTCGATCTACTGGAATCGGAGAAGATTCTTGTCAGCCACGGCCGCGCGTTCAATTGGATCGAACCCGATCACTTCCGGTTGGTGACTCTCCCCAACACCGACGATCTCTCGACGGCACTCGAGCGACTCGGCAACTTCCTCAGTTCCTACAGCCAGTAGCCCTGGGTACCGGGCCCACATACGACTGAACGCCGACCGGATTTCCGGTCGGCGTTCAGTGGTGAAAATCAGCAGGCGATCAGGCAGTGACGATCGCGTCGAGGGCCGAGTAGAATAAGCCCAATCCGTCGTCACTGGGACCGGTGAGAGCCTCGGTGGCGTGCTCGGGGTGCGGCATCAAACCGACGACCCGGCCGTTGGCCGAGGAGATGCCGGCGATACGACGCTGCGAGCCGTTGGGGTTCTCCTCCGAGTAACGGAAGACGACGCGGCCTTCGCCCTCGAGTTCGTCGAGAACCTTCTCGGACGCCTGGAAGCGACCTTCACCCGACTTGAGGGGGATGAGGATCTGCGCGCCGGCCTCGTATCGCGAGGACCACGCCGTGTTGTTGGCTTCGACCGTCAACCACTCGTCGCGGCAGATGAAGTGCAGACCCTGGTTACGGGTCAGGGCACCGGGCAGCAAACCTGCTTCGCAGAGGATCTGGAAACCGTTGCAGATGCCCAGGACCGGCATGCCGCCCTTGGCTGCTTCCACAACCTTGCCCATCGCGGGAGCAAAACGTGCGATCGCGCCGCAACGAAGGTAATCGCCGTACGAGAATCCGCCAGGAACGATGACCGCGTCGACACCCTTGAGGTCTGCATCGCCGTGCCAGAGTTCGACAGCTTCACCGCCGGCCAGGTTCACTGCCCGCGCCGCGTCGATGTCGTCGAGCGTGCCGGGGAAAGTGATTACTCCGATACGTGCGCTCATGCCTCGACTCGCCTGACGGTCCAATCCTCGATCACCGTGTTGGCCAGCAGGCCTTCGGCGATCTTCTCGAGTTCGGCGTCTTCGACACTGCCGTCGATCTCCAACTCGAACCGCTTGCCCTGACGGACATCGGATACTCCTGCAAAGCCCAGGCGAGACAGTGCCCCGACAATTGCCTGTCCCTGGGGGTCGAGAATCTCGGCCTTGGGCATGACTTCGACGACGACACGGGCCACGTGCTGCTCCTCGGTACTAGTGCGCGAACCCGGAGTGAAACGCTCGGGTGATGGCCAGTTTACCGGGCGGACCCGAGATGGTTCGCATCGAGTGATCGGGGCGTGACGGCCACCACCTGTGAAACCCGCCTGCGAGTCCCTTCGGGGCGGCGCATACTCGAAATCATGCGACTGACACATTTTGGCCATTCCTGTGTGCTCGTGGAGTTGAACGGCTCGAAGATCCTCTTCGATCCCGGCAACTTCTCGCACGGATTCGAAGGCATCACCGGCCTCGACGCCATCCTCGTGACACATCAACACCCCGATCACGCCGACCCGGCGCGGCTGCCCGAACTGGCCGAAGCGAATCCCGACGCCGTGCTCTACAGCGATCCGCAGACGGCTGAAAAGCTCGGTGGGCGCTGGACCGGCGTCCGGCCGGGCGACCGGTTCAGCATCGGCGACGTCGAGGTGACCGGAACGGGCGGAGAGCACGCAATCATCCATCCGGACCTACCGATGATCGACAACACCGCGTTCCTCCTCGGTGACGCCACCAACCCGGCACGGTTCATGCATCCCGGCGATTCCCTCTACGTCCCCGAACAAAAGATCGACGTTCTCGCCCTCCCCGCCGCCGCACCGTGGCTCAAGATCTCGGAAGCCATCGACTACCTCCGCGCGGTGGCGCCGCGCGTTGCGGTTCCCATTCATCAAGCGATCATCCGCGACGAGGCCGCAGGCATCTTCTACGGTCGCTACTCGGAAATGGCTGCCGACGGCACCGAGTTCCGAGTTCTCGACGAGGAGTCGAGCGTCGAAGTCGCCTGATTCGGTTCTCACGCACTCACATCGACGATGATCCAGCCGGTGCTCGTGCCACCGGCTGCGTCGGTGAGTGTGTAGAGAATCCTGTCGGTGCCTGCCTTCGTTCCGGCTTCGAACACCACTTCGCCGTTTTCGAGCTTCACGGTGCCACCGAGAAGTGACGTCGCCCCGACGCCGGTCACTTTGATCGAATCTCCGTTGCTGTCATGATCATTCGCGACGGCGTCGACGGTGACTGTGCCGCCTGAGCGGACCCGCGCGGTGTCGAGTGCGGCGTACGGTGGGATCGGGCTTGCCGTGTACCGACCGACGTCGTCGAGTCGAGCCGAGGCAACCTCCGCCGCATCGACGATGGCAGCGAATTCGGTGCCGTCGAAGCGCGAGAGGTCGTTACCGTTCATGATGGTCGATCCCTCGGCGCCGCCGCCGTGGTAGTCGTCGGCATCGAAGTTGTGGCCCAACTCGTGGCGGAGAACGCGGCTGAAGTTGCCGTCGGACTCGGCACCGACATGCGCGTAGCTGTGGTCGAGTTCGAACTTCGAGTAGTAGGCATTTCCGCCACCGGATGCGCACACGACGGTCGCCTGATCGACACTCGACCCGACCTGATCGGACCACAGATCTTCTAACTGCTCGAGATTTTCACAACTGCTCGAGTACGGATCGCCGGCGGAATCTGCCCGCAGGACAACTCGACCGAGGACCGGCCGAATCCCGACGTCTCTGATCCAGATGGCAGCGGTGCGGGCCATTGATTCCTCGGCCCGATCCAGAGCGACGGCGGCACTGCCTGCGCCGTGCGCGGAGTACCACTCGCCACTGAGGTCCAGTCCGACCACGAACTGCTTGACCGTCTTGCCGACCCTTGCGGCCGAGGCCGGCGCAATGGCCGCGGTGGGCCACTTGGGTTTTGCGTCGATCGGCGCCGTGCTGCGACCGACCACCTCGGATCCGACGAACTCTATCGAAACACCACGATCGAAAATCACCTGCCCGCGCAGTGTTCCGGCGGAGTCGACGATGGCCGAGACGATTGCGTCCGGACGCCCTTCCACGCTGCCGATGTACGAACGGGGCGCCGGGATCACCGCGTCGGTCAGCTCTCCGTCGCTGTCTTGCACAGCCATCGAGAACTCGGATCCCCGCAGGTTCATCTTGTGAAGGCGCAGTGTGAGTTGCTCACCTTCATCGTCGACGGTTGCGGTGCGGACGCCATCGCTCGATCCGCTCGATCCGCTCGACCCGCCGTCGACACTGCCCGTCGGCAGCATGTGAACCGCGCCGGTCGGAGCGGCAGTCGCGAGCGCCGGAACGAACGCAGCACAGACGACTGCGCCCACAGCCACGGCGACAAGACCCTCGGCCGACTTGGAGAACACTCTCGTGCGCATGGCGAGATCCCAATCCCATCTACTAGCGGCAGATTAACTGCACGCACTCTAGCAGTGGGAGAGTTGGCTGACCCAGCGCTCTAATTGAACGTCCGTTTTATGCGATTTTGACCCACTCTGCACTACTACCAGCAAGGAAGTGGAGAAACGCGAAGAGTCTGCCCGCTCGGACAACCCGGACAGACGACATAGTCTCGTAGCTATCAAATAGTTGCCAACTGCCGAATTCAGGCAGCGCCGAGCTCCTGAGACGGGGAGTTCCACCGATACACCTGCGAGTCGGCTTCGTGGAAGAGGGCAAGGTCGACGGCGTCGAGGACGGCCTGACGTGGGCCCTCGTTTCCCAACTGCTTGGCCGTGATCGACAATCTGACCAGTCCCCCACGTTTGGCGGCACGCCCGGCTCCGAGAACCAATGCGCGACACCACCACGGCTCGGCCTTGAAGCCTTCGCCGATCCCGAAAACCCTTCCCCGTTGCAAGGTTCCGCGGGTCAGATCATGTACTGCCCCGAGGCCTGCCATCGTGCGAAAGCCCGTCTCCGGCAACACCGACATGGCACCGGGCGACGCCACCCAGCGCGGCGGTGCGAACACCCGGGTCCGAAGGCCTGCATGCTCGAGAACGCGGTCCGCAGCGAGTAGTCGCAGTTTCGCTTCGTGCTTCGACAGAGTGGCGAACTCGGCTCGGCGACGCTTGGTCGCGGCCTGGTCGTAGCCGTGCAGAACGATGGCATCGCCGTGCTCGCGACGCTCACGCAGCCAAGCCGTCGTCACCGCGTCGTCGGCCAGTCGGTATTTGTCCTTCAGTCGCGGCGCCACCAGGAGCGACAAGCGGACACCTCGAGTGTCCATCTCGTCTGCGAATCCGGCAGCGAGATAACATGTCTCGTCTCTGATTCCGGATACCGACACGATCAGTTCTGCGGACATACTCCGATAGTGGCAGCTGTGGGTGAACAGCACACTGCCGCCGGATGATCATCCGGCGGCAGTTTTCAGCGCACCTACTGGTTCTTGGAAACCTCTAGTTCTTGGGAAGCGCAGCTTCGATCGCGGCGACAACCTCGGGTGCGTCAGGCTCGGTCCGCGGACGGAAGCGGTTGACGACGGTGCCGTCCGGTCCGATCAGGAACTTCTCGAAGTTCCACTGAATGTCTCCCGCAGCGCCTTCGGCGTCGGCCGCCTTGGTGAGCTCGGCATACAGCGGATGCTGGTTTTCGCCGTTCACCTCGATCTTCTCGAGAAGCGGGAACGTGACGCCGTAGGTAGTGGAGCAGAACGTCTCGATCTCTTCGGCGGTACCCGGTTCCTGCCCCATGAACTGGTTGCACGGGATACCGATCACGGTCAGACCGCGATCGGCGTACTCGCTGGCCAGCTTCTCGAGCGCCGAGTACTGCGGGGTCAGTCCACACTTGGACGCGACGTTGACCACGAGGACGGCGCGGCCGTCGTATTCACCCAAAGAGGTGGGCACGCCACCGAGGGTGTTGATCGCGATGTTCTGTACTGGAGTTGTCATAGGCTCCAACTTAGCGACTCTCTCGCGCACTGCTCCTTCGCGCACTGCTAATTCGACGCTCCGAGAATGCGATCGAGGTCGTCCAGAACGGTGAGGCCGCCGAGCGGTCCGACGCCGGTGATCCAGTAGGACATGTCGACCAGATGCGGGTTCGGGAAGAATCCGGCGTTGTCGGCGACGGCCTTCGGCATCGTGCCGGCATCGGCCGGTTTCGCGGAGGTGACCAGGATGAGGTCGGCGTTGGCTCCGGAGACGAATTCCGGGGAGAGGTCGACGGAGATCGAGTTCTCCCAGTCGCGTGCGGGAATCGTGAGTCCGGCACATTCGAGAGTGCTTCCGGCAAACGACGTGGGTCCGTACAGCGTCAGAACGTCGTCGCGTGGGCGGATCAGCTGAGCGGTCTTGCCCTCGGTGCTGTGCTTGCTCGCCACTTCCTCGCAGCGTGCCGTGTAGTCACCGAGCAGTTCACCTGCCTGATCGGTCTTGTTCAACGCCTCTGCGACGAACTGGACGTTGTCCTGCCACGGATCGGTCTGAGTTGCCATGTAGACGGTCGGTGCGATGGCAGCGAGCTGCTCGTACAGATCACCGTGCCGCGATTCCGTTCCGATGATCAGGTCCGGGCTCAGTGCGACGATCTTCTCGAGGTTCGGTGCCGCGACGGTTCCGACCATCTCGATCTCCGCCGCCTTCTCACCGAGGTACGCCGGAACGCCGGTCGTCTCGCTGAGTACCGCGGTGCCCACGGGAATCACGCCCAGCGCTACCGACGTGTCGAGCTGAACCGGCTCGAGCACGACAACTCGCTGCGGATCCGTCGGTACGTCGGTAGTTCCGCGGGCGTGGGTGACCGCGTGCACGGTGTCGGCAGACTGACTGCCGGTATCCGTCTTGTCGTCACTGCCACACGCCGTTGTCGTTGCCACTATGGCGGCGAGGACAAAACCACCCAGCATGTACTTCGTCCGCGAGTTACTGCGTTTCATTCACAAACTCCTGTTACCGACTGCTTCCGACCGTCACAGCCACGTGCATTCACCGCGGCTGAGCAAAGGATTCACCATCCAATAGTCTGGTGAGCCTAACCTACGAGACTGGAGCCTCATCATGTCTTCCCTCCCCTGCCACAGCGACGGTGTCCTGGGGAAAGGATCTATGCAGTGCCTTTCGGAATTTGTCGCCAATCCGCAAACCAGTCGACGCCCTCACGCCTGTACACGGCAGTCGTCGACCGCCGGCGAACCTATGGTCGGTCGCGCCGGAATGACACATCTGTGGGTATTGATCGAGCATCCCGGCCCCTGGCCGGCGTCCGCCCCTGACGACGTTCTCCCCGTCGCGCTCACCGAAAAGATCTACGCAGCGCAGGGCCGTATCCGTGTCGTGGTGATCCGGCGGACCCGCAACCGCCGGGTGCTCACCCCGACGTGTGTACTCGCCTGGACGGACGGCACACGCCAATGGATGCGGGAAGGGGCGGTCGACCGATACGAGGACCTGTCGGTACTGCCGTTCGAATCGATGGCCGCCGGAGCGGAACCCGACTTCGGCCGCTCCCGCACGGAACCGCTCTTCGCAGTCTGCACGCATGGAAAGAAGGATGCGTGCTGCGCGGAACTCGGCCGCCCGGTCGTTTCGGCGCTGAACGCGGCACAGATCGCAGATGTGTGGGAATGCAGTCACATCGGCGGAGATCGTTTCGCGGCCAACATGATTGCGTGGCCTGCCGCAGTCTATTTCAGCCGACTGGACGGCAACTCCGCAATCGATACTGCCGAGAAATACCTAGCCGGAGAATTGCAGCTGCTGCACCTGCGCGGCCGGGCGGCACTGTCACAGGCCGCTCAGGCAGCCGAACATGCTGTCCGACGCGCCACCGACATCGTCGCCACGGACGCACTCGAGAGCATCAGCGAGAGTGTCGACGGAGAACACACGACTGTCGATCTTCGGTTGGAGGGGAGAGACTTTCGCGTCGTCGTTCGCTCCGGTCCTCCAGGGCTGCCGTTCCGACATGATTGTGGTGCCGGAGGGACCGTCGAATGGAGCGGATGGACCGTCGAGCACGTTCACGAGCAACCCCACTGACCACTCGATTTCGACAAGAGTGCCCGGCAGGCCATCGAACCGAGATTTGCGCGGACTGACAACACTTCGAATCAGGTCGCGATGAAGGATCGACGCCCCTGGTGTTTACAGCTTGCATTCTTCCCATGACCACCGCACTGACGCCGAATGCCGTACCCCGGTCTGCTGATCCGATCAAAAGTGAGGTCGACTACGAAACACTGGCAGAGAAATTCCGTCCGATCTTCGCGGACATCGCACAAGGCGTCGTCGAACGCGAACGCGATCACGTACTTCCCTTCCAACAGATCGACGCACTCAAGAATGCAGGCTTCGGCGCCGTTCGGGTGCCGACAACACACGGTGGATCGGGTGCGAGCATCCCGCAATTGATCCGCTTACTAGTCGAGCTGTCGAGCGCCGATTCCAATATCACCCAGGCCCTGCGCGGACATTTCGCGTTTGTCGAAGACCGACTGGTCGCCGACCCCGGCCCGGAGCGTGACATCTGGCTCCGACGCTTTGCGGAGGGACAGTTAGTCGGCAACGCGTGGACCGAAATCGGCGACGTTGCATTGGGCGAAGCCAACACCAAGGTCTCGCCCGCACCCGATGCCGACCATTTCCTGGCGAACGGGGCAAAGTTCTACAGCACGGGTTCCATCTTCGCCGACTGGATCGACCTGTACTCGCAGCGCACCGACACCGGCGCATTCGTGATCGCGGCGGTCGAGGCGAGACAACCCGGTGTCACACACAGTGACGATTGGAACGGGTTCGGCCAGCAGACGACTGGCTCCGGTTCGTCCGTCTACGAGAACGCAATTGTACAGCCGGAGAACATCTTCGACTTCTCGACGCGATTCAAATACCAGACCGCGTTCTACCAATTGTTCCACCTCGCCACTCTCGCCGGCATCGCCAAGGCTGCTACGATCGAGATCTCTCGTCGAGTTGCCTCTCGCACTCGAACCTTCAGTCACGGCAACGCTCCGAGATACGCGCAGGATTCGCAGATCCAGCAAGTTGTCGGCGAGGTGTCCTCTGCAGCCTTTGCAGCCGAGGCCGTTGCACTGCACGCAGCACAGTCGTCCCAATGGGCTTACGAAGCCGCATTCTCCGGCTCGCCGGAGGAAGAGAAGGCCGCCAACATCGCAGCCGAAATCGATTCGGGGCGAGGGCAAGTCGCCTCGATCGGACTCGTCGTGCCGGCCACGGCCAAGATCTTCGACGCACTCGGTGCTTCCGGAGTCAGCCGCGACCTCGATCTCGATCGATTCTGGCGCAACGCCCGCACCGTCGCCAGCCACAATCCGGTCGTCTTCAAATCCAAAGTTGTCGGCGACTACGAAATCAACGGAACCGAACCGATTTACGTGTGGGCCATCGGGACCGCACCGACCGAAAAGGATGAACAGGCATGACCGTGACCAGTGAAACCGAAGTCTTCGTCGGCGTTCCCGACACATCCGAGGGCTGGATCGACCGGGCTCGCGAGGTGAGCAACATCCTTGCCGCCGACGCACTCGCCCGCGACCGAGCCGGCGAACCACCGTTCCGAGAAGTTCAGCTGCTCAAGGACAGTGGTCTTGTGACGCTCCTGGGCCCGGTCGAGTTCGGCGGCGGCGGGCAGCGATGGGAGACCGCCTACAAGGTGGTTCGGGAGATCGCCCGCGCCGACGGCTCCATCGGACAACTGCTCGGATACCACTATCTGTGGGCATGGGCAGCCAGATTGGTCGGAACCGATCCGCAGATCTCCGCTGTCGAGGAGCTGTACACGAGCAACCGATTCTTCTTCGGCGGCGCGGTCAACCCTCGAGACACCGACCTCACCGTCGCGGACCGCGGAGACACCCTGGTGTTCAACGGTGTGAAGTCGTTTTCCACCGGCGGCCGAGTCACCGACCTCACGGTGCTCGAAGGAATCATCGACGGAACTGCGACGCATGTGTTCGCAATCGTGCCGACTGCTCGGGACGGCATAGTCTTCCGCGGTGATTGGGACAATCTCGGGCAGCGCCTCACCGATTCCGGCAGTGTCGAGATCAACGACGTCGAGGTCGACTGGGCAAGTGCGGCAGGCTTTGTCGACAAGGAATTCCAACCTCTGGTCTACAACACCCTGAACTTCCCGGCGATCGAGATCGTGTTCGCCAACTTCTACCTCGGGATCGCTCGTGGCGCACTGGACACTGCCGCCGAGTACACCCGAACCCGTACGCGTCCATGGCCGTACGGCGGTGACAACCGCGAAATCGCAACCGACGAGTGGTACCTCCGTGAGGGCTACGGCGACTTGCAATCCAAGCTGTGGGCAGCGGAGGCCTTCGTGGATCAGGTCAGCCGTGAGGCCGACGCAGTGCTCCACGACGCTCGCGAAAACCTCACCGAGCAGGCTCGCGGCGACCTCGCCGTACGCATCGCGGCCGCAAAACTTCGCGCCGCCGACGTCTCCTTGGAGATCAGCAACAAGATCTTCGAACTGACCGGTGCCCGAGCCACGTCCAACGACGTCGGCCTGGACATCTACTGGCGCAACATCCGGACGCATACCCTTCACGATCCGCTCGCGTACAAGCGCCGTGAAGTCGGTAGTCGTTTTCTGACCGGCGAGATTCCCGAACCGACCTGGTACACCTAGCCACGAACAGAAAGAGACCGTCGCACGGTTGGTGCGGCGGTCTCTTTCATCGTTACGACCAGGATCACTGATCGTAGATCGGGTTCCGCGCCTGCAGCGCAGTCAAACGTTCAGCAGAGCGGACGTTTCTAGTGATGGCTCACGAACGACTGTTTGGTGCCGGTCGGAGCCGTTTCGAGCTTGTGCTGCTCTTCTTCGTCCTCGTCGTCGAGCATCGTGGCTTCGTTGAACGGAATCTTCCCGTCGAGTACCTCGACGACGCGTTCCTTGTCGATCGTCTTGGTCCAGGCGCCGACCAGGAGAGTCGCAACCGCATTGCCCGAGAAGTTGGTGATCGCTCGCGCTTCCGACATGAAGCGGTCGATTCCGACGATGAGTCCGACGCCGTCGAGAAGCTCGGGGCGATGGCTCTGCAGTCCGCCTGCCAGCGTGGCCAGACCGGCGCCGCTGACTCCGGCAGCGCCCTTGGAGGCGATGATCATGAACACCAGCAGCGAGAGCTGTTCACCGAAACCGAGTGGCTGTCCCATGGCGTCGGCGATGAAGATCGAGGCCATCGTCAGGTAGATCGCGGTGCCGTCGAGATTGAACGAGTAGCCCGTGGGAACGACGATGCCCACCGTGGTGCGCTCGACGCCTACGTGCTCCATCTTGGCGATCAGACGCGGCAGTGCCGATTCGGAGGACGACGTGGCGAAGATGAGCAGGTACTCACGGGCCAAGTACTTGACCAGCTTGAAGATGTTGAATCCGGTGACCGCGCGCAGCAGCGTTCCGAGAACACCGAAGACGAAGATCAGGCAGGTCAGGTAGAAGCCGATCATCAGCGTGCCGAGCTGGACGACGGCGTTCAAACCGGTCTGGCCGACGACGCTGGCGATGGCACCGAAAGCACCGATCGGGGCGAGCCAGAGGATCATCGTCAGGATCTTGAACACGAGCTTCTGGATGTATCCGACGGCCTTGAGGATCGGTTCACCCGACTTGCCGAGCGACTGGATCGCGAAGCCGACCAGAAGGGCGACGAACAGAGTCTGCAGCACGCTGCCGGCTGTGAGGGAGGACAGCATCGACGTCGGAATGATGGACGCGATGAAGTCCCAGGTACCGCCCGCGCTGTGGGCCTGATCTGCAAGCTTGGCCACGGAGGCCGCATTGGGCGTGATGTTCAGGCCACTGCCCGGGTTGAGCAGGTTGCCGACGCCCAGGCCGATCGCGAGTGCGATGGTGGACATCCCGATGAAGTAGGCGAGTGCGAGGCCGCCGACCTTGCCGACCTTGGCCGCCGCTCGAACCGAGCCGATGCCGAGCACGATGGTGCAGAAGATGACCGGGCTGATCATCATCTTGATCAGGCTGACGAACAACGTGCCGAGTACACCGACGGACTTACCGAACTCGGGTGCGAGCCAACCGACGAGGATGCCTCCGATGACCGCGACGATGACGCTCATGTAGAGCCAATGCGTCTTGTCGCGCTTTGCCTTGGTGCCCTCGGGCTGTGGGGAACCGTCTACTGTCCCTGTTGCCGTGCTGCTCATGGGGTGTCCTTTGGATCGGATATCTGTGAAGTGATCGGGATCACTTCGAGTCGTGGAGAATTCTTGTTGCAAACAGGTGGGCCCGGAAGTTTGTGTTCATTACGTTCAGGAGGCGCTCGATGGTCGAACGAAAGACCGGCCGACGTATGAGCGTCGCCAGGCAGATCCTGCTCCTGCAGTTGGCGTTGTTGGCGCTGGTCATCGGTGTGGGAGCCGCGCTCGCAGTTGTCGACGAACGCCGAGACAGCGACGACGCGATCCGCAGGCAGGTGAGCTCGATAGCGCAGACTCTCGCCCTGTCGGATTCGACGGCGGCAGCCCTGACGAGTCCGGACCCGACCGCGATTCTGCAACCACAGACCGAGAAGATCCGACAGGCAACCGGCGTCGATTTCATCGTGGTGATGGCGCCTGATCGCACTCGGTTCACCCACACGAGCCCGGAGCTGATCGGTCAACTCTTCACCGGGAACATCGACCGCGCACTTGCCGGCGTGACCTTCACAGAGACGTACGCCGGGTCGCTGGGGCCGTCGATCCGCGCAGTCACTCCTGTTTACGATTCCGGCGGAACCCTGGTCGGTCTGGTTTCTGCCGGTGTCACCCGCGAGCAGATCAGCAAGCAGTTCGCCCAAAGTGTTCCGGTCATCCTGTTCGTTGCCGGCGGCGGTCTTCTTGCCGCCCTCCTGAGTTCACTTCTGGTGAGTCGGCGTATCCGGCGACAGACCCTGGGGATGGCGCCGGATGAACTGCGCACCATGTACGAACACCACGACGCCGTCCTGCACAGCATCGGTGAGGGTCTGGTGGTGATCGGGCGAGGCCGAAGCAGAGATGCGCGAGTGGATATCGTCAACGACGAAGCGCGTCGCCTCCTCGATCTACCGGACGGGCCCGTGCCACTTTCGTCCATCCCCGAGACCATGCGAGTCGACGACGCCTCTCCCGCGAAGGATCAAGTGCACCTCACCGACAAGCGTGTGCTGGTGGTCAACCAACACCCGGTTGAGTGGGAGGGCAACAGAATTGGCACCGTGCTGACAATTCGCGATCACACCGAATTGCAGAACGTACTCGGGGAATTGGATTCGGTACGCAGTTTTGCCGAGTCGCTTCGATCGCAAGCCCACGAGAGTGCAAATCGTCTTCACACGATCATCACGATGGTCGAGTTGGGCCGGAACGAAGACGCAGTGGCCTTCGCCACCAATGAATTGCGAGTGTCCCAACAGTTGATAGATCGTCTGATGAATGCGGTCCACGAGCCGGCGCTCGCCGCACTGCTGCTCGGGAAAATGAGTGAAGCGGCCGAACGCGGGGTCGACCTGACCATCACCGAAGACACCGCGCTCGGTCCGGTTCCTTCGCTCAATGCACGCGAGTTGGTCACGCTGGTCGGCAATCTCGTGGACAATGCTATTGACGCATCGCGCGCGAGCGAGTCTCCGTGGGTGGAAGTGACGGTAATGGAAGAGGATTCGATGATGGTTGTTGCCGTCGCCGACAGCGGCCCGGGAATGACACCCGAAGCACTCGAAAAGGCCAAGGGCCGTGGCTACTCCACAAAATCCGGCTCTCGCGGACTCGGTCTCGCACTGGTCTCTCAAGTGGTGAAACGGCACGGCGGCACGCTCACCAGCGAGCCGGCGATGGGCTCCATGCTGGTTGTCCGTATCCCGCTGCGCGAGGCGGAAGCACCGCGATGATCCGTGTGCTGATAGTCGACGACGAACCGTTGATCGCCCAGGCGCACCGTTCGTACGTCGAGCGTGTGCCGGAATTCGTGGTCCACGGCGTGGTTCATTCCGGGAACGCCGCCGTGCGTGCAGTTACGGCGGCCAACGCCACCGACCAGCCCATCGACCTGGTCCTGCTCGACATCGGGTTGCCCGACGCCAGCGGTCTCGACGTGGCTTCCGCCCTGGGCGGTTTGCGGCCCAGTCCGGACATCATCGCGGTTACCTCGGCGCGCGATCTGGAGGTGGTCCGAAGCGCCGTGGCTCGCGGGATCGTCCTCTATCTTCTCAAGCCGTTCACTTTCGCAGCATTCCGCGACAAGCTCGAGCGCTACCTCGAATATCGTGCAGCGCTTCCCGCTGGAGAGTCTGCGGTCAGTCAACACGACATCGACCGCGCGATGTCTGCGCTACGAACGTCCGACGATCGAGCAGCGGCACCGAAAGGCTTTGCGTCTCAAACACTCGGACTCGTCGCAGCGTCTGTCCGGGATTCTGAGGGACCCGTGACCGCTGCAGAGGTGGCAGCCTCGGTCGGCGTGTCCCGGGTGACAGCCTGGCGCTACCTGGAAAAGCTGGCAGACGACGGCATGCTCACCCGGGAGACCGAGTACGGGCGCGCTGGGCGCCCTCAGGTTCGTTACCGCAGAACCTGATTGACACAGAACCTGACAGTCACCGAACCCGATTGACACCGGAGCTAGTTCGCACCCACGGTGTCCAGCACCCAGGCGAACTCGAACGCGACCTCTTTCCACTTCTCGTAGCGACCGCTGACACCGCCGTGTCCGGCGCTCATCTCGGTCTTGAGAAGTAGCGGAGCATCACCGGTCTTGGTGGCGCGCAGTTTTGCGACCCACTTGGCCGGCTCCACGTACAGAACACGGGTGTCGTTGATGCTCGTGATCGCAAGAATGGCGGGATAGTCCTTGGCTTCCACGTTCTCGTACGGGCTGTACGAGCGCATGTAGTCGTAGACGTCCTTGTTGTGCAGCGGATCTCCCCATTCGTCCCACTCGATGACCGTCAACGGCAGCGACGGATCGAGAATCGACGTCAACGGGTCGACAAACGGAACATTGGCGAGAATGCCGGCAAACAGTTCCGGAGCGATGTTGGCGACAGCGCCCATCAGCAATCCACCTGCACTACCGCCGTCGGCAACCATCCGGTCGGCCGATGTGACACCGGTGTCGATCAAATGCTTTGCGCAAGAGACAAAATCGGTGAAGGTGTTCTTCTTGGTGAGCGTCTTGCCGTTTTCGTACCAGTGACGGCCCATCTCGCCGCCGCCGCGCACGTGTGCGACGACGAAGACGACGCCGCGATCGAGCAACGACAAGCGGGCAACCGAGAACGACGGGTCGATGCTCGCCTCGTAGGAACCGTAGCCGTACAACAGCAGCGGCGCGGGACCTTCCGGCGCACCTACGCGCCTCACGATCGAGAGCGGAATGCGGGTTCCGTCGTCGGCTACTGCCCAGTCGCGACGCTGCTCGTAGTTACTCGCATCGAAGTCACCGAGAACAGGCTGCGACTTGCGCAGTGCCAGTTCACCACTGGCGACGTAGTAGTCGTACACCTGCCCGGGAGTGATGAACGACGTGAAGCCGAGCCGGATAGTGGGCTGCGCCCATTCCGGGTTGGACCCCATGCCGATGCTGAAGAGTTCTTCGTCGAAGTCGATCTCGTGGCGTTCGCCGTAGCCGTCATCCGTCAACGGCCACACGGCAACCCGAGTGAGCGCCTCGCGTCGGTAGCTCAGGACGAGGTGTCCGGCAAAGGCTTCGGCTTCTTCCAGCCGAACGTCGGCGCTGTGCTCGATCAGCGTCGTCATGTTCGTCGGATCCGACACGGGAGCTTCCACCAACACGAAGTTCTCGGCCTTGATGCCGTCGACGACGTCGTTGTGGAGAATGAGGAAACGGTCCTCTCCCCCGATCACGGCGTGCTCGGCCCCGTACTCGACGCCCTCGCGACGTGGGATGATGACGCGGAATTCGCCTTCCGGGTTCGCCGATTCCAGCATCCAGCCTTCGCTGGTCACCTTGGAACCGACCCAGATCATCAGGTACTTCTCACTGCGGGTGGACCCCACCGAAACCCAGTACCGTTCGTCGGGCTCGTGGAACACCGAAACATCTTTACTCTGCGGCGTTCCCAGCTTGTGACGCCACACCGTGTCCGGACGCCAGGAGTCGTCGACCGTCATGTAGAAGACGTGACTGTGGTCGATCGCCCAGGTGGCGCCAGGCGCGGTATCGGGAATCTCGTCGGCGAGCATCTCACCGGTCTCGAGGTTCTTGAACCGCAAGGTGTACCGCTCGTCGCCGACGATGTCCACCGAGTACGCGAGCAACGTGCCGTCCTCGCTGATGGAGAACGCGCCGAGCGAAAAGAACTCGTGCCCTTCGGCTTCGACGTTACCGTCCATGAGGATCTGCTCGTCGGCCAGCTCGACGCCGGGCGTCAGGTCGGGCGGAGTCCAGTCGTCTTCACCGGCGATGGGGCACCGGCACTGGACGGTGTACGACTTGCCTTCCACGCTGCGCGAGTAGTACCACCACTTACCCATGCGCGTGGGCACCGACATGTCGGTTTCCTGCGTCCGCGACTTGATCTCCTGGAAGATCTTCTCGCGCAACGGCTCGAGCGCGGCCGTCTGCTCGTCGGTGTACGCGTTTTCGGCTTCGAGGTATGCGACTACCTCGGCGTTGTCCTTGTCCCGCAGCCACTCGTAGTCATCGACGAACGTGTGTCCGTGATGGGTACGTTCGGCGGGGACCTTCTTTGCGACCGGCGGGATCAGGCTCATGCGCTGGGACCGACCCAATCGTCGAAGGACAGACCGGAAATGCGCTCGTACGCCTCGATGTAGCGTGCACGGGTCGCGTCGACGATCTCCTGCGGCAACGGCGGCGGTGTCGTGTCCGAGCTACGGTCCCAGCCGGATTCAGGGCTCGTGAGCCAGTCGCGCACGAACTGCTTGTCGAAACTGGGCTGCACCTTGCCCGCTTCGTAGCCTTCGAGAGGCCAGTAGCGCGACGAGTCGGGGGTGAGCACCTCGTCGGCGAGCACGAGGTTTCCAGCGGAGTCGAGACCGAATTCGAGCTTGGTGTCGGCAAGGATGATTCCGCGATCGGCTGCGAAGTTGGAGGCGCGGGCATAGACGTCGAGAGTGTCCTCGCGAAGCTGCACTGCCAGCTTCTGGCCGACCTTCTCCACTACCTGATCGAAGCTGATGTTCTCGTCGTGATCCCCGAGAGCCGCCTTGGACGCCGGGGTGAAGATCGGGTCGGGCAGACGCGACGCCTCGACGAGGCCCTCGGGCAACGCGACGCCGCACACTGCGCCGGTGTTGTTGTAGTCGACCAGGCCAGAGCCGGTGAGGAAGCCACGAACGACGCATTCGACGGGAACCATGTCGAGGGAGCGCACGACGAGAGCGCGGCCGAGAACCTCTTCCGGGATGCGATCGTCGTCGGGCTCGCCGGCCAGGTGGTTGGTGCCACCGAGGACGTTGAAGAAGAACACGCTCATCGCGGTGAGCACGCGACCCTTGTCCGGGATCGGCGTGCTGAGCACGTGGTCGTAGGCCGAGATCCGATCACTCGCGACAAGCAGCAGATGCTCGTCGTCGATCGTGTAAAGGTCACGGACCTTGCCACCGGCCAGATGAGTGTAGGAATCAAGTGTAGGACGCACCCGGTCACCCTATCGGGCGTTCGCAGTTCGTACAGAACCCCGGTAGCCGGGACAGGTAAGCGTCCTCGCCGATCGGAGAGCTGTCCGCCCTGCTCATCCGGATATGCAGGTGGCCCCTCGCCAGCAGGCGAGAGGCCACCGTCACAGTCGATGAACTACTGGTTTGCGGGCAGCTTCGACAGGCCCTCGTCGATCGAATCCAGCGTCAGAAGAGCCGTCTGATAGGTCGCGGCCAGCGAATGCTGGACCTGGACGACGTTGCCGGCCTTCACTGCGGGCAATTCCTTCCACAGCTCGGAATTGACCAGCTCCTGCAACTGCGGAGACATCGAGCCGTCGGCATTGAGGCCGTAGACGATCACGTCGACATTTCCGAGATTTTCGCCGATCTTCTCGATGGATACCTGTTCGACGTGGATGTCGGCGGGGTCTGCGGGGGTGCCGGGGAACTGCAGTCCGAGTCCGTCGAAGAGATTGGTCGTGTACGAGGACGCGTACTCGCGTGAGAAGGTGCCGGCTTCCGGCTTGCAGACGTTGCACACGCCGCCGAAGGTCAGCGAGCCGAGCTTGTCCTTGTACTTCGCGGCCAGTTCGGCGGTTTTGGCGTCGTAGTCGTCCTTGAACTCGCCGTAGTTGCCGGAGACATTCGCGGCATCGGCGAACTGCTCGCCCAGCACTCGCCAATCAGCAGGAACCGTCGGCCCCAGGAAGACGACGGGAGCGGCCGCCTCGAGCTGCGCCATGTCCAGCTGGCTTTCGACTCGAGCGGGAACGCCCATGATGATCAGATCGGGCTCGGCAGCGACGATTCCCTCGTAGTTGAGCTGGGAGACGTTGCCGTCGGGCGCGACCTTCGGCAGAGCTTCGTAAGCGGCCTTGGTCTTGTCGTCCATGTTGCCGAGTTCACGGGTCCACTCACATACTGCTGCCAGGTTCGCTCCCGCCTGAATCAGCGGCAGAACTGCGTATCCGCAGGCCACGATCCGTTGCGGGTCGCTCGGGATCTCGATGGATCCGTTCTGTGCCTCGAAGACACGGGTCGGCGAGCTCGCGGCTGTCGTCGACGATTCGGACGACGCCTCCTCGGAGTTGCTACAGCCGGCGACGCCGACCGCCAGCGCAGCTGCTGCGCCGATCACCACTGCGCGGCGAAACCGCGACAGACCTTGAACCCGCATGTTGAACTCCATCTGAACGCACCGGACTGCTCCGGAATTGATTTGGTGAGGCTAACCAATATCAGGGCACTGGACCTTTACACAAACACAGGTCCCGAGGAATGAACTGCGCCTCCCGAGCCGCCCACGCTCACAGCAGCACGCCTCCCACTGAGAGGGAGCAAAGCAAGATTCCTCTCGAATCGGACACGCGAACTCGCTACCTTGCCTTCGCGATACCTCATCGACTCGCCACTCTCTCCGCTCGACGAAGGGCTCACACATGTCCCGATCCACCCGTACCTGCTCACTACGGTCTGCCGCGGCCATTGCGTTGACCAGTAGCTTTCTCATCACCGGTTTCGGCGCCTCGATCGCGCAGGCCGAACCTGGCCCCTCGGCTCCGCTATTCGGCTCGCTGGATTTCGGATCCAGCAACTTCGGCAGTTCCGAGCAGACCCCAAATGCGCCGCGGCTGACCGGGATCGACAATTTCCGCGACGTCGCAGGCACCGGCGCCGGATACTCGGGAACTTTCGGCCTGCCCGTGAACAAGGGAGTCTTCTACCGCGCGAACGCGATCACGCCCAAGGGCGATGACATGAACAATCTCGAAAAGCTGGGACTGACAAAGGTTTACGATCTGCGCACGGAACCCGAGATCGCCAGTAAGCCCGATGTCTTGCCCGACGGGGTTGCGTACGAGAACATTCCGATCCTGTCCGGGAACATCGCCGAGATGATCGCGAAGATCAAGTCCCCCGAGGACTCACGATCGATGATGCAGGACATGAACCGCGCCTTCGTCACCGGAGCGACGGAGCGAGCCGGGTTCGCGCAGTTGCTCACGGGTCTCGCGGAAACCGAAGGTGCACAGGTCTTCCACTGCACCGCAGGCAAAGACCGCACCGGCTGGACGTCGTTTCTGCTGCTGAGTATCGCCGGTGTCGACCGCTCGGTGATCATGAACGACTACTTGCTGACCAACGAGTACACAGCCGAAGGCATGAAGGCCACGCGCGCGGGCATCGCGGCGAGCCTGGGCGAACAGATGGCCGTCAACATGGAGCCCCTGTTGGGTGTCGAGGCAAGCTATCTCGATGCCGGTCTCGCCCAGTTGGACCAGACCTACGGGTCGGTCGATCGGTACCTGACCGAGGGCCTGGGTCTGAGCCCGGCGACTGTCATGACGCTCAAAGCCAAACTGCTGGGCTGAGTGGCACGGATGCCCCGGGTTCGACGAGGGATCGGACCCGGGGCACGTGTACTTCTCTGCCCGTGCCGCGGCGGATGCGCCGCAGCGTCCCGTGCGTCAGCGCGATACGGCGATCACGTTGTTTCGGTACGCCCAGATGACGATCTGCACACGGGTACGCACCTGCAGCTTCTTGCAGATGTTGCTGATGTGCGACTTCACCGTGCTCTGTTCGAGGCTGAGGGAATCTGCGATGTCGTTGTTTCCCAAGCCTTGTGACAGCAACTGCACCACATCCATCTCACGCGCACTGAGACCGTGATCCGATCCGGAGCGCGCCGTGGACATCGGTGCCGGCTTGCGCCTCGCGAACTCCACGATCAGTCTCGACGTCAATCTCGGCGAGAGCACCGAACCACCTTCGGCCACGGTCAACACTGCCGACGAGAGCTCTTCGGGATCGGCGTCTTTGAGCAAGAACCCTGCGGCACCGCTGTCGAGCGCCTCGAAAACGTACTCGTCGAGATCGAACGTGGTGATCACGATGACGCGGGTCCCGGGAAACTCGGCAAGGACCTCCCGGGTCGCAGTCAACCCGTCGCCGTGCGGCATTCGGATATCCATCAGCACGACGTCCGGACGCAGTGCACGCACCTGCTCGTACGCCTCGACTCCCGTCTTGGCATGCCCGACGACGCGAATCTCGGGGTGACCGGAGAGAAACAGCTCGAACCCCTGCCGTACCACCTGCTGGTCGTCTGCAATAAGGACATCGATCATGCGTTGATCCTCCCGTTCACCGGCACCAGTGCCTGCACAGCCCACTCACCTTCCGAATTCGGTCCGGCGTCCAGTTGACCACCCATGAGCGTCGCGCGTTCGCGCATTCCCACAATTCCGAGGTTTTGCCCGTCGGAGGCCGGGCGAGCATTCCCGAGAGTATTGACCACCCGTACCCTCACCGCACCGGCTTCTCGACTCAGACACACCTTGGACTCGCTACCCGGCGCATGGCGAAGGACGTTCGACAACGCCTCCTGCACGATGCGGTAACACGTCAACTGGACTCCGCTGTCCAGGTCGTCGAAGCGGCCGACCTTCTCCAACGAGATCGACGAGATGGTGCGCTTGCAGTCGTCCACCAACTCGTCGATGTCGGAGACCATGGGCGTCGGGAAATCGGGGTCTTCCTCACCCAGGCGAAGTATCCCCACGATCTGCCGCAAGCTGTTGAGGGCCCGCTGACCCTGCTCGATGACGCCCCCCAGAAGGGCTTGTGCTTGTTCGGGATTGCTCGAGAAGAACTTGTCGGCGGCACGAGCCTGGATGATCATGCCGGTCATGTGGTGGGCAGCGACATCGTGCAGTTCACGTGCCATGTCCTGCCGTTCGGCAACAACGGCATTCGCAATCTTGCGTTCGCGGTCCCGGTGCAGATCCGCTACTGCCTGACTGTTCTCCACTGCTTGTTTTCGCAGGCGCGCGACGATCTTTCCCATGGCTGCGACGACCAGAAAACTCGTGACGGTGTTTGCCGCCGGTTCGAGGAACAAGTGAGGCAACTCCCCCACCTGAACCTCGGCGACCGTCAGCCCGTCCCGTTCGGTGAGATACATCGCCAAGATCACGTCCATCGCCATTCCGAGGACCAGCAGTCCGACCAGGCGCATGCCTGTCACTCGGATGGACACTGCCATGATCGCGAACCAGAAAAGCGGCGTGGCCCCCAGCGATCGACTGCCGAGGAAGAGCATCAATCCGCCGGATCCTGCCAACGTCAGGAGGTAGTACGCGATCGGGTACCGCCGGCGCGCACACGCCACAACGGTCAACACCGTCAGGAAACCCATGATGCCGACGACGGTTCCCGGATCGCTCAGCACTCGATTGCTCGTCTCGGGTTCAGTCTTGAGACTGGCGAGACCGAACACCCACGGCACACTCAGCAGGCCGACGATCACGGCCGCCGTGGCCGGGTTGTTCAGGTTGAAACGTCCCCACCCTCGCGATGCCAGGGCTTGCCCCGGGGCATTCTGACCAGCCGAGTCGAACATCCACTCCCCATTCCGCATCCGATGATTGACGTTCATGGTGGCATGCGCGCACCACTTGGTCCCACATTCGGCGAACGTGAAGGGAATGTTCGATTCCCGGCTCCTACCAAAGCACTAGTTGAAGGTGAAAGGCCTAGTACTTATGGCTCAGCTGAACTGCTCGACCAACCGGTTCACCATGTTGGTTGCGCTGTAGTAGTCGAGACGGAAGGTGTCCAGACCCACGGCATAGACGTGGTGATCACGAATTGCCGGATGCTGGGCCAACAGTGGAAGTGCCTCGACCGCCTTCACCGCACCGTCGTCGGCACTGACCAAGATCAGGGTGTTGCCCGAGATACCGTCGTAGAGGTTCTCCGCCGAGACCTGAATGATGTCCTTGCGCTTACCCATGGATTCACTGCTCTTCGCGGACTCGGGAATGTCGGCGACCGTGAAACCCATCGCCGTGAGCAACTTCGCCTGCCCCGACTCGTGCGTCCAGATGTTGGCACCGCTGCCGTCCTCGTAGTAGACCAGCGCAGTGGTCGGCTGCGGGGGAAGTGTGATCTTGGCCTTCGCGGCCTCTACTGCGCTGTCGAACTTCGCGACCGTGGCCGCCGCGTTGTCTTCGAGACCTGTCGCCTTACCCAGCACAGCGGCGACTTCCTGCCAACTACTTCCGCCGTAGTCCACCACGATTGTCGGCGCGATGGCCGTGAACTGTTCGTACAGATCGACGACGGAGTCACCTCCAGTTGCCGAGACGACGATCAGGTCCGGGTTCTGCGCCAGAACGGATTCCGCGTTCGCACCGCCCATCGGCAACACTGCGAGTCCGCGTTCTTCTGCTATGTCGCCCCACTGTGTGAACAACCCCTGCGCATCCGAGACGTCGGTGTTCGGTCCCGTCGATGCGGTAGCCACCACCGGAGCGTCGATCGACAACAGCGTGCCCGTCAGCGTCACACTGGTCGAGACGATCCTCTCCGGCTTCGACGTGATCTCCACCGGCCCCTTCGGCGTTTCCACGGTACGCGGCCAATTACCCTGCGATGCAGCTGAGTCAGCATCGGAATCGGCATCCGCAGAACTACAACCGACGAGGGCGAACCCTGCCACCAAGACTGCGGAGAGCACCTTCAGGGTGCGTGATTTTTTCATTGTGACGCCCACTGGCGGACCACTCCTCGAATTCAAAAGCCCATCAAATTAGGTTAGGCTGTGCTCATGCTAACTCAGGCGGTGACCGAATTGTCCGCTACCCTCGCAGCCTCGCCCGACATCGAGACGTCCTGGAATCGGATAGTGCAACAAGGAACGCCGATCATCGAAAGCGTTGATACACAGACTGTTCGAGTTACGTTCCTCTGGCGTCAGCCCGAGGAGACCGAGGTCGAGCGCGTTTACCTGGATGCAAATTCGCTGACCGACCATCACGCAGAACAACTCAGCGTGATGCAGCGACTCGGAGACAGTCCGGTGTGGTTCTACACCGCCGAAGTCTCGAACACCTGGCGTAGCAGTTACAGCATCATCCCGGTACCGAAGTCCGTAGTCGACGAGTTCGACTATCCGGGAGCAGGCAAGGAAGACTCGACCCGCCGCACACGCTGGTTGGGGTTGCTCGAGCACCGAATTGCCGACCCACTCAATCCGCTTTCCGCAGGTGTGGACACAAGGCGTTCCGTCGCCGAGATGCCCTTGGCGCCGGTCCAGTTCGGTTGGGATGCTCCAGTTTTCAGGAAGTCGGTACAGCTCACCTGGGCTAGTTCGACTTTGGACGTCGAGCGGCCGGTGTGGATCTACGAGACCGTGGACGACGGATTGACACCGCTCGAAGAACGGCCGCTCGTGATACTTCTCGACGGGCGTCACTGGGCCGAGGTCATGCCGGCAGGCGCCGCCTTCGATCGTGCGGTCCAGACCGGCAAACTGAAATCCTGCGTTCTGCTGGCCATCGATTCCGTTGACAATCAACGCCGTTCGCAGGAATTGCCGTGCAACCGCGACTACTGGAGTGCAGTCGTCGACGAACTGCTTCCGCAGGTGCGCGCCGTCACACCTTTCTCGTCTGATCGAACGCGAACGGTGGTCTCGGGGCAGAGCTTCGGCGGCCTGGCTTCGATGTTCGCAGCACTCGAATTCCCCGAACACTTCGCGCTGGTCGCCAGCGGGTCCGGTTCGTTCTGGTGGCCAACCGGCTTGAAGCGCGGGGAAAACGGCCCGCCGGGTGGAGACATAGCCGCACGCATCGAGCGCGACGGCGTACCGGACGGATTACGCGTTGTCCTCGAAGTAGGTAAGCACGAGTCCGACATGGTCGGGCACAGCGCAGCGGTCGCACAGGCACTGAAGGCCGCAGGAGCGCAAGTATCGTGTCGGATCTTCGACGGCGGCCACGACTGGTTGTGCTGGCGCAGTGTCCTTCTGGACTCCGTTGTCGAACTGATCGGCAGTCCGTGAGACAGACCACGCTCTAGGCCGGCTCGATGTCACCAAGCTTCCAAGTCCGATCGAAATACGGTTCGAGCGGTCCGTAGAAGCGGAAGTACGAGAACCAGTGCTGACCCACAATGGTCTGAACCCAATTGGGTTCCTTCCCTACCGGAGCTGTAGGTCCGTAGTAAAGATCCACCGAACCGTCCTCGTTGACAACAAGATCGGGATCTCGCGAGCCACGGTCACCTCGGCCCTGCTCGTTGTCGACAAGGCAGCGTGTGTCGACCGAGTAGACCGTCGCGGACCAGAACAACTTTGCCGGGACATCGGCGGGTACGTGGAGTGTGTAACTCTTTGCTCCGTCCAACCAGTGGCCCTCGGCGTCGGCGTAGCTACCCAGATATGCCTGCCCGAGTCCGGGCGTCGTACTCTTCATCGCCTCGGAGAAGGTGACCGCCTCGTAGAACCACGACGCGCGTTCGTAGAACTCGTCGTAGTTGTCCCCTCGCTGAGCTGAGTTGTCCAGGACAATCGCCAAGTCCCACTGGCGATCCGGCCAGTAGCGCGAACCGGGGAAGCGTTTGACGAACGCATTCGCCTGGGCGAACACCTCCCCCACTTCGACGGCCCGTTGCAAGATCTTTCTCACTCGATCATCCGGGGCGAAGGGCTTGCCCTTCTCAATCCCCAGCTGCCGAAGCCACGCCATCGGGAAGCGGTCGCGCTCTTCGACAGGTTCGTCCTGCACGATGTCGTGCAGGAGTTCCCAGTATCGAAGGTCTCGCGGCTGAATTCCGCTCCAGGGCTTGCCGTCCGGTGAGACCAGACGCGTCGGACTCGGATTCTCACGATCGGAGTACGGGTACACCCGGACGGCGTCGACCAACGTGTCCGAGCGCGCCGGGTCGGGATCGAGCGTGCGGAAGCCGAACATGATGTGCATCATCGGGGAGTGGACAACGGTGTAATCACCTGTGTCCTCGACACTCTGACCTGGGCCGACTACCAGGGTCTTGCCACCCTTGCCTGCATCGGGGCCCATCTCACCGAGCACCGCGAATTCTCGTTGCCAGAAATCTGCGATGCCCCCGGCGGTCGGCCCTGGCGGCAATTCGATCACCAACGGCCCCGTTGCACCGAGATCGAAAAAGTTCAAGATGTACGGAGTCGTCGCGTTGGCGGTGATCAGGCCTAGTCGGTCACGATATGAGCGGTAGACGACGATATCGGAGGCAGTTGCTCCGAAGATGTTGGTATGCACGTCCATCCACTGAGCCCAGGACACGATGGGTATGGCCCACAAGTACGCCTGCACTGCTGTTTGGAAGTCGAGCTCGTCGAAGACCGTTGCGATGGTTTCGCGAGCGGGAAGCTCTCCGTCCCTCGGGACAAGTCCGGAGGAATACGTCAGTTCGATGTCGGCCATACCCAGATGGTGCTGGGAGAAACCTCGGCGCGAATCACCCACACCGGGTGAACCTCTAGTTCAGTGCGCCTCGAATGACGGCAGCCGTGCTGTCGAGGATTGTCCGATTGGGCGTGCGAGGTAGGGCGCGCAGGCCGAAGCCGTCGCCGCGATTTCGCGGAATGACATGCAGATGAACATGGAAGACTTCCTGCCCCGCAACAGCTCCGTCGGAGAGGTGCAGATTCACTCCGTCGACGGGGAGAGATCCGGTACGCATCGCCGCGGCGATCTTCTGCGCGACGGCGAAGATCCTGGCACCGTCGTCGGGATCGAGCGTGGACAATCCACTGGCGTGGCGCTTCGGCACGACCAGGAGATGGCCGGATGTGAACGGCCGAATATCCATGAAGGCAAGGACATTCGCGTCGTCGTAGACGACGCTGGCCTCGGCCTCACCGGCGATGATGGAACAGAAGATGCAGTCCATGGTCTCCGGCCCCTGTGCGCCTTTTCGGTAGTGGTGACCACCGAAAAGGCGCACGGGGCGTAGCCCTTACAGAATCGGCGACGGCGCGTACGCCGCAGCTTCGGGGTTGGCGTCGACAAGTTTCTGCACCTCGGCGACAACGGCATCGACCTGAGCCGAAGCGGCACCGACAAAAGCAGCCTTGTCGGCCAGGGCCTCGTCGAGTGCAACGCGGTCGAGCGGCAAACGGTCGTCGGCGGCAAGGCGATCGAGCAAGTCGGGCTCCTTGCCCTCTTCACGCATCGCCAGCGCAACTGCGACGGCATTCTCCTTGATCGCCTCGTGTGCGGTCTCGCGTCCGACGCCGGCGCGGACGGCGGCCATGAGCACGCGCGTCGTGGCGAGGAACGGCAGATACCTGGTCAGTTCCTTCTCGATGACGGCCGGGTACGCGCCCATCTCGATCAGCACGGTCAGGAAGGTCTCGAACATGCCGTCGATCGCAAAGAACGCGTCCGGGAGCGCGACGCGGCGCACGACGGAGCAGAAGACGTCGCCCTCGTTCCACTGCGCACCCGCAAGCTCGGCTGCCATGGAGCCGTATCCGCGCAGGATCACCTGAAGTCCGTTGACTCGCTCGCACGAGCGGGTGTTCATCTTGTGCGGCATCGCCGAGCTGCCGACCTGGCCGGGCTGGAAGCCTTCGGTGACCAACTCGTGGCCGGCCATCAGGCGGATCGTGTGTGCAAACGACGACGGGCCCGCGCCGACCTGGACGAGCGCGGAGATGACGTCGTGGTCGAGGGAACGCGGGTACACCTGGCCGACGCTGGTCAACACGTGAGCGAATCCGAGGTGCTCCGCAACCTTCGCTTCGAGCTGCTCGAGCTTGGCCGCATCGCCGTCGAGGAGGTCGAGCATGTCCTGAGCGGTCCCCATCGGGCCCTTGATCCCACGAAGCGGGTACCGGTCGATCAGCTGGCGCAGACGCGTCAGTGCAACCAGCAGCTCGTCGGCGGCCGAAGCGAAACGCTTGCCCAAGGTGGTGGCCTGAGCTGCGACGTTGTGCGAGCGGCCGGCCATGACGATGGACGAGTACTCGGCAGCGCGCTCACCCAAGCGGGCGGCAACGGCGATGCCGTGGTTGTAGACATGTTCGAGAGAACGCACGATCTGCAGCTGCTCGACGTTCTCGGTGAGGTCGCGGCTGGTCATGCCCTTGTGGACCTGCTCGTGCCCGGCGAGTGCGTTGAATTCCTCGATGCGTGCCTTCACGTCGTGGCGGGTGACCCGCTCGCGGTCCGCGATGGACTCGAGGTCGACGTTGTCGATGACACGCTCGTAGTCGTCGATGGCGTCGGCCGGAATGTCGATGCCCAGCTCTGCCTGCGCACGCAACACCGCCACCCACAATTGACGCTCGAGCACGATCTTGTACTCGGGAGACCACAGAGCAACGAGCTCCGGGCTGGCGTAGCGGTTGGCAAGGACATTCGGGATGCGGCTCACGAGGCCTCAGTCTAACGGGGGCCAAGCAGTGCCGTTACCCCCGATAGAGACCGAGCTAGACCGGCGGCGCCATCACGTCGATCGATTCCAAGAGCATTCCCCTGGCCAACCCCCGTGGGTCCGGGTCGTACTCCCCCAGAGCCGTGATCATCGCACCGTCGACCATCGCGACAAGACGGCGCAATTGCCCCTCGGGAGCCGACCGGCCCGAGCGTCGAAGCGCATCGGTCAACAGGTCGTCGAGCTGGGCTCGTAGGCGCAACTGCACGTCACGAAGTGCGGGATGACGGGCACACGCGACGAATCGTTCGTAGCGCGAGATCAAACGCTCGCGGCTCTCCGGCCGCTTCTCTTCGTCTCCGAGCAGCAGCTCGACCAACAGTTCGACGGTTGATTCCGCGCCCCGCCGACGTTGGGTCACCGCAGCCACTCTGGCGCGCATCGCTTCCATGTCGGCGTTGCCGTTGAGCTCGACGGCACACGCGATCAGATCGTCGAGTGAGTCGAAGTAATAGGTCGTCGAAGCCAGTGGAAGGTCAGCTCTGGTTGCCACCGCTCGGTGACGAACGGCGTCGAACCCGCCCTCCAGCAAAAGTTCAGCAGCGGACGCCACCAGAGCTTGGCGACGTCGTTCGCCCTTGGGCGTAGCTGCAGAAGACACCACGACATCGTGCCAGCAGAGGGCACCTCCGCATGGCGAAACAGCTCGAAGACCCTGCTGTTTGTTACCCGAGCCACTTCTCGAGGCGGGCCAGTGCCTCCTGGATGTCTGCTGTCGCACCCGCGAACGAGAGTCTGACCATCCGGTTTCCGTGGACGGTGTCGAAATCGATTCCGGGTGCCAGCGCGACCCCGGTATCTGTCAGCAACCGGGCACACCACGCGGTGGCGCCCTCGTCGCCACACAGATGGCCGATGTCCGCGTAGACGTAGAACGCACCGTCGGCGGGAGCCAACTCGGTGATGCCCAGTTTCGGCAACCCGGTCAACAACAGTTCACGATTGACGGCGTACCGCTGAACGTGCCCGTCCAACTCGACCTTCGCCTCGTCCGAGAATGCCTCGACGGCGGCGTACTGAGAGATCGCGGGCGGACACACGGTCATGTTCGACGCGAGTCTCTGCAGCGGGCGCCGAAGATAGGTCGGCACCAACATCCACCCGAGTCGCCAACCCGTCATCGAGAAGTACTTGGACACCGAGCCGATCACGACGGATTCGCGTGAGGTCTCCCAGGCGCTCGACGTGTGCTGATCGCCGTATCCGATGCCGTGGTAGATCTCGTCCGAGATCAGAAGAGTTCCGTGCTGCTCGCACCACGTCGCCAATGCAGCGAGCTCCTCGGGCGAGATCACCGTGCCCGTGGGATTTGCCGGGCTCGCGACGATCAGACCGGCAGGCGGCGACGGCAAAGCCTCGAGCATTTCCACTGTCGGCTGGTATCGAGTTGCCGGCCCGCAGTCGAGTTCGACGACGTTGCAGCCGAGAGCGGCAAGGGTATTGCGGTACGCGGGATATCCGGGTCGAGCAACCACCACGGTGTCGCCCTCGTCGAACGCGGCCAGGAAGAGCAAGGTGAACGCCCCGGACGAACCGGTCGTCACCACCACGTCTTCGGCGTCGACGGCGATTCCCGATCGCTCGCTGTGGTAGCGCGCAATAGCCTCGCGTAGCTGCAGGATCCCGAAAGTCTCGGTATACCCGAGTAGTTCGGTGCCCAGAATCTCTCGCGTCGCACGTAGCACCGGTGCCGGCGCGGGCGTCGACGGTTGACCTGCCGCCAAGGTCAGGACGTCACCATGTGTCCGCTGACGTTCGGTCGCGGCCTTCCATACATCCATGACATGGAAGGTCTGGATATCTGATCGACGAGATTCTGAGCGCACACTCCGACGGTAGTCGAACCGTGGTGCGGCAAGAAACGACGACCACCCATTGTGACGATCCGACAGATTCAGGCGCTCAGCATGAGTCGATTCAACGAGACCTGGGCCACGTCCCTCGCGCAACATTGATCAACGACTTCCTTCGATCAAAAGGTGCATCAGATGAAAGCTCGCTCAGTGCCCACTGCGGCTCTGGTCACGATCGGCGTTCTCACGGTTGCCTCGTGCGGAAGCACCTCTGATCCTGGCGGCAATTCTTCCGGCGACTACGCGAAGGACGGCAGTTTCACCACGATCGTGAACACCGATCCCGGCAACCTTCATCCCCTGATCACCAATCTGACTGCCACGCAGGCGATCAACAGCTATACGAACGACTCGTTGTTGGCCATCGACCCCAAAACCCGCGCAGCGGGCTCGTATCTGGCCGAAAAATGGAGCGAGAACGGAACTTCGCTGAACTTCACCCTCAAAAAGGGGATCACGTGTGAAGACGGCACGACCTTCACTGCCCAGACAGCGGCAAACAACATCAACTGGGTCGTCGACACGACCAACGGCTCGCCGTGGTTGGGAGCATCCGTACCCGAAACTGCGGTAGCAACCGCTGATGGTGACGAGCTCACGATCAAGACAACGGAACCCGCGCCCTTCCTCCTCGAGCGCATCGGCGCTCTCAAGATGGCGTGCCAGGCAGCCCTCGACGACCCTGCCAGTGTTCGAGGCAGCAGCAACGGAACCGGACTGTTCAAGATCACCGAAGTAGTGGCCAACGATCACGTCACGCTCGAACGCCGCGACGGATACAACTGGGGGCCGAACGGCGAAACCACGTCGGACACGCTCGGAGTGCCCAAGACGGTCACGATCAAGGTCGTGACCGACGCCGCGACGACGGCGAATCTCGTCCTCACCGGAACGGTCAACGCGGCCCCGGTTGCCGGCGCGGATATCGAACGTGTGGAAGCTTCAGGCCTCGAGTCGATGACGTCCAACACCCTGAGCGGACAGTTCATCTTCAACCACAATGCGGCTCTCCCCACCAAGGACGAAGCCGTACGCACCGCACTCGTGCAAGCGATCGATCTCGACGATTACACGGACATCAACACCGGTGGCAAAGGCTCACGAGCTACGGCACTGGCAGTAGTCGATCCGCGGGCGTGTGACTTCGACAGCGTCACCGGTGTAGTTCCGAAGTTCGACATGGCCGCTGCGAAAAAGACTCTTGCGGACGCCGGTTGGAAGCCCAGATCCGACGGTGTCCTGACCAAGGACGGTCAAGCGCTGCAATTGACGGTCATCTTTGCCAACTACCGCGACACCACCTCTGCAGCAGCAGAATACGCGATGAAGCAGTGGCAGGAGCTCGGTGCGAAGGTAGAGCTTCGTGGTGGTGACAACAACTTCATCATTTCCAACACATTCGCAGCGAAAGACCTGACGTCATGGTCGATCTCGATCGGACTGACCGTCCAGAGCGATACCCCCAGCATCTTCGTTCCGTACTTCGCCGGCCCCACCCCACCGTCGGGTGTCAACTTCGCATCGATCGACAATCAAAAGTACGCCGAACTGGCGGCGAAGGCCTCGGTTCTGCCCGGGCAGGAATCCTGCTCGGTGTGGAAGGAAGCGGAACAAGCACTGTTCACCTCGTCCGACGTCATTCCGGTGTCCACGTCGCCGAACTTCATGTTCTTCAACGGCGCAACGGCCCTGTATGCACCAGTTGGCGGCACCCTGGCCGGCCCTGGCATTCGCGTTCTGAAATAAGCCGGAAGACAAAGCTTTACGTCTGCATCTATTTCTCCGATTCGAAGGATCTACATGACTGACCGTCCATTTGTTCTCGACGACCTCCACCGTGTGGTCACACCCACTGAGACCTCAATCTCTCCCGACGGCACCGTGGTCGTCTTCGTTCGCTCGGAAATTGTTGCCGGAAAGGCAACTACATCGCTCTGGGCGGTGTCCCGCGATTCCCAGGCTCGCCGCCTCACCGCAGGGCCCGCCGATTCTGCCCCTCGGTTCTCTCCGGACGGAACCTCGATTGCCTTCCTGCGTAAGGTCGGCGACTCCGCGCAGCTGCACCTGATCCCGCTCGCCGGTGGCGAGGCCGAAACTCTCACCACATCAGCATCACTCCCCCTCGGCGCCGGTGCAGCAGCCTGGAACCCGGACGGAAATGCCATCGCGTTCGCCGCTGTGGTCTCACGTTCGGACTCCACCGATCCGAATGCTCCCATCGTCACCGACCGACTCGGATACAAGGTGGACGGTGCCGGTTGGCTCGGCACCTTCCGGCGCCACCTTCACACCGTCGATCTGGAGACGAAGGCAGTTCGACGGCTCACCGACGGTGATTGGAATGCCGACGTTCCGTCCTGGTCGCCCGACGGCACGGCTCTTGCCTTCACCGCGAATCTCGAACCGGACAGTGATCTGAACCTCACGTTCAGCGCTTACCGAATCCTCGTCGACGATCTGTCGGTTCCCCCGCAGCGACTCGGTCATGCCACCGGAGTGCAGGGCTCCACACTGTGGCATCCGCAGGGAGATTCGGTCGTCGCCATCGGCACTCCCGAGGTCCGTGTCGGAACTGCAGACCTGATCCGGCTGTCCGTCCCCGGCCCAACCGAGACACCGGTCGACGTCACCCTCACAGCTCATCTCGATCGCAACGTGATGCCCGGTGCACCCGGTTACCCCGGCGGCACACCGGCACTGTCGAATACTCGCGACGAAATCGTGTTCTGCCTACGCGATCGTGGATGGACGCATCTGTACGCGGCCGACATCGAAACCGGCACCTCTCGATCCCTCGTCGCCAATCCCAACGAGGTCGTCTCGGCGCTCTCCGTTGCCCGTGACGCCCGCGTCGCCTCCGTCATCGTCACCACGCAGCAGTCCTTCGGCGAGGTCGCACTCGTCGATCTCGACAGCGGCGCGGTCACCACGCTGACGAAATTCACCGCAGAAGCACTCCCCGAGGTGACACTGTTTGCCGCCGAGGAACGCGAGTTCACCATCTCCGACGGCCGCACCGTGCATGGTTGGTTGCTGTCCGCTCCCGAAACCAGTGGCGCTGCACCCCTTCTGCTCGACATTCACGGCGGACCGCACAACGCGTGGACCGGCGTTGCAGATACCTATCACCCCGCCCACCAGGTTCTCGCCGCCCAGGGTTGGCGCATCCTGACCCTCAATCCACGTGGGTCGGACGGGTACGGCGCAGACTTCATGTACGCCGTCAACGGCGCCTGGGGTACCTCCGACCAAGCCGACTTCCTCGAGCCGATCGACGCGCTTGTCGCCGAGGGACTTGTCGACGGGGACCGTCTGGCGATCACCGGGTACAGCTACGGCGGATACAGTACGTGTCACCTGACGTCCGCGACGGATCGTTTTGCCGCTGCGGTTGCCGGCGGGCTGATCTGCGATTTCAACGCCATGGCCGGAGTCTGCGATTTCGGTCCGCACCTCGCGTCACTCGCCACCGGCACGACTGTTCCCGAGAACTCCGCCAAGCTGCTGGCAGCCTCACCGCTCGCCGCTGTGAAGAACGTGGTGACCCCGACGCTGATCCTGCACGGAAAGTCGGACGAGCGGTGCCCGCTGGGTCAAGCCGAGGCCTGGTTCGCCGCACTGCGCCAGCAGCACGTACCCACCCGTCTGGTGGCGTATCCCGGTGCAAGCCACGGGTTCCTCGTCAACGGCTCGATCTCGCACCGAATCGACTACAGCACACGACTCATCGAATGGGTCAAGCGATACACCTCCGCGAAGCTGCCCAAGACCGGCCTGGCCAACGCGTCTGCCGGAGCCGACGCGTGGAAGCGTTCGCTGGACGTACTGTGTGAGCGTTACGGCGTCACCGGTGCTCAATTCGGGATTCTCACACTCGATTCCAGCGGCAAGGAAATCACCCGCACGACGGTTGCTTCCGGCGTGATCAATGCAGACACCGGGGTCGAGGTATCCACCGACTCCCTGTTCCAGATCGGATCCATCACCAAGGTATGGACCGCGATGCTGGTCATGCAGCTGGTCGACGAAGGCTTGCTCGACCTGGACGCGACCGTCCGGTCGATCCTGCCCGATTTCGCACTGCAGGACGAGGAAACAGCTGCCCGCATCACGGTTCGCGCACTTCTGAACCATCGCAACGGAATCGACGGTGACCTGTTCATCGACAAGGGTCGCGGCGACGACGTCGTCGAACGCTACGTCGAGGGCCTGCGTGACTTCCGTCAGGTTCATCCACTCGAGGACGGCTTCGCGTACTCGAACTCCGCGTACGTCCTTGCAGCTCGTATCGTCGAGGTTCTTCGCGGCGGCATCTGGGACGACATCCTCAAGGAGCGGATCATCGATCCGCTCGGCCTCGCGCACACACTCACGTTGACCGGAGATACACCGAGATACTCTGTGGCAGCGGGTCATACGGGGAACTCCGTCGTGATGCCCGTCTGGCCGATCACGCGCTCGATGGGGCCCGCGGGTTGCATCACTGCCAGCATCGGAGATCTACTCACGTTCGCGGAACTCGGTCTTCTCGAAGGACAGAGCGTCGACGGCGTACGGATCGTGTCGGAAAAGTCAGCCGCCGCGATGCGCACACCCGAAATCGACATCAGCGAACTGTTCCCGGACAAGTCGGGTTGGGGCTTGGGCTGGTTCCACGAAACCTGGTCGGGCGAAGAGATTTTCGGGCACGACGGCAGCACCATCGGCCAGCACGCGTATCTGCGCATCTTCCCCCGCCACAATGTCGCGATCGCACTGCTGACCAGCGGCGGCAAGGCCGACGGCCTCTACCGTGATCTCTTCACCGAAGCCGCGGCCGCGTTGGTCGGACTCGAACCTCCGCAAGCCCTCGCCCCGAACCCCGCGAGTGTGGAGTCGATTCCGGATTCGGTTCTGGGAAAGTACAGCTCGGGCGGAATAGCAATCGAGTTCCGTCGTGGAGAGTCCGCTGACGAGGCCGTGATCACCGTCATCGGCGACGTAATCCCGAATCCCGAGGAAGACGAGACAGCTCCGAAGAAGCCTGCAACGGTAGCCACTCTCGTACCGTCGCAGATCCCGGGGACCTGGACCACCCGTCAACCCGGGGCCGCGGGTTGGACGACGGTACGGCCGCACCGAGACGGAGTGTACGTCGGATTCCGCTTCCTACCACGGGTTAACGCGTGACGATGACCGATACACATACGATGACGGAAACACAGAACGCCGAAACACAGAACGCCAGCGAACTCGAGGAATCAAAGATGCAAGAACAGCTTCAAGAACTCGTCGATCAGTGGAGGGTCGAGGCAAACATCCCCGGCGTCTCGGTCGGCATCGTTCACGGCGACAAGGACATCGTCGTCACCAGTGGCATCGAGAGCGTCGAAACCCAACTCCCGGTCACCGACAAGACGATGTTCATGATCGGCTCCACCACAAAGGTGTTCGCCGCAACAGCCGCGATGGCACTCGTCGAGGACGGCCTACTCGATCTCGACACCCCGTTGGTCGAGTACGTCCCCGAACTGACCTTCGCCGACGAAACAGCCACGCGCACAGTCACGATGCGTCACCTCCTCACCCATACCGGCGGATTCACCGGCGACGCGGGCCTCTCGGCAGGCTGGGGCGAAGACGCCCTGGGACGCTCGGTTTCACGGCTGAACGAACTGCGACAAGAATTTCCCGTCGGAGAAGTCTTCTCCTACAGCAACTCCGGATTCGTTCTCGCCGGACATGTCGTGGCCAAGATCAGCGGATTGACCTTCGAAGAGCTGGTCAAGCAGCGCGTGCTCGACCCCCTCGAAATGAAGAACTCGGCCTTCCTGCCCTGGGACGTGATGACCCACCGGTTCGCACTCGGTCACTACATCCGCGACGGTGTGCCGTTCGTGTCCAACGAAACCGGGCTGGACCGCGGCATGATCCCTTGCGGCGGAATGTGGTCCTCGGTGCGAGACCAACTCGTCTGGGCACGTTACGCACTGTCTGGCGAACACCCCGGCGAAGGACAGCCGCTCGACGAGTCCACCCGGTTGTTGATGCAGAAGCCGCAGCGTCCCGCCGCGATGATGTTCGAAGAAGTCGGCCTGGGATGGCTGTTGACTCGATACGGAACCACACAGGTAGTGCGGCACGGCGGAAACGTGAGCAACCTCCAGGTCTCCGAGTTCATGACAGTGCCCGAGAAGAACTTCGCCGTCACCGTGCTGACCAACGCCCTCGGCGGCGGAATCGGCAAGAAGATCGTCGACTGGTGCATGGCCAACCTCACTGAACTACCCACGCCGGCATCCCTCGACGTGGTCGAGCCCGAACCCGCTGCCGTCGACGCAGTCCTGGGCAAGTATCAGGCCGGCTCACTGACGATGACCGTCGCCCCCGGTGACGAGGGAATCGGCATCCGGATGGGCAGCGCGCAGGATCTCGGTGAATACGAGGACATCGTCTGGCCGCCGGCAATCCCGATCGCCTTCCTCAACGACCGTGACTTCGCTGCGCGCGCCGACACCACCCGGGCGTTGGGACGCTTCGTCACCGACGACACCGGTCGCGCCGTGATGCTCGAATTCGGCGGCCGCACCGCCAAGCGAGTGGCCTGATCCTCTAGACGGGTGACGCGGTCCGATTACGGGACCGCGTCACCCGTCTTCGTAAATGCACAGCCGAGAAGGTACAGACTGGACGCCATGAACTTCATCGGCGAGTCGATTCTGCACCCCTCCCGGTGGAGCGTGCGTGCCCGTTCGACCGTGGCTTCGACACTCGTGATCGCCTTCTGCCTGGTGATCGCCGGGCTTGCACTGATTTTCGTGCTGGCAAACTCCCTGCATCTGTCCGCGCTGAACAGCTCCGACGCTCGCGCCACGCAATTGGTCCAGCAGCTCAACGGAAAGAACCCGGCCGATCTCGACCCTTCGCTTCTGTCCACAGACAGTCAGATCGGAATCGTGCAGATCGTCGACGCCGATCACCGAATAGTCGCCCAATCACCGGGAACCGACAGCGACCTCCTGTCCGAACGTTTTCTCGGCCCTGACGAGTCGGACGCTCTCGGAAGGGTCAAGAAGTCCGACGACGAGGACTACTGGCTGATCGGGCGAGGCGCTCAGACGCCGACCGGACCAGTCACCGTCTTCGTCGGCGCCGACCGCGAACCGGTTGAAACCGTGGTGACGACCGTTGCCGTTCTGCTAGCCATAGTCGGACCCCTGGTCCTGGGGCTGGCTGCGTTTGCCACCTACCGCCTTGTCGGCTCGGCCCTCGCTCCGGTCGAACGCATCCGCGCTCGGGTAGCGTCGATTTCGAGTGGGCGTCAAGGTGAACGAGTGCCTGTCCCGTCAGGGAACGACGAGATAGCCCGACTGGCAACAACAATGAACGACATGCTGGCGCGCCTCGACGAAGGTGCGCTGGCCCAGCAACGATTTGTCAGCGATGCCTCACACGAGTTACGCAGTCCGCTTTCCACGATCACGACGGCCCTCGAACTGGCACACCGACGCCCGGATCTCCTCGACGACGCGCTGATCGAAGACGCACTACTTCCCGAGGCGCGCCGAATGCGGCAGTTGATCGAAGACCTGTTGATTCTCGCGCGCTCTGACGAAAGCGAACTCGAAAAGTTCGGCATCGTCGTCGACGTCGACCTCGATGACATCTTGTTCGCCGAGCAGAAAAGGATCGACGGTATCTCCGCAGTTACGGTCGCCGCTGCCGTGGCTCCGGTTCGGGTCTCCGGAGACCCGAGAGCATTGACGCGGATGGTGCGAAACCTCGTGGACAATGCAGTGCGGCATGCGGAGACCCTCGTGTATCTCGAGTGCTCCGAAGCCGGAAACGAAGCCCACATCGTGATCGAGGACGACGGGCCCGGAATCCCTGCAGCAGAACGCGAACGAATCTTCGGACGCTTCGTCCGCCTGGACCAGCCGCGGTCGAGGCAGGGAGGCGGGTCCGGACTCGGACTCGCCATCGCGTCGGAAATAGTTGCGGCGCACCACGGAACCATTTCCGTCAGCGAGAGGGCGGGCGGTGGAAGTCGATTCGAGGTGACGATTCCGGTACCGAACGACTGACGATCAGGCAGTGCCGACAAAGCGGTACCCGACGCCTCGGACCGTTTCGATGCTCTGAGTTCCGAACGGGAGGTCGAGCTTCTTACGAAGGTAACCGATATACACCTCGACGATGTTCTCGTCACCTTCGTAGTTGGTGTCCCAGACAGCGCGAACGATCTCGGTCTTCGTGACCACCACACCATTGTTGCGCATCAAGAATTCGAGAACGCTGTACTCCCTTGGCGTCAGGGTCAATTCGATTCCCGCTCTGCTCACCTGATGTTTGGCCGGGTCGAGGGACAGGTCTCCAACGGAGAGTATCGCCGGACGTTGTGGAGCGCCGCGACGCACCAGTGCGCGCAGCCGAGCGAGAAACACGACAAACGAGAATGGCTTGACCAGGTAGTCGTCGGCGCCGAGATCGAATGCATCAGCCAGGTCGTATTCGCCGTCCTTTGCCGAGAGCATGAGGATCGGCGTCCAGATCTCCCGGGCGCGTAGATCCCGCACGATGTCGTACCCGTGTTTGCCCGGCAACATGATGTCGAGAACGATCACGTCGAATTCGTCACTGCACGCAGTCGCGAATCCGTCGTCACCGTTGAGTTCGACCGCGGTCACGAATCCCTCGGCCACCAATCCCCGCCGGATCGTCTCGGCCAGGCGCACTTCGTCTTCGACCACCAGTACTCGCACCACCGGCCCCGTTTCGTCGCCACGCAGTTGTTCGGATGCACCCAGTAGAGCAGACGGTAGACCCAGAGCCGAGTTCCGTTCAGCGTTTCTTCAGCTTCGGCTCGTCACACTGCATTCATGCCTGCAACTGTGTCGACCGTGCGAAACGTGGTCACCGAAGTCCTGACCGAGAGCACCACCGCAGAGATCGCGGTTGCCGCAATCGTGGTGGCCGCAGCTCTGTTCGCGTTCGGTTCGATCTACCGAGCTTCCAGCGTTCGGTCTACAGCCCTTCGCACGTGCGGACTCGTGCTTGCACTGGTGACGCTGTCGATCCAGGTGTATGGAAGCGGGTGGTTGACGAGCTTCGACGGGCCGGTGACCGACTGGATGGTCGATCATCGGAGCGGCGCCCTGAACCAGATCGCGGTCGCCGTCACAGATCTCGGTAGCCCGGTCGCCACCGCGCTACTCGGGATCACCAGCGGAGTGCTCATCTCATGGCGAGCGCGTTCGGTCGTTCCGGGCTTGATCGTGATCGGAACCGTTGGCGGGGCGGCGGTCGCCAGCACGGTAATCAAAGCGCTCGTCGGTCGCGAACGTCCGCCGACCAACATCCAGGTTCTTCTCGAGACCGGCCACTCGTTCCCGTCTGGTCACGTCACCGGGACCGCTGCACTGTTCGGCATCGTCGTCCTCGTTCTGAGCGCGCACCGCACACCCGCCGTCAAGAGACTGCTGATGCTCCTCGCCGTGACAGTCACAATCGTTGTAGCCCTGACTCGCCTGTATTTGGGAGTTCACTGGCTCACCGACGTCATCGCCGGGGCCATTCTCGCGACGCTTGCCGTCACCGTGGGCGGAGCCGTCTTCCGGTTCGTCAGCACTCACAACCAAGCTGAATCGACTACTGCTGCAATGCGCTCTGCAGAACCTTCAGCACTTCACGAGCCGCAGTCGGCCCGGTATTGAGGTAAAAGACGTCATCGTCAACAGCGACGGCGTGGTTGGCGACCACACCACGTAACTGCGCCCACAACGGCGCGTTCGTCAATGTCGCCGGGTCCCCGCCCTGCACGCCGTAGAAGATCCAGTCGGCGTCCGCCACGTTCAACTCTTCTTCACTGATGTCTCGGGAAGTGTCGTCGAACTGCTGCGACTGCGGACGGGTCAAGCCGGCATCCTCGGCGATACTGCCGGTGAACGAAGGAATACCGAAGATGCGCAGACGATTTCCGTTCTGGCGCGTGAACGACACCGTCGGCGGCGACGAGAGGGAAGCACCGAGGGCCGCGGCATCGGTATTGAAGGTATCCAGCAGTGCCGTCGCCTGCTGCGTCTTACCTACCCCGTCGGCAACCAGCAGGAAGTCCTGCTTCCAGTAGACGCCGGTTCCCTGTGTTGCCACCGTGGGTGCGATGGCGGAAAGCTGGTCGTACAGCGAATCAGCGTCCTTTCCTGCAACATTCATCAAGATCAGGTCAGGATCGAGCGTGACGATCGCTTCGAAATTCGGTGTGAAGCGTCCACCTGCGTCAACGACATCACTTAGCTGAGTACGGAATTCGGGGTACGCAGACAACAAGTACGGAGGCACCAGGTCCGCACCGTCACCACGCGTCGAACCTGCGGGCACGACACCGAGCGACAGGAGTGCATCTGCTTGCCCGGTCGAGATGACGACAACCTTTTCGGGCTGCGATTCGATCGTGGTGTCCCCTTTGAAGTGTGAGACGGTACGAGGGAACTCGCCGTCCGACTTTCCGCTCCCCATTCCAACCGGGACTTCTCGCGGAGCGACAAACGCAGAGTCCGCCGGAGCTGACGCACTGATCTCGGCATCTGTGGGCGACGCGTCCTCGCTCGAGCAGCCACTGAGAGCTGCCACCAATGTCAGTGCGCCGATCAGCATTACACTGCGTGACTTCTTTCGAAAATTCATGATCGTGTCCCGTACGTCGTGAAGCATGACAGCTTCATCTTCCGTCATGGTTAGGTGACCCTACCCTTTGAAGAACTGTAAACTATATCTGTGTCAGATACAGTTCCAGGGCGTGGATCACACGGGGTCGATCGCTACTCCGATCGCATGCCCACCGCGGAAGAAGCATCGAGATCACTCATCGCTGCGGCGTTCGAATTGCGTCGAGCGCTGCGGGAATACATGGATACGTCGGGTACCGACGCGACTCTGCCAGAGGCACAATCCGAAGTACTTCACGATGTCGCACACCATCCGGGCACTCGCATCGGGGCGGTCGCCGATCGTCTCTCCAGACGCCCGAACACCGTCAGCACGCTGGTGCGCACACTCTCCGACAAAGACCTGATCGAACGGCGACCCGATCCCACGGACGGCCGAGTGAGCACACTTTTCGTGAAGGACGAGCGAAGCGCGCGACGAGACCGTCGATCCGAACTACGCATCGGCGTTCTCGCCGAAGAATTGGCGGCCCTCGACGAGGGCGACCTCGACACATTGACCACTGCCGTCGGTATCCTCGACCGAGTCAATCGATCATTGCGAGATCACGCACCGCGGTGACACTCCGGGACATACAGAAGCGGTGCGGTGCAGCACCTGCCGCACCGCACCGCACCTGCTGACGAGTTACCGCCCTAGTTCATGTCGTTCGCAATGATGTTCTCGATATTCCGTTCGGCCAGAGCGGTGATGGTGACGAACGGATTGACTCCCACATTGCCCGGTACGAGGGATCCGTCCATGACGTACAGACCCGGGTACTCCGGCAGACGACCGTAGCCGTCGGTCGCCTTGCCGAGCACACAACCGCCGAGGGGGTGGTACGTCAACTGATCGCCCCACGTCTGCGTCGGGCCGAAGAGGTCGGTCCGGTAGATCGTGCCTTCCTTCTTGTTGATCTTGTCGAAGAGCTTCTTCGCCATGTCGATCGACGGCTGGTTCTGCGAGCGCTGCCAGTTCAATCCGACTTTGCCTGTTGCCGAGTTGAATTGGAACTGAGCACGTTGCGGATTCTTGGCAATCGCCAAGTACAGGCTGACCCACAGTTCGGTACCGGCCGGGAAGGGTGCGATTTCCGCAAAGACGGGAGCGGATGTGTCGGCCCAGTTGTCGATACCCATCACGGGGATCGCGGACTGCTTCGCACCGGTGGCGTCCCACATGTGATTGGCGCGGCCCACCATCACGTTGCCGTTGTGACCCCATTCCTGTCCAACTGCACCCGGCAAATTCGCCAGCTGCCCTTGCGCTTTCATCGCGACCAGGAGCTTGCTGGTCCCGATACTGCCGGCCGCGAAGAAGACCTTGTCCGCCGTCACTGTCTTGGTGCCGACGGTATTGCCCTGCTCGTTGATCTGGTTCATCACCACTTGATAGCCACCGCCGGTCGCGGCCGGGGCAACCGAGGTCACGACGTGCAGAGCTGAAATGGTGAGCTTGCCGGTGGCGGATGCCGCAGCGAGGTACGTCTTGTCCAGAGATTTCTTTCCGGCATTGTTGCCGTAGATGACCTCACTGACCAGAGCAGACTTGGTGACCTGGCCGGCAGCTTCCTGCTTCATGTAGTTGAAGTCGTAGACATTCGGCACGAACGTTGTTGTGTAACCGGATCTCTCAGCGGTCTTTCGCCCCGTCCGCGCGAACTTGTAGTACTCGGTCGATTCGAACCAGGCCGGGTCGATGTTGTTGACTCCGAGCGCAGCGTTCGCGCGCGGGAAATACGTCGAGTACATCTCGTTGGAATCGACACCGGGCAGGATCTCTTCGAAATAGTTACGCTTGGGTGTGACGGCCATACCGCCGTTGACCAGCGACCCACCGCCGACCCCTCGGCCCTGGTAGACCTTGATCCCGCCGAAGTCCTCGGCGTCGAGAACACCGACGTAGCGGCTGATGTTCTTGTCCACCGAGCCGCCGGAGAAGTGTGAAACCGGTTGAACTGTACGGTCTCTGAGCCAGAAGGACCGACCGTCGGGCGAGAGCATCGGGCAGAAGATCTTGCCGTCGGACCCTGGTGTGGTCCACGACTTCCCCATCTCGACCATGTGCGTGTCGATACCGGCCTGTGTCAGGCGAAGTGCCGCAACGGCACCGCCGTATCCACTGCCGATCACGAGCGCGGGGACACGGTCTCCGTCGTTCAATGCTCGTCTGGGCGCAGCGGCCGCCGTGGTCCACGAGGACGAGAGTGCGGCGGCCCCCACAGCTAATCCTGTTGCTGCCAAGAAGTTTCTACGCGAGAGCGTGGAATTGGTACGTGCGTGCCGTTCGTTGGATCCAGCGCGAATGCTCAAGTGTGCCCTTCTCTTTCCGTGACCCCCGCGCTGAGATATACCGGGAGAAACCGAACGAGAAGTCCATACTCGTGGGTAACTTCAAGGAACCGTTGATTTTCCATGAAAAGGGCCGATGAACAGAAAGTTCACCGGCCCTCCGAAAGAACGAGTCAGGGAATTGAGATGCGACCTTCGACGGCGCCGAGCCCGATGTCCTTGCGGAAATGACCGCCGGGAAGCTTGACGTCGGCGATCTTTGCGTAGGCGTCGTCGCGAGCTTCGGTCAGATCCTTGCCCACTCCGACAACACTCAGCACACGCCCGCCGGCCGAGACGACGGCACCGTCTTCACGCTTCTTGGTACCGGCGTGCAGGACTCCGTCGGCGTCGGCTCCGGTGATCACGTCGCCGGTGCGTGGGGTTGACGGGTAGTTCTCCGCGGCAATCACGACCGTGACAGCGGAACCGTCGCGCCACTGCAACGGACCGACCGAATCGAGTGTTCCGGTCGAGGCCGCATTGAGTAGACCGCCCAGCGGCGTTTCGAGGAGAGCAAGCACGGCCTGAGTTTCGGGGTCACCGAACCGGCAGTTGAATTCGACGACGGCCGGGCCGTCGACACCGATCGCCAGACCGGCGTAGAGAAGGCCGGAGAAACTGCTACCGCGCGCGACCAACTCGGCAGCGACAGGCTTGACGACGTCGTCGACGATCTGCGTGACCATCTCGTCGGGCAGCCACGGCAATGGGGTGTACGCGCCCATGCCGCCGGTGTTGGGTCCGGAGTCTCCGTCGCCTACTCGCTTGTGGTCCTGAGCCGGGAGCAGCGGGATCACGGTTTCGCCGTCGACGAGGCAGAAGAGCGAAACTTCCGGACCGTCGAGGAAGGACTCGAGGAGAACCGGGTGTCCGGTCTCGAGCAGTTCTGCGGCATGATCGCGCGCGGCGAGACGATCCGTCGTGACGACTACGCCCTTACCCGCGGCCAATCCGTCGTCCTTGACCACCCAGTTGGGACCGAAGCGGTCGAGTGCTTCGTCGAGCTTGGCCGGATTGTCGACGATCTCACTGTGAGCGGTCTTGACGCCGGCGACAGCCATCACGTCCTTGGCGAAAGCCTTCGATCCCTCGATGCGGGCGGCGTCGGCCGAAGGCCCGAAGCAGGCGATACCTGCTGCGCGCACCGCGTCTGCGACACCGAGGACCAGCGGAACCTCGGGTCCGATGACGACGAGGTCGGCTTCGACCTTCTGGGCCAGCGCGGTAACCGCGTCACCCGAAGCGACGTCGATGGGGTGCTGCTCGGCGATTTTTGCGATCCCGGCATTGCCAGGCGCGCAGATCAGGGCCGTGACACCTGGATCGCGAGCAAGAGAGAGAAGGAGGGCATGTTCACGGGCTCCGGAGCCGATTACTAGTACGCGCACGGTGAACAGACTACGGCCTGCGATAACAGGGCTCTCGGAGTGCCACTGGCGGGGCCAAGGTCCCAGCGTTCGGCCTTTGTGCGAAATATCCGTTTCGAGATGAGATCATATGAATACCTGAATAGGTGAACAGATGTTTTCGTACACCTGTCCACCAAGGAAAGGACACCCGTGAAACTCCACAAACCAGGCGTTCTGACGCTCACCGCAACCGCCGCAATCGGCGCACTTCTGATCACGTCGTGCAGTAGCCCGACTGGCACCGACTCCTCGGGCAACAACGACGGCCTGATCTTGGCCGACGGCTACGAGCTGGGCGGCTACAACCCGGTCGCAGGCTTCGGCGCTGCCGGTGAGGCCAAGATGTACGACGACCTCGTCCGACTCACCGGAGGGACCGGCATGCCGGGCTTCGAGCCGTCTCTGGCCGCGGAGATGCCCACTGCCAACGCCGACGCGACAGTCTGGACGGTCAAACTCCGCGACGGGGTCACCTTCTCCGACGGATCGACCTTCGACGCCGACGACGTGGTTGCCACGTACAAGGCGATCCTCGATCCCGCTTCCGCCTCCGAAGCGCGTTCGTCGTACGACATGATCAGCGATGTCGTGGCCGTCGACGACAACACAGTCGAGTTCCGCCTCGCGTACTCGTATGCGCCCCTGCTGACGAAGATGCTGATCGGCATGGTCCCGTCGGAATCCCTCGCGACACCCGGACTTGCCGCCGAATCGCCGTTGAACACCGCGCCTGTCGGTACGGGTCCGTACACACTCGTCGATCTCTCACCGGATCGAGCGGTCTTCGAGGCGAACGAGAACTACTGGGACGGTGCACCGGAGATCAAGAAGCTCACTCTCCTCTACGTTCCGGACGACAACACCCGCGCCCAACGTATGGTGTCCGGCGAGATCGACGGAACCAATCTCCCTCCACTGCTTGCCAATACGTTCTCGGGCAAAGACAAAATGTCGGTGACTGCCCATCAGTCAGCGGACTGGCGCGGTCTCTCACTTCCGACGAACAATCCCGTGGCAGGCGACAAAGCCGTACGGATGGCGCTCAACCTCGCCGCCGATCGCCAGTCGATGATCGACAACGTCCTGGGCGGACACGGCCGCGTCGCCGCCACTCCGATCCCCGAGGTCTACGGCGATTCGTACAACCCGAACGCAACCTTCGCCTACGACCCGGCCGAGGCCGAGCGAATTCTCACCGAAGCGGGCTGGATCGAAGGTTCCGACGGAATCCGTTCGAAAGACGGTCAGCGGGCGCAGTTCACGATCATGTACAACTCCGTCGACACCGTTCGACGTGATCTCGCTCAGGCATTTGCCTCCGATGCTCTCGCTGTCGGCATCGAGGTGGATCTCGAAGCGCTCTCCTGGGACCGCATAGACCCTCGAATCAACCAGGATTCGACGCTTCTCGGTGGTGGAGACGAACCTTTCGATCCAGACACGCAGGCGTACGACGCGCTGAACTCGAAGTACATAGCGCCCGGGGTCGGCAGCATCTACGACAACGCCAGCGACTACTCCAATCCAGCAGTCGACGCAGGCCTGGAAGTAGGACGCCGCAGCCTGGATCAGGCAACGCGTGACGCCGCGTATCGCGACGTGCAGCAGGCGTACGTCGAGGATCCCGGATTTGTCATCCTCGTATTCCTCGACCATACGTACGTGTCGAAGGATTCCGACTGGCAGATGTCCGGACCGGTACTCGAACCACACTCACACGGTGCGACCTGGGGTCCATGGTGGTCACTGCAGACGTGGGCCCGAGGGCAATGACAGCGGTCGACGTTCGGCCAGACGCGGGGCCGACACGGGGCCACCGTGACAACTCCCGCCGAAAGGCCATCCTCACGATGGTCGGTCGGCGGGTGTTGTTCATCGTGCCGGTCATCGCCGTGGTGTCCGCGGGACTCTTTGCCGCCGCCGCGATCTCACCGTTCGATCCACTGGTCGGCTACCTCGGCACGCGATATATGACGACAAGCGACGCGGACAAAGCGTTGATCGCCGACCAGATGGGTTTCGACAACCCCTGGTACAGCACGTACTGGAATTGGCTCCAGGGTGTGTTCACCGGCGATCTCGGGATCTCCAGATCGTTCAATCAGCCTGTTTCCCAAGTCATCTTCGAACGTCTGCCATGGACCTTGCTGCTGGTCGGGATCTCACTCCTCATCGCGATTCTCGCCTCGCTGACACTCGGTGTTCTCGCCGGAATCCGCAGTGGAGGATTCCTGGACAAGACCGTGTCCGGGCTGAGCGTCGTAGTCCAAGGACTTCCGCCGTTCGTCTTGTCGCTGGGTGCCATCGCGCTCTTCGCGTTGACTCTCGGCTGGCTCCCCGTCGCCGGACTGACCGACGGGGGTGCCGATCCCACACCGGCACAGGTCATCCGGCACTTGGTCCTACCGGTGACGGTGCTCGCCATTTCGCAAATGCCGTGGCTCCTACTTGCGGTCCGAGAGTCCGTCGTGGGTTCGAAAAGTGAGGGATTTGTCGCCGGCGCGGTAGCACGCGGTATCCCGACGCCGACCATCACGAAGCGCCACATACTGCCCACGTCACTGGCACCTTTCGTCAACATCGTCGGCGTGCGGTTGCCCGAGCTGATAGTCGGGGCAGTGCTGGTGGAAGAGGTGTTCAGTTGGCCGGGGATCGCCGGCGCCATCGTCTCGTCAGCCCGTGACCTCGACATGGCACTGCTCGCGTTCCTCACCGTCGGTACGACATTGACGGTCATGCTCGGCTCACTGCTTGCCGACGTCCTCGTTGCAGTACTCGACCCGAGAGTGAGTACCGATGGCTGAACGACGCTTCAAGATCGCCCTCGGCGTGCTGATCCTCGTTGCGCTGTACGCGGCGTTGGTCCCATGGTTGGCCGACGTCGACGACCGAGTCACAGACTTCTCGGCGGCTCGCCTGGCTCCGTCGTTCGATCACCCCTTCGGAACGGACTCGGCGGGCCGAGATCTGTTCGTGCGCATAGCTGCAGGCATTCGAACCTCACTTCTGATCGCACTCGCCTGCGCGCTACTCGCCACGGTGATCGGCGTCGCCGTCGGCACTACGGCCGGACTGGTCGGTGGCTGGGTGGACAGGTTCGTCATGCGCGGCACCGATGCCGTCAACGCACTCCCCCACCTGTTGCTCGGCATCGTCATCGTCGCGATGTTCCGTGGAAGCATTGCCGCCATCGTGCTTTCGATCGCACTGACCCACTGGACCCAAGTGGCCCGGATCATCCGCTCCGAGATCTTGAGTCTGCGCGAGCGTCACTACATCGACGCCGCCATTCTCGCGGGAGCCAGTCGACGTCACGTGATCATGCGCCACCTCGTGCCGGCGACGGCGCCGCAGGCTTTGATCGCAGTCGTTCTCCTGCTGCCCCACGCCGTCTGGCACGAATCGACGTTGTCCTTCCTGGGATTCGGCCTTCCCCCGCACAAGCCCAGTCTCGGGACGCTTCTCGAAGAGGCACGCAGTTCTCTACTCCTCGGCGGTTGGTGGACGCTGGCATTCCCCGCCGCAGTTCTCGTGATCGCCACCGTCGCAGTTGCCGTCGCCGGTTCGGCCCTGCGGTCGATGCTCACTCCCCCTCGACCTTCGGAGTTGCGACTGTGAACCACGGCCTGCGCATCGAATCTCTCACCGTCAGGATCCCTCTACTCGGAGGATCGGTAGTTCACGCTGCGAGCGACATCGACCTCGACGTTCCAGCCGGCACGGTGACCGCACTTGTCGGGGAATCGGGGTGTGGCAAGTCGATCATCGCCACCTCGGTCATGAACATGTTGCCGCCGAATGCTTCTCGAACCGGAACGGTCACCGTCGGAACACCGGACCTCGAGATCGACGTCTTCTCCGGCACCGCGTTCCGTGGGCGGCACGTGGCTCTCGTTCCACAATCCGCCGCAACACATCTCACCCCCGTCCGCACTGCGCGATCGCAGCTACAGGAGACGATCGACGCACTCGGCAGCGATCGCACTTGCGATGCCTTGGCACTTCGCGTCGGACTCGAACCGTCGGCCCTGGACTGCTACCCGCACGAACTGTCGGGCGGCATGGCGCAACGCGTGGCCATTGCCGGTGCGCTGGCCGGGAATCCGTCGGTGATCGTCGCAGACGAACCCACCGCCAACCTCGACCGCGAACTCACCGACCACGTCATGGGATTACTTCGAGAGTGCGCGGACGCCGGAGCGGCGGTCCTGCTCATCACCCATGACCTGGCATCCCTTACCCGCAACGGTGTCGCGGATCGACTTGCCGTCATGTACGCATCACGCATCATGGAGACCGGTCCGGCCGCGCTGGTGTTCCAAGATCCGCTTCACGATTACACCCGAGACCTTCTCGGCGCCTTACCTTCCAGAGGTTTGACTCCCATGCCGGGATCGCCACCGCAACTCACCGATCTCCCCGAGGAGTGCGTCTATCACCTACGACGCCCGGAGTCGAAACAATCCGGTGGCCCGACCGAACTCGTCACATTGGGTGACCGCACGTACCGAACGCTGCGGAAGGTGGGCTGACATGAGTCTGCAAGCTCTGGGAATCACCAGCGGTTACCGTCGCAACCGGCCAGTTCTCGAGAACGTCTCGCTCGAGATTCCGTCGGGAAAGCTGATCGGCCTGACCGGGCCTTCGGGCACCGGAAAATCAACACTTGCAAGGATTCTCGCTTCGCTGGATGCACCGTGGTCAGGCGAAGTGCGGATCGACGGATCACCCGTTGTGGGTACCAAATTCTCGGTACCCGCGGCACTACGCGGCACGGTGTCCATGCTGTTTCAGTCACCTCGCGCATCGACCGACCCTCGGCAGACGCTCGCCTCGATCATCGGCCAACCCGGTGACATTGCCAGTAGGTCAATCGATGTGGCCGCGCTGGCAGCAGAAGTGGGCCTCACTCCCGATCTCTTGTCGCGCAGACCACACCAGGTGAGCGACGGCCAACTACAGCGCGCCTGCCTGGCGAGATCGCTGGCGCAACAACCGAAATACCTCATCTGTGACGAGGCGACGGCGATGCTCGACGCCGCCACGACGGCCGCGCTCATTCGGTTGATCGAGAGTCGCGCCGCCGAAACCGGCGTCGGCGTATTACTCATCAGCCATGATCGCGAATTACTCGGCGCCTGCTGCGACGTGGTCCACGACCTCGACAGTATCAGCGCTTAGCCCCTGCGAAATCAACTCTTGACCCGAACGTATGTTCGAGTATGATTTGGGCAGGGGATCGGGGGATTCAATGAGTGTCTTGTTGTCGGATGTGGTGTCTGGTTCTGCGGTGGAGTTACGCGGACGCCTGTGGCGGTTGACTGCTGCCGAGTTGCGCGCTGCTGCTGTCGAGGCGAGTGCGGAGATTCTGCGCCTGGAAGCCGTTCGAGTGGCTGTGGTCGACGAACTCTCGTTGCGCCCGGATGATCAGGTGATCGCCAGCCGCGGGACGGGTGCGTGGTTGGCGGCCAACACCATGCTGCAGGTTCGGGACGGGAAAAAGATCGCCGCTCTCGGTGCAGCTTTGCGGCCGTTTCCGGCGGTGGCTGCTCGGTTCGATGGCGGGGACTGCTCGTTCGAGCATGCCGTGTTGATCGTGGCGTTCTGCGAGTCACCACCGAAGGGCATGCCAGACGCCGCGCTCCCTCGCTGTATCGACCTACTGCTTGCGGCTGCGTCGGGTGTGGAGGCGACGACGACGAAGGTGCGGAACGTGATCGCGACCTTGGAGCGGTTGTTCGAATCCGATGAGATCCCGCCCGCCGAAGATGTCGATCTCAATGAGTTGCGGATCGCCTCGACATTGAACGGTCGGGTGGTGGTGCGCGGCGATTTCGACGCCCTCACCGGAGAAATGTTGTTGTCGGCGTTGTCGAATCTGACGATGCCGACCCCGGCACCGGACGGGACTCCCGATTCTCGGTCGGCGGCGAAACGCACGGCGGACGGGTTCACCGAACTGATCCGCCGTTACCTGGACTGCGCGAAGACCGGTACGGATGGTGGTCAGCGTCCGCATGTGAACGTGCACATCAACGCCCGTGATTTGGCGGAGCATCGGGACTGCGCCGCCACACCAACTGATGGTGGTGGAGTGACTGTGTCTGATCTTGATGTCGGGCACATGCCGTGGCTGGGGCCGCTCTCGGTCTCGCAGACCAGACTCCTTGGGTGCGATTGTTTCCTGTCCACCGTCCTGCTCGACAGTCACGGCGCGCCGTTGGATGCGCAACCAGGAAAACGATTGGTCACCGCCGAACAGCGAGTGGCGTTGATCGCCCGGGACAAAGGCTGCGCGTTCCCCGGCTGCACATGTGTACCGGCCTGGACGGATGCGCACCATATCCGGCACTGGGCCAACGGCGGCCCGACGGTGATGAACAACCTGGTCCTGCTGTGCCGTTCAAATCACCGGCTGATGCACCGCAAATCCGGGTTCGTCGGGAAATGGAAAATCCGCATCGGCGCCGACAACAAACCCTGGTTCATCCCACCACCCTCGATCGACCCCGGCCAGCAACCGCGGCCGGCGAACACCACCTTCAAAACCTGAGGACGAACCGCAGGCATACAACTTCACGCCAGGTCCGCATCGGAGGAAGCACATCCGATGCGGACCTGGCGTGCGTTCATTATGGTCAGCCTGCAACCGTCAAGTCGTAGAGGGTTACTCCGTCCACCGTTGTGGCGGTGAAGTTTTCGGTCACCCACGTCGAGATAGCGGTAGCGGTGCCTTCGGCGTTCATACCGCCACCCATCCCACCGCCGGCGATGAAGAAGTGAATCTTGCCCTCTGCCACGTACTGCTGGAACTGCGCGAGCGTCGGCGACGGATCGCTCCCGTTGAACCCTCCGATAGCCATGACCGGTGACTGCGTCGCAAGCTGATAACCCGAGGCGCTGTTGGACCCGATTGCCGCGGCTACCCACGTGAACTGGTCGGAGTTCTCTTCGAGAGTGGACACAACAGCGGCTCCCGGCGTGCTGCCCTGCAGTAGGCCGCCGGCACCGCCTCCCATTGCGCCTCGCGTCCCGTCGGCGGTCGGCGTGGTACCGCCCGGAACTGTTGCACCACCGGGCATCTGACCCATTCCTGCAGGGGGCGTGCCCGGCATTCCGGTCCCAGCCCCGTCAGTCCGACGGTTACCGCCATCAGCCGTGCCACCGAATCCACCGAAGCCTCCGCGGCCACCGCCGGGCCCGCCCATTCCACCTTCGACGCTCGGTCCGGCCGAAACTATGGAACCGGTATGCGGAGTATTGATCGTGTCGATCGCGTATGCAGTCGGACCTGCCAGACCGGTGAAGATCGCTGCGAGAATCACTGCCACAGCCAATCGACCTCGCGTCACTGCCGGAATCAGCACTGCCACGGCACTGACGATGCCGACCACCAGAATGGTCCAGCGAAGCCACGGTACGAAGGAGGGCGAGCGTCCGAGCAGTACCCACGCCATCGCGACGGTTGCGGCCAAGGACACCGCCAGAATGATGCGAACCCAGAGGACGTCACGATGACGCCACGCCACTACCGATCCTGAACCGATCAGCGCGGCGATCGCCGGCGCCAGCGCAACGGTGTAGTAGGCGTGGAAGATTCCCGCCATGAAACTGAAGGTCAGTCCGGTCACCAACAGCCAGAGCCCCCAGACAATGAATGACGCACGCTGTGTGTCAGCGCGGGGTGCCTTGCCTCGCAGCACGATTCCAGCCACCAGAAGTATCAGTGCAGCAGGAATCAACCAGGCGATCTGTCCGCCCTGGGCCGATTCGAACAGTCGGGTAATGCCGGTACTCCCCCACATACCACCGCCGGCCCCACCACCTGGTGCCATACCTCCCCCGGCCATACCACCTGCGGCCTCGCCCATGCCGGGGAAACCGCCCGCAGCAGCGCCGGCCGCGGCATCACCAGCACCGCGCATTCCGCCGCCGCCGACGCTTCCGGTCTCGTTGCCGCTCAAGCGCCCGAGCCCGTTGTAGCCGAGCGTCAGTTCGAGAATCGAATTGTTCTGTGAACCACCGATCCACGGACGCGAGTCGGCCGGCCACAGTTCGACGATTGCCAACCACCATCCGGCGGAGACGATCAGTCCGCCCAGTGCCGCGAACAGTTGGAGTACGCGCTTACCCAGTTTCGGCGGTCCGGCGATCAGATAGGTGAGCGCCAGCGGTGGAACCACCAACATGACCTGTAATTGCTTTGTCAGGAAACCGAATCCGCAGAAGATACCGACCAACACGAGCCAGCGGGTGCGGCCGTCCTGCACGGCGCGCATCATCGCCCACACTGCTGCGATCATCAGGAGCACCAGCAGAGCATCCGGGTTGTTGAACCGGAACATCAGCGCCGCTACGGGTGTGAGCGCAAGTACCAGGCCTGCGAGGAGGCCGGCGGCCGCACCGAAATACCGTCGAACCGTTCCCCACAACAGTGCAACCGATCCGACCCCGAGGAGTGCCTGCGGCACCAACATCGCCCAGGAATTGAGTCCGAAGATGCGAACCGACAGCGACATCAACCACAGGGACATGGGCGGCTTGTCGACGGTGATCGAGTTTGCAGCGTCCGAGGAGCCGAAGAAGAAAGCCTTCCACGACACCGAACCTGCCTGTACCGCAGCGGCATAGAACGAGTTGGCCCATCCGGACGCGCCCAGGCCCCAGATGTAGGCGACTCCGGTGCCCACCAACAACACTCCCAGCGCCCACGGTTCCCAGCGCACCTGACGTTGCGGTTCCGGCGCTGGCAGCGGCGCGGCGAGTGTCTCTGCAGCGGCGGTCATCGATTGGCTCCTACGGATTGTGCGGTGCGAAACACCCAGCGCAGTGCGATGAATCGACTGACTGTGGCAACAAGATTGGCGATGACGAGTACGGCAAGCTCCACATGCTTGGAAGCATCGGGCGCCATGACGTCGAGCACGAACAACGATCCGCTGGTGAGCAGTAGACCGAACCCGAACACGAGCAGGCCCTGCATCTGGTGACGAGCGGATCCTTCCGACCCTCGGATCCCGAAGGTGAAGGCCCGGTTGGCGGCGGTGTTGAATACCGCGGTCACCAGCAATGCGACGGCGTTGGCCCACTGCGCACCCATGATCGAGTGCAGAGCGAGGTAGAGCAGCGCGTACGCGAGCGTCGAAATGACTCCCACCACGGCAAAGCGTGAGAGCTGCCCGACCATTCCTCGTGGAACTCCGGGAACCAACGGTTCACGTCCGAAACTAGCCCTGAGCTCGGCCAATGGAAGGGAACCAGTAGACAGTGCTCGCCCGACACGGACCACACCTTTGAGGTCGGCAACTGCCGTGGCAATGATGTCCACCCGGCTGTCCGGGTCGTCCACCCAGTCGACAGGGACCTCGTGAATCCGCATGCCCGCTCGCTCGGCCAGCACCAGCAATTCGGTATCGAAGAACCACCCGGTGTCCTCCACCAGCGGAAGTAGTTGGCGTGCAACATCGACGCGCATGGCTTTGAATCCGCACTGGGCGTCGGAGAAGCGAGCATGCAGTGCGCTTCGGAGGATGAGGTTGTAGCTACGTGAGATGAACTCACGCTTGGGGCCGCGCACCACGCGGGACGATCGTGCCAGCCGGGAACCGATGGCGATGTCCGAGTGTCCGGAGAGCAACGGAGCAATCAACGGCATCAGGGCGTTGAGGTCGGTCGAGAGGTCGACGTCCATGTACGCGACCACGTCGGCATCGGACTCGCTCCATACCTGCCGCAGTGCTCGACCACGACCCTTCGCATCCAGGTGGACGACCCGGACGTCGTCGAATTCTTCGGCGAGGGAACGGGCGAGTGCCAACGTGCCGTCGACACTGGCGTTGTCCGCGATGGTAATTCGTGCAGAGAATGGCACCTGCGTGCGTAAATGCCGGCGCAGGCGCCGCACGCACGTCTCGAGGCCTGCCTCTTCGTTGTATACCGGGACGACCACGTCCAGCACTACAGTCGTCGCGGAGACCTCCTCTGCGTCCGTGCTGCCCGCGGTCTGCATGGCTTCTGTCGTCATACGTCCTAGATTTGTCGGGCCGGCTCCGACGAACCTGCGTCCAGCCTGGGAGTTTCCTGGCAACCGGACGCGGGCTAATCTCGGGGTATGCCTTCAGTCTTCAGTGCCATCATCAACGGGGATCTACCAGGACGTTTCGTGTGGGAGGACGAGGACGTCGTCGCGTTCTTGACCATCGCGCCGGTAACGCAGGGCCACGTGCTTGTGGTTCCGCGAGCCGAGGTCGATCAGTGGCAGGACGTGGATCCTGAACTCTTTGCCAAGGTCACCGCTGTTGCCCGCAACCTCGGCCAAGCCGTGCGTAAGGCGTTCGACGCGCCTCGGTCGGGTCTCCTCATCGCAGGTCTGGAAGTTCCGCATCTTCACGTTCATGTTTTCCCCGCATACGACATGGGGAACTTCGACATCAGTGGCGCCGACACCTCGCCGTCACCCGAATCTCTCGACGAGGCGCAGACCAAACTCAAGTCGGCGCTACGCGACCTCGGCTTCGAGGCAACTGTCTCGACTCGTTGATCGCATACCTTCGACCGAATTTCGCTGGCCGATAACTGGACTCCCCGCCGCAGCCTCCAACGGAGGTTGCGGCGGTCGCATTTGTCGCTCCTACCGACCGTGACCTGCGATTGCACACCGAACAGTCCGTTTCGCGCTGTCGCGCGAGCACGAGATTCGCTGCTACCGTGGGTCGCTGGTCCGGGACCTAGGGCCCTAAAACTGGTTCACGTGTTAACAGTCGGAGGACAAGGGAGCAATGCAGGAACGTGCCAAGATCAGTCGCCGACAGATTCTTCAAGGTGCTGCTGATCGGTTCGAAGTCACGGGGTACGGCAGCACGAGCATGAATGACATCGTGTCCGCGGCGCAGATGACCAAGGGCGCGGTCTATTTTCACTTCTCGTCCAAAGACGAACTGGCTCAGGCGGTGATCGAAGAACAGCACCAGATCTCGATCAGTGCCTTCACCGCAGTTGCAGCCACAGGCGCACCGGCACTGGAACAGCTCGTCATGGTGTGCCACGAGATGGGCCGCCAACTCGTCGCAGAACCTATTGTTCGTGCGGGAATCCGACTTACCCTCGAGTTGGCCTCTGCCGACGGTTCGCAAGGCCCGTACGTCGCGTGGATCCGCGAGCTTCGAAAACTGGCCGAGGCCGCGAAGCTCGAAGGCGACATCCGCGACGATGTGGAGCCGGAATCGGTGGGTCGCGTGGTGATCTCGGCATTCACCGGCGTTCAACTGGTTTCGAACGTGCTCACCAGACGAAGCGATTTGAACGACCGTATCGACGAATTGTTCGCCCTCCTGTTGGCAGGCGTGGTCTCCGACAAGCGACGCAGCGCCGTCGCCGAACTGGTCGGATGTCGCCTCGAAACTTATGTGTCCTGATCCGGAGAACACCCCGACGCCCGGATGATTCGGCGCATCAGCACCGAACCGTGCGCCAACCTTCGTCGATTCGTACAAGACCCCCCGTCGTCGACTCACTATCGTCAGATCCACGAATAACCCAGATACATGGATACCGACGAAAGGGCTTCTCGAATGACCGAAACCGCCACGTACGTTGAGAGCGCACAGCAGGAGATCGCTGCTGTACTCGCCGAAGCGAAGACCGATGCCTACGTCCACGCACGCGACATCGATTCCGGCGAAGAGTTCGGCTACGGCGCGGACGAAGGTGTCATCCTCGCCTCCGTTTTCAAGATTCCTGTTGTGCTTCAGTACGCCCGTGAAGTAGCGGCAGGCACCCTTGATCCGACCGAGCACGCCACGGTGACCTCCGAGTTCCGCTCCGGCGGCATCGGTATCGGCGGCTGCGCCGACGACGTGACTGCAAGCTGGCGAGACCTCGCTCTGCTCATGATGAGCTTCAGCGACAACGCCGCCACGGATTTCTTGTACGAACGTCTCGGACTCGACAACATCGTCGCAACGCTGCGCGGGCTCGGTTTGGAGAAGACCAACTTGGTCCGTGACTGCCGAGGCCTCTTCAAGACGGTCTACGACGACCTCGGCGTCGACAAGGGCACCTTGCTGGAAATGCCCCCCATCGAAATTCTTCGGACAATTTCCGTCATGGATCCCGCCCGCTCCAATTCCAGTACTCCTCGTGAGATCACAATGTTGCTGGCTGCAATCTGGAGGGACGAAGCCGGCCCCGCATCGGCTTGTGAAGAGGTCCGAACCATCATGAGCAAGCAGGTCTGGCCGCACCGCCTTTCGTCCGGTTTCCCCGACGAGGTCACTGTCGCCGCCAAGACCGGAACGCTGGGACTGGTACGAAACGAAGCCGGCGTCGTGGCGTACCCGGACGGCAAGCGTTACGCCGTCGGTGTCTTCACCAAGTCCCACGAGCTCACCCACCGCGCCCCGAAGATCGACGCCTCCATCGGAACCGTCGGCCGCATCGCTGTCGAAGCACTTCGCAACAACAGCTGATCCGAACCCACTGACAAAGAATGCGGGTCGCGCTGAGAAATCAGTGCGACCCGCATTTTTCGGCTTTCGAGCTAGCGTGGACCGCGCAGACGAAGATGCACCATCAACCGGAAGCGGACGTTGGGGTCGTCGAGATCCAACGCGGCCATACCCTTCAACTTGCTGAGGCGATACCGAAAGGTGTTGGGGTGCACGTGCAATGACGCCGCGGCGTCACCGACATCACCGAACGCGTTGAGCCACGCATCGAGAGTGTCCACGAACGAGGTCGCATGAGCGGCGTCGTGGCTGGCGATCGCCTCGATCGGTCCGAGGTCCGAGAACCCTTCGGCTGCAGCTTCCGACGCGATCTCCAACAGGATGGCATCGACGTGGACGCTACTGAAGGTGGCGACGCTGCCCGACGCTCGTCCCGCCAACAACACTTCGAGGGCATGTTCGGCGTCGCGCTTCGATCGGCTCAGCTGCGCCGGTCTGGTCACGACCCGGCCGATCCCGATGATCGTGTCGCCGGACGCTCCGGTGCGGTCCAGGAAGTCCGAGGCCACACGGAACGCCTGCAACTCGGCTTCGGCCGGGGAATGCCCTCGTACAGACAGCACCGCGTAGCCGGTTCCGTTGACCAAGGCTGCCGCCGACTGCGAGTGGACGGCGCCGAGGTGCATGGCCAGAGCGTCGGTCAGTCGCACCACGTGGGCGGCATCGTCCGGCTTCGACGATCCCTCGAAAGACCTACGACCCAAAGCCATCACGAGTGCGGGGCCGGTCCCGAGACCGAGGCGATTCATCGCGTCGACCGCACCTGACCCACCGTCGAGAAGGGTTGCGATCAGGTCTGCGCGCAGTCGGCGCTCGGCGTCGGCGCCGCCGCGCAACCGCAACATCTGCAGCGCGATCAACCCGGCAGAATCGCGCAACGCACGCATACGGTCGTCGGACATCGGCTCACCGGTTGCCACCCACATGGAGCCGAGGAACTCGTCGCCGGCTCTGATGGACACGGCGATACGACCCATTTTGGTACCGAGGGTCTCGGCCGAGACCCACACCGGATCGTCGCTGCGATAGAGCCGGTCGAAGACCCCGGCCTCTTCGAGCACTCGAATGTACTGGTCAGGAACTTGCCGCTCCAGCACGGTCGCGATACGTGGACCGTCTCCTTCTTCCTGGCGGCCGGAGAAGGCGATGACCCGTGAGCTTCGGTCCTCGATCGTGATCGGCGCATCGAGAAGTGCGCTGACAGCGTTGGCGAAGGCGAACAGATCGCCGGCCGGGCCACCTCCGCGTGAGTGGATGTGCCCGACTTCGTTTCGGGCCGAGAGCACCGAATGAAGCAGGCTTGTCAGCTGAACCCACGAGACTCCACGCGCCAAGGCCAACAGCACGACGCCCGAGGCGATGACGGATTCGCGGTCCGCATCGCTGACCTCGGCGGTCACTCGCGCGACCACCACGCGTACTCCGCGCTCGGCCAGGCCGGCCACGGACTCCGCGATACGTTCGCCTCCGGTGACGCCGACGAGCAGCACCATGGAGTCCGGTGTCGAGGGTGAGTCGTCGTCGGGGTCGTGAATGACCACCGAGGCGATCTCCTGGACCGCCTCCGGGTCGCCGACAACCGGATTCAGCACCGTAGTTCCCACGTCTTCGAGAAGCCGCACCAAACTGATGCGAGGTCGTACGGTGCCCACGTCTATCACTCCTTCGTCCGGTGAACGAAGTGTGTCATAGTGATTCGTCAAAGCCGATCCATGCCGATCCATTCGACCGACGTGGTAATTGCTTCGAGCAGGTCGGGGATCGGTTCGACGCCGATGCCCGGTCCTTCCGGAACCTTCACGTAACCGTTGTCGAGTACGAACGGCTCGGTGATGTCTTCGGCGAAGTACCGGTCGGAAGCCGATGTATCGCCTGGTAGGGCAAATCCGGGGAGCGCGGCAAGCGCGACGTTGGCGGCCCTGCCGATTCCGGTCTCGAGCATTCCGCCGCACCACACGGCAATTCCGTTGGCCTTGCAGACGTCGTGGATACGACGCGATTCCAGATAACCGCCCACACGTCCCGGTTTGATGTTCACCACGCTGCACGCACCGATTGCCAGCGCGTCGGCGGTGACCTTCGCGGAGGTGATCGACTCGTCGAGGCAGACCGGCGTCCGCATCATCTCGGCCAGCCTGGCGTGGCCGCGCAGTTCCTCTTCGGGAAGCGGCTGCTCGATCAGCAGGAGGTCGAAGTCGTCGAGCCGCTGGAGATTGCGGGCGTCAGCCAGGGTGTACGCGGTGTTCGCGTCGACCTGGAGGAGTACGTCGTCGCCGAACCTCTCGCGGACTGCGCGAACCGGCTCGATGTCCCAGCCCGGTTCGATCTTCAGTTTGATGCGCAGGTATCCGGCATCGAGGAACCCGCCTACCTCCTCTAGCAGCTCATCGATCGAATTCTTGATACCCACCGAGACACCCGCGGGTACGCGATCGACTACTGCACCCAGGTACGAAGACATGCTCGTCCCGGCAGCCCGTAACTCGGCGTCGAGAAATGCGGTTTCCAATGCCGCTTTGGCCATGGGGTGCCCGGCGAACTGTTCCATCGTCGCGCTCAGTGCGTGCACGTCGGGATCGGTGAGTTCACCCAGAGACGGAATCAGGAACTTACGAAGGACTTCGGCGGCGCCGTCCGTGTATTCGGAGCAGTAGCGAGGCTCGGACATCGCCACGCACTCGCCCCAGCCCTCCGACTCCGAGGTGACGACCTTGACGAACAACACGTCCTTGGTGGTCTCGGTGCCGAACGAGGTACGGAACGGCGCTTTCAACGGCATTGCCGCCCGGCGTAATTCAACTCCTTCGATCTTCACGATGTAACCTCCGCTGTTGTCCTGCCTGCCTGTGTTCCCGGCGCACGGTCCAGCACGTACTTTCCGGTTCTGGTAACTGCGAGAACCACTCCGTTCTCGGCGAGCACACCACCGAGAGTCTCGCGGACTGCCAGGCGCCAGTCGTTCGCCGCCGCCGGGTCCGACTTACGCAGTGTGTACACGTCATTCGGTGTAGCCACCGTGACGAATCGATTCTTGGTCGACTTCAACACGGGCAGGCCGGCTTCGGAGACGGACAGCAGTTCGCTCGCCCCCAAGGACTCGGGAGTCGGGACTTCTCCCGAACCGGCGACGACGTCGGCAACCTTGCTACTACCGATTTCCCAGTCGATCAACAACCGGTCGCTGTCTGCGCCGCCGTTGAGGCTGTCGTTCATCGGCGCGTAGAAACGCGGCAGATACTGGATCGGGAACGCACCGAGTTTCGAGACGTTGAAGTAGGCATTGCGTGCGACGAGCGGGTCGAAAGTCCACCGCACGTGGAGAATTCCCCGTTCCAGTGCCCACGCACGCTGGAACAGTTTCAACGCGAGGCCGATGTGCCCGTTCTGCACGTTCGGGAGGATCCCCGTGATGTGCGAATGCAACGAACGGTGTTGCGGTTCCTCGAAGAATGCAACCGAGCCGCCGATCAGATCCCCGCCACGAAACGCGCCGGCGACGTAGTTACCGGAGTGTGCGAGCGCCTTCATCATGTCCCGATGGACGGGAGGGTTACCGCTCTCCGGCTGCCATACCTTCTCGAACAGACCGAATACCTGTTCCAACTCGGCATGCCCGGTGACGGTTTCGATAGTCACACATGCAAGCAGAGCGGCCTGCTCGGCCTGGCTGATTGCCTGCCGCATCCGTGAAGGCGATACACCTCCGAATGGTTGAACGGTCTTGCGTTGGACATTGTTCGGCGACGTCATCGTCACAGTCCTCCCTCCAGGATTCGAGTCACCAGACCGGCCAACAAGGTGGCGCGCGGGATCATCTGATCTATCTCTACGTGTTCTGTCGCTGCGTGGGCACCACCGCCGACGGCACCGAGGCCGTCCAACGTGGGAGTTCCGACTGCAGCGGTGAAATTTCCGTCCGACGCACCGCCGACTGCGCAGTCGCGAAGCATTCCCAACCCGCTCTCACTGCTGACCTGGTGAGCGAGAAAGTACAGCTTCTCCGAAGACACTGATTCCAGTGGTCCACGGTTGGGGCCTCCGGACACCGAAATTCGACTTTCGGCCAGCGCCGGTGTCAGTGCACGGATCGAACGGTCGATGCGTTCCTGTTCCTTCGCCGACCACATGCGAACGTCACACCACAGTTGCGCTTGCGCTGCAACAGTATTGGTGGTCGTGCCGCCACTGATCACGGACGGCACCACCGACGTTCCCGCCACCGGGTCCGCGAGCTCCACCACGGCCTGAATCTGGTGTGCGAGCTCCACTACGGCGTTCACACCTCGTTCCGGTTCCAGTCCGGCGTGTGCAGCGCGTCCCTCGATGTCGACGCAGTACAGCGACATACCCTTGCGCGCGGTCTTCACTGCGCCGTCGGCTGCGGCTTCGAGGACCAGCACCGCGTCGACCTGACGTGCTTGCTCCTCGATCAGTGCGCGCGAGGTCGGGGAGCCGATTTCCTCGTCGGAATTGAGGAGCACGACCACCCCGTCGAGCGACGGAAGCGATGCGAGCGCATGGAAGAGCTGGACGATGCCGGCCTTCATGTCGAAGACTCCGGGTCCGGTGGCGATGTTGTCGGTGACAGACCAGGGCAACTCCGCGAGCGTTCCGAGCGGCCAGACGGTGTCGAAATGGCCCAGGAGCATCACCTTCGGCTCCGCGCCGAACGACCAACGCAAGTGCTGACGCCCGTCGATGCGGATACGTTCGGGGGTGCTTCCGAGGTGGCGTTCGCCGATTTCGGCCACCACGTCCGCACATGCATCGACTGCGCCGAGATCGGAACTGGGCGACTCAGCGGTTACCAACGCCGCCAGGTCTGCCACCATTGATTTCTTGTCCACTCCGACGCTCTCCTGTCACCGACTTGCAACTTCGCAGTCAAGCTTGGTCGAAGCGACCCTGTCGGATCTTGTCCAAGACTCCTGTCCTTCGGGCTCGGATTCGTCGTGTGTCACGAACAGCTGGGTGCCATCAAGCAGGTGTGTCAGGTACCGATCTCTGTTCGGGCGGCAAACAGCTCGGGAAAGAAGCTCAACTCCAGCGCACGTTGCAGGAAGCCGGCACCACCACTCGAACCGCCGGTCCCCTTCTTCATGCCGATCACCCGCAGCACGGTCCGAAGGTGCCGGAACCGCCACAGCTGAAAGCTCTCCTCGAGGTCGACCAACTCCTCGAACGCCTCGTACGCCGTCCAGTGCTGTTCGACGTTCTCGTAGATTGCTTTGACCAGCGGAATCAGTTCGTCGTTTCGCACGTAGGGCGCGCTGACGTCTCGTTCGAGAGCCGACGCCGGAACGTCGTACCCCTGCCTGGACAGGTACTGCCAGAACTCGTCGTACAGTGTCGGCTCCCCGAGCAGGGTCTCCAACAATCGATGGGCGGACGGATCCGATTCGAACACCTTCAGCATGCCCGCGTTCTTGTTTCCGAGCACGAATTCCACGGCGCGGTACTGGTACGACTGGAACCCCGATGAGTTGCCGAGAACGCCCCTGAACTCCGCATACTCCGCCGGCGTCAGTGTCGCCAACACCGACCACTGCTCGGTCAAGGTGGCCTGAATATGTTTGACACGTGCGATCCGCTTGAACGCAACCCGAATGTCGTCGGCAGCGATCGCTGCTCTGGCCGCCCGTATCTCGTGGAGAAACAGCTTGAGCCACAACTCGCTGGTCTGGTGCTGAATGATGAACAAGAGTTCGTCGTGGTGTTCCGGCTCGCTCACCGGGTGCTGCGAATCCAGGAGGGTATCGAGTCCGAGGTAGGCCCCGTAACTCATCTTCCCGGAAAAATCGGTGACGACGTCGTCTTCGATCTTTCGTGTGCCGTCCGTTGCCGACATCTTCGGTCTCCTTGTCAGAATTTCGCCGGGGTCTGAGGAACGATCATGGCCACCAATGCGGCAGCGCTCGTCGCTCCGACCAGGACTCCGAATGCAGCCATGTACGAGAACTGGTCCACCATCCATCCCATCACGAGCGGGGTGATGAAACCGGCGAACTGACCACAACCGTTGATCAAACCCATTCCGGAACCGAGGAATTCGGCCGGAAGTGCCCGCAACGGCATCGCGAAGATCGACATCGAACACAGACCGCTGATGCCTAGAGCCAACGTCTCGTAGAACGTGAACATCGCGACGGTGTCAGCGGTGGTCATCAGGAACAAAAGGACTGCCGACGTGGCCATACACGGAACCAGAAGGATCCTGGCCCGGTCGTGGAAGTACTTGTCCACCAACCGCCCGCCCACAATCGTGGCCAGCGCCGTGACGATGAAGGGGATTGCGGCAAAGATTCCCGTGTCGATCAGCGAGAGTCCCTTGTCGTTGAGCAGATAACTCGGCACCCAGGTCATCAGCCCGTACGCGGACATGTTGGCCAGGCAGAACAGAATCGCGAACTTCCACACCGACGCGGACTTGAACACCGCGGCGCGAGAGTGCTCGCTCGCCAGAGGTTGCAAGGCTGCCTCGGGATCTTCCGAGATTTCCGTGTCCAGCGGTGCGGGCAGCACCAACCACACCACCGTGCCGATCACTGCGCCGACGATCGCCACCAGCCAGAACGCGTCACGCCACCCCACGGCCATGAGGACCGGCGCGATGATCAGCGGTGCGATGCCGGGGCCGAGGTTGTTGGCGCCGAGCATGAAACCCATCGCGGTCGCCCTGGTTTTCGGACGCGTCCGCTCAGCCAAAGCCTTGAACGACGCCGCTGGAAAGAGCCCCTGGCTGATGCCGAACATCGCGCGCATGACCATCAGCGAGACGAGACCCCACGCGAACCCTGTCAACGCTGTGAACACCGACCACAGGATCAAAGCAACGATCAACAGGGGCCTGGGTCCGAAGCGGTCGGCCAACATTCCGCCGGGGACCTGCCCGAGCATGTAGAAGATCGCGAATACCGAGACCACGCCACCCAACTGCGTACTGCTGAGCGAGAATTCGTCGCCGATCATCGGAAGCGCAAGCCCGATCATGACGCGATCCACCATGTCGATCAACCAGATGGTACTGAGCAGCCCCACCGTAACGGTGGTCGTACGACGAATCGACTTGTTGTCCATCATTTTCCGAACCGAACCGTCGCTCGCCCGCGACGGCGCTTCCACTGTGACGCGTTCCGCCTTCATCAAGCCTCCCGAATTGTCTTGTGCCGCATGGACTGGAACATTGAAAAGACTGATGAAGTGTGACAGCGAACACGTCTACCGCATTGGTCCGTTTCACCAATAGCCGAAGCAACGTTTGGTCGGTCGGAACATGTTCTGCCCCAAGAGATGACAAATGCCGCCGGCGCACACGGCGTCGACGGCATTTCGCGATGGAGTCGCTACTTCATCACGTGCGATTGGCGACTGCCACGATCGTCGAGACGCCTGCGGCTGCAAGCCGAGCATTGACAGTGATCAGACCGAGAATGTCGTCGACGCTACCGAGTGTGTGCGAAATCGTACGATCCGAAATCCGTCGCGAGCCGGGAACAGCCTCGGCGAGTTCAGCTCCCGTGGTGGTGGGGTGAACGATCTCGAGGGTCCATTCGTCACGCAGCTCGACCGGCTTCAGTGTGTCGGCCTTACGCACTGCGCGCTCGGCTCCTGCTCGGATCTGCTCGCACGCCAGCGACGGCGGCAGCGAATTGGTTGCCGACCATCCATGTGCCTTCTTGACCTCGACGGTCTCGGTTGTCGGCGAGGCCGCGTCGACCAAGCCGCAGATGATGTCGTCACCCGTCACCAGGCCGACGGGAACGCCCTGGGTGGCAGCGTAGAGGGTGTTGACGTCGGTCTCCGAGACGGACTTGCCGTCGAGGCGGACGTCGGCGAACAAGCTCGAGAACGTGTGCGCCAGGACGCCGGGCCCACCGGCTGGTGCGTGATAGCCGACAAACAGAGCGACGTCGTGATCGGACGTCAGTCCCTCCGCCATGCACTGCATCTTCGGTGTTCCGAAGATCAGACGCGCCCGTGGATCCAGGTCGGCGTGAAGCAGATTGTCCATCGTTCCGTGGCTGTCGTTGACCAGGACGCTCGTCGCACCGGCGTCGAACGCACCGGCGATCGCGGCATTGGTCTCGGCGGTCATGAGCATCTGCGCACGGTGGTAGCCGCCACCGCCGCGGATCGTCTGATCGAGCGTCGCGATACCCGCGATGCCCTCCATGTCCACCGAAATATAGACGTGCATTCCTGTCCTCCATCGATCTCAATCGGCTGAATTGATAACTTCGCTTTCACCTTCACACTCGAGCGCATCCGTTTCTTGTCCGCTCGAACGGTGAGTCGGCCTCCATTTGGGACGTTCACACCAGAATCCGATACCCGAGCCGTGAAACCATCGGGACATTCGCCGGGCCAGGCGGTTCGACCAACGACAGGAGTGCAGCGCTGATGCAGGTCCACGACATCGTGTTCACCGGCGGCCGTGTCGTCGATCCCGCATCGGGGACCGACGAGGTTCGGGGCATCGCGATCACCGACGGCAAGGTCTCGGCGTGGGGTCGCGACGCGATCGAAGCCCGGCAGACGATCGACGTGACCGGTCAGGTCATCTGCCCCGGATTCATCGACCTGCACAGCCACGGACAGGAAATCGCCGAGCAGCGACTTCAGGCATTGGACGGAGTCACGACGGCCCTCGAACTGGAAGCCGGCGTCATTCCTGTTGCAAAGGCATATGCCCGGGCCGGCGCCGAGGGCCGCCCGATCAACTACGGGTACGCGACGTCGTGGGCGCACGCCCGAATGATCGAACTCTCAGGGGCCGATCCCGACGGCGACATCAGAACGCTCCTGCACCATCTCGGTTCCCCGAGCTGGCAGGGCGAGCCCACCGCCTCCCAGCGCGCCCACATTCTCGAACTCCTCGAAAACGATCTGGCCGCAGGCGCTCTCGGCATCGGCGTGGTGGTCGGGTACGCGCCGAAATCCGATCCGGTGGAGTACCTACAGGTGGCGGATCTCGCGGCCCGAGCCGGCGTTCCCACCTATACCCATGCGCGCCCGCTCATCTCGGCCGATCCGTCGAGCCCGGTGGATGGTGCCGTCGAAATCGCCCGTGCAGCAGCCGAAACCGGCGCACACATGCACTACTGCCACGTCAACAGCACCTCGGGAATGCACGTCGACCACGCGCTGTCGGTGGTGGCGCAGGTTCAGGCAGCCGGATCGCGCGTCACGACGGAGGCGTATCCGTACGGTTCCGGGTCGACGGCCGTCGGAGCTGCGTTTCTCGATCCCGACAAGCTGCACCTGATGAATCTGACACCACGGTCGCTGACATTCGTACCCACCGGTGAACGTATCGCGGACCGCAAGCAGCTGGAACATCTTCGGGCCACCGACCCCGGTGGGTTGGTGCTGGTGGAGTTCCTCGACGAGAACGACACCGTGCAGCGCGAATTCCTCGAACGGGCGATGACTTTCGATCGCGCCGCCATCGCGAGCGACGCGATGCCACTGACCTGGCCCGGCCGTTCGCCTGCCGACTCATTGCAGTGGCCACTGCCGAAGAAGGCACTCGGCCACCCCCGCGGCGCAGGCACCTATGCACGTGCGATTCGTACGCTGTACCGCGAGCGTCGGCTGCTGTCGCTGTCGGAGATCATCGCGCGCTGCTCGTTGATCCCTGCGCAGATTCTGGAGGAGTCGGTTCCCTCGATGGCGACGAAAGGCCGGATCAGCCCCGGTAGCGACGCGGACATCCTCGTTTTCGACCCCGAGCGAATCACCGACAACGCCACGTACATCGACGGCACCCGCCCCTCCACCGGTATCAGCCGCGTGCTGGTCGGCGGAGTACCCGTCGTCGAAGACGGTGTCGTGGTCCAGGACGCGTTGCCTGGTCGCCCGGTACGCCGCTCGTAGCCGGATCTCATTCTGACCTGCATAGTTCTGACAGAAAGTCACCACACATGAACACATCGTCTGCAATCAACGGCACAATCGATGCCATGACGGATTTCGCGAACCCCCCGATCGGTTGGCAGCACAAGGCCTTCGGCACCGACCTCGAAGGTCGCGACGGTTCCGACCTCGAGCCGCTGGGGATCTCGGCACTCGACGGCAACCTCCTGCTACCCGTGATGACACTCAACCGTGCAGCGATCGCGCACAATGTCGACCTCATGGCGCAGTTCTGCTCCGACCACGATGTGGATCTGGCGCCTCACGCGAAGACCACGATGAGCCCCGAACTGGTTCGACGGCAACTCGACGCCGGGGCTTGGGCGATGACGGCGGCAACCGTTGCGCAGGCACGCATTCTGCGTGAGTTCGGTGTGGACACCATCATCATCGCCAGCCAGGTTCTCGATCCCGCCGGTATTCGGTGGATCTGCGACGCCCAGGCCACCGACCCCGATTTCTTCGTCACCACCCTCGTGGACTCGGTCGAGAGCGTCCGCCTGATGGAACAGTTGATCGCGAAAGTCTCACCGGCCAGCCGTATCCGGGTTCTCGTCGAACTCGGCTACGACAGCGGACGCGCGGGCGCTCGCACTGTCGAGCAAGCACTCGACGTCGCACGCGCAGCATCGCAGGCACCTTCGTTGATACTCACCGGAGTCGAGGGGTTCGAGGGCATGATGCCCGGAGCCTCGGTAGCAGCCCGCCGTATCTCCGTCGATTCGTATCTCAAATCCGCGCGGGTTTTCACGGAAATCTGTGTGGCCGAGAACCTGTTCGAGAACAACTCCGCAAAGGCTCCCCAGCCACTGGTCACTTTCGGCGGCAGTGCGTTTCACGATCTGGTTGTACGCGAGCTGGCCGGCCGATGGGCACTCGACAACGGTGTACGCATCGTGCTGCGCAGCGGTTGCTACATCACTCACGATCACGGTCTCTATGCCGAAACTTCGCCGTGGGCTGACGGTCCGCGAACTCTGCAGGGAGCCGCAGAGGTCTGGGGCGTAGTGCTCTCCATACCTGAACCCGGACGGGTGATCCTGGGCTTCGGCCGCCGCGATGTCGGTTCCGACGCAGGCTTTCCCATAGTCCTGTGGCGCCGACGCGACGGATCCAACCGATCAGCGCGAGAGCTGACGATCACCGCACTCAACGACCAGCACGCGTACGTCGACGTTCCGGATGACTTCGACGTGAAGGCCGGCGATCTGCTCGGTTGCGGAATCTCGCATCCCTGCACCACATTCGACAAGTGGTCACTGATTCCCGAGGTCGATTCGGATTACCGCGTCGTCGGCACGGTGCACACCTACTTCTGAGGGGACCGGTTGCGGCAATCCGGCGTCAGTCGTCCTTCGGGTCACGCGGCAATTCGACGCGGAACGTCGTCCCCTGCCCGAGGGAGGTCTCGACGCTGACGGTTCCGTCGTGCGCTGCAACCAAAGCCGAAACGATGGACAGGCCGAGACCGGCGCCCCCGGTCTCACGGGTGCGAGAGGTGTCGGCGCGGTAGAAACGCTCGAAGATCCGCGCGGCATCCTCGTCACTCAAACCCTGACCGGTATCCGAAACCTCGACCACCGCGGAGTTCTCGGTCGTACCGACACGAACGGTGACCTGCGCATCCGGCGGAGTGTGTTTGATCGCGTTGCCCACCAGATTGGCAACTACCTGACGCAGCCTGGCCTCGTCACCATGCACTTCGGGCAGGCCTGGGCCGCCGGCCATCTGAAGTTCGACAGTTCGATCCGGTGCGATCGCTCGTGCCGCCTGTACCGAATCCGCCGCAACTGCAAGCAGATCCACAGGCTTGTTCTCGAGTGGACGCTGTTCGTCGAGTCTTGCCAGCATGAGCAGATCTTCGACCAGAAGTCCCATCCTCGACGCCTCGCCCTCGATCCGGTTCATCAGCGTTTCCGTATCAGTCATGGCGCCTTGGCGATACAACTCGGCGAACCCACGAATAGTCGTCAAGGGTGTGCGCAACTCGTGGCTCGCGTCGCCGACAAACCTACGCATCTTCTCCTCGGAACGCCGGGCCGATTCCTCCGAAGCCTCGGTCGCGGCAAATGCGTGCTGAATCTGCGCGAGCATTCCGTTGAGCGCCACGGACAGTCGACCGACCTCGGTGCGGTCATCGCGCTCCGGAACACGTCGATGAAGGTCGCCGGCGGCAATGGCAGCGGCAGTTTCCTCCACCTCGACAAGCGGACGGAGGCTCCGACGAACCACGAAATACGCTGCGCCGCCGAGGATCAGCAGGACAACCAGGCCGATGCCGAGTTGCAGGCCGACCAAGTCGTCGACGGTCTGCTCGTTATCCGTCAGTCGCACACCGATAGTCGTGGTCGTGCCGTCGCGGACCGTCGTGAGAACCCGCCAGTTCACGTCCGAACCGTCGCTCGATCCGACGGTGATCGGGCCGTTGGTGGAATCTTTCGACAGGTCGGGTTCGGTCGTCGTCGACTTGTCGTTCAGGATGATCACCCGTCCGTCCGGGGTCACGGTCCGAACGAAGAAGGGGCTGGGTGGGCGGGTGCCCGGGCCGACGTCACTGGGCGGCTGCAGATCTCTGCTGTGCGGCTTTGCCCAACCGTCGACCGCTTCGTACAGCGTTTTGTCGGTTCGCTGGGTCAGTGAATTCTCGAGAGCAGAAGTGACCGCTACACCCGACGCCAACAGACCCAGCGCGGCCAACACCAGCAAGGCCGCAACCAGGGTGAAGCGCAGCGGCAGTGAATGGAGACGGAAACGACCCCGCTTCGGAAGCTGATCGTTTTCCGCGGCGGCGATCATTGCCGCGGTTCACGCATCACGTAGCCGACCCCACGCAATGTGTGAATCAGCGGTGTCTCCCCCGTGTCCACCTTGCGCCGCAGGTAGGAAACGTAGGACTCGACAACTCCGACCTCCCCACCGAAGTCGTAATTCCAGACGTGGTCGAGAATCCGCGGTTTGCTGAGAACCGTCCCGGCGTTGACCATGAAGTATCGGAGCAGTGTGAACTCGGTGGGCGAGAGTGCAACCAACTCGCCCTTCTTCCAGACCTCGCGGGTGTCGTCGTCGAGTTCGATGTCGGCGAACTTCACCCGCGGCGACTGCTCCGGCGCGACCCCGCGACCGGCGCGGCGCAGGATGACCCGCAACCGCGTCACGACTTCTTCGAGGCTGAACGGCTTGGTCACGTAGTCGTCCGCGCCGAGGGTCAGGCCGCTGATCTTGTCGTCGAGCGAATCCTTCGCCGTCAGAAACAGGACGGGCGCGTCCACACCGTCGGCGCGCAGGCGTCGAAGCAGACCGAAGCCGTCCATCCCGGGCATCATGACGTCGAGAACGATCGCGTCGGGACGGAATGTCCGTGCGACGTCCAGGCCTTGGGCGCCGCTCGAAGCAGTTGCCACCTCGAAACCCTGGAATCGGAGGCTCACGGAGAGCAACTCCACGATGGTGGGTTCGTCGTCGACAACGAGGATGCGGGCTTCGGGGGTCTTGTCGGTCACGAGAACCATCTTCTCCCCTGCCACTGGATTCCCGCTGTATGTTCCCTGGGAGCTTCCTGTGAACGGCCGGGTGCAGGTGAAGCTGACAGCAGGATCCAGGCTTCGATCGGCTGGCAAGGCACACGTGACATCAGCGGATTCAGCTACTTCAACGCACTGTCGATGGAGACTGTATTCGCGGACGCTGCGGTGTGGGTCGCCGACGCAGTTCAGACAAATTTGGCCGGCTACGACTTCGTTCAGTGGCCGAGTCGAGGACGCCATCTGCTGGTTCCTCGACTTCGGGACGGGGAACCGGTGTGGATGGATCCGCACGGCGATGTGACGATAAGTCGTATCGGCGAGTTGTGCAAAAATTCGACGAATTATGCAGCAACGTAGCCCAGTTCAAATCGCTCAGCTCTACGGTCCTGTGGCGTCCGCGCTGGTCGGCGGTGTGGTGGCCGCGTACGCAGTGGCCGAGTCCCGAGTTGACGACTTCTCCTTCTCCGACGCCGGCGTAATCTCGGTGACTCTGAACGCAATCGGAGCAGGCGCTTTCCTCGCGGCAGCGGCATTTCCGACGAAGGGTCACCGCGGAGCACAAACCGCTCTCGGACTCGGCGTAACCACGACGACCCTGTACTTCGGCGCAGCGGACTTATGGCGCGATCGCGTCCCCAGGTGGTCGCTCACACTTCCGGGCGATTCCTACCCCGTGCCGTCCACGGTTCCCGTCTGGATTCTGCTCGCCGCAACTCTTCTCGTGGGTGGAGTCGCCGCACTCTCACGACCGAATCAGGAGCCGGGCGACATCGACGCACGCCTGGTGAAGCTGGGAGTTGTTCTGCCCCTGGTATTCACGGCTCTCTATGTGTGGTTGGGCTCGACGACATCACCTGGGTCATGGGTGATCGCGGTGGTATTGGCGGTTGCCGTTACCGTCGCACTGGCTTGGCGGTTGCCGCCACACGACGGTCGTTTCGTACTCGTCGGACTGGCAGTCAGCGCGGTTTCGGTCAGCTCGATTTCCTTTCCATCCGACTGGACCTGGGCGATGCCCGCGGGAGCTGCTGCCCTGGCGTTGGGCGTCGTCGTCGGCTGGAGAAGACCGATGCCGCAACTCGGGCTGGGACTCCTTGCCGTGACTGCACTCTCGGGATTGCTGGATGCCGCCGCGACCACGGTTGCCTACGTCCTCGTCCTCCCGCTTGCGCTGGGACTGGCCGTCACGTCATGCATGCCTGTTGCCGTCGAAGCAGTCTCGAGCGGGGCGATGCTGCCCGTCGCTTTCACGTTGTTCTCGGCTTCACCGACCTTCTTGGACCCGGGCTCGCGGGAATTCGGGTGGTCTACCGGTCCGCTCGTCGAACACGGACCGGCCGCCGTGAACACGCCGATTCCTCTGGCTGTTCTCGCTGCAACGGCGACGATCGTGGTGGCCGTGACGAGCATCCATCTGAAGCGGGTTCGACCGGCGGTGGTGACCTAAATCGCCAGCTGATCGGGTCGGAACGCAGAATTCTGTTGCTATGGTTGGGTGGTCAACGACGACATCCGGACGAGCGCACCGTACCCGGCCAGCGAAAAGACGGTGCCTTGGGAGTTGTTCACCATGGCATGGATCGTGCTCGTCATTTCCGGACTTTTCGAAGCTGTCTGGGCTACCGCACTCGGTAAGTCCGACGGATTCAGCAAGATGTCGCCTACCATCGTCTTCGTCCTCGGCCTGATCGTCAGTATGGCCGGCCTCGCGTATGCAATGCGTACCCTTCCCATCGGGACTTCCTACGCGATCTGGGTCGGCATCGGCGCCGCCCTGACTGTGGGATATGCGATGATCACCGGCGCGGAGTCCACGTCGATCGTCAAGATACTGCTGATCCTGGGCATCGTCGGCTGTGTCGTCGGTCTGAAGGTCCTTCACTGACCGGCGATCCTGGTGAGTGTTTGTGTGTTACCGGTTACAGTTAACGCATGAAACTGCTGGAGATGCTCACGCTTCCCCTACGCGCGGGCATTGCAGCCGCAGAGATCAGTTTGGGAATCGCCGAGCTGACGGTCACGACAGTTCGTATCGCCGTCGGCAATACCGGCGCCGTGACGGCGGGTGCTGCCGGCTTGGCAAGCCCCCGCGGACCCATGCAGATGATCCAGCAGTTGTCATCGCTCACCGCTGACGATCGGCCCATCGGGCAGGCCTTGGCCCCCGGTGGGCCACTCGATCGACTTCTCTCTCCCGGCGGTCCGGTCGACAAACTGACTGCACCCGACGGCACTCTCGAACGACTACTCGCTCCCGGCGGACCACTCGAAAGACTTCTTGCCCCCGGCGGACCGCTGGATAGGGTGCTCGCCGAGAACGGCGCATTGGAACGCTTGCTCGCGCCGGACGGTCTCCTCGACCGAATGATGGCGGAGGACGGTCCGCTGGAACGCCTGACAGCGCAAGACGGTGCCGTCGAACGCCTGACTGCCAAGGACGGTGTCATCGATCGCGCACTGGCCGAGAACGGCATCCTCGAAACACTCCTGGCAGAGAACGGCGCCTTCGAACGGCTCATCGCCGAAGGCGGCCCGCTTGACCAGATCGTTGCACTGTCCGACACCTTGACTTCCCTCGCCCCCAACCTCGAGCGGATGAGCGCGAGCATCGAGGTCCTTCAGGAAACCGTCGGAATCCTCAGCGCTGCAGTCGGTCCACTCGGAGAACTTGCCGGCAAACTTCCCAATCGGTGGCTCAAGAGCAAGAGCGACCGCCCAGGGCCGGACCTTCCGATCGAATCGGCATAACAAACGGTTACTCGCCGATTACGCGGTCAGTTGTTGATCACGATGTTGAGGTTGATGATGATTCCGCCGAAAGTCAGGATCGTGTTGGCCAAGCCAACGGTCATTCCACTGTTCAGAGCCGCGATCAGTCCGTTCATCGTCGTATCCCCTTCACTGTCTACGGGTTACGCGTACAAGATTGTGCGCTGGCGCTGACAATAGGCCAAGTTCGTGACCTGCGCGCCATTGCGGAGAAAACTTGTACCCCGGTCGCAGTTTCCACGTTAACTGTTGCAGGACAACATAATTCCAAGATCGGCGCACTACCCGCTAACGGCCGAATCAAACATCACGATTGGGCATACGCAGACCACTTCACATAACCGTCCGCCCCATCAGACACTTGTCCACCGAAACAGAGTGCACAACAGTTAGTCCGGTGCAACAATGAGACGAATCGGACATGCCTGCGACGTGATGGGGAAGGGTGGTTGAGACAATGACGGCGCCGCGCATCGCCAGAGGACACCGCGGCCCCACCGGGGGCCGAAATTCCGCGTCGCAGGACAGCCTGGACGCCGCCTCGGGCGCCCTGCAATCGCTGTACGCGCACCTCGATCCACATGCCCAGGCCGAGCAATTTCTCGAACAAGTCTGCAGGCATGCCGTCGATCTCATCGCCGACGCCGACATGGCCGGAATTACCATCGGCGGTTCGGACACGACATTCCGAACCGTCGCCGCCACCCACCAACTTGTTCGCACCGTCGACTCGATCCAATTCCGACTGGACTATGGACCGAGTGTGACGTCGTCACGCACGGGAACCGTTGTCCGCGCACATGCCAGCGAAGCCCACAGCCGGTGGCCTCAATTCGCAAGCGCGGCAAAGGCAGTCGGCGCCGTCAGCTTCTTGTCCATGCCACTGCCTGGCCGGGAACGCCCGCTCGGAACCCTCAATCTCTACAGCCACGACCTCCGAGGTTTCACCGGCGCCGACGTGGCATTGCTCCAACTGTTCGCCGTGACCTCGGCCTACGCGCTGCACAGCTCGCAGCGCCTCGACATCGCCAGAAAGCACGCAATGGACCTCGAGCGAGCACTCGAATCGCGAGGCGTCATCGAACAGGCCAAGGGCATCATCATGGGCACCCACCACGTCGACGCCGACCGAGCCTTCCGCATTCTCATCCAGGACTCGCAGCGCAGCAACGTCAAACTGCGAGTGATCGCCCAGCAGTACATCGACGGCGCGATCGACCCGCGCCAGGCTACGAACAAGCCCGAGACCAACTGAACCGGGCGCCTATCGGCACCTCAGCAAATACAGAGGCACTCACCACATTGGTGAGTGCCTCTTCTTTCGGAGCCTCCTGTCGGGATTGAACCGACGACCTTTCGCTTACAAGGAGAATTCAAGGGGTTTTCTGTTGTCCGTGAAAGTACCGAAAACGCTCTCACCTGCGGAATGGCATACGTGTAAGTCCGATGGAATCCGGGTCAGAGTGCTGCACTTGTGACAGCCTCGTGACACCGAGGTAAGAACCGCAACGATCTCGCGGTGCCAGCTCTCTATTGCCTGAGTCGGCCTTCAGTTGGACCGACTCGTACATGCGGGCAGTCGGCCGCGACATGGAGCGCTCAAGCGATGGGGCGGGCATCGTGTAGGAACGTCTGATCGCCGCAGAGTCTGAGTTTCAGCGTCTCGACGAGCCGCTCGCCCCGGTTCGCAATCATACGGAGGCCGGCCGCCAAGCACAGAGTGAGTCATCAGCGCGGGGGTGCCGTCATTGGCTCCAATCCCGCAGGGATGACAGCGCCTTCGACATCGATGAAGAAATATTCGCTCCCCGCCTGCAACAATCAATCCGGTCACACCCCCTCTTCCAGTGAAGGGCAGCACGACCACCACAGGTACGAAATTTCAGTTCGTCAACCAATGTCGGTCAGCCGCTGTACTCTCAATCACACAACTTCACATCGCTTTTCCACTATCGACCGCGTCCCACCGAATGGGGGCCGCAGTCAGACCAGGAGAATCCCATGTTCACCACACAGGTGGAGTCCGCGTACCTCGGGCTCCAGAAGCAGGCCGGTAAGGCCCACGATATTTACGAGATTGAACGCATCGATAACGCTCTCGATGAACTTGTTCGCAATCCCGATAAGTCCACTCCCGCGGCATTTCAGGTCCGCAGCGCGCACTCCAACGCCGCCAAAGTGATCGCTCGCCGCCGCATCCTCGCTCCCCCCACTTCCCTCGACGAAACCGCTCGTGATCTCGAGTTCACAGACGGTGGATTTTCCCGCGTCGAGCTCGAGACGTGGCTGGAAGCGGCACCTGTCTCGGCCCCTCATCGAAAGATCTTGCGCGCCATGCTCGAAGGCGCCGAAGCACCGGATCTCGCAGAGTCTTGGGGAATCCCGATCGTGCGGATGCGCGAGCAGATCTCCCGGGCACGAAAAGCAGGCCGTCTCGCATATGCAGCGGCAGGGCGTTACTGATGGCCACAATGCAGCCCTGGCAGCTCCGGCCCTGGCTGATTCGGGCTGTGATCCCGCAAGCGCAGATCGGTACCTATTCGCTCTACGAGAACGGTGTCGTCACGTACGTCGGCCGCAGTGACACCGACCTCCGCCGGCGGCTCGTTGAGCACGCACTCACGCGCAGGGCGGACTATTTTACCTACGACGTCCACCGCACCGTTCAGCATGCATTCGAAAGCGAGTGCAGCTTGTTCCACGGCATGAAAGGGACCTTGACGAACCTGATCCACCCCGCGACACCCGGATACACCGAACACACCTGCCCGTTCTGCCCCCACACCATCGCCTCGATATTGGCGAACCGGATTCACCTCACGGCAACGCCGCACATCTGATCACCGGGACGGAGACCTTCCCGCCCCAGAAACGAGAGGACACCATCATGACCACAACACCCACCAAGGACACCGCCGCAAGCGAGAGCGGTCCCGCCGACATCATCCAGATCGACACGGCTCTCGAATCCATGCGCGACTCCGGATTCGATCTCACTGCCGCATCCGGAGAACCTATCGACAATTCCATCGAAGCCGGAGCCAACGTCATGAGGGTTGAAAGCCGTTATGGGGAAGGCAAGAAATCAATCGAGGAACTTGCATTTGCCGACGACGGCGACGGCATCAAGCCCGAGATCATGGCCCGTGCATTGTCATTGGGATTTAGCACACGCTACGGACAGCGTGGTGGGCTCGGCCGGTTCGGAGTCGGCATGAAGCTGGCCGGCTTGAGCCTGGGTAGAAGGATCGACATATACACCAAACGCCGCGGCAATGACCAGATCTGGCACAGCTACCTCGACCTCGACGAGGTCAAAGGGGGAACCCAGGTCTCCATCGAGGCTCAGCCCGTCGATGCCTGGCCACCGCACTTCGCGGCATTGATGACCGACCCGGCGGGCGAATCCTTCGGTTCGGGAACGCTGGTGGTGTTCGGCAAGATCGACCGATTGACCAGCGGTGGGCACTTCGGGACGTCTCTGGACCAGAAGCTCGCCGATCTGCGGACGTTCATCGCCCGGGCATACCGCTCCTACCTCGACAAGGGGATGATTATCGAACTCAACGGCAAGCATGTCACTCTCCTCGATCCGCTGTTCCTGATGGATAACCCTCGGATCATCAAGCGTTACAAACCCGCTACCGTCCGCGGCGAAGTGGTTGACGAAGGAGACATTGAGATCGTCGACGGGCACAGTATCCACGTCACGGTCAGTCTGGCACCCGCCGAATTCCGGTGCAGGGCTGGCGACGGTGGACACATTGATCATCGGGGTCGGGATATCAGGGAATTCGATCTCCCCGACAGCGCCGGGAAGATCAGCATGGTCCGCAACGGCCGTGAGATCAACTACGGCATCGTTCCGCGCCTTCTTCCGGCCGGTATCGAAAAGGTCGATCGGTACGTCGGAATCGAAATCCGGTTCCCAGCCGAACTCGACGAGTTCTTCCAGGTCCGCAATGTCAAGCACGGCGCGGTCCCCGTGGACAAGCTGCGCAGTGAACTTCGTGAATGGCTGAACCGTCCTGTCCGCCGGGCGCGGAAGAAGATTCGCGAACACTGGGGGGATGTGGAAACCCAGGAACGCGCGGCGGCAGGTGCACACGATGCCGCCACCGACACCGTCGCCACGGTCGACAAGACCAGTCCGCGAGGGCAAGCGGGGCACGATGTCACCGAAGAGCAGGCCGAGCAGGTGTTCATGGATCTGGTCGAGGATCTTCAGCTGAATCAGGCCGAGAAGACCGAAGCCATCGATCAGATTCGCGAGCAGGTCAAGGCGAAGCCGATCACCATGGTCGACGCGGCATGGCCGGGATCGGAAATGTTCGACATCGAGCACCTCAACGGCAAGGCGATCGTGAAGATCAACCAGCGTCATCCTCTGTGGCGCGATGTCTTCCTCCCGATCAGAAGGGTTGCGTTGGAAGGGATGAATGGAACCAGCGAAGAAGAGCTCATCGCTCTGATCCGTAGGGCAGATAAAGCGATGGATCTGCTCGTCCTCGCCTACGCGAAAGCGGAGAACCTCAACCCCAATCCCAGTATCTTCGACGAACTGCGTTCGGACTGGGGCAAGTTCACCAAGGCATACCTGACGGAAGCGATCAAGGAAGACTGACTGACAGACAGGTGGGGTGCCTCGTTCGCGGCACCCCACCGATCGTCGATTCCGACGGGATTGGTTACGAGTTCGGCGTCTTGACGGACTGAGTCACCTGGTAACCCGGTCTTGTTGGGGCACTGGAAGATTCTTGCGATGCCTCACCACGATCGGCGCCGGAACTGCCGGCGTTCCGGAGGCGGAGGAACGTCCCACCAACCGAGCGGGCGCTCGACAACCGGCCGGACATTCTCGGGAGTGATTCGACCTTCAACATGTGTACGGGTCAGTATCTGCGCATGGAGATCTTCGCCGGCGGCTTCGAGGCGATCGAGTGCTCGTTGCAAAAGCTCATCGAGTCTTTGAACCTCGGACTCCGCAGCCACGAGGCGTTCCTGGATAGTGATTGATCGATGTCCACACCACTGCCGCAATATCTCATGTCGTGGGCGGGTCCAGCTCAGATACCAGTGATGCTCCTCTTCCGCAGAATACGTTCTATCCTTCTCACCCCTGGATCCTGGCTCGGTGCGCCCATGTTTCGAGTGATGGCGCGCCTTCTTCTCTTCGTCCATTACGAGGTCTAGGACGGGTATTGGGTTCTTCCTGCAGGCGAGTTCAGCGATAAGCAGGGTCCCGCGTGGCGACACCACTAAAGTCCCGTCAACATCTTCCAACCACTGGCAGCGATCGAGAACGAAGTCCAGCGGTTCGGCGAGTAGTCCACCTAGCGCAGTTCGATCGGCAATGATCGCCATGCAACGAATCGGCTTGTATTGATGTTCGGCGACCACATCTGGGATCAGCGTCTCGAACGCCACGATCGCCGCGTAGTCTTCCTCGGGCGTAGGAATGAATTCGCGCAGGCGCTCCCATTCGGCCATTCGCCTGTCGTAGTCGACGACCTTGCTCCAGAGCGTTTTTAGGCGACGACCCGAGACGTTCTCCTGTATCCCAGCGCGTTCACCGTCGAGGAATTCCACATCAGCTCTGACGCTATGCTTCTTCTCCTCGATGGCCAGAATCCTCACACGCTCTGACGAAGCCTGATCATGCTTCCGATAGACCCATTCATCCCGAACTTTCACGCGAAATCACCTCACTACGGAAGGGGCTGCGGACGGGATTGAGTGCATCCGGATAGCGGCCGATGCGACAGTGGCGTTGCATGGATGTTCCGTCGATCTGTTTCTGGATGATGGTTTCCATACACCGTACAGACTTGATCCCCATCCCTGACGCGCTAGCTGTGGCCTAGTCAAAGTCCAGGTGAAGTAACGAAAGGCAGTCATCCAGAGAAGGTTCAACCAGATACTGCCTCGTACCGTTTTCGCTTGGCACCCACCAATCATCCGCGAGCTCCACCGCAGAATTGGGATTGATCGAGAGCGTCGAGACCACACTGCGAAGGATGTATTGAATCGCGAAAAGAAGGCAGGTGGTCCCCAAAGTGGATAGACACACCTGCTCCTTCCCCCCTTGACCCCACCGCCCTTGCCCGGAGTCGACGGTCACCTCTGGTTGCACTTTGGGATGCCGTACGCCGTGGGCGAAGCTGTGCCGCATCTGGAATCCGACACGCGTCACTATTGAAGCCTGAACATGTTTGTCAAGGTCTCCAGTGAATGCCCTCTTCAGTTTCGCGTTTTCCGATAGCACAGGGTCTTGACGAACGTGGAGCTCAAGGTGGCTTAGCACCTGCAGCAGATGAGGCAGGGTGCTTGATTGTCTTTCCACAGCCCTCAGCGCAAGCGGCATTGCTGATTTATCGAGGTCAGGATACAAATGATTTACGATGTTCTCGAGGGCGCAGTACACGTAAAGTAGCCTGGTCGCTTCAGTCAAATGCAGAGATGTTGATTCACTTACTGCTTCTCCGTAGGCCGCGGCGCGAGAGCATAGGTAGCTGTCACGGCGCAACAGGTTGATCTCGATTTGCGCAAGATCCGCTGCGAGGCTCAGCCAATCGCCTGCACGATTCAACGATTCAGGTAACGGCTTTTTTCCTATCAGATCGGCGTGTTCAAGCCACTGCAGGAGCGACGCTGCATGATCTGCCGGGCGTCGCAATGGCGGCCATGTCTGGAGATCGACATCACCTGATTCAATCCAAGCTGTACGGGAACCATGGCGCTCAAACTCTGGCATTGCATCCCTTTCAGAGAGAACCTAACGACATCCAAAGGTAGAGATTCAGGCCCCAGTTCGGAAGGCCTCCGAGTGTTCATTTGCGATTGCGGCGTGCGGGCTTCAACGTGGTGTCGCCGCGCAACCACGCGCCCAGGTCGTCGCGATGAATCAGCCACTTACCTTGTGGCGCAACAATTTGTCGAGCCCGCAACCGGCCAGTCCTGCACGCGGCATAGATCTGGTTCTTACCACTCTTCGCATATGCCCGTGTCTCATCGACCGCCATCCGCGGAGTATCGATCAGCATTCACCATTCGCGGCGGCGTAGAGCCCACGTTTGAACTGGGCCTGATCAGATGGTGACAGGTCAGTCCACACCAACTCATCAGCCTCGCCACTGAGTTCTCCACTGACGACTACGCTCATCATTTCGTCGGCAGCAGTAGTTCTGTCGTAGGGTGCTCCGCCTTCCTTGGCTATGTCACTGAATCCGTCGAAGAATTCGAGCATGCCCAGGCATGTCTGGGCGTAGAGCTCCACGCCGGTGGGCCGTCCCGTCGAGGACTTCGGCGCAGGCGCTTCCGTGGTGCCGACTTCCGCGGTCACTGATGCTGCGACTTCCTCGATCGAGGCGGCGGCAACGGACGACGTGGTCGATGTGATCGCCGCCGGCGTGGACTCGTTCCCACATCCCGCGAGAAGTATCGGTACCGCGAAACAGGCAGCAAGCAAGGACGTTGTTCGGCAGACGCGCATGTGAATTCCCCTTGAAGAAGTTGGTGTTGCAAATACATATCAGACGACTTGGACGAAACCGTTAGATTGGTCGGTTTTAGTGCCGGCCACACAACGGCCGCCGGAGATTCCAACCCCTTCGAGGGAACCTTCAACATGAACGTCCCCTCATCGGCCAGCCGAACGGTGAACCTACGGCTTGAGCGCGCTCATGCCTGTCCGCATCAGCCGATCCATCTCGTTCATGAACTGCTGTGGTGTGCCGTTGTAGCCACTGAAGGTGGCATTGATGGTGTTACCGGACTGCTGCGCCGTGAACTGCTGGTCAGCGTCTTGGCGGGCGTACATTGCGGCGCTGTCGTCGACACGTGAATTCCATCGGTCGGACATACCCAACGGCGCCGCGAACTCGCCACCAACCTCTTTGAGCATGTCGATACCTAAGCCGCGGATCTGCGGCATGAAGTCCTGACGCGCCAGCCAGGCATCGGCGCCTTCCTTACCGCCACGCGCAACGGTGTCCTTGTAGAACGTGTCGTCGTAGCCGGTGTTGTTCGGATCGAACGCCGTCGACGGCCCGGGCATCATCGCCGCGGTCATCACAGCCGGTGCCGGGGCGTACGCTGCAGACGCCGCAGTCGCCGCCGACGACAGCGCCGACGACGACGAGGAGGATCCGCCCATCCCCGACGGCCAGTTCGTCACGAACACCTGGTGCGTCGAACCAGAGTCGGTGGTGGACGATGCTGCGGAACTGCCATTACCGCGGGAGTTGGATTCCGCGATCAACGACTCCGCTTCCGATTCCTTCGCCGCATAGTTCGAGCCATCCGAGAACGCACTGCGCTGCACAGACTGAGCGAGCTGAGCCTCCGACATGCTGCTCTCGTTCTGTTTCGCGAGTTCCTCGTAGAACATGCCCGACGACTTCGTAGCGTCCATGCGGTCCGCGATCGTGCCCCATGCGCCGTTGTTTCGTTGCTGGAACAAGCCGCTCGAGTCGTGATCCGAGCCGACCGCGTCGTGCGCGTAGTTCATCGACTCCGGATCGGAAGCATTCGCGTACATCTGCCCACCGGACTCGGCGAGCATCGTCATGATCGCAGCCTTGATCTGCTTAACGGACATGCCGCGCTTCTTGCCTTCGCCGATGATTTCGTCGACGTACTTCTCTTTGTTCGTCCGAGTGTCCGGACCGTCTGCACCCGCTCCGTTGCCGGGGGTTTGGCTGGGGGCACCGAGCGGTTCCTGTGCCGCTGCGTGTACGTGGTTTTCGTGCTGCGCCATCGTCGCCGCACCATAGAAACTGGGGTCGACGATCTTGCCGTCCTTGATGTTTCGGGTAAACCTCGGTCGGAGTTGATCAGTTCCGACAGTTGCGACTGGTAGTTGTCGGCGAGGAAGTTCGCCCACGCCAACTGCTGATCGGTGTTACCCGATCCGTTGGAGTAGTCGACTGCTTTCCCTTGGCCGTGGTAGTCGGCGGTGTCGCGCTCAGCGGAGGTGAGCGTCAGCCCTGGTGCGTACCGGGGGGCGAGTTTCCTTGAACGACCCGACAACACCACCACCAGCGAACGTGGGCAGGCCAGAGCCGTAAACCAGCGCTCGGACCATGTCAGCTGACGGAGTCCAGCCGGCATTGATCGCAGTGAGCAGCGGCAGGTTGCGGTCCGTCTGCACCTTGTTGACGAGCATTTCGCCGGCCGCAACGCGAGCCGTCGGAAGCCCGGACTGCGACAACCCGAGGATGTCGTCAGACGTTCCGGTGCCCGGCCCGAACAGAACACCATTCGAACGCTGCCCGGCGACCTTGCCTCCGTTCGCAAACCCATTCAGTTTCGCCCAACTGACCAGCTTCTCGCCCGTGCTGCCGACGCCGTCCGGTACGCCCCACATCCCTCCGGCCTTCTTCATCAGCTCGCCAACGCGCCCAACTGCCTTCGCGATATTTCGAACCATCGTGTCCCAGACCCCACCGATGGCGTCGCCCATGCCAGTGAAGAAGCCCTTGATGTTCTCGACAGCCTCACCAACGAAGTCCTTCGCGGATTGCAGTCCGGACTTGAAGCCTTCGAGTTTTTCGGCGACCTTCCCGATCACGTCCTTCACCACGTCGGCGATGCCATTGAAAATTTTGGTCATGATTTCGCCGAGCTTCTCGATTACCGGGATCAGGATCGGCATCAGGAACGCCACCAGATTCGCGAAAATCTCGATAAGAAGTGTGACGATGCCGATGATCGGCTCGATCACCGGAAGCAGCGCCATGATCACCGAAATCAGTGGCGGCAGAATGCTCAACGCCAGCTCGAAGATCACCGGAAGCAGCGGGAGGACTGCTTCCACGATGCGCATGAACGCATCCGCCAGCGGCGGAAGCATCGGCGCCAGAGCCTGAATGACCTGCATCAGGGAATCCGCGAGGAGCTGCGCGATTTCACCGAACATCGGAGCCAACTGCTCGAGGATCGGAACGAGCATCTCCACTGCCTGAGCAAGGACATGACTGATGACGCCGGCGATCATCTCCAAAAAATCACCGTCACCGACCGCGCGACCGGAAAGCCTGTCATCCGATATCAGGTCACCGTCGACGCCGGCAGTCGCGACGTGGTCACCGAGGACGACGACGGAAACCTCGTCACCACCACCAAGCGTGTACAGACCCGCAAGCGGTATCGGACAGAGAAGGAAGCCCGGACAGCTCTCGGCGAGATCCTCGATCAGGTCACGAAGGGCGTGTACGTCACAGCATCCACACTCACTGTCGAGAAGGCTTGTTCAGATTGGTTGGCAGGCAGGAGAATTCGACCGACCACGCCCTCGGCCTACACTCACGCACTGCAACCGCTCCGCAACCGTCACGGCACGTTGGCGATTCAGAAGCTGAACAAGCGACATCTTGACGACCTGGTCACCGACCTCATTGCTGGGAAGGTTCCCAAGGCTGATGGCGGGATGCGGAAGGGGTGGAGCTCCCAGTCAATCAACCCAATGCTGAACGTCATCTCAGCAGTACTCACTGGACTGATGAAGCAGGGACATCTTGTTCGTGACGTTGCGGCGCTGGTTGACCGTGTCCCGAATCAGAAGAAGGAGATGAAGACCTTCACCGAGCAAGAGGTGAGGAAGCTCCTCGCGTCAGCTGACAAGGATCGCAACGGGCACGCGTGGCATCTTGCACTGTCCGGCCTGCGTCGCGGTGAGATCTGCGGCCTCCGTTGGACCGATGTCGACATGAAGGCCGGCACCGTAACCATCGCCCACAACCGGGTCAGCGCGAACGGCAAGGCTGTCGACGGCGCACCCAAGACTGAAAAATCGATCCGCACGTTGCCGTCGACTCCGAACCTCACTGCGGCATTGAAGGCAGCGAGCAAGCGACAGAAGGCCGAACCTCTGGCACTTGGCGAGGATTACGGACCTGGCGATCACGTCGTCTGCGATGAAGCAGGTAGGGCGTACCACCCGGACACGATCTCGGATTGCTGGCGAGCGATCTGCAAGACCGCGAAGGTCTCTCCCATCCGACTACATGATGCTCGTCATACCTGCGGAACTTTGATGCATCTGCAAGGTGTCCCGATTGCTGTGATCTCGGCCTGGCTCGGGCACAGTGACAGTGCCTTCACCATGCGTACGTACATGCATTCGCAGGACGATGCACTGAACGCTGCTGCAGCGAGTTTGCAAGCACTTGTGACATTTCGTGACACTGACGCCGGGTAGTGACAACGAAAAAGGGCACCCGCCTGGCTTATCGCCTGGTAGGTACCCTATTTTGTGGAGCCTCCTGTCGGGATTGAACCGACGACCTTTCGCTTACAAGGCGAGTGCTCTACCACTGAGCTAAGGAGGCGAAGACCGACTCGTTGCCGCGACTGACTTTGCGGAGCCATCATATCCAAGCCGTCACGGTGGCCGCGCGCGGGTCACGTTAGATAGCGTGGGCCCCATGCGCAACTCCCACTCCGCCCCCTGATGGCGAAATTCACCGAAGTACTCACACGCCTGACGGGAAACCGGCAAGCCACCGTCGACACGGTCACGTCGGCTCCCGCACCGCTTCAACCGATCGACCTGACAGACGACGCCGTCGTCGCAGAGGTCCTGGACCTCGCGGTTCGGGTGGGCGAAGTCCTCCTCGCATCCGGAACCGCGGCCATGGACACCGCTGAGCAGGTGCAGTTCATCGCCGCCACGTACGGCCTTGCCCAGTGTGACGTCGACGTCACTTACAACTCGATTGTGCTCTCTGCCTATCGCGGCCCGACGCGACCGCCGGCGAGCACGATGCGCATCGTCCACTACCGCTCGATGGACTTCACGCGGCTGGCGGCCGTCGACCGTCTGACACGTCGTATCCGCCGTGAGGCGATCACACCGGACCAAGCGCACGACGCGCTCACAGCCATCACGACGGCGCCGCACCCGTACAACCGGTGGACCGCGACCATGGCCTGGGCTGCGATGGCGGCTTCGGTCTCCGTCCTGCTCGGCGGCGGGTTCCTCGTTGCCACAGTCGCGTTTCTGACGACGATGGTCATCGATCGAGTCAACCGCGTACTGAACCGGTTCGGGTTGCCGTTCTTCTTCCAGCAGGTTGTCGGTGGTCTCATCGCGGCTGCGCCTGCCGCCACGCTCTATACATTTCAGGACCAGCTGGGGATCAGTATCCGGCCGTCGTTGGTCATCGCGGCCGGAGTGGTCGTTCTACTGTCCGGGCTGTCGTTGGTGGGCTCGGTCCAGGACGCGATCATGGGTGCACCCATTACAGCTGTCGCGCGATTCTTCGAAGTGGTGATGATGACGGGCGGCATCATCGCGGGCGTCGCAATCTCGTTGCGAATGACCGGGATGTTGGGTTCGACGCTTCCACCGATCAATGTGGAAGTCTCCACCATCACGCAGTTGCCGATCCTCATGCTCTCCGGTGCGTGTGCGTCGGTGTTCTACGCGCTCGCCTGCTACGCCGAGCGGCGTGCACTCACCGCGGCGTTCCTGGGCGGTGCGGCAGGCAGTGGTGTGTCGATCTTCGTGCAGACACTCGACGTCGGTCCCGTGATCGCCGCCGCAATCGCCGCAACCGTGGTCGGTCTTGCCGGTGGCCTGATGGCTCGCCGCGCACTGACGCCTCCGCTGGTTGTCGCGGTCGCAGGCATCACTCCCCTGCTCCCCGGTCTGTCGCTGTACCGAGGCCTGTACGCGCTGCTCAACGACCAGGTACTGATCGGATTGACTGCCTTGCTGTCGGCCTTCGGCATCGGCTGCGCCCTGGCCGCGGGCGTCACGCTCGGCGAATGGGGAGCGCGCACGCTGCGTCGTCCACGGATTCTGATGCGCGTGGACTCGCTACGTCGCCCGATGGTCCGCAAGCGCAGGCGTCGAGTTCCCGTCACCGAGAAGTAGGCGTCGTTCAAGCAGAAAGAGCTGGGCACCTGACGGTGCCCAGCTCTTTTCTGTTCACTCGGGGGTTCCGAGCGGTGAGAGAATCAGCTCTCGACTGCGTGCTTTCCACCGGCAGCCTGATCGGCTTCCATGGCCTCACGCAGGCTCTTCGGACGCATGTCGGTCCAGTTGGCCTCGACGTATTCGAGGCACGCCTTGCGGCTGTCTTCACCGAACACCACTCGCCAGCCGGCGGGGACCTCGGAAAACGTGGGCCACAGCGAGTGCTGGTCCTCGTCGTTCACCAGCACGTAGAAGCGGCCGTCTTCGTCATCGAAAGGGTTAGTGCTCATCTCGCCTCACTCGTTACGTACGTGTCTTGTGCGCCCAGACTAGCAAGCGCACCAGTTCGGTTCTGGTGGCTCAGCACCGACGCCAGAATCTCCCCCGCCCGCACTGCCACGTTCGACAGCAGCGACGACGTCAATCCGTGAGTCTGTTCTGTCCCACCCTGCAGATAGATACCGCCTGTCACGTCCTCCGTTACAGCCAGTCGATAATCCCGACTGACGTTACGCGGAACGGACGAATCCGGCACGAGTTCACCCAACAAATCGTCCAGAGGTGCCGGGGTGAAACCCGTGGCCAGAATGAGTGCGTCGCACGCCAGCGTGTCGGTCAAGCCGTCGAGATTGCTACGGACAGCCAGTTCGATGCCGGATTCGGTCTCCACGGCACTCGTGATCTCCGAGGCCCGACGCATGAACAGTCGCCGCGGCCCACGAACCATCTCCTGATATTCGGTGGCATACAGCTTGTTGATCAGTTCGATGTCGACGACCGAGTAATTGGTACTGCGGTGCAGATCGAGCAGTCGGCGTCGTTCCGCGGCGTCTGCACCGTGCAGCTGATCGACGGCTTCGGGATCGAAGATGCGGTTCGCGTACGGGCTGTCGTCTGCCGGGCTGTAGCCGTAGCGGGCAAAAACACTGTGAACTTCGGCGTTCGGGTAGTTCGCGTGCAGGTAGTCCACGATCTCCGCGGCACTCTGGCCGGCGCCGAGAACGACGAACCGGTTGTGTACGGGCTCCGGCATTGCTTCGAGATGGAAGAGGAACTGGTGATTGTGGAAGCACCGCGACGAAGGCGTCGCCCACTCCGGGATCCGCTCTTTCAGTCCGGCTCCGACAACGATGTTGCGCGCGATCACCGTGTCACCGTCGGCGGTGCGAACCGCAAAGCGATCGACAACGCCGTCGGAGTTCTTGATGCCCTCGACCCCGTCGACGGTTGTACCGAACTGCACGTCCGCGTCGACTCGTCGAGCTGCCCAGCACAGGTAGTCGTTGAATTCGTGGCGCGTGGGGAAGAAGGTCTGGTGGTTGACGAAGTCGACCAGTCGACCCTGCTCGAACAGATACGAGAAGAAGCTGTATCCGCTCTGTGGATTCCGGAACGTCACCAGGTCCTTCGGAAACGCGATCTGCATGGTGGCACCGTCGAGCAGCATCCCGGGATGCCACGCGAACTGAGACTGCTTTTCGAAGAACCGCGCGTTCACCCGATCAACGGCCGCACAATTTGCATTGTGTTCTTCGACAGCAATGGCCAACGCGAGGTTGGCCGGACCGAACCCGACGCCGACGATGTCGACAATGGCAGGTTCGGCGCTGGAGTCTCTTGGTGATTCACTCATTACAGGTAGTCCATCCCCGACGGAACGACCTGGTACGGCCGCCAATCGATGTCCCGAAGTAAGTAGCAAAGGCTACCCTTAATGAGGTGAGGGTATCAACACTGTGAGCCCCCGTATAGCGGTCGACCCCACGGAGCGATGCGACGTATGTCATAGTTTTGCCCCCTCGCTCGCGTCATCCCCTTCGGCGGCGACTGCAGCCTCGATCACGTCGACCAATTGACCTGCCCATACGCGGACTGCACCCGCATCGACGCGGTCGGCACGGAACCCGAGAGTTGCAAAGACAGGCCCATCGCCCACCGGCTCGTAAAAACTCAACGTCACATCTGCCTCGGGCACTCCCACCGGAATCGGTACGAGAGAACCGAAGTCGCCGAGCCCGTCCAAATCGGCCTGTTGATGATGGATCACCATCACCTGAGGCCTCATGGACGCCGGATTACCCAGCGCCTGCTCGACATACACATATGAGACGTCCTGATTGCTCAGCGCTTCCAGATTGTTTTCCCGGATGCGAGCCAGCAAGTCTGCAAACGTCGGACTACCGGACGTATCCGTGCGCAGGAGAACAACATTGAAGAACGATCCGATCATCGGTTCGAGACGGGGATCCGACCTGCCCGCAACCAATGAACCGATGGGAAGATCAGTACCCGCGCCGGCCTTCGTGAGAACGCTGGCCAGTGCGGCCTGCAGGACCATGAACATACTCGTGCCGGTGCGCGCAGCCAGGGCGTCGATTCCGGCGTGCAGACCCGCGTCGATGTCGACGGCGATCACGTCACCTCGAGGCTCCGAGTCACCTTCCGGCAACGGAAGATTCACACTGGTCGGTATTCCGTCGAGCGCATCCCGCCAATATGCAAGTTGCTTCGACGCACGGCTGTCGACGTCTCGGGGGTCTCCCAACAGCTCGTCCGACCACACGGTGTAATCGGCGTACGTCAATGCAAGCTCGTCCCAAACCGGTTGATCTCCCTGCGACCGGGCTGCATAAGCAGAGACCAGATCTCCCAGCAGCGGCACTACGGACCACTCGTCGACGGCGATGTAGTGCATGACGAGAAGCAGTGTCCTAGAGCCGTCTTCACCGAGCACCAGATGAACCCGCAACGGTGATTGCTCACGCAGATCCATCGGAAGTTGAGCCAGTTCGAACACCACTCGACCCACATCGCCGGCGCCGACATCGACCACATCGACAGTCGGACGCACCGATTCTCTTGCCACGACGATGCCGTCGACCTCGACGAAGGTGGTCCGCAGGGGTTCGTGCCGCGAAGTCACATCGTCCAAGGCGTGCCCGAGAACCTCCGGATCGATCTTCGATTTCAGGGTCAGCGCCAGAGCGTGGCTTGCTTGCGGTTGCGCGCCGGACGCGCGGAACAACTCCCATTGACGACGTTGCGGCGCAGACAGACCCATCGTCTCGGGACGTTTCACCGCCGGCGCCAGGATCGGACGCCCACCTTCCGAACGCGCGACGACGGCCGCCAACTCCGCAACACTCGGCGCGTCGAATACGTCTCGAATACTGACGTCCACGCCGAACGCTTCACGAATGCGACCGACCAGTTTCATCGAAGCCATCGAATGGCCGCCGAGTTCGAAGAAACTGTCGTGGACTCCGACACTCGGGAGTTGCAGGATTTCCGCGAACGCAGCCGCAACCGTGGACTCCACTGCCGTGCGAGGAGCAACATCACCCGCCAGCTCCGACCAGTCCGGAGTGGGCAACGACTTGCGGTCGAGCTTTCCGTTGGGCGTCAACGGCAGCGGACCGTCAAGGGCAACAACCATGGTCGGAACCATGTAGTCGGGCAACGACACTGCCGCGAGGTTCCGCACTGCCGTCGTGTCGACGACGACACCGGGTTCCGGTGACACGTAACCGACCAAGCGCGTGATTTCGCCCTGCCGATCCGCGACGACCGTTGCCTGCTTCACCGAAGGATGGGCACTGAGAGCTCCGATGATTTCGCCCAACTCGATTCGGAAACCGCGGATCTTGACCTGATCGTCGACGCGGCCGAGGAAGTCGATGTTCCCGTCAGTGCGCCACCGCGCGCGGTCCCCGGTGCGATACATGCGATCGCCCGCGGTGAAGGGATCGGCGATGAATCTCTGCGCCGTCAGATCGAATCGGCCCAGATAGCCTCTCGCCAGGCCGCGTCCCGCGATGTACAGCTCGCCGGATACTCCCGGCGGAACCGGACGGAGTTGATCGTCGAGCACGTACGCCTGTTCGTTGGGGTCAGGGATTCCGATGGGCACGGGACCGTTCCAACCGGGTTCCGCCTGCCACAGTGTGTTGTTCACCGTGGCTTCGGTGAGTCCGTACGCAGCAAGCAAATTCAGCCGCTCCGCCCATCGCCCGATCAGCTCCGGTGGCACCGTCTCGGTTCCGACCAACACGGTGCAGCCCTGCGGCACTTCACATCCTGCCGGCAGAGCGGCCAGCAACGAGGGAGGGATGATCGCGTGGGTGACACGATTGCTCGTCATGAAATCGGTCAGCGCCGGACCGGCAACTCGTGCATTCTGCGGCACGATCACCAGGGTGCTGCTCGTGCACAGTGCCATCGCCAGCTCGAATACCGCGACGTCGAAGCCGACCGAAGCGAACTGCATCACCACCGAACCCGATACCAGTCGCATCCGAACCTCGGCTGTGGCAACAAGACTCGGAATACCGTCATGGGAGAGGACGGCTCCCTTCGGCTTGCCGGTCGATCCCGAGGTGTAGATGACATAGGCAGCGTGGCTGACGCCAACTGGTGGCCGGGGAGTTTCGACGATCACTGCCTCGTCCAGTTCCGCACGGATCAGCGGATCGTCCAGGAGGATTCGCTCGACGCCGACCACATCCTCGATCCGCGAGCTTTCCTCCGCAGTGGACAGAAGTACCGAGGCGCGGGAATCGGTGAGCATGTATGTGATGCGCTCGCTCGGGTGACTCAAATCCAGGGGTAGATACGCGGCCCCCAGCTTGAGCACGGCGAGGACCGACGCGACCATTTCCACCGAGCGCGGGACGGCAAGCCCCACCACGTCTTCGACCGACACTCCGCGGCGATACAGCACGCCGGCGATCCGATCACACTGCTCGGAGAGTTCGCGGTACGTGGCCTGCCCCGCCTCGTCGCGCACCGCAATCGCCTCGGGCGTAGCAACGACTCCACGCGCGAAAGCGTCGTAGAACGTCTCTTCCGGCACGTCGACGGCGGTGTCGTTGAACGAGGTGACAACCTGTTCGAGTTCGCCTGGCAAGAAGATGTCGATATCACCGATCTCGATGTCGGCCGATTCCACGACGGCCGCGATCACCGATTCCAATCGGTTCGAAATTCGCTGTGCCGTTTCGCGATCGAAGAGGTCGCTGCCGTACTCGAGCCGGACGTCGATGCAGCCTTCGTCGCCGAGGTACTCGGTGAAGTTGAACACCAGATCGAACTTGGCTGTGTACTCCTCGAGTTCGAACGAATCGCCGCCCATCTCCTCGCGGCTGTGATAGCCGACCATGACCTGGAACAGCGGATTACGTGCCAAAGTACGCGACGGATTGAGGCGCTCCACCACCGTTTCGAAGGGAACGTCGGCGTTGGCGAAGGCCTCGAGATCTCCCTCGCGAACGCGATCCACCAACTCCCGGAACGTCGGATTACCTGACGTATCCGTGCGCAGCACAATCGTATTGACGAAGAAGCCGACCAGTTCGTCGAGTCCCTGCTCACTACGTCCGGCGACGGGAGCGCCGAGGGGAAGGTCCTCACCCGCTCCGAGCGCAGTCAGCAACGCCGCCGACGCCGCGTGCAGAACCATGAACATCGAACTCCGGCTCTCGCGCGCCAGATCTCGCAGTGCAGCAGTTGTCTCCACGCCCAACCGTGTCACCACTGCACCACCGGAGAAACTCGGTCTGGCCGGTCGACTCCGGTCGGCGGGAAGCAGCAGTTCTTCGGGGGCTCCGTCCAAACTCTTCGCCCAGAAGTCCAACTGCGTGCTCAGGATGCTCGACGGATCGTCGGCGCTGCCGAGTAATTCCCGTTGCCACAGAGTGTAATCCGCGTACTGAACCGGAAGCGGTTCGAAAATTGGATCTTCGCCCTGGATCCGAGAGGAGTAGGCCGACATCAGATCGCGCAGGAATGGCCGATCGGACCATTCGTCCGTTGTGATGTGATGCAGGACGATCACGACCACTACGGCACCGTCCACCTCGGCACCGTCCACCCGGATCAGACGTGCGCGGATCGGAATCTCGTCAGACAGGTCGAACGGACGACCCACTGCCACGGCAATTTCACCGGCGACACCGGATTCGTCTCGATGAACTGTCTCGACCGGAATCGTCGCCGATTCGAGAATTATCTGCTCCGGCGATCCGTCCACCAACCGGAACACCGTACGCAGGGATTCGTGTCGTTCCACGACGTCGCCGAGCGCCGCGGCGAAGACGTCCGCGTCCAGTGCGCCGTCCAAACGGAGCACGATCGGGAAATTGTAGGCCGCGGAGTTCTCCTCCATCTGTCCGATCAGCCACAATCGCTGTTGAGCGGCAGAAAGAGGAAGGTGGTCCGGCCGCGGCTTCGCTACCAGTACCGGTCGCGTCGATCCCTGCTCGGCCGCAATACGTTCCGCGAGTTCCGCCACCGTCGGCGCTTCGAAGAGATCACGCATGGTCAGACTGTTCGGAATGGCGATCCGAGCTCGACTGATCAGCTTGGTGGCCAGAAGCGAGTGCCCACCGAGGTCGAAGAAGTTGTCGTCGACCCCGATATCGTCCACATCGAGTACGTCGGAGAAGAGGTCGCAGAGGACCTCTTCCGTGTGGTTACGCGGTGCGATCGACTCCCCACTCCGCTCCCCCAGCACCGAATCGGCGGTGGGCAGTGCCTTGACGTCGAGCTTGCCGTTGACGGTCATCGGTAGTGTCTCCACCTCGATCACCACGGCCGGAACCATGTAGTCGGGTAGGAGAACTCGCGCCTGCGCGCGGTAGTCGTGCCCGGCGCCGAGTCGCACGGGTGTCACGTAGCCGACGAGCCTCTTGACTCCACCTGCCCCGACGTCGACCACCACTGCCGCTTGCCGCACATGTTCGTCGGATTCGAGAACGGAGACGATTTCGCTCGGCTCGATGCGGTGACCTCTGATCTTCACCTGATCGTCGGTGCGGCCGAGGAAATCCAGGTTGCCGTCACCGCGTCGCCGCACGAGATCCCCGGTGCGGTACATACGTTCTCCGGTCCCAGCCGGATCTGCGACGAAGCGCTCGGACGTGAGCGCGAAGCGTCCGAGGTAGCCGCGAGCCAAACCGGCTCCGGCAATGTACAGTTCGCCGGCAACTCCATCGGGGACCGGGCGCAGCCAGCCGTCGAGAATATGCGCGGCCGTGTTCCAGATCGGTTTGCCGACGGTCGGGGTGTCGCTGTCGAACGTTCCGCCACCGAGCGTGTTGATCGTGTATTCCGTCGGACCGTAGAGGTTGTAGCCCACGGTTCCCTCGGTGTCGCGCAGCCTGTTCCACACCGAATCCGGAACGGCTTCACCGCCGAGCAGGACCAACGGCGGGCGGTGGTGTCCCACACCGTCGTCGAGAAGCCCGCTGTCGATCAGGTGCGTCGCGTAGGTCGGTGTCACGTTGACGACGTCGATGTCCAGTGCGTCGCAGTATGCAACGAGTGCCTCGGCATCACGACGCAGATCCTCGTCGCAAATGTGCACCTCGTGGCCTTCCACGAGCCACAGAAGTTCCTCCCACGACATGTCGAAGGCGAAGGACACGGTGTGCGCGATCCGCAGGCGCCGGCCCGCCGCGGCGATCACGGGTTCGAAAATCGCCTCGCGGTGGTTGAACTGCATGTTCGTCAAGCCGCGGTAACCGGTGACCACGCCCTTGGGCTTGCCGGTCGAACCGGAGGTGTAGATGACGTACGCGGGGTGGTCGAGTCGATGCGGTGCCCCCGGGGCGAATGCTCCGAGTTCCGACGCGGAGAGTGCCCGCGCCGAGATCGTCAGTCTCCTTGCTGCTGTATCGGGTTCGTCGATCACGATAGTGCGGACGTCCGCACCTTCGAACCTCGGTGAGGCCGAAACGGTTGTCAGCAACACGACAGGATCCGCGTCGTCGATCATCACGGCCAACCGTTCGGCCGGATGGTCGAGTTCGAGGGGTAGGTAGGCAGCACCCGTGCGCAATACCGCGAAGAGCGCGACGACCATGTCCACCGAACGTGGTAGGCCAAGAGCGACAATCTTTTCCGGGCCGGCGCCGTAATTGATCAGCAACCGCGCCATCCGGTTGATCTCGCCGTCGAGATCGGCGTAGGTCATCCGGCGCTTCCCGAACACGAGTGCCGTGTCGTTCGGTTGCGCCGACGCGACTTCTTCGAACAGGTCGGCAATGGTGCGCTCCGGCAACTCCCGGATCTGCGTCTGCTGCGCTACTGCGGGAACCGGAGACGCAACAACCGATCCCGCCATGTCCTGCGACCAACTCTGCAGCAGGTCGACGAAGTGACGCAGTAGGTCCTCGGCCCGGCGCGCGGTCACCAGATGCGGATGGAACTCGAACTTGACGTTGACGGTGGCACCCGGTGTGACCACGACGGTCAGCGGATAGTGCGTGTGATCGATACTGTCGCTTCCACTCACGTCGTGAGCGGCGTTGAGCGCGTGGACTTGCCTCTCGTCCACGAAGTTCTGCAGGACCATCAGCACGTCGAAGAGTTGACGATGCTCGGAAACACGCTGGATCGATGCCAAACCGAGGTAGTCGAAAGGCATCAGCGAAAGTCGATCCGCCTGTGTCCGACGAAGAAGTTCCTCGACGCTCTCGTTCGGATCCAGTTGCAGCCGAACGGGAACGGTGTTGAGGAACATTCCCACCACGGTGTCGATTCCCGGTACCTCCGGTGGCCGTCCGGCAACCGTGGAGCCGAAGACGACGTCCTGTCGACCGGTGGCCGACGCCAGCACGAGGGCCAGCGCTGCATTCAGTACCGTGTTGAACGTGACGCCGGACGCGGCAGCGCGCTCACGCAACGCACGCGAAAGCGTTTCCGACAGAACCGCATCGCGGCGATCCGGAAGCTGAACTTCGACACCGGGCATCGGCTCGGCAACAAGCGTCGGCTCCTCGAGTCCTGCGAGCGCTCCGCGCCACCCCTCGTCGGCGGCTGCACCGTCGCGATCGGCCAACCAGGCGAGGTATGTCTCGAACGACCCCTCGGGTTCGCCGAATGCGCTGTCGTCGCCGCCGGTATCGTAAAGCGCCAGAAGCTGACTGACGACAAGGCCGTTGGACCAGCCGTCCCACAGCAGGAACTGCCTGTTGATCACCAGACGATCCTGGCCGCCAGGCAGATGCAGCACACTCATACGCCACAGCGGCGGCGCGGTCAGGTCGAATGGCGTCACTCGGTCTTGGGCGGCGACGGCCTCGGCACGCTCACGAGCAACCGAGTCGTCGAGTTCACGGAGATCGTGGACGACGACCGGAACATCGAGTCCAGCGCTGAAGAACTGCACCGGCTCGTTCAGCCCTTCGCTCACGAAACCCGCTCGCAACGTGGGATTTCGTCGTTGAAGTGTCCGGGCGGCCGCAGCCAACCTGTCGACATCGAGGGTGTGCCCGAAGTCCATCGAGAACTGTGCCGTGTAGATGTCCCCACCACTGCTGCTGTCGCTGCTGCCCGCGTAGCCGGCTTGGAAGTACAGGCCTTCCTGCAACGGTGAGAGTGGGAGGATGCTGCTGACACCTGCCGGACTCGCATCGGCTATCGCGTCGATCTCGGTCTGACTCAGGTCGAGCAACGTCACATCGGACGGGGTCAGAATGGGAGGCCCGGCGTGACGCGCGGCCGCAGCCGCCAGATCGCCGAGGGCCGAAACCCAGCCGTCGGAGAGTGACTGCGCGTCCTCCTCGGACAAATCTTCACTTGCCCAGGCAAACTCGGCGCGGAGCCCCGAATCCACGCTGACGACATTCACGATCAGTCGGTACGGGCCTCCCATGTCTGCGTCGGGATCGGTGGACAAGGCTTCGGATTCCGCTGCCAAGGACCATGCTGTCGATCCAGCTGTCGTCGTACGTCCGAGATAGTTGAACAGGATCTGAGATTCGGAGCGCCCCGCCAATGTCGATGCCGTGCGGGCATTCACGTATCGCAGCATCCCGTAGCCGATACCGCCGTCCGGAGCCGCCCGCAGGCTCTCCTTCACCTCGCGTAGCGTGTCCACCGGGTCGATTCCGCCGTGCAGTCGCATCGGGGCAATCGTGGTGAACCAGCCGACTGTTCGCGACAGATCGATGCCCGCCACCAACTCCTCCCGGCCGTGCCTTTCCAGATCGACCAGCAATTCGTGCTCACTGCGGCCGGTGGAGCGGCGCCAGCGATCGACGGACATCGTCAGCGCTGCCAACAGAACATCCGTTCCCTCGGCACCCACCATTGCCGCAACCGATCCAAGTGCTGCCTCGGAGATTGCTCCGTCCACCGTGACCGTGCGCCTCGAGCCTCCGGATACGACGGCATCGCCCGCGGCGTCGGGGATCAACTGCGCGCCCGGAGCGGTCACGGTCAGCCAGTGATCGAGTTCGGCGAATCGATGAGCACTGTATGCGTGTTCGGCCACCGTACGGGAGAAGGTACGCAGCGAAGTTCCGACGGCATCCAGTGCGGCGGGCTCTCCGGCTTCGACTGCCACCCAGGCCATCGCGAGATCCTCGAGCACGGTTCCCCAGGAAACCCCGTCCACGACCAGGTGGTGCGCGACTATCGCGAGTCTGCCCAGACTCTCAGCGCCGCAATCGAACCAGACCACCGAGACCATCCGCCCTGCAGACGGATCCAATCGACTGGTCGCTGCTTCGGAGTGCTCAGTGACGAGTCTTCGCAACTCGGAGTCATCCAGTCCCCGAGCATCAACGCGTTCGACCAGGTTCGCTGCCCGGACACTACCGGGTTCCTCGATCCGCGCCGACCACATCCCGCGGTCATGTCGGATCAAGGTTTGGCGAAGTCCGTCGTGGTGATCGAGCACGGCCTGCAATGCGCCGGTGATCGAACCGAGAGATGTTGCCGGAGAGTGGATCAGAACTGCCTGGTTGAAGCGGTCGGTACCACCCGTCCATTCGGACAAGCGGTGAACCACCGGCAGCGGAACCAGCTCACCCACGCCGATGTCGGCCGTGACGGTGGCATCCGAGGTGGCGACATCACCCACCGCTGCAGCGATCGCAGCGGGAGTGCGCAATTCGAAGATCTGACGCGGGGTCAGCACTACCGAATCACGACGAGCCAGGTTGACCAGTCGGATCGCCAGGATACTGTCGCCGCCGAGAGTGAAGAAATCGTCGCGCACCCCGACACGGGGCAGTCCGAGAACCGTCGCGAAATGCCCGGCGAGGAGGTCTGCAACGCCCGAGGAAACCACTCCCGTCAAGTCGCCCACCTGTGCCGCAAAATCCGGTGCAGGTAGTGCTTTTCGGTCGAGCTTGCCACTCGGGCTCAGCGGCAGCGACTCGAGCCGCACGAAGGCACTTGGCACCATGAACTCCGGTAGCACTGACAACAACTGAGCTCGAACCGCAACATCATCAGCATCTCCGACCAGGTAGGCGACCACCTGTGCGCGGTTGCTCGGACCGTCGGTTCGGACGATCACGGCACTTGCCGTGACTCCGGGGCACAGCGCCAATTGCGCTTCGATTTCGCCGAGTTCGATTCGGAATCCACGAACCTTCACCTGCTCGTCGGCACGGCCGAGGTACTCGAGAACGCCGTCGGCATTCCACCGCACGATGTCACCGGTCCGGTACATCCGCGAGCCGCCGTCGCTGTACGGATTCGCCACGAATCGTTCGGAGGTCAATCCCCCACGTCCGTGGTAACCACGCGCCAGTTGTGGCCCTGCCAGATAGAGCTCACCGGTGGCACCGGCCGGGACGTTCTGCAGGTAGGGATCGAGAACCAACAGGCCGGTGTTGGCGGCAGGTGCGCCGATCGGGACGCTGACGGCGTCTGCCGGAGTTTCCTGCACCGACGGCTGCCAACTGACGTCGACGGCGGCCTCGGTGGGGCCGTAGAGGTTGTCCACCAGAGTATTCGGCAGGATCTCGGAGACCTTGCGCGCAACGTGAACGGGCAGTGCCTCGCCGCTGCAGTTGACGATCTCGAGCGAAGAGCACAGTGCTGCTTTCGGCTCCGCGAGAAACACGTCGAGCATCGACGGAACAAAATGCACTCGGGTCACGGAATGTTCGACGATGACGTCGGCCAGATAGCCAGGGTCCTTGTGCCCGTCCGGCTCGGCCATCACGAGAGTTGCCCCCACCAGGAACGGCCAGAAGAATTCGGGAACGGAGACGTCGAAGCTCGACGGGGTCTTCTGCAGCATCCGGTCGGAGACGTCCATCGGACGTATCTGCTGTGCCCAGAGCAATCGGTTGACCACACCCTCGTGGTTGACCACAACGCCTTTGGGGCGACCGGTCGAACCCGAAGTGTAGATCATGTACGCGGCATCCGCGGGCGATCCTGGGACACTCAGCGGATCGGCGGGGAACTGCGCCGACTCCGATACCGTCACCCGCGGAACCGAACCCGAATCGAGTGAAGAGTCTTCCGACACCACGACACACACAGGATCGGCGTCACCCAGCATGTACGTCAGCCGCTCCGCCGGGTAGCCGGTGTCGAGGGGAACGTATGCTCCCCCGGCCTTTCCGATGCCGAGTATCGCGACCATCAGATCAAGAGAGCGAGGCAAGGCAACCGCTACCAACGATTCGCGTCCGACGCCACGTTCGCGCAGCAGATGCGCAAAACGATCAGCGCGAGAGTGAAGTTCGGCGTAGGTCAACGACTCTTCACGGAAGATCACTGCGGTGGCTTCGGGCGTACGCCCGGCTTGATCCTTCAGCAGCTCGGTCAGCGTTGCGCGCGGCCGATCCAAGGCCGTGCCGACGCTCCCCGGCTGTGCGGGTGCCAGCGCGATCCGGCCGATGACCTGATCGAGATCGCGCGAGAGCTCGGTGAGTACGACTGCGAGAGTTTCGGCCAGCGACGCAGCGGCGTCGCCGTCCACCTGAGCAGCGTCGTACTTGAGCTCCAACGCCAATCGATCGCCGGGGACGACGATCAGGGTCAGCGGGTAGGCCGGTCGCTCGTCGAATCGAATTCCCGTCAGTCGCACCGAGTTCGTCCGATCAGCGATTGCCGTGTCACCGAGTGGATAGTTCTCGAACACGACGAGTGATTCGAAGTCCTGCTCCAGTCCGCCGGTCCGTCGCAGTTCGGGTAACCCCAGGTATTGATGGTCGAGTAGTTCCGATTGTTCCCTCTGCCAACGGGAAAGCGCTTGCGCGGCTGTCTCTGCCGGATCGAACCGCAACCGAGCCGGCACGGTGTTGATGAACAAGCCCACCATGGACTCGATGCCGGGCAGGTCTCCACCGCGTCCCGATACGGTCGATCCGAACAGCACGTCTGTTCGGCCGGTCATTCGGCCGAGCACCAGCCCCCAGGCGCCGTGCACGAGCGTACTCAGCGTCAGGCCATGGGAGCGTCCGTTGATCGCCAGTGCGCGAGTATCACTGTCGGACAGCTCGACTCGGGTGGCACAGACGCCGCTGCTGCCCGCGCTCGGCGCGGGAAGTTCGACCGCCGGCCCGGGAGAGTTCAGCGCTTCTCTCCACACCGCTGCCGAGGCCTCGTGATCGTGGCGGGCCAACCATTCGAGATAGCTGCGGTACGGCGCCGGAGTCGGGAGCACCGCGCCGGAGTCGCCAACGCTGTACGACGCCATCAGCTCCCGCAGCATCACCGGAACCGACCATCCGTCTGCGACCGCATGGTGAATCGACTGCAGCAGAAGGTACTTCTCCGAAGAGGCACGGACAAGCGTGTAACGGACGAGCGGCGGTTGCGCCAGGTCGAACCCGCGCGCGCGGTCGGCGGAAAGCAGTTCATCGACATCGGCGCCGGCCACCTCGACTACCGCCATCTCCACGACAGCGCTCGGGTGCACCACCTGCACGACCCGGCCGTCACCCAGGACCGAGAATCCGGTGCGCAGCGCCTCATGCCGATCGACGACGGATTGCAGCGCGCGGTGCAGCGCCGCACTGTCCACGGCTCCGGTCAGTTCCACAACCTGTTGCACGACATACTGATCGGCCCCCGGATCGGCAAACGCCGAATGGAAGTAGATCCCTTCCTGCAGCGGAGTGAGTGGGAGAATCTCTTCAGCCTTCGGTAACCCGTCCACGTCTGCCTGAGCGAGCGCCACCAGAGGGTAGTCCGAGGGTGTGGCTCCGCCGAAGGCTGCGAGCCCGGACACGGCCTCGAGCGAGTCCAGCCACAACCGCGCAAACCTGTCGATGTCGCTACGCAGGAAGATGTTCGACGCCCAGGTCAGGGTGGCTCGCAGGCGTGGTCCACCGGCGGCGTCCTCGGCTACGACGTCGACAGACAACGCGTGACCCATCGGCATGGACGGATCGGCAGCACCGTCCATCGACACCGGGAACCAGTCCCCCTCCGCTGCGGCAGTGCGTCCCAGATAGTTGAGCACCACCTCCGGCGCTGCGAAACTACGCAACTGATCCGAGCCGCCGAGGTATCGCAATGCTCCGTACCCGAAGCCGGCGTTCGGGACCCGTCGAAGTTGCTCCTTGACGCTCTTGAGAACCCCCGCCAACTCGCCGCTCGCATCGAGATCGGGAGCGGCTGTACCGATCTCGAGCGCCACCGGAAACACTGTGGTGAACCATCCGACGGTACGAGTCAGGTCGACGTGCGCATCGCCGTCACCGCGAACGATGTCTTCGTCGCGTCCGTGCCCCTCCAGGTCGATCGTCACCGATCCGGCACCGCTCCAACGGGTCAGCGCCACGGCAAGTGCGGTGACCAGCACTTCGCTCACATCGGCTCCGAACGCCCGTGGGACACTGCCCAACAGCTGATCTGCAAGTTCTGGAGGTAGGGTGATCGACCGCGCCGCAGCGGTGCGCGCGAGGTCAACTGCCGGGTCGAGTGCCCGACGGCCGAGAGATGCCCGTTGTGCGGACGTCACCGAGTCCCAGAACTCGATTTCCGAGTCCAGTCGCCCGGCTCCGACCGCCTCCGAGACGAGTTCGGCGTACCTTCGCACCGACGTGCCGACCGGAGCGAGTGCGGGTTCGTCGCCATTCATCGCTGCGATGCCGGCGCGCGCGAGGTCCTCGAGGATGATGCGCCACGAGACGCCGTCGACCACCGCGTGGTGGATGACCAGCAACAGCCGTCCGGGACCGGTCACAGGGCGGAACAGAACAGCGCTGACCATCGTGCCGTCGGCCGGATTCAGACGGCCGACAGCTCGCTCGGTCTCGGCGACGATCAACGGTCCGCATTCTTCGAGCGGTGCCGGTAGTGCACGGGTCTCGAAGACCACAGCCACTTCGTTTGTCTCCGGGACGAGCAGTCTTCCTTCGGGCGTCAACGTCGCACGAAGTGCATCGTGGCGCGCCACCAGGGCGTCGAGCGCCGCCTGGACATGCTCGGACGTCAAGGCTGACGGCGTCTGAATCAGCGCTCGCTGGTGGAAGGTTCGTACTGCGTCCGACACTCCGAGAACCCTGGCGGCAATCGGCGTCGTGTCTACGTGGCCGATCGGTTGGTCCGCGTGGTCGACGATCTCAGCCACTCGGGAGGACTGGGCACGCGCCATAGCCTCGGCGGTGCGCAGTTGGAACACCTCGCGAGGACTGATCGACAAACCGGCAGCACGAGCCGCGGTCACGAGTGAGATCGCGACGATGCTGTCGCCGCCCAGTGCAAAGAAGTCGTCGGTAACGCCGACCGAATCGAGGCCGACTGCCGACGCGATCAACGTGCAGAACTGTTGTTCGACTTCGTTTCTCGCAGCGACATGTGCACTCAGTTCGGCGAGATCGGGCTCGGGTAGCGCGCGACGGTCGAGTTTGCCGTTTGCCGTGAGCGGAAACTTGTCGAGGACGGTGACGGTGGTCGGGACCATGTAGTCGGGCAGCTTGCTCGCAGCCCACTCGCGAAGCTCACGTGAGTCGATCGCGAGGTTCGTCCCCGACGCTGCGCTCACGTAGGCGGCGAGATACTTTGCACCTGTTGGTGCTTGGCGCACCAGAACTGCCACGTGACGCACTGCGGGGTGCGAAATCACGGCGGCTTCGACATCCTCGAGTTCCAGGCGCATGCCGCGGATCTTCACCTGATTGTCCGTGCGTCCGAGGAAGTCGAGGGTGCCGTCGGCGGTCCATCTGGCCAAGTCACCGGTGCGATACATGCGGGATCCGGCCAGATCACCTGAGACGAAGGGATCCGCGACAAAACGAGATGCGGTCAGTGCCGAAGCACCCACGTATCCGCGTCCCAGCATGAAGCCCGCGGCGTAGAGTTCGCCGCCGGTGCCGATCGGAACCGGCTGCAGGTCGCCGTCCAACACGTACAGACGAGTGTTGGGGTTCGGGCGACCGATGGATGTGGCGATTCGTTCCGCGTCCTCGCGGTAGATCACATGGGAGACACCGATGGTCGCTTCGGCCGGGCCGTAGCCGTGATACAGCGTCGTGGACAGTTGGGCACGGAACCGGTCGAAGAGTTCAGGCGTGAGAACCTCACCGCCGCACCACACGTGCTTCAACGAATCGAGCTGATCGGTCCCGTTCGCCAGATCCAGAAGGATGTCGAGCATCGACGAGACCAGGTAGACGAAAGTGACCGATTCTCCGGCGATCAGGTCGAGCAGGTATTGCGGGTCGCGTTCCCCCTCGGGCTTCGCGATCACCAATCGACCGCCGGAGACGAGTGGGAGCAGGATCTCGTTGATCGAGATGTCGAACGAGAGTGGGGCTTTGAACAGTGAGGCATCGCCGGACCCGAACCCGAGAATCCGCTCCCGCTGCCACAGCAACCTTGCGCAGATTGCCTCGTGGCGGATCATGGCGCCCTTCGGACGTCCGGTCGAACCGGACGTGAAGATGACGTATGCGAGTTGGGCACCGTGACTACGAATGTCGGAGGTCATTGTCTCGGATAGGTCCGAGGGCCCGTCCTCGTACGCCCACGCGGAGAGATCGACCGGAACTGAGTCGTCTACACCGTCCGAGGTGAGCACCAGTGTGGCGCCCGCGTCGGCAAGTACCGATTCGCGGCGTTCGGCAGGCCATGACGGATCCAGCGGCACGAAGGCACCACCGGCACACATGACGGCCAACAACCCCACCACCATCTCGGCGGATCTCGGAAGGCCGATCGCCACAACGGTTTCGGGTGCGACACCGCGCGAGATCAAATGCGCGGCGAGCTGCGATACCCGACTTTCGAGCTCGCCGTAGGTCAGCCGGATATCGCCGTCGACCACGGCGACGGCGCCCCGATCGGCAGAGAAGCTGCTGCGCAACAAATCCGGCACCGTCGTCACGGGTTGCGGTTCTGCGGTGTCGTTCCACCCGTGGAGCACGAGTTCACGCTCCGCGAGCGACATGGGGTCGAGTGCCGAGATCGGAAGCTGCGGCTCGGCTACGAATCGATCGAGGAACTGTTCGATTCTCGCGGTGTGATCGGCCAACTCCCTGTCGAATCCGGCCGGGGCGCGGACGTCGATCTCGATCGGCTCCCCGTCCTGACCACCGCGCACACTCAGATCCAGGTCACTGACTCGACCGGTTACCGAATTACGCACGCGCACCGGGCATCCGCCGAAGGTGAGTGTGTGTTCGAACATCATCGAGTTGATGCCGGGGCCGAAGACCTGACGGTCGGGATCGATCGCCCGAATGTCGCGAGCAAGATCCTCACCTCGGTACCGCCCGTGCTTGAGAATCGAGACCAGGGCGGTGTCGAGACGAGTTGCCAACTGGCCGATGCTTTCCGAGCGTTCTACCCGAATACTCAGCGGCAAAATCGTCGACGCCATCGAAGGAGTGCGACGCATGTCGCGCCCCACCCGAGCGGCCATCGGTACCGAGACGACAACGTCGTGCTGTCCCGTGGTTCGTGCGATGTACGCGATCAGCGCAGCCATGGGCAGGCGAGTTCGTCGAATCCCGGCGTCGGCCGCATAGCGATAGAGCTGTGCCGCGCGATCAGCGTCGAGCGTGAGCATCGCTGAGATCGGCGGCAGCGAATCATCCACCTGCCCATGCAGAATCCGCGTCGCTTCCGGTCCGGATTCAACGCGCTCGGCCCAGTACTGACGGTCGGTCTGGAATCGCGGAGAGTTCCGGTAATCCAGATCGGCTGCAACCACGGCGTCGAGTGACCACTGCGGCGCGGCAGTCCCGAGATTCGGATCGTCGTATCGCTCGGCGACGTCGGCGACGATGAGCGAGATGCCGTACCCGTCGATCACGCTGTGGTGATAGCGCTGATACCAGATGACTCGGTCGTCAGCGGTCAGCAGAAGCACCTGGCGGAACAGCAGATCGTCCGGACCGAAGACCCGAGCCATGTCGGTGTCCATCCACGACTGCGCAGTCGAATCGGGATCCGCCTCGGCCCGAAGGTCGAGAATTTCCACGTCCCAGCGCGCATCCGGAATCGGCACCTGGATCAGCTGGTTGTCGGCATCGACCTCGAAGTGCACGAACAGCGCTTCGACGCGTCCGACGCTGGCCTCGATCGCCGCTGCCGCGCGCTCGATGTCGATCGTGCCGTCGACCTCGACGACAAGTCCGATGTTGTAGACCGGACTGCTCGGATCGACGTTCTGAGCAACCCACACCTCACGCTGAGCGGCCGTCGCCGGGAGCGCTGCGTCCAGATCGGCACCGCCCGATACCGCCGGGTGAGCTACCTGAGAGTGGTCAGACATCAAGAATCCGATCATCGTCGTTCATGCTCATCGAACGACGAACACCCTCGCAAGTTTAGGGTAGGCTACCCAGGAACGTGAAGGTGCGCTCCCGCCCTGGTCAGACCTGTTCCCACGGACCGAATTCGAGCAAAACGTCAATTGCCGTCTTACCGTCCTGCGGCCGAACGACATGTTCGAGGGCATAGACCCTCGATCCCTCCGCAGCGCGAGCGAGATCGGAAATACCGGGCAGAATGGTCGGTTCGGGTGGACCGCCCACACCACGATGGAAGTTCTCGATGGAATGCCCCAAATAGAGGACCCGTCCGCCGGGCGTCAGCCACTCCCCGACGCGCTTCAAGGTTGCGGCCAGATGGTCGACCTCGAGGTGAAGAAAGCTGACCAACACCAGGTCGACCAGCCCTTCCGGCTGCCACTCGGTCGCGTCGCCGACCTGCCAGTCGACAGCCTTGTCCCCGTCACTCGCCCGTGCCAGATCGATCGCCACCGACGAGTAGTCGACCGCAGTCACCGACCAACCTTGCCCAGCCATCCACCGCGCGTGACGGCCGTCGCCGCAGGCCAGATCGATCGCGGTGCCTGGTCTCAGATCGGAAATTCTTGTTGCGACGGTTCCCGCCGGGTCGACTCCCCATGGCTCCGTCACCGCTCGGTATCGCTCGTCCCAGTCGCGTGCGTCCATGATTGCTCTCCCATATCCGTTTCACCGTTTCAGATCGGACGGTGCCCCCAGCAGCATAGAGAACCCTCGAATGTGACAGATCGATACCCCTGGGGGTATACAGGTGACGACAGGAATACCCCCACCCGTATCAGGAGTGAAGATGTCAGCGACCAGAACAGTCACCGCGGACCCACCCACCCGAGCCGACGGCATACTTGCGCGTCTCGGTCGATCGATGGCGACTCACACCCGCCTCGTCGTCGGCGTCTGGTTGATCGCGTTGATCGCACTCGGCGCCGCAGCACCCAGCGTCTTCACCTCTCTGGCCGGCGCGGGTTGGCAGGCAAACGGATCCGAATCCGTGCAAGTTCGCGAGTTGGCCGAGCAGCATTTCGGTGGAAATTCCTCCGCCGCAGTACAGGTGGTCGTTCACTCGGATTCTCTACCCATCACGGATCCGTCGATGCAGCAAACCCTGGCCGCGGCAACGGAAATCTTTTCCGCGGACCCTCGCTTCGGCGAAGTGATCGCCCCGCAGCCCGGTATGACCATCAGCCCGGACGGACATACCGGCATCATGGTCGCGGGCGCCAACGCGAGTACCGACGAGATGGTCAGCGCGGTAGACGAACTCGGCAAGAAGCTCACGGGCTTGTCCACCGACACGATCGAGGTGTACCCGACGGGTGCGTCGGCGTTGTGGAGCGATTTCAACAAGGCCAATCACGAAGCCATGATCAAAGCCGAAATGATGTCGTGGCCCGTCACTCTCGCGATCATGGTGTTGGCCTTCGGCTCCCTGGTTGCCGCGGGTCTACCACTACTGCTGACGCTTGCGGGCCTGGTCGCTTCGGCGGGCGGGCTTGTAATCCTCAACGAGATCACGCCGATTTCCGTGTGGGCCATGAACTTCGCGATGATGTTCGCTCTCGCGCTGGGCATCGACTACGCACTCTTCCTCGTCGCCAGGTTCCGGGATGCATTGCGAGCCGATCCGGATCCAAGGGCCGCCGTGGCTCAAACCATGGACACCGCCGGCAAGGCTGTGGTCCTTTCCGGCCTCACAGTTCTGGTCAGTTTGTCTGCGGTTCTCATCGTTCCAGCCCCGGCCGTACGCACGATGGCTGTCGGAATCATGCTCGCTGTGATCCTCGTTCTCGCCGCAACACTCACCCTGTTGCCTGCCGTGCTCGGCAGGATCGGCGCGAAGGTCAACGGCGGTTCTCTACCGTATGCAAAGCGCCAGCAGCACCGCTCCCCGATGTTCGCAGGTTGGGCATCATTGCTGCACAAGCACCCGTGGCCATTCGGCTTCGGCGCCTTACTCATCCTGATCGCACTCGTTGTTCCGGTCTTCGGACTGAAGGTGGCAATGCCCTCCATCGCCGTGGTTCCCGAGGACGCCCCGGTTCGCCAGGGCTATGAACTGGTGCAGCAGCAATTCGGGGACGGCGCCCCGGGGATGTTGCAGATCGTCACGTCCGCCGACGATGCAGCCGACACCTCACGTATTGCCATGAGCGTTGACGGCGTGGCCATGGTCACCCCAGCGCAACAAGCTGCCGACGGGTCCGATCTTGTTATGCTGCAAGCAGTTCCCACCGTCGACCCGTCAGATCCTGCGATGGAAACCATCCTTGCCGACCTTCGGTCGCAACTGCCGGAATCGGCGCTCGTCGGCGGCGCTCCGGCCGAAAATCTCGACCTTCAGCAGGCACTCGACGACTACCTTCCCATCGTCGTGGTCGTGATTCTGACGCTCGGATTCCTGTTGCTGCTGATCGCCCTCCAGGCGCCTTTGATCGCCTTGATCGGCACGCTGGTCAGCCTGCTGTCCACTGGGGCCGCATTCGGAATCGCGAAGCTGATCTTCCAGGACGGTCACGGAGCAGGCCTACTCGGCTTCACCCCCCAGGGTTTCCTCAACGGGTGGGGTCCGGTCTTCTTCTTCGCCATGATCTTTGCGATCGCGATGGACTACACCGTATTCCTGCTTTCGAGTGCCAAGGAGCACTACGAACGCACAGGCGACCCCGCGATCGCACACATCGACGGCCTCGGGCATTCGGGTCGGGTCATTGCGGCGGCAGCAGCGGTGATGGTTGCGGTCTTCTTCACTTTTGCGCTCGCAGATCCCTTGCCACCCAAGGAAATGGGCATCATTCTCGGCGTAGCTGTCCTCCTGGACGCAGTGCTCGTCCGCTTGGTGCTGCTGCCCGTTCTCCTACGCCTCACCGGCCGGGCAGCCTGGTGGGCGCCGGCATGGCTGCGTCGCGTCCTGCCGAACATCAGCTTCTCGCATGGCTGATCGTGTACCCGACATCACTGTCCTACTGATACCCCCAGGGGTATGATGGGGACAAGAGAAATCAAAGCCGGCGACAGTGACAGCCCACGACGAGGAGTGCGCAATGACAACACCCACAGAACCGATAGCGATCGCAACCAAGGTCACCGGAACCTTCGACGACGTCGTCACCCGCACGCGTGGCGCTCTCGCCGAGCAGGGCTTCGGCATCCTGACCGAGATCGACATGCAGGCAACACTCAAGGCGAAGCTGGACGAGGACATGGAAAAGTACCTGATCCTGGGTGCCTGTAACCCGCCGTTGGCCCATCGGGCAGTTTCGGTGGATCGTCAGATCGGCCTCCTGCTGCCGTGCAACGTCGTCGTCCGCGAAGATACGACTACCGAGAATTCGTTCTTCGTCGAAGCGATGAACCCTGCTCTCATGGTTCAGGTTTCCGGCGAACCCGGCCTCGAGTCCGTGGCAGCCGACGCAGCCGTCAAGTTGCGCGCGGCCGTCGACTCGCTGATCTGACACCGCAGTCGGATCAAACACTGAATCAAGCAGTGACATGCCCCCAGGGGTACCCTTGACCGCAGCACGAACACTCGAGAAGGGGCCACCATGACCGGCGACGAAGAGAGCATTGCGCTCGTATTGAACAGACTGCGTCGTGCCCACGGCCAACTTGCCGGGGTCATCTCGATGATCGAGAACGGCCGCGACTGCAAGGACGTCGTCACGCAACTCGCCGCCGTGTCCAAGGCGCTGGACCGAGCAGGGTTCAAGATCGTCGCTTCCGGGCTGCGTGAATGCCTGAGCGGTGACAGCGCGGAAGGTCAGGAACCGATGACCGAGGCCGAACTCGAGAAGCTGTTCCTGGCACTGGCCTGAAACATGAGAAGGGCCTGACCTGCAGTTAGCAGGTCAGGCCCTTTCTCGCGTGCGAAAGAACTACTTCGCCAGGAAGTCGATCAGCACCTTGTTCACGGCCTCCGGACGCTCGAGGTAGCCGTAGTGCCCGGCGTCGGGAATCTCTTCGTACGACGCCGTAGCGATGCAGTCCGCCACCTCGCGGGAGAGGTAGGGCGGGATCATGCGGTCGTCGGCGAAAGCGACGGACAGGCACGGGCGCATGATCGACTTGTACGCACCCCGTCGATCGAAGGCGCGGTCCATACCGAGCTGTGCGCGAACACCCGGTGACGTTGCGCCGCCGGTGAACTCGAAGATATCCATCCAGTCGCGCGCCGAGTGATCGTCTGCCAGCGTGGCCGGCGAAAGGTTCATCACCGCGGTCACTGCGGCACGGTACTTGGCCGGCAGAGCGACTCCACTGTCGAACAACTGGCGCTCACCCTCGGTCAGGACCTGCTGGAAATGATCCATCCGGGCGTGACCGGCGAGGAACACTGCTTTGCGAACCAGATCGGGCCTGGCGAGCGTCAGTTCCTGCGCCACCCGGGCGCCCATCGAGGTTCCGATGACATGGGCCGGACCGCCACCGAGGTGCTCGATCAGTCCGGCGGTGTCCGCGACCATGTCGGGCATCGTGATGCCGCCGAGGCTCTCGCCGGACGGTGCGATTCCGCGGTTGTCGAAGGTGCAGACTCGGTAGCCTGCGGCCACTAGTGCCGGGGTCTGGTGCAGATCCCAGACGCGGCCGGGGCTGCCGGTCCCCATGATGAGCACCACCAGATCTCCATCACCCTTGACCTGGTAATTGATGGGGATTCCGTTGATTGTGGCGACCGTCATGTCAGCCTTCCTCCTCGTACGTGTGATCAACAATTTTGGTTGGATAGCCTAAGCTGATGGGCGGTCGTGTGACCGCAACCCCAGCCCATGCTCGTCCAGGAGGACCCCCGTTGAGAGTCGCTACGCTCGGATACCAAACCTGGGGCCACCGTACCCTGCAGGCCTTGATCGACTCCGATCACGAGGTCGTGCTGGCAATCACACACCCGAAGAGCGAACACGTCTACGAACAGATGTGGGCGGACTCGGTTGCAGATCTGGCGGCCGAGAACGGTGTACCCGTTCACGTGGCGAACAAGCCTGACGACGCCTTCAAGGCCGCGCTGGCGGAAGCGGCTCCCGACATCATCGTCGCCAACAACTGGCGCACCTGGCTGCCGGCGGAGGTCTTCGACGCACCCAAGTACGGCACCCTCAACATCCACGATTCGCTGCTGCCCAAGTACACGGGCTTCTCCCCGCTCATCTGGGCTCTGATCAACGGCGAAGAAGAAGTCGGCCTTACGGCGCACCTGATGGACGAGGAACTCGATGCGGGCGACATCGTGCTGCAGCGATCGACGACGGTCGGCCCGACCGACACCGTCACCGATCTGTTCCACCGCACGATCGACATGATCGGCCCCATCACACTCGACGCCCTGGATCTGATCGCGTCCGGCCGTACCGACTGGACGCCGCAGGACCGATCGCAGGCCACGTTCTTCCACAAGCGTGCACCGCAGGACAGCCACGTCGACTGGTCCTGGCCCGCCGAGGTCATCGAACGTTTCGTCCGGGCACAGTCCGATCCGTACCCCAACGCTTTCGCCGAGTTCAAGGGCCAGCGCATCCGCATCCTGAAGGCGTCCGTCTCACGCGGGCACTACGGCGGAACCCCCGGCCGAGTGTTCATCCAGGAAGACGACGGCATGGTGATCGTCGCGGGCCCCGACGCGTGGTCGGGCAAGAACAAGGGACTGCGGATCGAGCGCGTCCGACTCGACGACGGCAGCGAGTACACCGCCGCCGAGTTCTTCCCCCACGGCGGCGGGTACCTCACCTGATCGCCGGATCAGACCCCCTCAGTACAAAACCCAGTACAAACCCCTCAGTCGCGACCTTCCCAGGCCGCCCACAGTTGTGCGTAACGCCCGCCCGCGGACACCAGTTCGCGGTGCGGGCCTTCTTCTACGATCTGACCGTGTTCGAGCACGATCACTCGGTCGGCGCCCGCGGCCTGGGTAAGCCGGTGTGCGACAACCAGAGTGGTGCGGCCCTCCGTAGCGGCGTCGGCAGTCGCTTCCAGTTCCCGCGCTCCGGCGCTGCCCGCCTCCGCTGTTGCCTCGTCCAGTACGGCGACGGCGGGATCGGCCAACACCAGTCTCGCCAAAGCCAACTGCTGCGCCTGCGCCGCTGTCATCTCGTGCCCGCCTTCGCCGACGACGGTCAGCATTCCCTCGTCGAGAGCCTCCACCCACTCGTACGCGCCGACCGTCCGCAGTGCCGCGGCAACGTCCTCGTCCGAGGATTCGGGAGCCGCCAATCTCAGATCCTCGATCAGGGGTCCGGCAAAGACATGGACCTCCTGACTCACGATCGCGATGTGGCGTCGTAGGTCGTCGAGGTCGGCAAGCGGGACACCGCCGATCGACACCCGGCCCGACGTCGGAGTGATCGAACCGGCAGCGATCGCCGCGAGCGTCGTCTTTCCGGCTCCGGTCGAACCGACGAGCGCCACGCGCTCCCCCGCTCGCAGTGTGAGGCTCACTCCGTGGAGAACCTCATGACCACCGTCGTAGCTGTGCCGAATGTCATCCAGACGCAGCGAACCGTCGGCCGGAACGGAACCTGCATCCGTCGAAGGCTCCGTTTCCTCGATCTCGACGACGCCGACCAGTCGCGCGAGGCTGGCGCCGGCCGACTGCACTTCGTCGAAGGTGTAGAGCAGCGAGCCGATCGGGTTGAACAGGCGGTGGAACAGCAGGGCAGCAGTCGTCGTCTGGCCGACTGTCACGACGTCCTCACGGACCAGCAGGAATCCGACGACGAGAATCATGGACAGGCCCACGAATTCGGCGCGGTTACCTCGACCGGCGAACCTCGTGAACAGGCCGAACACTCCGACTGCCAGATCGCGCGCTTTTGCCGACGCCGCATCGATCTGCCCGAGGTGTTCCTTCTCGAGGCTGTACGCGCGGACCGTCTTCGCACCCTGGAGACTGCTGATCAGCGCTTGTGAACGAGCGCCCATCGCTACCCGCTCGGCAGCGTAAACAGGAGCCGAGCGTGGCAGGTACCACTTGAGCGCCAGCGCGTACATCGGCAGCGCGACCATTCCGGCCAGACCGAGTCGCCAGTCGAGTCCGAGCATGGTCACCATGCTCAGAGCCACGAGCAGAACCGCCGCGATCATGCCGGGAACCACGTCGGACACGGCCTTGGCGATCACCGACACGTCGTCGCCGACACGCGAGAGCAGATCGCCCTTACCGACCTTCTCGACGGTCTGGATCGGCAGTCGCAGTGCCCGGTCCACGGTCCGCTCTCGCAGATCCGCCAGGATCGTCTCACCGAGCCGCTTGATCAGATAGGCAGCCACACCGGTGAACACACCGCCCACGATTGCGGCAGCGGCGATGATCACGACCACCCCGACGATCGTCGACGTGGGCGCGTTGTCCCGGACCCGGTCGACCAGGACGCCGAAGACGTAAATCGGCACCAAGGCCATCGCCGACGCCGAAGCCGCGACGATCAGGACCAGCAGGCTCTGCATCCGGTGTTCGGTCAGCGCCGCCCGCAACCACTTCCAGGTCTGGCGACCACTCGCGATCGGCAACAACTCGCGCTCTGTCACCTTCTCTGCGTTCTCCCCGGCCGGCATTTCGGTTGTCGTGTCCGTGGCCGTCACCGCAGCACCGCTCCTCGGTAGTTCGCGTCGCCGCGAGAGAGTTCGGAATGTGTGCCCGTCGAGGCGATCACTCCGTCGTTCAACACGATCACCCGATCCGTCACGGCCAGCAAGGCGGGGCTGCTGGTGATCAATACCGTCGTGTGGATGCCACTGGCACCCTCGTGCCGCAGTTCTGCGATTCCTTCGGCGATCGATGCCTCGGTAACCGCGTCCACCGCCGTCGTCGGATCGTGCAGGACCATCACGGGTGCCTGTGCCACCAAGGCGCGCGCGAGGGCGACGCGTTGCCGCTGGCCTCCCGACAAACTGGCGCCCCGATCGGTCACTTCGAGGTCGAGACCGTCCGGATGTGCGTCGACGACATCCGCCGCTGCCGACGCCACCAGAGCACTCTGGATGTCGAGAGCAGCGGCATCACCGGCGCCCGCGGTGACGTTCGACGCAAGCGACCCGGAAAACAGATCGGTGATGTGCGGCTCCACCAACACCGTCCGACGTGCCAATCGCAAGTCCATGTCGGACAGGCTGATTCCGCCAACCCTCACCACTCCGCGATACGCGTCCTGCGCCAGCTGACCGGACAGGACCGCGACAAGGGCGTCGGCGTCCTGCGGCTGGTAAGCCACGACGCCCAGCAGTTCTCCGGCAGGCAGATGCAGATCGATGCCCTTGAGCGATTTGTACTCGACTCCGTCGAGAGTCAGGTCGGTGCCTTCGAGTTCGGTCTGCGAACCCGCGCCACGCAGTGGCTCCGCGTCCAAGACCAGTGCCAGTCGATCCGACGACGCTCGCGCCACCGCGAAGTATCCGGGAATGGACGCAAGCAAGCCGAGCGGTTCGATGATGAACTGCGCAAGCCCCACCACGGTGATCAGTTCACCGACCGTGATCCGGCCCTGCAACGCGAAGTATCCCGCGAAGCCCGCAACACCGACCGCGAGCAACGCACTGACGGTCGCGGCAACGCCGGTGTAGATACCGGTCGCCTTGGCCGTGCCGATCGTCGATGCGAGCGCTTGACGGCTGACCGTGCGGTAGCGCGCCGACGCGGTCTTCTCGCCGCCGACACCGCGCAGCGGACGCAATCCGCTGACCAGATCCGTAGCCATCGCCGACGCCCGAGCGATCGACGCCTGCTGACCGGTAGCCCTCGACGTGATGAGAGGCGCCGCCAATTGCAGCAGACCGAGAATGACCGGCGTTCCGATCAGAACGGCCAGCCCCAGCCAGAGGTCGATCCACACCAACGCCACCGCCGACGCCACCGCAGCTGTCAGGGCCGCAGCGGCGCGCGGGACGATGTCCGCGATCCACGAAGTCTGCTCGGCATCGGATGTCGAGACTGTCAGCAATTCACCCGAACGCAGATCGGTGCGCACCCCACGCGGATCGAGGACGCGGTGCGCCACCTCGAGCCGGAGGCGATGAGCCTCCTGCTGCATCGCGGTGACGATGAAGCGTGCGCCGAAGCGCCACGCGGCCGTCAGAACGAGAAACAGAGCCGCGAGACCGACGATGGAGACGATCAGGGCCGTGGTGTCCGAAGTCTCCACCGCACGGTCGATGATCACACCGATGGAGATCGGCACCGCCGTCTCGGTCAGTTGGTGCAGACAGACCAGAACCGTGCCGATGGCGAGCGGGCCACGGTTACGGACGAGGACACGTCGCAAAATCGCAGCACCGCTGTGATTGCCACTATCCGGCTCGTCCGAGTCGACGGTCACACTCGAGGGGGTCGAACTCATGGAACTCCAAGCATCGATGGAAGCGATAAAGTTGAGTACAGAGATAAGTAAGTCGACCCTAATACATGAGCAACTAGCGTCGACACGCCCAGTTCTCATAGAGTCGCGAGTAAGAACCATTGCTTGCGCCGTGCAGGCAAGCACGAGAGGAACATGATGGCTGAGAACACGACCGTCGAAACCGAGATCGCGGACGAGGACCTCGAGCCCGTAGCGGACGAAACTGCTCGTCAGGCACAGCGCGTCGTCGCTGCCTACGCGGAAGATGCCGACGAGTGCAGGATGCTGCTCTCGATGCTCGGTATCTCCCCCGCCGCCAAGCTCGACTGAATCTTTCCCTCACCAACCGAGAAGGAACCACGTGCCTGTCAGTCCGGATTCGACCAGTTCAACCCTTTCTGACAGCGCACCTGCTTCTTCGACCGGTGAAGCCGTGTCCGGGCAGGCTGAGTTCGTTGTCGTAGCGAACCGCCTGCCCGTCGACTTGGAACGGCTTCCCGACGGCACCACCCGCTGGAAGCGAAGCCCCGGCGGACTGGTCACCGCTCTCGAGCCGATCCTGCGCAGCAATCAGGGCGCGTGGGTGGGCTGGGCGGGGGTGGCGGACGCCGAGCTCGACCCCATCGTCGAAGACGGACTCGAGCTCTACCCCGTGCCGCTGAGCGCCGAGGAGATCAACGAGTACTACGAGGGATTCTCCAACGCCACCCTCTGGCCGCTCTATCACGACGTCATCGTCAAACCCGAGTACCACCGCGAATGGTGGAACGCCTACGTCGAGGTGAACCGGCGATTCGCCGAAGCCACCTCCAAGGCAGCGGCACAGGGCGCGACAGTCTGGATCCAGGACTACCAGCTGCAGTTGGTACCGAAGATGCTGCGGATGCTGCGCCCCGACCTGACCATCGGCTTCTTCCTGCACATTCCGTTTCCCCCGGTCGAGCTGTTCATGCAGATGCCGTGGCGCACCGAGATCGTCGAAGGCCTCCTCGGCGCCGACCTCATCGGCTTCCACCTTCCGGGTGGCGCACAGAACTTCCTGTACCTGGCCAGACGCCTTGCCGGGCAACAGACTTCACGTGGAACCGTCGGCGTCCGCTCCAAACTCGGTGTGGTGCAAGTAGGTTTCCGTAGCGTCCGCGTCGGCGCCTTCCCTATCTCCATCGACTCCGGCAAGCTCGACGAGCTCTCGCGCACCAAGGCAATTCGAGACCGCGCCAAGCAGATTCGCAAAGAACTCGGAAACCCCAAGCACATCATGCTGGGCGTCGACCGCCTCGACTACACCAAAGGCATCGACGTCAGGCTCGCTGCGCTCCACGAACTTCTCATGGAGAAGCGCATCGATCCCGCCGACACCGTCATGGTGCAGCTGGCGACCCCGAGCCGCGAACGCGTCGAAAGCTACGTACAGATGCGCGGAGACATCGAGCAGAAGGTCTCCCGGATCAACGGCGAGTTCAGCGAAGTCGGCCGCCCCGTCGTCCATTACATCCATCGGCCGATCCCACGCGACGAACTGGTCGCGTTCTTCGTCGCCGCCGATCTCATGCTCGTCACGCCGCTGCGTGACGGCATGAACCTCGTCGCGAAGGAATACGTCGCCTGCCGCAGTGATCTGGGTGGTGCATTGCTGCTCAGCGAATTCACCGGTGCCGCAGCAGAACTCCGCCAGGCATTCCTGTGCAATCCTCACGACCTCGACGACGTCAAGGATTCGATGGAGAAGGCCCTCAATCAACCGCGCGAGGACGGCCGGCGCCACATGCGTGCGCTACGTCGTCAGGTCCTGACGCACGACGTCGACCGCTGGGCGCGCTCGTTCCTCGACGCGCTCGCACACGGCGGTGCCGCAGGCCCGGCGCTGATCGCCCCGGCCGAAGCACAAGACCACTGAGGACAGTGCACAAAGGCTCGGGCCGCGGAGAGTGAATCTCCGCGGCCCCAGCCTCTTTCGTACCCGGCTCCAGCCTTCGTGTGTTTGATCAGAAGGGTTGGACGTTGTTCACGAGCCAACGTCCGTCCTGCTTCTCCAGACTCATCTTCACGCGACTGCCACTGGCAACGGCTTCGGGCGATTCCGAAGACGTGGTGATCTGATTGAGGAACAGCATCGTCGTCGCACTGTCCGCCTCCGCGTCGAGAACCGCGGCGCCCTGGACGACGACCTGAACGGTCAGCGACTTTTCCTTGGCTCCCGGAATGATCACCGATTCGATCAGATTGGTGAACGTGCCTTGAAAATCGCCCGTCAAACCGTCTGTGGCTGCATGCAACTGCTGGTCGACGTTGTTGTAGTCGTACTGGAACATCGCTACCGCCTGATCGGAAGAGGCCTGTGCCACTTCGTCTCTGGTCTGATCGATCGCTGCGGTGTCACGCGTTCCGTCCGGACCGAAGTAGAGATACGCCGACACTGCCGCCAACGCGATGGCCACTGCACTGATGACGCACAGGATGATGGCGAGCGGTGAGGCGCGCTTCGGCTTCGGCGAAACTTGCTTGGACGTCTCGGGGTTCACTTCTGGGGTCATGGCACAAACTCCACATTCGAGGCAAGCAACTGCCCGTCGACGTCGCACATGGTGATTCGGAGTCGGTAGTTGCGTTCGGCGGGCGCTTCGTCGCCGTTCTTCTGCATCGCGCGCACCGCGACAAGAGAAGTCCCGCAATCACCGTCCGACTTCTCGAACCCGGCTTCGAGCACCTCGCCGTCGGTTTGAACTCCGGCCTGCCCGAGGACGTTGACGAACGAATCCTTGCGTCCGTCGAACTGCGACTTGAACTCGTCGGTGGTGCCGGCGAGAAACTTGTCGAGGTCGGCAGCCGCTGTATCCGCGTGCAGTGTCGTCAGATTCAGTGCGGTGGTCCGGGCACCGGCCACGTAGCGGGCTCGGTCCTCGTCGGCATTGGACGCCTTGTTCCGGTCGACGAGAAGAAACACCGTCAGGGCCGCAAGAGCAACAGCGATCACCGAAGCAATGGCGATCCCGACTACCAACCCGGCCTTGGGCTTCGAACGAACAGGGGTGTCCACAGCAGTTTCTGCGGGGGTTTCGGCGGCGCCGGTCGGCTCAGCCTCGGTCGTGACCTGATCACCGCTGACGACCTTCTCAGGTGGAGTATCGGGCTTGCCCAAAGCAACTGGCGCCGCCACCTTTTGCTCAGCCACCTTCTGCTCAGCCGCCTTCTGCTCGGCTGGCTTCTGTTCGGCCGACTTCTTTTCGGTGGGCACTACTACCGCGGCAGCGTCTGCATCCGCACCCGTGGGTCCCGCGCTGCGGGACGCGCGACGGCGCACCCGCTGCCCGGCCTGTGGATCTTCGTCTGTCATCAACCCTGCTGACCCTTCATGAACTGTTCGAGACTGACGTCGCCGCCACCGAGGTTCGGTTGCGAGTACGTCCTTCCGTCCGGCCCGATGTACGTGCCTGTAATCGGATCGTACCGACGAGCCGAGACCGAAGGCGTCGACGTGTACGAGCTCGGGGTCGCGGTAATCGGTTCCGGAGGCCCGGATTGCGGGTTCGTGCCCATCGGTACGTAGCCGGAACGGCACTGTTCGACCGTCGGCGCACGACGTCCCGGATACTCCTCGCAGGGAAGGTTTCTCGCGCCGCGCACGGCGATCGGCGAATCCTGGGCAACCTGACAGAAGAGATCCGACGGCGTCTCGATCGGTGATTCGTCCTTCGGACTGCGCCACTGCTCTGCGGGCAGGAATCCTGTAGTGCACGGCGGCGGGTCGTTGACCTCCATGTGGAAGTCCACCAGTGCACCATCCGCAGCCGGGCCGGAGCCTGCCACCGTGACCAGCGCTGCGGCCAGCGGCGGGTAGATGACCAGAATCTGCTCGATCGCGTTGTTGTAGATCACGCCGACCTGTCCGACGGACACGAGGTTCGCCAGAAGAATCGGCAATGTCGGCTGCATGTCTTGCAGAAGAGCATTCGCCTCCGCCGCTGCCGCCGGCCCCTTCTGGATGACGGCACGCAGATCAGGGTCGCTGGCTCGGAGCTGGTCGGTGAACGTCACCAGATTGCTTGTCCAGGAACGGATGGCATCGCTGCTGACCACCTGGGTGTCCAGGAGTGGACCGGCCTGCTCGATCAGGGTCTTGGTCGCGTCGGAGTTGTTGTTCGCCTCCTCGACGAACAGCCGAGCCGAGTCGATCAGCTTCTGCAGATCCGGGCCGGCACCGTTGAACGCCTTGAAGGATTCGTCGATGACGGTCTTGAGTTTGGTGTCGGAAATGCTCTGCAGCAACAGATCTGCCTGATCGAGCATCGCGCCGACATCCTGGGGAATGCTGGTTCGGTCTTCGGGAATCACCGATCCGTTTTCCAGATGCCCGTCGACCACGATCGCTCCGGAGCTGTCGGTGTGCGGAATCAGATCGACGAACTGCTCGCCGATCGCCGACACACTCTTGACCGCAGCGTCGACGTCCGAGGGCACCTTGACGCCGCTCTCGAGAGACAGACGCGCATTCACGCCCGTTTCCGACAACTCCACCGCGTTCACGACGCCGATGGTCTGACCGCGGTAGGTGACGTTCGAGTTCTTGTACAGCCCACCGGTGGCGGGCAATTCGACGGTGACGTCGTATCGGCCGATACCGACCATAGCGGGAACACGCACGTACTGAGTGGCCATCACTATCAAACCGACGACCGTCAAGACGGCGAAGATGATGAGCTGGATGCGGACGAACTTTGTGAGCATCATGGTGCCGGTGCCCCCTGAGGAAGTCCTGGAATGTTGATCGGCGGAAGTCCCGGAATCTGAATGGTATTCGGATCCGCTGCCGGAGCCTGTCCTGCGGGAGCCTGTCCGGCAGGGGCCTGTGCGGGCGGTGCGGCAGGCTTGAGCGGATCGCTCAACGGGTTGCCTGTCTGTCCGGCCAGCCCAGCCTGCTTACCCAACACGCCTTCCGGTCCGGAGAGCGTTCCGGCCAACGGAGTTCCGGTGAGGAAGTTCGCGTCCAGTCGGGGCAGCGAGATGTCAATGGTCATGGCCAGGTTGGCGTAGTCACCGCGAATGACGTTGTCGATTCCGTTCTGTGGGAACGGGAACGTCAAGAGGACTCCGAGAACCTGCGTGAGAGCGTTGCCCGAATCCGCCAACGCTTTCAGGGTCGGCGACAGCGCGCGAACGTTGGTCGCGAAATCGTCACCGCTCTCCTGGATGACGCGACTGGCCACCTCGCTGAGACCACCGAGGGAGGTCAAGGCGTTGGTGATGTCCTGACGCTGAGCGACAAGAACCTCGAGTGCCGGCGGAATACCTTCGAGTGCTTTGTTCAGGGTGTCGTGCTGGGCCTGGACCGTCGAGGACAGTCGATCGAGTCCCTCCATCGCCGAAACGATGTCGCCCCGTTGCTTGTCCAGACTGCCGACCAGCTGATCGAGCTGAGGTAGGAGGTCTCGAACGGAATCTTCACGCCCACCGAGAGCAGCGTTGAGTTCCTTCGTGATGTCCTGAACCTGAGCGAGACCGCCGCCGTTGAGAACAACCGACAGCGACGACAGCGTCTGTTCCGTCGTCGGGTAAGCGCCCGCTCGCTCGATCGGAATCAGGTCACCGGCTTCGAGTCGGCCCTCGGGCTCTTCTCCAACCGGCGGCGCCAACTCGATGTGCTGAGAGCCGAGCAAGCTGGTCTGACCGATTTTTGCCGTCGCGTTGGCCGGCAACTGAACCTCGGGATTCAGCGACACCGTTACCAGAGCGTGCCAGCCTTGAACCTCGATGTTCGAAACGCTTCCCACTGCCACGTCATCCACCCGGACGGGCGAATTCTGCGACAGCGTAGTCACGTTCGGCATCTCGATCTGAACCTCGTATGCGCCTTCGCCCCGGCCTTGAGTGCCTGGCATCGGCACCGAGTTGAGACCGTTCCATTCACAACCGCTGGCGCCGAGAGCCACTGCCGTGGCCAACACCGCAACCGTGGTCTTGCGAGCTACCCGCATCAGTTCCCTCCGCCCATGTTGAAGAGTTCGGCGAGATCCTTGGGAACACTCGTCATGGGAGCACCTGACATCGGTCCTGCGACGGTTTCCGGCTGATTCTGACTTGCCGCTTCCAATCCCGGCTCGGTGTAGACGATCTGATCCGGGAAAGCCTGCACGCCCGCGACCGGGTTGAACAGGAATCCGGGGTAGTTGCCGATCATCGTGCTGAGCACCGGCCCGAGGTACTGCTTACACAGGTCGGCACTGTTCTGGGAGTTACCACTCTCGATACCTTCGATGGAACCACAGATCCACTGGATCGGATTCTTGAAGTTACTCAGTGCAATTGCGCCGGTCATACTGCCCTGAGCCGGCTTGTAGATCTGATAGAAGTTGGCAAGCGACGTCGGTCCGGAGTGCAGAACCTGCTCGATCTCCGGGCGCTTGTCAGTCAGTACCTGAGTGGCATCGGCGAGACGCGCAACCGATTCGCTCAGTCCCTCGCTGTTGTCCTTGACGAACCGCTGGACGTCGCCGACGGCCAGGTCGAGATCACTGAGGGCGGTACCCAACTCGTCGGAGCTGCTTGCGAGAACGCTTGTCACCGAAGCGAGGTGACCGCTGAACTGCACGATCTGCTCGTTGCTCGAGGACAACGCAGTGACAAACGCCTGCAGGTTCCGAATGGTGGAGAACAAATCGGTCCGGCCTTCGGACAGCGTGTGCATCGTGGCCGAGAGTTCGCGCAGCGTCGACCGAATCGACTCACCGTTACCGTCGAGGTTCGTTCCCACGGTGTCGATGAATCGACCGAGGGAACCCTGATCGTCCAGACCCTCCGGTCCGAGTGCGTCCGACAGTTTGGTCAGTTCGGTCTTGATCTCGTCCCACTCCACCGGAACGGCGGTGCGCTCGATCGGGATCTCGCCGCCGTTGGGCATCTGTTCCCCGCCGGAGTACACGGGGGTCAATTGCACGAAGCGTGCGGACACGAGGCTTTGAGCAACGATGAGCGCCTTGGCATCTGCCGGAACGTTGACGCTCGAATCGATCTTCATCTCGACGTAGGTGTCCCGATCACGCGGTTCGATCTTGGTCACCTTGCCGACGTTGACACCGAGCACTCGCACGACATCGCCCTCGTAGAGACCGGTGGTCGAGACGAAGTGCGCGGAGATCTTGGTCTTGCCCAGGCCTGGGATGAAGAGGTAGGCCGCACCGGCGACGAGCAGCGCGACCAGCACACCCGCTCCGATCAGCACCCACTTCTTGCGTGGGTTGGTGGAGCCCTGTGGATCCTGTGAAGTCATGGTCTCGGTCATTCTCCCGGCCCCCTGATCGTCGGTGGAATACCGGGGAAGAAGTCTTCCAGGTCGCCCGGAACCTGCTCGGGCGCGACGCTGGTGTCCACCAGGGTCTTCCACCAGTTGCTCGGCAGAATGTTGATGATGAAGGCGTCGAAGAACGGGCCGCTGGCCACGGTCTCACCGAGCGCGGTGATGTACGGTCCGAGTCCGTCGAGCGCTCCCGCGATGTTGTCCTTGTTCTGCTGGAGAACCTCGGCGACCGAATTCAGCTTCTCGAGGGTCGGCCCCATCTGAGCCTCGTTCTCCTGCACCAGCGCTGACAGTTGACGTGAGACTGCGCCGGTGTTGACGATCAGTTCGCTGATCGCGTCACGCCGCAAGCTCAGTTCGGCAAACAGCTTGTTGCCGTCGACCAGCAACGAATCGATCTGACCGCTTCTGTCGGAGAGGATCTTGGTGACATCTTCGGCCCGCGAGAGCAATTGGAGCAGGCTCTCGTCGCGTGAGTTGATGCTCTGCGAAAGCCGCGTCATTCCGTCCAACGCGGTGCGCAGTTCGGGCGGAGTATCGGCCAGCGTGTCCGAGATCGCGTTGAGCGAATCGTTGATCTGTTCCGTGTCGAGTTCGGACACCGTTGTCCCGAGGTCACCCAGAGCGTCGTTGAGCGAGTACGGGGAGTTGGTGCGTTCGACCGGAATCGGCGTGTCCGTCCGCAACAGTCCGGATCCTTCCGGCCGTACCGCCAACGACTTTCGCCCGAGAACCGTGTTGGTCTTGATATCAGCCGCTGTCTGCTCGCCCAGGGCGACACCGTCCTGAACGGTGAAGGTGACCAACACCTTCTGGTCGTCGAGTTCGACGTCGCTGACCTTGCCGACCTTCACGCCGGCCATGGTCACGTCGTCGCCGGTGACCAGGCCGCCGGCATCTTGGAAGTACGCCGAGTAGCGAATGCCACCGTTGATGAACTGGAGTTGATCGTATTGAAGCGCGGCACCGACGGTTGCCACCGCCAGGACGAGACCGATGACACCGATCTGTACCGGATTACGTTCACGGGTTGGGGTCATGAGACTTTTGCGCACCTTCCCGTGTCCTGAACTGCCGTGGGCAAGATGATCGTCGTCCCGTCGGGTCCGGAGAACTTGAAAGTGTTGGCGCACAGATAGAACTGGAAGAACGCTCCGTACGTGCCCACTCGGATCAGCTTCCGGTAGTCGGACGGCAGACGATCGAGAGCGGTGTTGATGTCGTCCTTGCCCAGGTCCAGCTGCGTCATCGTTCGGTTGGTCTCCCCGATCAGCGTCTGGATGTCCGGACGTGTCGCCTGCAGCAACGACGCGAGATCTCCCGTGGCACCGGCGATCTCGGTGATCGAATTACCGATCGGGCCACTGTCCTTCGCCAATCCACTGACCAACTGCTGGAGCTGATCGATCGTGGTGGAGAACTGATCGCCCTTGTCGTTGATGGTGCCGAGTACGTCGTTGAGATTGGTGATGACGTCCCCGATCAGCTGGTCTCGGTCCGCCAACGTGCTGGTGAACGAACTGGTGTTTCCCAGCAACGAAACCAGCGTTCCGCCCTGGCCCTGGAGTACCTGCAGCAGGGCCCCGGAGAGGTCGTTGACCTGCTGCGGGTCGAGCGAACGAAGCAGCGGCTTGAATCCGCCGAGCAGCAGATCCAGATCGAGAGCGGGCGACGTCTGATCGACCGGAATGGATCCTCCCGACGGAAGCGTCTCGGTGGAACCGGCGCCCTCGAGCAGTTCCATGTAGCGATCGCCCACCAGGTTCTCGTAGCGCACAGTCGCTTTGGTGCTCTTCATCAGCGAGTACTTGGTGTCGACGTCGAACTCGACCTCGGCCTGGTTGGAGTCACCGATGGACACTCCGGTGACCGACCCGACCGGAACACCGGCGATGCGGACCTTGTCGCCGGACTTGAGTCCCGAGACGTCCGAGAAGGTGGCGTGAAATCCGTTGCTGCTGCTGAAGCGCACCTGACTGAAGACGATCGCCAGTCCGGCGAAGATGACCGCCATGACGACGGTGAAAATCAGCAGCTTGACCGTGGTCGGTCTCATCACTTCCCGTCTTCCTGCTCGTAGGAGTCACCGAAGAGATACTGGAAAATGGTCGGCACGGTAACGCGCAGTTCGGTGTTGGGAACGAAGGGCACGTTGCCGGTGTTGGTGACTGCGAACGGTGCATGCCCGTCGACCTTCGGATCGAATTCGGGCAGACCATAACAATTGGGTCCGCCGGAGGCCGCGACCTTGGGGAGAGATTGCGGATTCTGGTACGCCTCGGCGCCGTACATGAAGCTCGCACTCAGCATCAGCGCCGCTTTGTCCCCGGTGCCTGCCAGTGGCTCGAACTTGATCCGACCGTCGTTCAACCCGACGATGAAGCACGTCAGACCCGACGAGTACTTGTCGAGCAGGGTCGTCGTCGCGGTCAGAGTGTCGAGGGCGGTGGTCAGGTTCTGCTCGTTGTCGGTCAACAACGCGTTGCCGGTGTCCGCGAGGCCGGTGACGTTGAGCAACAGCAAGTCGAGGTTTGCCTGCTCGGCCACGATCGATCCGCTTGTCGCGGTGGCATTGTCGAGGATGCGCATCAGATCCGGTGCCACGTCGGCGTACAGATTGGTGACATCGGCGGCGCCGACCAAGTCTTCCTGGAGCTGCGGTAGAACCGGATTCATCTTCTTCAGATAGGTGTCACCGAGCTCGAGAACCTCACCCAGCGACTCGCCGCGCCCGTTGAGTGCGGTGGAGATCGCGCCGAGTGTGGCGTTGAGCTTTTCCGGTTCGATCTTCGCGAGCACGTCCGAAAGATGTTCGAAGACACTGTTGAACTCGACGGTGACGCTGTCCGAAGCGATGACAGCACCCTCCTGGATCGGTTGGGTCGACGGATCGTCGGGAATCACGATGTTGACGTACTTCGCACCGAACACCGTGGTGGTCTTGATCTCCACCCGGGCGTTCGACGGAATCTTCGACATCTGGCCCGGATCCATCGCCAACTTCAGGTTTGCCTGGTCCCCGACGAGTGAGATCGACTCGACGCGGCCGACCTGCACTCCGCGCAACTTCACCTTGGCATTGGGTTCCATGACGAGGCCGGCACGCGTGGACGTCACGGTGATGGGCGTGCTCTTGGTGAACCCACCCGAGAACATGGTGAGAGCAACGGCGACGATCGCCACGAGTCCGAGGACCAGGCCGGCTGCGGCCAACTTCTTGTGCCATCTGGGTACGGTCATCGCTTGCCCGCCTATCCCGACAGGTTGAAGTTGCCGGACCCGCCGTAGATGGCGAGTGAGATGAGCAGGGTGACCGTGACGACCGCGATCAACGAGGCGCGCACTGCGTTACCCACCGCGACACCGACGCCGACCGGGCCACCGGTTGCGTTGAAGCCGTAGTAGGTGTGGATGAGCATGACGGCCAGCGCCATGACTATCGCCTGGGCGAACGACCACAGTATGTCCGTGGGTATCAGGAAGGTCGTGAAGTAGTGGTCGTACACGCCGCCGGACTGGTTGTAGAGGAACACCGTCGCAAAGCGGCTGGCGACGAACGACGCGATCACCGCAAGTGAGTACAGCGGGATGATCGCGATCATGCCGGCCATGACGCGGGTGCTGACCAGATACGGAATCGACGGGATCGCCATCGTCTCCAGCGCGTCGATCTCTTCGGAGACGCGCATCGCACCGAGCTGCGCGGTGGAGCCGGCGCCGATGGTCGCGGCGAGGCCGATTCCGGCGATGACCGGCGCTGCGATGCGAACGTTGATGAAGGCGGCGAAGAAGCCCGTCAGTGCTTCGACGCCGATGTTGCCCAGCGAGCTGTAGCCCTGAACGGCGATGGTGCCACCGGTGAACAGTGTCAGGAATCCGACGATCACGACGGTGCCACCGATGACGGCGAGCGCACCGGTGCCCATGCTGATCTCGGCGATCAGTCGCAGAGTTTCACGTGGATAGCGCATCAGCGCCTTGGGAGCGTGACCGAGAGCCTTCGCGAAGAACAGCGCTTGATCACCGATGCTGTCGATACTGCGAGAGATCGAACCGATCTGTCGACGTGTGCGCGGGAAGCGTCCCGCTGCGGCCAACGCCATCAGATCTCCTCCCGTCTGTCGTTTGTCGTTCTGTCCACTTCGATCTCTCCGACTGCCGTGGGCCTCATCCGGCCGTCAACTTGATACCGATGGTCGTGATGAGCACGTTGACGACGAAGAGCGCCATGAACGCGAACACGACGGTCTGGTTGACCGCGTCACCGACGCTCTTGGCGCCGCCTTTGACGTTGAGTCCGAGGTAGGCCGCAACCAGGCCGGCGATCATGCCGAACAGCCCTGCTTTGACCATGGAGAGCATGAGCTCACCGAATCCGGTGAGCAGTGTGATGCCGTTGACGAACGCGCCGGGGTTCACGTCCTGGATGAACACGGAGAAGACGAAACCGCCGAGGATGCCGATGGTGCAGACCAGTCCGTTGAGGAGCAGCGCCACACCTGTCGACGCGAGCACTCGGGGAACGACCAACCGGTGGATGGGATTGATCCCGAGCACCTTCATGGCGTCGATCTCTTCGCGGATGGTTCGGGCCGAAAGATCCGCGCAGATGGCGGTTGCGCCGGCGCCGGCGACGATCAGCACGGTGACGATGGGGCCGACCTGCGTGACGGTGCCGAGGGCAGCTCCGGCACCACTGAGGTCGGCTGCACCGATCTCGCGCAAGAGAATGTTGATGGTGAAGCTGACCAGCACAGTGAACGGGATTGCGACCAGCACCGTCGGCACCATCGAGACTCGGGCCACGAACCAGGCCTGATCGATGAACTCTTGCCGCTGGAAAGGGCGGGAGAAGACTGCCCTCAAGGTTTGGGCGGACATCTGAAAGAAGCCACCGACCGCTCGTAATGGCACCTCGACGAGGTCTACCATTCGCCCTCCTCGTCCTTGGTTGCCGCAGTACTGTCTGTTCTCATAGTCCAGCCCCCGACAGCTTGTGACTCAGGTCATATTAACTAGAACGTGTTCACCTGTCAAAAACAAGTGTCCAACTCTAAGGAGTAGCCTCACGGCGCCGATCCGAAACCGGAAGATCGGAGACATGGGAAGCATCCCTTTTCGATGCGATTTTCGCCGAAATATCCTGGAAATTAATACTTTTGAATGATCGGCGCCTTTCGGCGCCAGGTTCGAAATTCAGCCATGCGAGAGCCTTGACTGGGCACGCCGATCGAATATCGCATCGTTCGCAGGAATGCAAAATTGGAACACAGTCCAGTTTTTTCGAGACCGTTGGTCTCGTTACAGAACGCAGGCAAACTGCCGCGCCCACCGACTCGTGAACACGCTATTTCTACCAGGAAGTGGACACGTAGACCGTCTGAGTGTGAACAACGGTTCTACGTGTCGCGCACCCGAGAATCAGCGCCGTCGATCAGCCCAACGCGCGCAGGGCCGCCGATGCCGAGAACATCTTTGCCGGGTCACGGTCAGCGAAGTAGTCACCCATCACCGCGGACAGCGTTTCCGGCGACCAAGAATCTCCCTCGGCGTCGAACCGCTGCTCGACGACGGGCGCCGCCATCAGCGCAACCATCGGTCCGTACACCACGAATACCTGACCGTTGACGGCGTCGGCCGCCGGTGACGCCAGGTACGAGACGAGCGATGCCACATGCTCGGGCGAGAGCGGATCGATGCCGTCGGCCGGCGCGTCACCGAACACACCTTCGGTCATCGACGTCCGTGCCCGCGGGCAGATCGCGTTGGCCCGAACGCCGTAGCGCGAGAGCCCACGTGCGGCCGACAACGTCAGCGCCGTGATTCCGGCTTTTGCAGCGCCGTAGTTGGGCTGCCCTTCCGGTCCGAGAAGGCCCGCCTCCGAAGAAGTGTTGACGATGCGCCCGTACACCGGCGCCCCGGCTTCCTTGGATTTCGCCCGCCAGTAGGCAGCGGCGTTGCGGCACAGGAGGAAATGGCCGCGAAGATGAACTTCGAGTACCAGATCCCAGTCTTCGTCGGACATGTTGAACAGCATCCGGTCGCGTACGACGCCGGCATTGTTGACGACGATGTCGACACTGCCGAACTGCCCCTGCGCTGCTTCCATCAGTGCGTCGGCGGTAGAACGCTCACCGACGTTGCCTGCCACGAATTCGACTTTGGCGCCGAGACCGCGGATCTCCTCGAGCGTTGCTTCGACGGCCTCGTTCGGGGCCAGATCGTTGACGACCAACGACGCACCGGCCTTCGCCAGACCGATGGCCTCGAACTTTCCGAGCCCCGATCCGGCACCGGTCACGATGGCGACCTTGCCTTCGAGACTGGTTTCTGGGCTGTTCACAGCATTCATCGAAGCGCTCTCCCGGTTCTCTGCGGTCGTGTGTCGAGTTACCCGGCCCGATTGCCGTGACCCACGAGTTCGCAACTTTAGAACGTGTTCTTGTTTTGGGCAACCATCGTCACGGATGTTCGGTCAGTGCCGCGCGCGGGCACTGAGCGATCGCGGAACGGACATCCTCCCAGCGATCCTCCGGTGGGCGCACAGAACTGATCACGAGCTCCTCGTTGTCGTCGAGGTCGAAAATATCGGGCGCGATCCCGACGCACACACCGTTTGCCTCGCAACGGTCCAGATCAACCCTGACCTCCATGGCGATTCCTCTTCTCTACTCACAACTGCTCACACGAACACGGATACGAAACGAGTGCCGCAGGGCTGTGCCGCACACCGTTCCTGGCGATAACACTAGAACCTGTTTCAGTCGTGTGCAATGATTCGAAAAAGTACCGAGAACGGACGTCGAACGATCCGCCGGAGACGGCGAGGGCGCCCCTTGTCGCCGATGAACGCATCGATAGAACCTGTGTCAATCGAATGGTTGGCGCTTTGATTCGTATCTCTATGGAGAGGTAACCATGCACATCACCTACACCCCTGAGCAGCAACAGCTCCAGGAGGAGTTGCGTGCCTACTTCGCACAACTGATGACTCCCGAGCGGCGTGAAGCGCTCGCCGCCACGACGGGTGAGTACGGCGAAGGCAATGTGTACCGCGAAGTCGTCGCGCAGATGGGCCAGGACGGCTGGCTCACGCTGGGTTGGCCGAAAGAGTACGGCGGACAGGAACGCTCCGCGATGGACCAGCTGATCTTCACCGACGAAGCTGCCATCGCCGGTGCGCCGGTGCCGTTCCTGACGATCAATTCGGTAGCGCCGACAATCATGCATTTCGGTACGGACGAGCAGAAGGCCTTCTTCCTGCCCAAGATCTCTCGCGGTGAGCTCCACTTCGCGATCGGCTACTCCGAGCCCGAGGCCGGCACCGACCTGGCCTCTCTGCGCACGTCGGCGGTCCGTGACGGTGACGATTACGTCATCAACGGGCAGAAGATGTGGACCAGCCTGATCCAGTACGCCGACTACGTGTGGTTGGCGTGCCGCACCGATCCGGAAGCCAAGAAGCACAAGGGAATCAGCATGCTGATCGTCCCCACCACGGCAGAAGGCTTCTCCTACACACCGGTTCACACCATGGCCGGCCCCGACACCAGCGCCACCTACTACCAGGACGTACGGGTCCCGGCGTCGTCGATCGTGGGTCAGGAACACGGCGGCTGGGCACTGATCACCAATCAGCTCAACCACGAGCGCGTTGCCCTCACCTCGGCCGGACCGATTCTGACCGCGCAGCGTGAGGTCCGTGAGTGGGCACAGAACACCAAGCTGCCCGACGGCCGACGCATGATCGACCAGGAATGGGTGCAGATCAATCTGGCTCGCGTGCATGCCAAAGCCGAGTACCTGAAGTTGATGAACTGGGAAATCGCCTCCGCAACCGATCACGCTCCCGGCCCCGAAGCTGCGTCCGCCAACAAGGTGTTCGGTACCGAATTCGCCACCGAGGCTTACCGCTTGCTGATGGAAATCCTCGGATCCTCCGCCACGATCAGGCAGAACTCCCCCGGCGCCCTTCTGCGCGGCCGCATCGAACGTATGCATCGTTCTTCGCTGATCCTGACGTTCGGCGGCGGTACCAACGAAGTGCAACGCGACATCATCGGAATGACAGCTCTGCGGCTTCCCGCATCGAAGCGATAAGGACCCACGATCATGGAATTCACCCTTACCGAGGCCCAGCAGGACCTGTCCGGCCTGACACGATCCGTAGTCACCGAACTGGTCACCAACGATCGCCTTCGTGAACTCGACGCCGCGGAAGACCGCTTCGACGCCATCTTGTGGAACGCTCTGGCCTCGGCCGGCGTCCTCGGTGCGGCCCTTCCGGAGTCGGTCGGCGGAGACGGATTCGGGGTCCTCGAGCAGTGCAGCATCCTGGCCGAACTCGGACGCGGTGTTGCAGCCGTTCCGTTCCTGACGTCCATCGTCGGATCCGCCGCAGCGATAGCGGAATTCGGCTCGGACAAGCAGCGAGACGAATGGGCGAGCGCCGCCGCCGCCGGCGAGAAGATACTCACCGCGGCCCTCGCCGAGGAATACAACGACGACCCGGCCCACCCCGTCACGCGTGCCGAGAAGACCGCCGACGGTTGGCGCATCGACGGAGCCAAGATCACCGTCGACAGTGCACCGCTCGCAGATCTGTTCCTCGTCCCCGCCATCACCGAGGACGGCGTCGCGGTCTTCCTCGTCGAACCGTCGGACGCGGGCGTGAGCATTACCAGGCAATCGACCACAGATTTCTCGAGCGCGGGTCTCGTCGAATTCGATTCGGTGCAGATCCCGGCCGATCGTGTTCTCGGCTCGGTTGCCCAGGGATCGGACATCGCGGCGTGGATCGTCGAGCGAATTCAGCTCGGTTCGACCGCCTACCAGTACGGAGTGCTCGATCAAGCGTTGAAGCTGACCGCCGAATATGCCACCGAGCGTGTGCAGTTCGGTCGACCGATCGGTAGTTTCCAGGCCGTGGCCCAGCGCCTCGCAGACGGATACATCGACGTCAAGGGTGTCCGTCTGACTCTGTGGGCTGCCGCGTGGCGTCTGAGCGAAGGACTTCCTTCCGACGGCGCTGTACAGACGGCCAAGTTCTGGGCTGCAGATGCGGGACACCGTGTCGGGCACACTGCGGTTCACGTTCACGGCGGTGTCGGTCTGGACGAGGACCATCCGGTTCACCGCTACTTCCTCGCGGCCAAGCATCACGAGTTCCTGCTCGGCAACGCAACGGATCAGCTTCGCGCGCTCGGCAAGGTACTTGCCGCAGTCCCTGCCTGAGTGCGTCCCACCGAGTGGAAATCCATGACCTGGTCCGAGACGAATCGATGATGATGCAGCTATGAGTCAGAGCCCCACTGTTTCCGATCTACTCCTCGGAGTCAGCGAGATCGACGACCGCGGTCTCCGTTTCGAGGACCAGGTCATCACCTGGCGCGAGCACGTTCAAGGCTCGTTCGATCGAGCAGCGCTGCTGGACACGCTGCTCGATCGAACGCGCCCCAGGCATTTCGGACTTCTGATGGAGAACGTCCCCGAGTTCTCGTTGCTGCTCGGAGCGGCATCGTTCTCGGGTTCGGTCGCCGCCGGGCTGAACACGACTAGGCGCGGCCCGGCATTGGCGCGAGACATTGCGCTCTCCGACTGCCAGGTCATCTTCACCGAGAACAACCAGGCACATCTACTCGACGACATCGATCTCGGCGACGTCCGGGTGATCAACGTGGATTCTCCGGCCTGGGCGGAATTGTTGGCGCCCTTCGCCGATACGCCGGCCTACGCGTCGACGGCGCAGCCCGACGATCTGTTGATGCTCATCTTCACTTCCGGAACCAGCGGTGATCCCAAAGCGGTTCGGTGCACGCACCACAAGTTGGCCTCTCCCGGCGTCATGCTTGCCGATCGTTTCGGGCTCGGCGCCGACGACGTCGTCTACATGGCGATGCCCATGTTCCATTCCAACGCGATGATGGCGGCGTGGACGGTCGCGCTGCACGCTCGTGCGGGAATTGCCATGCGACGCAAGTTCTCCGCTTCGGGTTTTCTACCCGACGTTCACAAGTACGGAATCACGTACTCCAACTACGTCGGAAAGCCGTTGTCCTTCATCGCTTCCACCCCCGAGGTGCCGAACGAGCGGGACAACACCTTGAAGATCATGTACGGCAACGAGGGTTCGGCGCCCGCCGTCGCCACCTTCGTCCGGCGCTTCGACGCTCGCGTCATCGACGGGTTCGGTTCCACCGAGGGCGGCATTTCGATCTCCGCGGCACCGGTTCCCCGGCCCGGCGCCCTCGGACTGCTCCCGGACGGCGTCAAGATCCTCGATCCCGAGACCGGAGCGCCATGCCCGCCTGCAGTCTTCGATGCCGACGGCCGGATCACCAACGCCGACGAGGCAACTGGTGAACTGGTCAATGTCACCGGCCCAGGCACATTCGCCGGGTACTACAAGAACCCGGAAGCCGACGCCGAGCGAATGCGCAACGGCCAGTACTGGAGTGGCGATCTGGCGTACACCGACGTCGACGGTTACGTCTACTTCGCGGGACGCAGTTCCGGTTGGCTGCGAGTGGACGGCGAGAACATCGGTGCCGCACCCATCGAACGCTCCCTGGTCGGTTACCCGGGCTTCGCGCAGGTGTCCGTGTACGCAGTCCCCGACAGCGACGTCGGCGACCGCGTCATGGCGTCGGTGATTCCGGTCGGCGATGTCGACAACTTCGACCCGGCAGCCGTAGCCGAATACATCGATTCCCGGCCGGAACTCGGGCCGAAGCAGAAGCCGACCTTGATCCGAGTGTGCAGTGAGTTCCCGAGAACGGCGACGTTCAAGGTGGTCACTCGAACGCAGAGCGCCGAACGCTGGAACACCTCCGATCCGGTGTGGATCCGACGGCGTGGAGAATCCGACTTCCAATTACTCACTCCCGAAATGGCACTCGGCCTCGAGAAGACGCGAGAGCCCGTCTAGCCCGATATCTCAGTAGTGCTGAGCAAGCGGTTTGTGCGCCGACACCGTTTTGTAGAACTCGGTGAGCCGAAGCTGTGATGCCGCTGCATCGTCGATCACCACCGTCGCGTGTGGATGCAGTTGGAGGACCGATGCCGGGCACACCGCGGCCAGCGGCCCCTCGACGGCAGCGGCAATCGCAGCGGCCTTGTGCTCGCCGGTCGCGATCATCACCAGATGCTTTGCTTCGCAGATAGTTCCGAGGCCCTGGGTGATCACGTGCCGTGGTACGTCGTCCGGACTCTCGAAGAATCGGGCGTTGTCGGTTCGAGTCTGTTCCGTCAGCGTCTTGACCCTGGTCCTCGAATTCAGTGAGGACGTCGGTTCGTTGAAACCGATATGACCGTTGCCGCCGATGCCCAGAAGTTGAACGTCCACCGGACCATTCGACGCAATCGCCCGGTCGTAGGCCGCCGCGGCGGCAAATGGATCCGGCGCGGTTCCGTCGGGGCTGAATACCCTTGCCGCGTCCAGGTCCAGGTGATTCACCAGCTCGGTGCGGATCACCTGGGCATACGACTCCGGATGGCCTTCCGGCAGGCCGACGTATTCGTCCAACAGGAACGCCTGCACGCCGGCAAAACTCAACCCTTCCTCGCGGTGACGGCGCGCGAGTTCGCGGTACACCGAGAGCGGTGAAGATCCTGTCGCCAGGCCCAAAGTCCGTGCACCTGAATGCACCGCGTGTTCGAAGACGTCGGCAACAACGGTGCCGGCCGCCTCCGCACTGTCGACAATGACAATTTCCATCGGTTGATTCCTCAGCTTTCGGTGTAGTTCATGAGCCAGTTCCCAGCGGCCATGACGGCGCGGGTTTCGAGTTCTGGACCGGTGACGATCAGATCGGCGCGGCAACCCGGCACGAGATCGCCGACCATTCCGGCCAGCCCCATCAGCGAAGCAGGCGTTGCCGTCGCTGCGATGACAGCCGAAAGCAGATCGACGCCGGCGTGATTGACAGCCCGGCGGACGATGTCCATCAACCGACTCGTCCCGCCGGCAATGGCCGTTTTCCCCTTGCCGGCCAATCGCGCCACGCCATCGATCACGTCGACGTCGAGAGGCCCGAGTGGGTAACGGCCGTCGGGCATTCCGGCGGCAGCCATCGCGTCGGAGACCAACGCGATCTGATGCGGACCGACAAGATCGAACACCGTCGCCACCGTCTCGTCGGCCAGATGTACTCCGTCCCCGACTAACTCGACCACCATCTGTCCTTTCGCAGCCGCGGCAAGACATGCCGCCACTGCGCCGGGAGCACGGTGATGCATCGGAGCCATACCGTTGAACAGGTGAGTGGCACTGAGCGGTGCATGCGCCGAGTGTGCGATCGAACGTGTCGCAATCGGGTTGGACGCATCGGTGTGTCCGATACTCACGACGGCACCGTGACGCTCCAGCAATGAGGCAAGTTCGTCGAAGTGTGCTGTCTCCGGAGCGATCGTCATCGAGCGAATGTGCCCACGGCCGGCTTCGAGCAGCGACTCGAGCAGAGCCGGGTCGCCGTCGAGAATGCTGTCGGGATCCTGGGCGCCACAACGGAGTACCGAAAGGAATGGACCTTCCAGGTGAATTCCGGCCAGCGTACCCTCGTCCACCAGTCCTGCCAGGAGCTCGATGCGACTGCGCAGGATCTGCGGCGGCGCGGAGACGAGCGAGCCGATCACCGAGGTCGTGCCGTTCGTCCGGTGGTGATCGGCAGCCACGGTGGATCCGAACTCGTCTGCCTCGGGGAAACCGAATCCGCCGGCGCCGTGGCAGTGAACGTCCACCAACCCCGGGATGATCGTTGTCCCCGCAGCTGCCCGTTCGGGTAACGGGTCGGTTCGCTGCGACGCGGGCCCGGCCCACACCACACGATCACCGGAGATCTCGACGACCCCGTCCGGAAGCAGTTGCCCACCGGTCACCAGTTGTCCACGAAGAATTTGTCCACGATGTGTCACGACATCACCTGCGGTACAACGGGAACTTCGGTATCCGCGATCGACAACTCACGGAGCACGGCGTCCGCGAGCACGTAGTGCCCTTGTTCGTTCGGATGGAATGCGTCAGCCAGGAGAGCCGGCGGTGGGCCCTCGGGAGAATGGGCCGTCCACTGCGCGTAGTGGTCGACGAACACCACGCGCGTCGAGGCGGCAACCTGCCGCACGACCTCGACGTACTGAACCAATCCCGCTCTGGTGGGCGCATTCTCGACGTCGATCGGTGGCGGCGTCTGCAGGATCGGCACCGCACCGATCGCTCGCGTCCGGAAGATCATGTCCGAGAGGTCGTCTCGAAACCGCTCCAGTCCTTCTTCGCCATCCAATGCGTCATTCGTACCGAGCATGATCAACACCACCGAGGGTTCGAACACTTCGATGCGGTGTGCGAAACCCGCACGCACATCGGAGGATCGATTGCCGCTCACCCCGGTGTTGACAAGGACGTGGTTGAACAAGGAAAGTTCACCACGGACGCGCTCGGCGCAGTGTTCGACGTAACTTCGATGACCGTCGGTGTGCGTCAATCCCTGAGTGATGCTGTCGCCGGTGAAGACCCACCGTATCGGCGTCGAGGAGTCTACGAGCAAAGTCTCCAGTCGAATCCGTTCAGCAGTCCTGGACTTCAAAGCCTTCGACGTCGGGGTCACACCCTCTGCCTTTCGGCGCCCGATACTGCGGCTGCAAATTTCGACGTGATGAACGCCGGATCCGTGATTGCGGTTCCGACAACCACCGAGTCTGCACCCAGGGCGATGGCGCGTGCCGCATCCTCCGGGCTGTGGTACCGCCCCTCGGCGATGAGGACTGCATCTGGAAGTGCCTGCCGCAGTTCCGAGATCAGCTCCAGGTCCGGGCCGGCCAGCCGTCGGCTGTTCTCGGTATATCCCGCCAGTGTGCTGGAGATGACGTCGGCGCCCGCCGCGGCGGCAGCGATGCCGTCCTCGAGTGTTCCACAGTCGGCCATGACGAGGCCGCCGCGATCATGGACCGCGTCGACGGTGTCGGCAAAGGTCAGCCCGTCCGGACGTGGCCGCAGTGTGGCATCGGCAGCCACGATCTGCGCACCCGAGTCCACGACTTCGAGGGCTGATTCCCTTGTCGGCGTGATGAAGACGCCTTCGGAGCCGATCTTCGTCAATCCGATCACCGGTACCTTCACTGCCGACACGACTGCTGCGACATCCGGGGTACCGCCCACGCCGCCGCAGCGGATCGCCACCGCTCCTCCGTCGACCGCGGCGCGGGCCATCCTCTCGATGGTCCCGGTGTCGCGCAGGGCATGGCCGTGTCCGGCCTGACAGGACACGATCAGCTTCCCGCTGATGATCGTGAGCAATTCTTCGACAGTCACGGTGTTACCTCGATTCGTGTTGCGGCGGCCAGGAGCGCAGCGCCGACGAGCGGCGCATCGGTGCCCAAACGAGCAGGAAGAATGGCGGTTTCGGCAATGGGGCCCATCGCTTCCACCCGGAAAGCGGACGTCAGCGGAGACAGGAGGTCGGCTCCGATCTGGGCTGCGCCGCCGCCGATGACGATCACCTCGGGATCGAATGCAGTCGCGATGCCGGCCAGGACGCGGCCCAGCAGAGTACCGGCGTCGGAGACCACGGCACGGGCGATCGGATCGCCCGAGTGCATGAGCGCCACCACTGCCTGTAACGGTTGAGTGGGCACACCCGCCCGCGCTGCGTACTCGGCTGCCATCGCCGGGCCAGACGCGACTGCCTCGAGGTGATCGGTTCTGCCGCAACCGCAACCTATCGCCCCGGAGACCGGAACCAACAGATGCGCGAGCTCGCCGGCTGTTCCGTGGGCACCGTGGTACAGCTGACCGCCCACGGTCAACGCGCCACCGATTCCGGTACCGATCGAGACGAACAGTGCAGAGGTTCGACCGCGACCGGCGCCGATCATGTTCTCGCCGTGAGCCATCGCGCGCACGTCGTTGTCCACCGTCACCGGTAGGCCTGAGTGTGCCTCGAATTCTCCGCGAACCTCGGCGCCACTCCATCCAGACAGAATGTCGGAGGCGAAGACGACGCGGCCACGCACCCGATCGATGATTCCCGGTGCACCGACTCCGATTCCGGCTACCGTGTGATTCGCCCTCAGACGGTCGATCAACGCGGTAGCGGTCCCGAGAACGGCTTCCCTACCCGCCGTCGGTGTTGCCGCACGAACGGTGTCGATCACGTCTCCGTCGGACGTCACCACCGCGGCAGCCACTTTGGTGCCGCCGATGTCGATACCGATCCATCGCTTCTGCCCAGATGTCATGTCAGAGGAGCCCGGCCTGTTCCAGAACGACCTTGATCGTTGCGGTCTCGGACTCGTCGAGCGAGAGCATCGGCGCGCACATCGTGTTGCCGGTGATGACGCCGCGCAGGGCCAGAGCCGTCTTGAACGCGCCCAGACCCGCGGCACCGGCACTGACGCGACCCGGTGTCGGCGCCTCGACGATGGAGAACAGTTCGGTGAGTCGATCCTGCTCGGCCTTAGCTGCGGCCCAGTCTCCTGCCTGCGCAGCGCGCCACAGTCGTACGTAGCCGTGCGGGTCCACGTTGGCCAGGCCGGGCACTGCGCCCGAAGCACCCATCAGCAGGCATCCGTCGACGACTACCTCGTGCCCGGTGAAGACGGCGAAGTTTTCGAGCCCGGCCGACTGACGGAGCAACATACGGAAACTGACGTCGTCGCCGCTCGAATCCTTCACGCCGGCGATGACTCCCTCGCGACCGAGCTCGACCAGCATTGCCGGGCTGAGCTTGCTGTGGACACGAACCGGGACGTCGTAGGCGAACAACGGAAGATCCACTGCGGCGTGGATGGAGCGGAAATGCGTTGCCGTCTCGGCTGCATCGGTGATCGCGTAGAACGGCGCCGTCGCGACGATGGCATCCGCACCCGCCTCGCGCGCCTGCTCGGCGACGGCGATGACCCGGTTGGTGGTCATGTCGTTCACTCCGACGAGGACCGGTACCTGGCCGCCGACGTGACCGATGGCCGTCTGCACCACCTGGGCGCGCTGAGCGTCGGTGAGGTAACCGACCTCACCCGAGGAACCGAGGACGAACAAGCCGTCGACTCCGGCTTCGATCTGCAGTGAGAGCAGGCGTTCGAGCGACGTGGTGTCGACCTCGCCCTCGAGCGTCAGTGGTGTGACGATCGGCGGGACGATTCCGCTGAAGGTGGTGGTTTCCGTGCTCATGGGGTCTCCATATGTTGGTTGTCGGATTGAGTTGTGGGTGCGGCTGTCAGGGAGAAACGGAGACCGGCTGACCGCTCGAGGCGGACAGATAGGCAGCATCGATCACGCGCATCGACGCGCGGGCGTCTGCCACGGTGTAGTCGGGTTCGGTCCGTGTGGGAAGTCGATCGAGCACGTGAGAGAGAAAGCTCGACACCGCGTTGTCCGAACCGAAGCCGCCGATGGGTAGTGCGGTCACGTCTCCCGAGGCCGCGAAGTGGGTCACCGCGGGTTTGTCGTCGTCGGAACTCGCGTATCCGTGGGATCCGAGGACGCGAACCGTCGCGGTATTCGCGCCGAAACCCGGTGCTGCGGGGATTCTTCCGACGGTCACCGTCGCGGTGACGCCGTTTTCCAGGGCGAGCGAGATCAACGCCGTGTCTTCGACTCCGAACTGCTGGTGGGCCCCGCCGTAGAGTGTGCTCGTCTCGGCGTACACCTCGGTGACGTCCAGGCCGGTGAGGTATCGGAGGTAGTCGGCGGCGTAACCGGCGAAGTTCACTACTTCTCCCCCGCCGGAAAGCGCGGGATCCACCACCAGTTCGGGACGCTCGACAGACGTCGCGAAATGTGTTCCGCTTGCGAGGAACTCGATGTCGACGTGGCGCGGCAGTCCGAGATTTCCGGCGTCGATCCATCGGCGCAGTCGCCGGAGCGCAGGTGAATGAGTGCGGTTCACCACCGTGCAGATTCGCCCGTTCGACCGTGCGGCTTGCTGAACCGCCGCGGCCTCCGCCTCGTCGACGCCCACCGGCTTGTCCACCAGGACGTCGAGTCCGGCGTTCAATGCGGCAATCGCAAGCCGCGCATGCCTGGTCGGCTCACTGCAGATGATCGCCAGGTCAATCCGTTCGGGGTCGAGCAACTCGCCGAGTTCGTCGATCCACTCGATGTCTGCGGCCTTTGCCATCGCGATCCCGTCCTCACGAATCCAATCGGGGACCGAGGATTCGTCGGAGGCCCCGACCAGGCTCACTCGAGGATCGGATCGCAACAGGTCCGCATAGGAGCCGGCATGCCTGACGCCGCTGACAAATCCGACGCGGATCGAACCGGTGCCGGTCATTGGTTTTCTCCGATCGAGACAGCGCGGCCGGTGTCGAGCGATTGCTGGGCAGCGATCGCAGTCGCGAGAGCTGCACGCACCTGCCAGTTCTCGACTATCGGGCTCGCGGAACCGTCGAGAGTGGCGATCCAGTGACGCATCTGATGCGACATCGCGTCCTCGATCGACGACGGCGGCGCGTTGGTCGTGTCCGTCATCAGTCCCGGGTCGTCGCCGGTGTCGTGCGCGAGCGTGCCGGAAGTCCCCGACACCACGATCCGACGCACCATCTTTCCCGATTGTGGTAGCGCGTAGGCCAATTCGATCAGAGCCAGCGATCCGTCCTCGAAGCGAACGGTCAGATGGAAGCTGTCGTGCACGGGCATCCCCGCCGCGAAGGTGGGGAAACTACGAGCGAACACACGGGTCGGACGACGACCGATCAGCCACGTCACCAGATCGAGTGCGTGGGTTCCGTTGTGAACGGGGTGACCACCCGAACGATCCTTGTCGTGTTGCCAGCCTCGCCAGCCCCCTGGCCAGACATGGCCGGTGTACCAACTGAGATGGATCAACCGGGGGTCGCCGATGGCACCTTGTGCAACCGAGTTTCCGATCGAGGTGATCGACGGCTGGAATCGTACGGTCTGTCCGACCATCAGTGAGGTGCCGTTACCTTCGGTGGCCTCGACCATCGCGTCGAAGTCCGCGACTGTCAGCGCGGCCGGCTTCTCCACGTGCACATGCTTTCCCGCGCGGCCCGCGGCTATCGTCACGGGTGCGTGGTCGGGAGTGGCCCCGACAACGTTGACCGCCTGCACGCTCGGGTCGGCGAGAATCTTCGCCAGATCGGTACTGGCCTTCGCGCCCGGCGCCAACGCCGCAACCGATGCGGCCCGGTCCAAGTCACTGCCGAATACGTAGGCGACTTCGACCGACGGGATTCGCGCCAAGGCGCTGACGTGGTCCCGCGCGATTCCGCCGCTACCTATGACGGCTACACGCACCGTCACTTGGCACTTCCCGAGAGCGCTGCCGGTTCGCCGCCACCGAGTCGCACCTGTTCGGCGACGACGAGTGCGCGTTCACGTGCGTACGTCAACGGCGAGTCGGGATCAGCCTTGCCGTCGAGAACTGCTGCCATCTCGTCGATTTCGTGACGAATCGCAGCCTGCATCCACAGCGAGGATCCTCCGTTTCCCGAGTTGTACTTCTGCGTCCTGCTCGCAGCGTCGATCAACGATTGGTTCTCGGCGTCGACGTCGAAGATCGGCCACGACTCTACGACCTGTCCCCCGCGCAGTCGGCTGACCCGGCCGGTATGGAAGTCCGCGTGGACCGAACCTTCGATGGCATCGACGGTCAGCTGCCACGACGAAGTGTGTGAACGCGTTGAGATAGTGTGTCTGCCGATCGCGCCGCCGGCGAACGACACCACTGTGTTGCGGAAGCCGTCGTCCGCGGTGGCGATGCTCGACACGGCAGTCACCTCGCCGCCGAGCCAGCACATCAGGTCCAGTTCGTGAATCTCGTGAGTCAGTTCTCCACCCGTTCGGCTCTTGTCGAGCTTCCACCACTGTGGATCTGCGCCGTCGGTGTCGATCCAGCGTGAGCGAGACGTTTCGATCGCAGCGACCTCGCCGAGCTCCCCCGACGCCAGCAAGTCCGCCAGACGTCGTACACCCGGCATCATCCGCATGATGTGCCCGACCATCAACGGCGAACCGCTCGCGTCGGCGCTCGCGATCATGTTCTGCGCATCGACCAGTTCGACGGCGAGCGGCTTCTCGACAAAAACTGCCTTGCCGTGTTCGAGCGCCGCGATGGCAGGTTCGGCGTGCGCGTGATTGGGCGTCGCGACGACAACGAGGGCCAACTCCGGGTGAGCGGCCACCGCGTCGTGATCGTCTGTCGGGGTTGCCGAGAACTCTGCGGCGACGTCCTTGGCCCGCTCGAAGTCACGGTCGCACAGCATCGTCAGTTCGAAACGTGGATGGGCAGCCAGCTCGCGAGCGAGGGAACTACCGAAGAATCCGCAACCGACCACACCGACTTTGTATCGGGTCATGAAGTCTCCAAAGATTGGATGAGGGATGTCCTATGTTATACGGCCAGCGTCATCGGTCGTCAATTCGACGTCGGTAACACAGTCTTCATCTATGCAGGTGAGCGCACTATTTTTGGCTCGAAACCGGCAAAACGTCGAAGTTCGGCGCCGCCAGTTCCGAAGATTCTCTAGACGCTTTCTGATCCACAATGTAAGTTACGCAACATCGGACGTCGAACATAGGACATCCCCTATCCACTCCCTTGATGTCCCGCTCCCCGCCTTGGAGGCCGCCTTGAAGAACGAACGACCGCTGAGCTCCGCGTTCACCCGCCGAGACCTGTTCCGGTACACCGGGCTACTGGGAGCTGCAGCAGGTATCACCGCGACTCTCGCGGCGTGTGGCGGCGGGCCGTCATCGACCTCGGTTGTCGGCGGTTCCGCGAGCACCGGCGATCTGACCACCGCCATCGGATACGGCAACGACCAGAGCTTCGACCCGATGCAGACTGCATCCGGTTTCCTCATGGCAGCGGTCAACCACGTCTACGAGGGACTGCTCGAAAACGATCCAGGCACCGGTGAGACGTATGCGGCGCTCGCACAGGCCGTCCCGACCGACGCCACCGCCTCGAGCTGGACCATGAAAATCCGCGAGGGAGCAACCTGGCACGACGGCACTCCGGTCACCTCGGACGACGTCGTCTTCACCTTCGATCGCATCCTCGATCCACAGCAGAACGTACTGATCCGCTCCTTCTTCTCCTCCTGGCTGCAGTCCGTCACCAAGGTCGACGACCAAACGGTGACCCTGAACTTCAACTACCCGTTCAGCGCTGCCGCACAGCGTCTCTCGATCGCCAAGATCATGCCCAAGCACGTCTTCGACGGCCACTGGGACGAGGCCAAGTCCGGAGCGCTGGTCGTCGGTTCCGGTCCGTACAAGCTCAAGAGCCACACCCCCAAGAGCAACACAGCTTTCGAGGCCTTCGAGGCGTACAACGGGCCGCGTCCGGCCAACTTCGCGACCATGAACTGGCTCTCCATCGTCGACACCTCCTCACGCATCGCGCGCGTCTCGGGCAACAATGCCGGTGCACAACTCGCCGACAACATCCCCGTCGCCAACGTCCCCACTCTGACCTCCGGTGGGCGCACCGTCGAGGGCAACCCGGGCATGAACCTCATGTACCTGCTCTTCGACACCACTCAGGCACCGTTCGACGACGTTCGTGTTCGCCAGGCGATGTTCTACGCGATCAACACCCCGAAGATGATCGAGATCGCCCTCGGCGGCAAGGCAGCACCGGCCACGAGCTACCTGTACGAGCGCAACCCCGACTACGCGCGAGCGTCCACCGTCTACTCGTACGATCCGGACAAGGCCCGCTCACTCCTCGCTGCCGCCGGCGTCAGTGGCCTCGACCTGACACTGCTCTCCACCAACGTCAGCTGGCTGGCCGACTGCTTGCCGACCATCAAAGAGTCTTGGGACGCAGTCGGATTCAACACGACGCTCGAACCGCAGGACACCAGCGCCATGGTGAGCAAGCTCAACAGCGGCCAGAAGTTCCAGATCGCCGCCGGTACGTCCAACCCGCAGGCATTCGGCAGCGACGTCGACCTTCTCGTCCGCTACACGTACAGCAAGGGCGGCTTGTGGACGAAGACCTACGCCAAGTGGGACGACACCCCCGAAGCGCAGAAGATCTACGCCACCATGGACGAAGCCACCCGCGAGACCGACCCGGCAAAGCGCAGCACCCTCGTGCAGTCGTACCTGAACCAGATCGCCGAAAATGCTGTCTACTACCCGGTTCTCCATCAGGAACTCCTGACTGCGTGGGATCCGAAGAAGATCGCCGACGTCACTCCGCTGCCGTACCCCGGCGTCAACCTGCTTCAGGCGAAGCCGGCCTGATACCCGCCCGCTCGGCCGTTTCCCACAACTGAGAGATCCCCCGATGGCAAGAGTCCTCCCCATGCTGATCAGGCGATTACTGATACTGATCCCCCTGATCCTCGGCATCATCGCGTTCGTCTTCATCGTGATGCAGTTCGCGCCCACCGATCCCGCAACCGCGGCGTTCAACGGTGGCAACCCGACTGCGGAACAGCTGCAGCAGTTCAAGGAAGAGAACGGACTGCTCGATCCGCTTCCGCTGCAATACGTTCACTTCGTGACCGATCTGGTCAGCGGCAACATGGGTGACAGTCTGATTTCCGGTACCCCGGTGTTGGATTCGATCTCCACCGCTCTGCCACTGACCATTCAGCTCACGGTTCTCGGACTGGTGATCGCCATCGTGCTCTCGCTGATCTTCGGCGTCACCAGCGCACTGTTCCGCGATCGTTGGCCGGATCAGGTCATCCGAGTGATCTCCCTCGGTGGTGTGGCGGCACCGTCATTCTGGTTGGCACTGCTGATGATTCAGTATCTGGCTGTTCAACTCGGATGGTTCCCCACCGGTGGCTACGTCAATCCGAGCGACTCCGTCAGCGACTGGCTCTGGTACATGGCGCTCCCGGCGCTGTCCCTGTCACTGCCCGTCGCAGCACAACTCACGCGCATCATCCGCACGTCGATGGTCGAGGAGTTGGACAAAGACTACGTCCGGACCGCGATCGGCAGCGGCCTGCCCTATCACGTGGTGATCGGACGGAATGTGTTGCGTAACGCACTGATCAACCCGCTCACCGTCCTGGGTCTACGAGTCGGTTATCTCCTCGGTGGCGCTGTGGTCATCGAGCAGATCTTCGGCCTGCCCGGCATGGGTCAGCTCATGATCAACGGCGTCACCAACGGTGACCCCGCAGTCGTTCAGGGTGTTGTCATCGTCATCGCGGTCGGCTTCGTCGTCGTCAACCTCGCCGTCGACATCCTCTACCTGCTCGTCAATCCACGACTTCGGAGCGCAGCATGATGAGAAGAAAACTCACCGAGAAGCTTTCGCGACCCGGCATCACCTTTTCTCGCTTCCCCCTCTCGGCCTGGCTGTCGATGGCGGTTCTCGCGATCATCGTGCTCGCCTGCCTCTTCGCGCCGCTGATCACGCAGTACACGCCGCTCGAACAGGCGGTGGGTACCGCGGGCCCCAGCGCCGAGCACTGGTTCGGGCAGGACAGTCTCGGTCGAGATCTGTTCAGCCGCTTGCTCTACGGCGGACGCTGGTCGCTGACCATCGGCCTCGGTTCCACCTTCCTCGCACTGTGCGCCGGCGCTCTCATCGGATCGGTGGCCGCAACGAGCCGAAAAGGCGTCGACGAGACCATCATGCGTGTGCTCGACGTGGTCATGGCGTTCCCGGGCATCGCGCTCGCTGCCGTACTCGTCGCAGCCTTCGGTGGTTCGATTCCAGTTCTGATCGTCACTATCGCGTTCCTCTACACACCGATGGTGGCTCGCGTCGTTCGCGCGAACGTTCTCGCTCAGTACGGTGAGGACTACGTCGCGGCCGAAAAGGTCATCGGCGCAAGAACTTCACACATCGTCGTCAAGCACGTCGTAGCCAACTGTGCTGCGCCCGTTCTCGTCTTCTGCACTGTCATGGTCGCCGACGCCATCGTGCTCGAGGCCAGCCTGTCGTTCATCGGAGCAGGTGTCCGTCCCCCGGATCCGTCGTGGGGATCGGTGATCGCCGACGGCAAGAACATGGTCCTTCTCGGTGGTTGGTGGGCAACGGTGTTCCCCGGTCTGCTGATTCTTCTGACGGTGCTATCCCTCAACGTGCTCGCCGAGGGCCTGACGGACGCGATGGCCGATCCGAGTCTGAAGAAGACCAAGAAGACGCCCTCCGCACTCCAAGCAGCGCAGACCGCCGCAGCGGAGGAGACCTCCAACGAACTCATTCTGGAGGACGAAGCCGCATCGGTCGCCAACACTCCGGAGTTGATCGACGACTTCGCCGACCCGAGCGTCGTGAAAGATGTCCTGAAACCGGCCGCCGAGCCGACTCCTCTCGAAACTCACCTGAAGATCCTGGCGGAAACCGAGCGATCTCGGTCCGATCGTCTTGTGTACGAGGGCGATGCCGCACCACTCCTCGAGGTCCGCAATCTCACGATCCGGTTCCCGGAACGCTACGGAGACACCGCGATCGTCGACAACGTGAGCTTCACCGTCCGTCCGAACGAGACGATGGCGCTCGTCGGCGAGTCCGGTTGCGGAAAGTCGCTCACCTCGCTGGCGATCATGGGTCTGCTACCCAAGGCGGCAGTGGTGACCGGCGAGATCCTGTTCGACGGAGTCAACGTCCTCGAGCTGAACAACCGGGAGCGAAACAAGCTGCGCGGGCACGACATGGCCATGATCTACCAGGACGCGCTGAGTTCACTGAATCCGGCGATGCTGATCCGCGCGCAGTTCAAGCAGCTCACCAAGCGCGGCGGTACCCGCACAGCCGAGGAACTGCTCGAACTCGTCGGACTCGATCCGGTGCGCACTCTCGCCAGCTACCCACACGAGCTTTCCGGTGGTCAGCGCCAGCGCGTTCTGATCGCCATGTCGCTCACCCGCAGTCCACGGTTGATCGTCGCGGACGAGCCCACCACCGCCCTCGACGTCACCGTCCAGGCCCAGGTCGTGGACTTGCTCAACGATCTTCGGGAAAAGCTGGGATTTGCAATGGTCTTCGTCAGCCACGACCTGGCTCTGGTAGCCTCCCTGGCCCACAAGATCACGGTGATGTACGCCGGTCAGGTCGTCGAGTCGGCGCCCACGAGTGATCTGCTCGTCGATCCCCGCCACGAATACACCCAGGGCCTTCTCGGTGCCGTTCTCTCTATCGAGGACGAAGCGCCGCGACTGCATCAGATTCAGGGAACTGTTCCCTCGCCCGGAAACTTCGCGGCGGGTGACCGTTTCGCCGAGCGTTCCACTCGCCCGGACTCCGACCCCCTCCGTAAGCCGGAGATGGTCCGGGTCGACGGGACCGAGCATTGGTTCGCCAACCAGTCCGCGACTCCCGTACGTACAGAATCGGAATTGGAGAGCGTGCGATGACTACAGCTGAAGCACCCATCCTGGAACTGAAGAACATTCACGTCGTCCACAAGACCCGTTCGGGATCACTGTTCAAACCGGGCACGGTTCACGCGGTCAACGATGTCAGTATCGACGTACGACGAGGGACGACGATCGGCATCGTGGGCGAGTCGGGTTGTGGCAAGTCCACTCTGGCCAAAGTCATGGTCGGACTGCAGAAGCCGACGTCGGGCGACGTGGTCTTTCGCGGCCGAAGCGCTCTGACCCGGTCGGCCGGCGTGCGCAAGGAGTTCGGCCGAGCGATCTCGATCGTCTTCCAGGATCCGGCTACCGCGCTCAATCCCCGAATGACGGTGGCCGACATCCTCACCGATCCACTCGACGTCCACGGCATCGGCAACCGCGCGAGCCGAACCGCCCGAGTTCGCGAGCTGGTCGGTTTGGTCGGACTCCCCCAATCTGCGCTCGAAGTCATCCCGAGCCAGATCTCCGGCGGTCAGCGGCAACGTGTCGCGATCGCGCGTGCACTCGCGCTCGAACCTGACGTCATCGTGGCCGACGAGCCGACGTCGGCGCTCGACGTCTCGGTGCGAGCGCAGATCCTGAATCTGCTCAGCGACATCAAGGCTCGGTTGGGGCTCGGCATGGTGTTCATCTCGCACGACATACAGACGGTGCGGTACGTCTCCGACACCATCGTCGTCATGAACGCCGGGCGGATCGTCGAGCAGGGAACGGCCGAGGAAGTATTCGACAGCCCGTCCGATGCGTACACGGCCAAACTGCTGGGTGCGGCGCCCAGCCTCCTGCAACGCACCGTTGACGTGGGTTGACCAATGGAGCGGATGACCGGACATAGGATGAAGGACGTTCGTATCAGAAAAGGGGAATCGATGTCTGTCCGGAGTGGCACACAGGGCGCTCGTTTCAGCGCGCAAAACCGCATGCGCGCACTTCAGACGGACATCATGAACTTGATCCTCGAACGCAGGCTCTCCCCCGGCGACCCGATGCCCACCGAGGCCGAACTGTCCGAGGAATTGGGTATCGGCCGAAACACGCTCCGGGAGGCGCTCAAGGTTCTGCAGGCCTTGGGCGTCGTCGAGATCCGTCACGGCTTCGGAATGTTCGTCGCCCCTAGCAACTTCGACGCTCTCGCCGACGGCCTGACCTTCCGTGGCCGGTTGTCCTTGCAGGGCACCGGGCACGAGGCGATGGAACTGGTCGACATTCGTCAGGCACTCGAGACCGGACTGATCGGTGCGGCGATGGCCGAGATGACGTCGGCCGACCACGCCGACCTCGACGAACTCGTCACCGGCATGGAGGTCCGTGCCGCTGCCGGGAAGAACTTCTCCGACATCGATGCGACCTTCCACTCCCGCCTGTACTCCCCTCTCGACAACCAGGTCCTCGGTCAGTTGATGGACGTCTTCTGGCAGGTGTACAGCGAGATACAGCAGGCCATCGGGCATTCGGATACGCCACTGATCGACATCGCGTCGAAGCACCGTGCGATTCTCGACGCGATCCGTACGGGTGATGCAGTCGAGGCGGCGCACACTCTCGATGTGCACTTCGGTGGCCTGCGCGAGCGGATCGCGAGTCTCCATGCGTCCGAAGCGCAGTAATTTCGAAACACGTGATTTTGCTCCGCTGGCTCACCATCGCGCCCGTTCTTCCGGCAAAATTACAGGTATGAAGAACCCGAACCTGACGCCTTCGCGCGTTCTCGCAGTTGTCCTCGCTGCCGCCCTGGTCATTTTCGTGATCGCACGCCGCCGCGACGACGGCGCCCTCAGCCGCGGAGAATGGTTGTCGGACACCGTCGGACCGGACGACCTCGCCGGCTGAACGACGTGTGCCCTCGGCCGAAACTCGGCCGAGGGCACACGCACGTGTCATCTACTACTTCATCGAATCCAGTCGGGTTCGCGCGTCCTCGAACCCGGACACCAGCTCTGCCATGACCTCGGCGACCGGGCGGATCTCGTTCATCCGTCCCACGATCTGACCGACGGGCATTGCCACAACTTCCGGGTTCTCCGATGCAGCGATTCTCTGATGAGCGTCGCTGACCAGAAGGTTCTGCAGCGGCATCGGCAAGGGCGCCGGTGCTTCCGGGTTCGACCAGGCTTCCGTCCACTTGGTCTTGAGCAACCGAGCGGGCTTACCCGAGTAGATGCGCGAACGAACGGTGTCGGCCGACGTCGCGCCCAACAGTGCACGCTGAATAGCGGACGGGCCCTCGCCCGATGCACTGCCGAGTTTGTATTCGGACGTGGTGAGCCAGTACGAGCCCATCCACACTCCGGACGCACCGAGTGCAAGTGCGGCAGCCACCTGACGGCCGCTGCCTATACCGCCGGCAGCCAGTACGGCAGCTGAATCACCGAGTGCATCAACGATTTCCGGAACGAGAACCATCGATGCGATTTCGCCGGTGTGACCGCCGGCCTCGTAGCCCTGCGCGATCACGATGTCGACACCGTTCTCGACGTGACGACGTGCATGCTCGACGGCGCCGGCCAGCGCTGCTACCGGTACGCCCTTCTCGTGTGCCTGATCGATGACGTCCTTCGGCGGTGATCCCAGTGCATTCGCAATCAACGCAATCCGGTGTCCCAGAGCAACATCGACGTGTGACCGCGCCACCGAGTGAAGCCATCCCAGTACGCCGGTCGCATGCTCGACGTCGTCGGAAAGCGGCGGCACACCGAGCTCGTCGAGCGTGCGGTTGACGAAGGCGCGGTGCTCCTCCGGAATCAGCTTGTCGAGATCGACGGCGCCGCCCTCGGTCGGCACCTTGGCCGGCATGACGATGTCGACGCCGTACGGCTTACCGTCGGTGTTCTCGTCCATCCACGTCAGTGCGGCTTCGAGCTCTTCCGGGTCGTTGAACCGGACGCAACCGAGCACGCCCAGACCTCCCGCGCGGCTGATCGCGGCCGCGACGTGCTCGGAAGGAGTGAATCCGAAAATCGGGTATTCGATGCCGAACTTGTCGGCGAGATCCGAACGCATCAGGCTTCCACGCTTTCGTTTGCGGACGCCACAGGAGCGCCGTTTCCGTTGTGATCATCGGCCTCGCGCGATTCCGTTTCGGCCTTCGCCCAGCGGTAGTCGGGCTTGCCTGCCGGGTTGCGCTTGATCTGGTCCACGAACCACACGCTGCGCGGAACCTTGTATCCGGCAATCTCTTTGCGTGCTGCGGTGGCGATGTCGTGCAGCGTCGGCGACGTGCCTTCGCGTACCTGGACCACTGCGGCAACGCGCTGGCCGAAGCGCTCGTCGGGGATACCGACCACCAGGACGTCGAAGATGTCCGGGTGCGCCTTCAAAGCGCCCTCGACCTCTTCCGGGTACACCTTCTCGCCGCCGCTGTTGATCGACACCGAACCGCGGCCGAGCATCGTGACCGTGCCGTCGGCTTCGACCTGCGCATAGTCGCCGGGGATCGAGTAGCGAACGCCGTTGATGGTGCGGAAGGTTTCGGCCGTCTTGACCTCGTCCTTGTAGTAGCCGAGCGGGATGTTGCCCTTGCGAGCGAGCATGCCGCGCTTGCCCGATCCGGGTTCGACCTCGTTGCCGTCGTCGTCGAGAACCGTTGTGGAGGCGTCGATCTTGACCGTCGGACCGCCAGTGTGCTTCTGGCCCTTGCTCAGCACGGCGAGTCCACCGAAGCCGGTCTCGGATGCTCCGATGGAGTCCGTCAGCAGGCGGTTGGGCAACAGTTCGAGGAACTGCTCCTGGATACTCGGCGAGAAGAGTGCAGCACTGCTGGCCATCACGTAGAGCGTCGAAAGATCGTACGGCTCACCGGTCTCCGGGTTTCCGGCGATGAGTGCGTCGAGCATCGGACGGCCCATCGCGTCACCCGTGATGAAGATCAGGTTGACCTTGTGCTTGTCGATGTTCTGCCACACCTCGTGGGCGTCGAATTCCGGGTGCATCAAACAGGTTCCACCGCCGAAGAGGCTGTGGAATACCGCCGACTGCGAACCGCCGTGAATCATCGGGGGGATCGGGTAGCGGATCATGCTCGGGTTGGCTGCGCCGACCTTCGCCATCTCGTACTCGTCCTCGACCGGAACTCCGGTGACGAAGTTGATGCCTCCGCCGAGAACACGCCACCAGTCCTCGTGACGCCACATGACGCCCTTGGGACTTCCGGTGGTGCCGCCCGTGTAGAGCATGAAGATGTCGTCGTTGCTGCGCTCTTCGAAATCACGCTCACCCGAACTCTGCGCGAGTGCGTCCTCGTAGCCGATGCCGAAAGCACTGAAGTCCAGATCGGTGCCGTCCTCGACCACGATGACGGACTTGACCTTGGGAGTGTTCGGCAGGACGTTCGCGACCTTGTCCGAGTAGCGGCGCTCGTGAATGAGCGCAACCATGTCGGAGTTGTCGAAGATGTACTGCAACTCGTTCTCGACGTACCGGTAGTTGATGTTCACCATCACGGCCCGGATCTTGAAGACCGCGACCATGGCCTCGATCGCCTCGATGACGTTCCGGCAGTAGATGCCGACCTTGTCACCCGGCTGAACGCCATGTTCACGCAGGTAGTGACCGAGGCGGTTTGCTCGGTCCTCCAACTGTGCATAAGTCATCTCGCGGTTGTCCGAGACCAGCGCAACGCGGTCCGGAACGAGGTCGATTGCGTGCTCTACGAAGTCTGCGATGTTAAGGGCCACGAGTTCAAAGTAGAACGTGTTACCGTTTCTGGCAAGACCCAATTTGAGAGCCAGCTCACAGACCCGCCAGGAGCCATCAGTGTCCACTTCGACGACCGAAAAATCAGACATTTCGGAAACCGCGCCGCATTGCCTCGTGGAGAAGCGTGGCCACGTTCTCATCGTGACCATGAATCGCCCCGAGCGTAAGAACGCCATCACCGGCGAGATGATGGCGATCATGGTCGACGCCTGGGATCAGGTCGACAACGACCCCGAAATTCGTGTCGCCATCCTCACCGGTGCGGGCGGCGACTTCTGCGCCGGCGCCGACCTCAAGAACATGTCCGCCAAGCCGCCGGGAGATTCCTTCGCGGGCGGTGGCGTCGACATGTCCAAGATCGAAGGCCTCCTCAAGGGTCGTCGGTTGACCAAGCCACTGATCGCCGCCGTCGAGGGTGCAGCTATCGCCGGCGGAACCGAAATCCTGCAGGGCACCGACATCCGCGTCGCGGGTGAGAGCGCCAAGTTCGGCGTCTCCGAAGCCAAGTGGGGGCTCTTCCCGCTCGGCGGTTCCGCAGTGCGCCTGGTGCGACAGATTCCGTACACGATCGCGGCGGACATCCTGCTCACCGGTCGTCACATCAAGGCTCCGGAGGCCAAGGAGATCGGGCTCATCGGCCACGTGGTCCCGGACGGCCAGGCCCTCGACAAGGCGCTGGAGCTCGCGGACCTGATCAGTGCAAACGGCCCTCTCGCCGTGCAGGCGATTCTCAAGACCATCCGCGACACCGAGGGCATGCACGAGGAAGAGGCCTTCCAGATCGACGCACAGCTGGGCATGAAGGTGTTCATGAGCGCCGACGCCAAGGAGGGCCCGCGGGCTTTCGGTGAGAAGCGGGCGCCCCAGTTCAAGGGTGTCTGACCCACCCCTGTCTGAGCCACCCCCGTCTGACCGACCCCCGGCTGAGCCCCCTTTCCTGTCCGCTCTCGGTCCCACCCACCCCCTTTTCGAGCGAACGTACCTTTCGGCGCCTTCAGTGCGCCGAAAGGCACTTTCGCTCAGCCGGTTTCGTCCAATTTCACCCATCTCGACCTCGCGAACACCTGCGGCCGGGGACGTGACTGCGCCAATCTGTAGTGCGCACGCAGGTCCTCGATCACGCGATCAGGGTCCGTTCGCAGTGCACTGGGCACCGTCGGCAACACGATGATTCCCGCATTCTGCATACGCGTCCGACGCTCCACCGTGCGCTTGTAGTCCGTCGGCGCGGCATGCCATTCCAAGGAGTCGATGTCCCACGCGAAGGCAACCGAATCGATCCATCCGTCCGGAACTGCGATGAAGTCCCCGTTGGCATCCCGGATCTCATGGTTGAACAACATTTCCGGCAGCCCGCTCCGCTGCCACAATTTTCGCGCGTGAACCTCCGGAACCGAGTGGACGTTCGCGTTCACTTCGCGCAACACGACCCGAGGTAGCGCGGAACCCCGACTGCTACCCGCTTCGAGTTCCTTCGCAAGTTCGCGCACCGAGACATCGCCGCGCTGAACAGCCTCAGCGATGAGTGCCCGTGTGGGATCGAGCGCCTTGTACCGCCTCGCAGCGTCGAGTAACGCTCGCGGCAGCGGAGCACAGCGCAGACCGTTCCGAATCTCCGGCTCGGGCAGTCGAACAGTGCGCTCCACCGTGACGAACCCAACCGATTGAACTCGACGGTCGATGGGGATGAGCACCTGCACATCCCCCGAGTGCGTTCGATATCCGTACTCCGACATGGCTGATCGCCCGGTCAGCAGGGAATCGTCACCGCTCAACATGAGCGCAGCGATCGAGCGTTGACGTGGCGTCGGTTGACCGTTTCTGAGCAGAATGACCCCCGGCAATATGCGCTGCCACGGTCCACCTACCCGACACCGGGTGTGCACTGCGGAGTTGGACACGCCCAATCGCGCCAACTCCGCCGTTCGGATCACTCCGCTTCGACTGACGCGGTAAATCGCGTCCAGATCATCGCCCCACGTTCCTCGCCGCATGGTTGCAGCATGACTCGAGCATCAGCGCGGGCCCCGGCGGCGAACTGGGGTTTCGGTGCGCCTGTGGATAACTTTGGGCGAGCGAAAGGTACGTTCAGCGCCTCAGATGCGCTGAACGTGCCGTTCGCTCGAAAAAGGGGGGGTACCGCTCGAAAATGGGGGGGGTGCCCCGCTCAACCACCCACCGCGGCCGCGAGCTCTCGCACATGGTCGGCGTCGCGGCAGGTCACCAGCAGCATCGTGACTCCGGCTTCCTCCCAACGCTTCACGTCTGCGCGCACCTCGTCGACGTTGCCGATGATCATGGTCTCGGTGACCATCTCGTCGGGGACGACGGCAGCAGCTTCGTCCTTGCGGCCCGACATGAAGAGGCGACCGATCTCGTCGACCTCCTTCTCGTAGCCCATCCGCTTGTAGACCTGCGCGTGAAAGTTCAACTCCGGGGCGCCCATTCCGCCCACGTAGAGGGCGGTCATCGGCTTGAGAGCAGCGATGGCAGCGGCGCGATCGTCGGTCACGATGACCTGGCACGTGGCGGCCACCTCGAAGTCTTCGCGACTACGACGGGCCCCGGCGCGCGCGAACCCTTCGTCGAGCCACTTGTTGTACATCGGGGCCAGGCGCGGGGTGTAGTAGATCGCCAGCCAGCCGTCGGCGATTTCACCGGCGAGCGCGACGTTCTTCGGCCCTTCGGCGCCGAGCCAGATCGGGATGTCCGCACGCAGCGGGTGCGTAATGGGCTTGAGCGGCTTGCCAAGTCCCGAACTGCCCGGTCCCGCATACGGCAGAGGGTAGTGGGGGCCGGGGCTGGTGACGGGCGCTTCACGGGCGAGGACCTGGCGCACGATCGAGACGTATTCGCGGGTGCGCGCGAGCGGCTTCTCGAACGGCTGGCCGTACCAACCTTCGACGACCTGCGGTCCGGATACGCCGAGCCCGAGGATCGTTCGCCCACCGTTGAGGTGATCGAGAGTGAGCGCGTGCATGGCACAGCTGGTCGGTGTTCGCGCCGAAATCTGTACGACGGAGGTGCCGAGACGGACGTTCTCGGTGCGCGATCCCCACCAGGCGAGCGGGGTGAACGCGTCCGAGCCCCACGACTCCGCCGCGAAGACCGCGTCGAATCCCGCGCCTTCCGCGGCCTCGATCAGTTCCGGGGCGTTTGCCGGCGGCTGTGCGCCCCAGTATCCGAGTTGCAACCCAAGCTTCATCGCAGGCCTCCACATTGCCGGTGATCAGAAGTGACTCTTGCCACAATCTCTAGAACCTGTTCTACTCGATCTTGTGACCATCGGAAAGAGCGGGGTGGCCGACAAGCCCCTGAGCGCACCATTGAATCTCCATTTCGACTACACCAGATCGACGGGACCGACCATCGGCGCGTTCGTGACTGCCCTGCGTGATCGCAAGGTGATCGGCGCACGTGGGTCGAACGGTCGTGTCTTCGTGCCGCCACCGGAATTCGATCCGGACACGGCCGAACCACTGACCGACTTCGTCGGAGTCTCCGACGGCGGAACGGTCGTGAGTTGGACGTGGATGCCCGAACCCATCGAGGGTCAACCACTGACGAAGCCTTTCGCGTGGGCCCTGATCAAGCTCGACGGCGCGGACACGTCCATGCTCCACGCAGTCGACGTCGACTCCCCCGACGACATCAGCACCGGCCTGCGGGTTCGTGCTCGCTGGGCGTCGGAGCGGATCGGGCAGATCAAGGACATCGAGTGCTTCGAACCAGGTGAGAGCGAAAATGGAATCGCGACAGTCGATTCCAGCGCCGATCCTGTCACCATGATCACGACGCCTGTCGATCTGCACTTCATGCATTCCGCTTCGGCCGAGGAGAGTTTCTACCTCCGCGGTCTCGCAGAAGGCAAGCTGATCGGTGGTCGCAGCGGACCCGAAGACAAGATCTACATCCCACCGCGCGGCGCGAATCCCACCAACGGGAAGCCGACGAGCGAGCAGATCGAATTGCCGGACAAGGGAATCGTCACCACCTTCTGCATCGTCAACGTCCCGTTCCTCGGGCAGCGAATCAAACCGCCCTACGTGGCCGCCTACGTGCTTCTCGACGGGGCCGACATTCCGTTCCTGCACTTGATTCTCGAATGTGATGCCGCGGACGTACGCATGGGCATGCGCGTCGAAGCCAAGTGGAAGCCTCGCGAAGAGTGGGGTTACACCCTCGAGAACATCGAATACTTCCGGCCGACAGGTGAACCCGACGCCGAGTACTCCACCTTCCAACACCACCTGTGAGGCTCCTGAAATGACTTCTGCAGACATCGCAGTCGTGGGCTTTGCTCAGGCACCCCACGTCCGCGAAACCAACGGCACCACCAACGGCGTCGAGATGCTCGTCCCGTGCTTCCAGCAGCTCTACAGCGATCTGGGAATTACCAAGTCAGACATCGGCTTCTGGTGCTCCGGATCTTCCGACTACCTGGCCGGACGAGCGTTCTCCTTCATCTCGGCCATCGACTCCATCGGAGCGGTCCCGCCGATCAACGAATCTCACGTCGAGATGGACGCCGCGTGGGCCTTCTACGAAGCGTGGATCAAGATCTTGACCGGTGAGGTCGAGACCGCGCTGGTGTACGGATTCGGCAAGTCCTCCGCCGGGCACCTGCGCAAGATCCTGTCCATGCAGCTCGATCCGTACCTCGTCACTCCGCTGTGGCCGGACTCCGTCTCGATCGCCGGACTTCAAGCCCGACTCGGACTCGACGCGGGTAAGTGGACGCACGAGGACATGGCGGAGGTTGCCGCTCGTAGCCGTCGTCACGCGCTGAGCAATCCGAAGGCTCAGCTCGCAGGCGAGGTCGACATCGAGGCCCTTCTCGCCAGCCCCTTCCTCGCAGATCCGTTGCGCGCACACGATTGTGCGCCCATCACCGACGGCGCGGCAGCAATCGTCCTGGCCTCGGGTAACCGCGCCCGCGATCTCTGCGAGCGGCCGGCGTGGATCACCGGACTCGAGCATCGCATCGACTCCCCCAACCTGGGTGCACGTGACCTGACCACCTCACCGTCCACTACGTCCGCAGCCAAGGCGGCAACGGGCGGCGAGGTCGGCAACATCGACGTCGCCGAACTGCACGCACCGTTCACTCACCAGGAATTGATCTTGAAGGAAGCGATCGGCCTGACCGACGCCACCACGATCAATCCGTCCGGCGGTCCGCTCAGCGGCAACCCACTGTTCGCCGGTGGTCTGGAACGAATCGGCCACGCCGCCAAGGCAATCTTCGACGGCCAGGCGAATCGCGCTCTGGCCCATGCAACAAGCGGCCCTGTGCTGCAGCAGAACCTGGTAGCAGTCTTGGAGGGACGGAACTGATGGCCGGAACGCCTCAACTCGCGGCCGTGCTCGGCACCGGCCAAACTCACTACGTCGCAAAGCGTCACGATGTCTCGATGGCGGGCTTGGTTCGTGAAGCCATCGACGCCGCGATGCTCGACGCCAACGTCGGCTGGGACGACATCGACGCCGTCGTCATCGGAAAGGCCCCCGACCTGTTCGAGGGTTCGATGATGCCCGAACTCGCCATGTCGGATGCTCTGGGCGCAAACGGAAAGCCGTTGCTGCGTGTTCACACTGCCGGATCGGTGGGCGGTTCGACAGCTATCGTCGCCTCCAGCCTGGTCAAATCCGGTGTCCACAAGCGGGTTCTGACGGTTTCCTGGGAGAAGCAGTCCGAGTCGAACGCCATGTGGGCGCTGTCCGTACCGGTTCCGTTCAACATGCCCGTCGGCGCCGGTGCCGGTGGATACTTCGCGCCGCACGTCCGTTCGTACATTCGTCGATCGGGCGCACCGGAGCACATCGGCTACCTCGTCGCTGTGAAGGATCGACTCAACGGCAGCCTCAATCCGTATGCGCACTTGCGGCAGCCGGACATCACTCTCGAATCGGTACAGGCATCTCAGATGCTCTGGGATCCGATCCGCTACGACGAGACCTGCCCGTCCTCGGATGGCGCGTGCGCTCTGGTGATCGGCAACGAGGAAGCGGCCGCACAGGTCGAGGCCGAGGGTCGTTCGGTCGCGTGGATCCACGCGACGGCGATGCGCACCGAGCCGACCTTCTATGCCGGACGCGATCAGGTCAATCCGCAGGCCGGCCGTGACGCTGCAGCAGCACTGTGGAAGTCAGCGGGAATCACCGATCCGCTCAACGAGATCGACTGCGCCGAAATCTATGTCCCGTTCTCGTGGTTCGAGCCGATGTGGCTCGAGAACCTCGGCTTCGCGGAGGAAGGCCAGGGCTGGAAGCTCACCGAGGCGGGTGAAACCGCGATCGGCGGCAAGCTCCCGGTCAATGCCTCGGGCGGTGTTCTCTCCTCCAACCCGATCGGCGCCTCGGGCATGATCCGTTTTGCCGAGTCGGCGATGCAGGTCATGCACCGCGCCGGCGATCACCAGGTAGCCGATGCTCGCAAGGCTCTCGGCCATGCCTACGGCGGTGGCTCGCAGTACTTCTCGATGTGGGTCGTCGGCTCCGAACGTCCCACCACGTAAGCAGCAGCACACACGCCGATCAGGAAGAGGCCGAAGATGAAGTACACCGTCGGGGTTGCCATGAACCCCTTGGACCAGTTAGCCGGTATCGCCAAAACTGCCGAGGAATGCGGCTTTTCGTCGATCGCTCTCCCCGATTCACTGTTCTTCATGGAAACGCAGGCGGCGGATTACCCGTACACCCCGGACGGGTCTCGGATGTGGAATGCCGAGACCCCCTGGGTCGATCCGCTCATCGCCGCGGCTGCAATGGGCGCGGTGACCGAGAAGATCGAGTTCTACACCCAGGTGCTCAAGCTGGGTAGCCGCAATCCCGTCCTGCTCGCGCGGCAGGTCGGTTCCGTGGCCGCATTGACGAACAACCGTTTCGGCTTCGGCGTCGGAATCGGTTGGGCTCCGGAAGAGTTCGAGTGGTGCGGCGCTCCGTACAAGCGTCGGGGCGCACGTGTGGACGAGATGATCGACGTCCTCAAACTGATCCTCGGCGGCGGCATGGTCGAGTATCACGGTGAGTTCTTCGATTTCGATCGCCTGCAGATGAGCCCGGCCCCCACCAAGCCGGTTCCGTTCTACGTCGGCGGCCACACCGAGGTCGCACTCAAGCGTGCTGCGCGAGTCGGCGACGGTTGGACCTCGGCGATGATCAAGTTCGACGACCTGGTGGGTGTGATCGCACGACTACGCGAACTGCGCGCCGAGTACGGCCGCGAGAACGAGCCGTTCGAAATCCAGACGGTGTGCATCGACCGTTTCGGCAAGGACGGTTACGCAGAGCTCGAAGATGCCGGCGTCACGGACATCATCACCGTGCCTTGGGTTTTCGACGGAATCGGATTCGATGCCCCACTGGAGGCAAAGCAGGATTCGATGCGCAAATTCGCCGAGCAGTACATCAACTGAGGAGCCGCGATGACCGACGAACACCCCGCCCGCGTCGCGGGTAACGCTTCGCGCGCCGCAGCGAGTGGCAAGAACAAGGAAGCCTGGCTGGACCTCTTCGCCGAGGACGGTTGGGTGGAGGATCCGGTCGGGCCTTCGGGCTTCGATCCCGAAGGCAAAGGCCATCACGGGCGCGAAGCGATCTCCAAGTTCTACGACATGACGATCGCGAACGCGGACAAGCTCGAATTTCTGATCGACGATTCACTGGTGTGCGGCAACGAGAACGTCAACATCGGCAAGATCCGGACCACCATCGGCGGCTCGATCATCGACGCCGAGGGCGTGTTCGTCTATCGCGTGAACGACGACGGCAAGATCGCGTCGCTTCGAGCATTCTGGGAAGTGGACCGTGCAATGAAGACGGCACGCAAAGCCTGAGAACCCACAGTACGAGCGCGGGGGGGGGGGGGGGGGGGGGGGGGGGGGGGGGGGGGGGGGGGTGTGGGGGGG